>JBKQHJ010000107.1:0-4413 GCA_052148835.1 Bryobacteraceae bacterium
CGAGCGTGTGCTCATCACCAATCCCGACGTGGGAGTGAAGCTCATGCTGGTGTCGATGCTTTTGCCGACGCGCACGGCGGCCAAGCTAGCGCCGTTACCGAGGTGGGCCAGGATTACGCGACCACTGGTTGCTGCCGGGTCGCCCAAGCGCGCGAGTTCCTCGACCAGATAGGCATAGGACAAGCCGTGGAACCCGTAGCGTTGCACTCCCTTCGCGTCGTAACAACGCGGGATAGGAAGCAGCTTGACGATACGCGGCATGCTGCGGTGAAAGGCGGTGTCAAAACAGGCCACCTGGGGTAGTTTCGGATGACGCTGGCGGAAGGTTTCGATCAGCTCGATTTCGCGGGGTAGATGGTCCGGGTCGACTGGACTGATGCGATGCAGATCATCCAATAACTCTTGGGTGACCAGTTCGGGCGCCGTGTGCTGCATGCCATGGACGACACGGTGTCCCACAGCCCGAATCGATTCGAAATGATTCTGCTCTTGGAGCCAATCCATCAGAAACGTGGCTGCCGATTTGTGATCGGAAGCGGGGAGCTTGAGGCGGTCGTGCCGATTGGTGGCCGTTTCGTCGAACGTCAGATTCGTCCCGCTCAAGCCGATGCGATCAATCTTTCCGCAAAGCCCTCGCTTGAGCGGTTCGCCGTCCTGGTACAGCGCGAACTTGATGCTCGACGAGCCGCCGTTGATGGTCAGGATGGTTGATTTAGTCATGCCGCAATCCGAAAGAAGCCAGCTTTGCGCAGGTGGATTTGTAATCGGTGTGAAGAACGCTTCGAATCCCCAAACCTTCCGCGATCTGGACGAACATTGGCGTGTTTTCGATATATAAGACTTGGTGCGTTGGCGTTTGGGTGATATCCAACGCAAGCCCGAAGATGTTCGCGTCCGGCTTGCGGAGATGGACGAAGCAGGAGGATACAAAAGAATCCACAAACCTATTCAGCTGGAACTTCCGAATCCGATACTCATTCACCTCGCGCGCTTCGTTGCTGACCACGGCGATCCTCAATCCATTCCGGACCTTGAGCTGACTGAACAGCGCGATCATCGCGGGGTACGGTTTCGATTGCTCGCACATGAAGCGTCGAAACTGGGCGCGGGTGAACGGCCGCTTTTCATAGAAAACGACCAGGTTTAAGTATTCCTCGAAAGTGAGCTTACCCTCTTCGTGGATTTCGAACGTGAGGCGATGCCGTTCCTCCATTTCGGCCCAATCTAGGTTGAAATTCTTCACGGCTCGTCTGCGGACGTGGTGGTCCCATCCATTGGTGAGCAGGACCCCGCCGACATCCAGAAATAATGTGGTGATTGGCATTCTCACTCCGCACGCCGAAGGACAGGTTGCAGGTTGATTACACGCCGCTGAGGGATAAAGAACGCCTGTATTCGGCTTCGTGCAGCCAATACGGGGGACGGCCGTAGTGAGAATACAGCCGATCTTCATACTCTCGCGTGATCTCCGTGAAGTCGACGAACTCTGGGGCACTCTTGATGGCTTCTCGGGAAAGGCCGACGTAGACTTTGGAATCTTCCCAACTCACCCGTTGAATCCAGGCGGGTGAAACCAGCACCTTTTTGCCCGGCCACCAATTCTTCGTTGCCACCTCCATGTAGCGGATAGCCCAAGCTTCATCGTCCACGATAAATCCCTTCACATGGCCGATTTCACCATCGGTCGCCTCAATGTGATAGTCGGTGACAGCTTTGGTGCTGCGCAGATGTGAATCCGTGTCTTTTCCGATTCTGGCCGGTGTGGGTTCGGTAGAAGGCTTGTATGGCATGCCTACACCTCCCGGATAGGTCGCTGGGCCCCCCAGGAAAGCACCACCCCAATAATAGGGATACCCGTAATAACCGCTGTACGCGATCTCGTGCTGCCGGGAGACGGGCTTGTCCGTATCGATGTTGGGACTGTTCTCCACCTGTGATTTCGTCAGCGCGACATTTAGTCGCTTGTCAATCCAGTCCACATGGGTGACAGAAATTGGCGAGATGAGCACTCGTCGCCCGCCAAGCCAGCCGAGTTCTACCGTGAGGTAGCGTATGACCCAGGTCTCATCGTCGAAGTAGAGCTGATATACAGTTCCAAGCTCTCCGTCCATAGCGTGGATCACGAACCCTTCCAACTGTGTAACATTCCTTAACATTGCGTTCCCTCCCAAGACTTGTCCAATGCGTTTTCGGCATTACCAATTCGCAACTAGACTTTATGCACGCCTATACCCAGGTACTTAACAGTTGCACCCATCGCTTGTCGTTTGCCCGGGCTCCCGCAGAACGGATGACCATTAGCGGTCGAGCGACCTTAAATGGTCAACCGGAAAGTTCAAACCCCCGTCCGGATCCCTTGCCCGACTCTCACTGCCATACGGGGCCCGGGTTGTGAGCAGTGGTGAAGCTAAATGGCTCTTTGATTGCGACATTCAGGAGCGAAAGATGGACAAACCGAAGAAACGGATGCTGCCGAGCGCAGCGATCACATCGTCGCTCGGTTAAAAGGGAAGCAGAACGGAGCGGTAGAACAATGATCGAGAAACCACCACACGTCGAGCCATCAAAACCGGTTGCGGACGGAAAACCGAACGGCAACGGAAGCGTCCAAGTCATCCACGAAATGCGGCCAAAACTGGGGCTCCCAGGGGGCGGGCTCCCCAGGCGAAGGAGCCTAATGTGGTTCGTGATCCTTGGAGCGATCGCCCTCATCGCAATACTGGCGTTCATTCCTACCTGGATTCAGAAATGGCTGTGGATGCGGCAGGTCGGATACAGCGGCGTCTTTTGGACTCTCTTCTCAGTGCGGTGGGAGCTGTTTGGCGCGGCTTTCGTTGTCGCACTTTTATACTTATGGATCAATCTTCGCTTTGCGGCGAAGAACGGTTCCACCTTCCGTGTTAGTAGTTTGACGGGCGAATCTACGCTGGCCACGAAACTCGGTGTTCAGATCTCGCCCACGGTTTTGAATCTGGCCATCGGAGCGGGGGCTGCCGTCGTCGCTTTGTTCTACGCGGGCATCTTCTATGCAAAATGGGACACGTATCTGCGCTTTCGGTACGGCGGATCCTTTGGGTTATCCGATCCACTCTTCGGCGCCGATGCCGGGTTTTATGTGTTTCGTCTTCCCTTTTATGAGCTTCTGCAAAGCAGCCTGACCACGTTGGCGGTAGTCGCGTTTCTAGCTGTCCTGGCCTTCTACGCGTATTTCGCATCGCTGGGGTTCAGCCGCGGAAGACCGGTGGAAGGCTGGAGCGCGAAGGCTACTCCACATTTGTCCATCCTGTTCTGTGTGCTGGCCGCCAGTTGGGCGTGGGGGTTTTACCTGGATCATTTCGAACTCCTTTACTCCAATCAGGGGGTTGTTTACGGAGCCGGTTACACCGCCGATCATGTCACTCGGATCGCCTATTGGATGATGCTGGCCGCCGCGGTTGCGCTGTGCGCGTTTCTTGCACTCAATTTCTTCCGGCCGCGATTGAGGTCGATAGGTATCGGATTCGCAGTTTTCGCGGCCTTGTACATTGTCGGCGTTTGGCTGGTGCCGGCCCTCTTTCAGAGGTTCACTGTGCAGCCGAACGAACTGGCTCGCGAGACTCCCTATCTCAAGAACAACATAGAGTTCACCCGAAAGGCCTTCAACCTCGACACGATTCAGGAAACATCCTACCCGGCACTGGCCGACCTGACGCCGGAGGTGATTGCAAGAAATCAAGACACGATCCAAAACGTCCGTCTATGGGATTACCGTCCGTTGCTTCAGATGTACCAACAGGCTCAGGAAATACGGCTCTATTATCAGTTTTACGAGGCTGATGTTGACCGCTATCACCTGCCCGATGGTTATCACCAGGTGATGCTTTCGGCGCGCGAGCTCTCGCCGCAACTTCCCGCTCAAGCCCAAACCTGGGTGAACCAGAGGCTGCAATTCACGCATGGTTATGGCTTGGTGATGAGCTTCGTCTCGAAGACCATGGGGGGAGGTTTCCCGCAGTATGTGCTGGAGAATATCCCGCCCGAATCTTCTTACGGCCTGAAGATAGACCAACCAGCCATCTACTACGGCGAGTCGATGACTGGATATCGAATCGTCGCGACCGGCGTGAAAGAGTTTGACTACCCTAAGGGGAATCAAAATGTCTACACCAGTTACGCCGGAACGGGAGGCATCCCCCTGGACAGCTTCTGGAAGCGGCTCTTGTTCGCCTGGACGCAGGCTGACGTCAATATTCTGCTTACATCCTATCTTCAACCCGAGAGCAGGATTCAGATCTGGAGGCGTGTTCAGGAGCGCGTGCAGCAGATCGCTCCGTTCTTGCAGCTTGACCAGGATCCCTACGCTGTCGTGAGCGAGGGCAAACAATACTGGATCCAAGATGCCTACACGGTCTCCGATCACTTTCCCTACTCCAC
>JBKQHJ010000108.1:0-23455 GCA_052148835.1 Bryobacteraceae bacterium
GGTTCCTCCGAGCGCGCGCAAACGCTTCCCGGCTACTAGGGTGGCGACGCCAAACAGGAGGTCGTCGGCGGCCGGAAGGTCCACCTGTTCCGGATCGGCGTTCAGCCAGTCCGCCACGCGCAGCGCGATGTTGGAGTTGGCGGGCACGATGTCAAAAACCACGCCTGGGCCGCCCTGCGACTCTACCACGATCACGCGTGCCTCTCCCCGCTGCCCAAGCTTGGATACCGTGTCGAGAACCCGGGTCAATGCCTGCTCGACGGCGCGCCGATGCTGCCTTCCCACCACTGGCCTTGCCGTGGATTGCAGAACAAGCCGGCTGGCGCGGCCGCCTGACGCCAGATTCAACACGTCGATAGTTTCGCCCAGGCATAGCGTGAGATCGAACTCTTCGGGCGGATCGAAGACGGTGGAATCGGCGTCCAGCAACTCCCGTACATCGTCGATCGAGCGCAGCAAGCGGTCCGCGCTACTCTTGCTATGCTCCAGGCACGTTCGCCACGCTGGATCGGACGCCGGACTGGAGCACATTGTCATAAGGCCGAAGCTGGCATGCACCGAATTCCTGGCTTCATTGCAAAGATGATCCAAAACGCCGAGTATGGTTTGATTCGTCATGTCGATGGTCTCCGGATTTAATCCTGGGCGTCACCGCTGCGCGTCATCCTGGAACATCCCTCGCCGCGCTGACCGAGAAGTACTCAACGAAGCGCCGCACCGGGCTCGGCTTCTTGATCGAGCGCCGATCCGCGGTCATCTCCGCGGCGATGCAGGCGATGTGTTTTCCAAGCCCGGACGAAGCCTCCAGCACGGCCCCCTTTTGCACCGCGCGTGAAATCTCCGCGGCGGCGGCCGGCAGCAGGTGGCGGACCGGCAATTGTATGATGCGCTGAAGGTCGTCCACCGAAAGCGTGCTCCGGCGCTCGATGCAGTTCAGCACCACCGATACTTTATCGGTGAGACGAAGATCCTTGAGCCAACTGGCTTTGCGGCGCGCGACATGCAGCGCCCCGATATCGGGCGTGCAGACCAGATAGATCCGCTTGGCGCGCAGCAAGGTCTCGCATTCCTGATCTTCCATGGTGCCCGGCAGGTCGACTGTTATCAGAGAATAACGGCGCAGGGCGAAATCCAATAGCTCCATGAAGCGCTCGGTGGTGACATGCCGCGAGAAATCCATGGGCCCCGAACCGAGCAGATGCAGGTTCCTAATTTGAGACACCAGACTCGACCACAGATCGGCGTCCAGACGATCGGCCTGCAGCAGCGCATCCACGATGGTGTGCGCACCTTCGGCTTTGAGCAGGAAGGAAGTGACCCCCAAACGGATGTCGAAATCCAACAATAGAGTTGGCTCGTCGGTCCGCTGTGCCGCCTGGGCGGTGGCGTAAGTAGCCACCGTGGTTCCGCCGCAGCCCGGCTTGGCGGGCATGAAGGCGTACAGGTCCGCCATGGTCTCGCCGGAAGTGGCCAGCGTGGATGCCGCGCGCGCGGCCGCCTGCCGGATCTCGCGATCGGTAAACTCGGGCAGCACTTCTCGAACCCCGGCTTGCATCAGCTGCAACAGTTCTTCCCGGCTGCCCCCGCCCTTTACCGCGATCACAACGATGTGCGCCCGGCCGTCCACCGAGCGCGCCACCGGCATCGCATGCAGCAAATCGGCAAAGTCGATCACCAAAATGCAGGGCTGCTCCGGAGCGATGCCTCGCAGCCGGTTGGCATCCTCAAAATTCAGGTCCCACGCACTTTCAAATCGCAGATGACCGTCCAACGACGCACGCACATCCTTGTGAAAATCCGGGTCCGGCGAGACCGTCGCCAAGATCAAGGCTGCCTCCTAATAGCACGTCTATCTCCCAAGCGGACCTTATCGGTTAGGCGGCCAAGGAACAAGAGCGGGGAACCGGCGCCAGAGCCGCCAATTCAGACTTTCTCCAGCCTTACCGATGAGTGGCGTTATGGCTCATGAGGTCTTTGAAAAAACCTTTCAATGTCAGGCGGCGCTCCAACCCCCGCATGCCAAGGTGCTGGTAGTCGACGACGACGAGCACTTCCGTGCCCTGGCGCGTTCCATGCTGGAGCCGGCCGGATTCGATGTCATCGAATCGGTGGATATCGCGCAGTGCCTGTCGGAGTTGCGCGATCACGCCGTCGACGCGGTGGTTCTCGACATGGTGATGCCGGGCCGCGACGGAATCGAGGCGGTACCGGAGCTCAAGAGACTATTCCCGAGGATCCGCATCGTGGCGGTTTCGGGAGCCGAACAGTCCGATATCTATCTTTCTGTCTCCGCGCATCTGGGCGCCGACGCTTCGCTCGAGAAGGCGCGCATCGGCGCGTTGTGTCCCCTGTTGCAGGTGGTCTTGGATCGTTAGCTTATGCCGCGGTTTATACCAGGGCTGCCGAAATGGCCTGACCTTTCCCTGCGGACCAAGTGTCTGCTGCTGATTTCCTTTCCCGCGGCGGCCACGGTTTTCATGTTCGGTGTCGCAAATCTGCTTATCTCGCGCGATGCGGCGGCTGGCGACCAGGTTAGCCGCACTCTCGAAACAGCCCAGGAGATCCAGCGCCTGCGGGCGGCGGAGACCGAAATGAGCGCCGATGTGCGAGCTTATTTCATCACCGGGCAGGAGTCCTTTGTCACCCAAGCGCGCTCCTCGCTCGCCACATTAGCATCCAGCCACCACAAGCTTCTGAACCTGATGGCGGGCAGTCCCGTCGAACAGTGGCGTCTGTCCCAGATTGCTACGCTCGAGCGCGCCCGCGAGGAGCGGATGTTGGGCGTCGTGGCACGCTTCCGTTCGGACGCCTTCCCGTGGGATCAGTTGCGCACCGCACTGCGCGCGGTGGAAGGCGAACGGCGGCAGATGGACAACCTCCTGAAGGCGATAGATAGGGACAACACACGCCAGTTTGAAACCTCCCTCAGCCGCGCCAGCTCCTTACGCAGCCAGCATCGCGGCATTACCGCTGTTTGTCTCGTTCTCGGACTCCTGGGAGGCGTGGGGATGACCTTGCTGTTCGCCCGCGGCATCACCAGCCGCATCGCCAGTGTGCAGCGCAACGTCGACCGCCTGGCCGTCGGAGCCATTCCAGAGCATTTGCCCGGACGCGACGAAATCGCAATATTGAACGACGGACTGCTCGGCGTGGCCGAGGTTCTGCGGAGGAAAGGCGTGGCGCTCGAAAACGCGCTGCACGGCATCGCCGAAGTCGGCGCCGATGGGCGCTACCTGTGGCTGAATAAGATCTACGCGGAGATGGTGGGTTGTTCCCAGATATGCAAGCCCGCGAATATGGCCGCTACGGTACAGCCGGACGACTGGGCCCGGGTGGAGGAAGCGATCGCGCAGATGCGAGTGAGCGGGCGCGCCGAAATCGCCGCGCGTCTCGGCCCACACTCCGGTCCGGCGCCCGATGTTGCCATCACATTTCTCTCCGCGGTTCTGGACTCCCGCCCAGATCCAGGCTCCAGCTTCTACGTCTTCCTGCGCGATATCTGGGCCGGCAAAAGGGGTGACGCCGCCCTGATCCGGGCTAAAGAAGCCGCCGAAGCGTCCAATCAGGCCAAAACCGAATTCCTGGCCAAGATCAGCCACGACATTCGTACTCCGCTCAATGCCATCCTGGGCTCGGCCGATCTGCTGTCAGAAACTTCCCTGAGCTTCGATCAGAGCGAATACGTGAGCATGTTCCAGCGCAATTGCCGGCGCCTGGTGGCTCTCATCAACGATTTCCTGGATCTTTCGCGTATCGAAGCCGGAGCCGTGCGGATAGAAAAGGGGCCTTTCAGCGTCCGGGAAATGGTGCTCGATGCGGTGGCCACCTTCCGCGAACCGGCCGCGCGCAAGGGCATCACGCTGGGAGTGGAATTCGATCCGGCGGCGCCCGCCGGCGCGCTGGGGGATCCCTTGCGCATCCAACAAATCCTGGTAAATCTTGTGAGTAATGCCTTGAAGTTCACGAACACCGGGCGCGTGGATCTGAACGTCAGGGTGCTCAGCGCAGCCAGCGCCGGCGACCAGCTTCTATTCGAGGTCTCCGACACCGGCCCCGGCATCGGTCTGGAGGACCAAGACAAGATCTTCGCCCGTTTTGTGCAGTTGCCCAATCAGCATAACGGCCAACGCGGTACTGGGTTAGGGCTGGCCATTTGCCGCGATCTGGTGGAGCTGATGGGAGGAGAGATCGGCGTCGTTAGCCGGGAGGGAAACGGGAGCACTTTTTACTTCAGACTGCCGCTGGAGGCTGTGGAACCGCCCGCGGCCGGTTCCGAGCACCCGGTAGAGGTCCCGCCAGCCCAGCTTCCCTGGAGCTCGCGGATCCGGATCCTGGTGGCCGAGGACACCGAAGACAACCGGCTGTTGCTCGAGCACTATCTGCGCGACCAGCCAGTGCAGCTTCGCATCGCCCTCAATGGCCAGGAGGCGCTGGACGCGGTCCAACAAGGCGAACAATTCGATTTGATCCTGATGGACATCGACATGCCCGGGATGGATGGCTATGCGGCAACCCGGAGGATTCGGGCCTGGCAGCAGTCGCAAACGCGCTCCCAAAGTCTTGCGCCTCCGATTGTGGCCCTGTCCGCGGACGCTATGCAGGAAGCCGTGCGCGCCAGCATGGATGCAGGGTGTGTGGCGCACGTCGCGAAACCGGTGGACCGGGAAACGCTGCTCCAGACCATCCGCCGTTTTGCCCCAGCGAAAGGTGCGCAACCTGCGCGGGCCATAGCTGTTTCCGAGCAGGTAGCGGCGCTGGTTCCGCAGTATCTCGCCTCCAAAGCCAAGCAGATTGAAGAAGCTCGCGCTTCGCTCGATTCCCGCGATTTCGGTCCGATCCGCCGCTTCGGACACAATCTGAAGGGCACCGGCAGAGGCTATGGATTCCCGCCCATGGAGGAGATGGGCAAAGAGATCGAGCGGGCGGCGGCCGAAGCCGACGCAAGCCGCATCGCTTCTCAACTCGACGCACTACACCAGTTCGTACGCCAATCGGCGGAGGCGCTCACTCACTCCTGAGCGCTGGCCCGAGAATCATCGATTGCGCGAGGCCCACCACAGGGCGGCCAATGCCAGGAAGGTTACGGCGGCCGCCATCCACAGGATGATTCGCCGTGGTCGTCTCGAGGGGCTTGGTTCGCCGGCCAGTTCCACAGAATCCAATTCCGCGCCGCTGTCCGTTGCGTCCTCAGTCCCCGGCCCCGGATCAGCCGCGGCGTTTGCGGAGGCCAGCAAGGCCAGAGTCTCTTCGGGCGGAGCGCCGGACGGCTCGGAACCAAATTCCCGGATCCGCTCTTCTATCCGCTCGCAAAGCTGTTCAGGAGCCCGGCCCAGCCGTGCACGCGCTGGGGCCGGCAATTCCGCGGTCACATCGCTTGCTTGGAGCGCGGCGAGAGGTTTGACGACATCATAACCCAGGGCATCGGCCAGGCGGCAGGCCACATGGACGATTCGCAACAAGCTCAATTCCTGGCCCTCGCAAGGGTCGTGATGGCGGCCCGCGATCAGCATCATCTCCGCTGGCAATCCCCAGCGCTCGGCCAGCAGCCGGCCCGCTTCGGCGTGATGCGCGCCAAACTCCTCCTCCTCGAATTCAAGGACGTCCAGGCTCCGCTGGGCGGCGTTGCGGATCACTCGTTCATACTCCTCCGGATAGGCGACCAGCAGCCCCAGCCGTCCGATGTCGTGCATAATGCCGGCGGTGAACGCCACACCGGGGAATGCGTCACAGCCCAGGGCGATTTCCTCGGCTAAGACCGCGGTCGCAACCGTGTGTTGCCAGGAGCGGCGCATCGTTTCAGTTTTCAGCCCGCCTTGCGCGTAGGCAGCGGCGGCATGCGCGAGCGTGGTCTGGCGGGTGGTATCGAGCCCCAGGAGCGCAACCGCGCGCCGCACATTGGTGATATCCGACACAAATCCGAACTCGGCCGAATTCACGCGCTGGAGCAAGCGCGCCGTGAAGGCGGCGTCGCTCGCGATCAGATCGGCCACTTCGTTGGTATCCACCACCGGATTGGAAAGCAAGCTCAGCAGTTTCACCGCCACAGGCGGAAAGGGCGGCACCTTTTTCAGGCTTTCAGTAATGGTCTCGGCGGACCTTTGCATGTCGGGTGGAACCTGTAGGCCTACTATCGGTCGCCGGATGCGGCTCCTGTAGGCTTTTGTTTCAAACCATTCCAATCGAATTAATTTTTCAGGGGAATGGAAGGGCTTTTAGTCTGCGAGCGTGTCGGCCAACTGCTTGAGCCTGGCTTGAAACTTAGCCAGGTCGGAGCCGGGGGTGAATTCGATGACGCCCGCGCGCGGATTGAAGGCAATGGAGTGGGTTCCACCCTTGTCCTGCTCGAGGAAAGGTTCAGAAAGCTTGCGGACCGCCTCGCTCGACATCTCAATCGCGTTGCCGGACCCGGCGTTCAAAATCGCCGCGAATTGATCCTTGGACCAGCGCCCCACCATGGCCGAAGTCGGAAGTATACCCTCGAAACGAGATTGGAAGCCACCGAGCGCGCTTTCAATGGCGTTGGGCGAATAACAGTTTTGCAGCCCTTCCAAATTTCGAACCACAACCAACAGCACCGAAAATGGGGTCTTTTTCTTGATGAATTCGTCCATCCGGCCGCTCATGCGCCGATGGCTTTCTGACGACGTGTCGGGCGTCTGGGAACGCCGCGCCGCCTGGACCTCCTGGTGCAAGAGCCGAATCTCGTCCTTGAGCTGCGCGATGGCCAGCCGATTGGAGGATCGCATCTGCTGGATGCTCGCGCCGATTTTCGCGGTCGACGCCTGAATGGCGCCGCGAATCTGCTGCAGGTCGTCGCTAGAAGCGGTTTGGTTCAGGGTGTTCAGTTCTCGCTGGATGCCGGACTCGAGGTTCACTTCGCTTTCGCTGATGGAGCCGGCGAAGGATTCCACCGCGGCCGCCGCGGCCTGCACCTCCTGGCGAAGCCGCTGGACCTGCTGCCGGGTTTTGTCATGGTAGTCCTTGAGTTCGGCGTCGAAGGAGGTTCTCACCGTTTCCAGTTCGCTGCGGGCTGCGTCGGCCCGCAATTGGTCCCGAAGAGCCTGTAAATGGGCGCGAAAGTGGGCGACTTGCGCCCCGTCCAACTCGATGGCATTCTGTTCGGTGGAGTGCAGCGCCTGCGCGTAGCAGTCGACAGCCGTGCGATGCAGCTCCTCCAGTCGTTCTAGTTCGGTGGCGGCCTTACGGAGTGAGATCATAACAATTGGCGTAGTCTTCCTTTGTCTTATCGGACGGACCAGGCCGATTTGTTAGTATTCCGTACTGGCAATTGAATGCTTTGAGACACTTTGAGAGCCACGCCCGGCCGTGGATACGATAAAATGGCCGAGCCACCCGCATTATGCATGCAGTGTGGCACTAGCACAGAAATTTAACGCTCACGCAAGAAACATGATCGTCAAACTCAACCACCTCCAAGGCAAAGCCGCCGCCACCAGTGCCCAGGACGTTATCGGAACGGTCTACGCGCTCTTGGAAGAAGGCCATATTGAGAAGTCCCAGTTCGCCCGCCTTCAGATCGAACTCGACTGGATCCAGTACAAACAGAACTTTCGCGAAGTGGTGATCGCGACCCACGGCTATAACGAAAGCGGGCAGCAGGTGCCCATCATGGACGTGCACGTCGACGTCCGCCAGGTGGTCCCGGGATGTCTGCGTGCCGCGCTGCTGCGCGCGTTGGCCCATAGCAACGCGCCCGAGCCGCAAAATCAGGACCGGCTGCCGCTCGAAGATTTCAGGTCCATGCGCTCCAGCATCGTGTGGGACTTCAACAAACTGTACTGGAGCCGTGTCAGGGATTGGGAAATCGCCACCGGCAAAGGCTATGAGCAGGCGCTGCCGGGCGGCACCTCCGACGGCCACAATCCGGACGCCATCGCCGATAGCGTGCAAGATTTCTGGGTCTTATTGAAGGATCTGGAAACGAAGAACCAGCTTCCCGCCGAGATTTTTCTGCTCGAGATCGGCGTAGGCACCGGCGTCCGCTGCGGAATGTGGCTCACCAAGTTTCGCGCGCTCGATCAGGAACGGGGCACCGATTATTATCCCAAGCTGCGCGTCTTGCTAGGCGACTATTCCTTGGCCACGCTGGACATGTCGAGGCCCGCGGTGGAGGATCACGCCGACCTGTGCAGTTTCCTGGTGCTGGACGCGCTGAATCCGCTGAAGACCCTCTCGTTCCTGCGCCACAAAATCATGCAGGTACACTCCACCAACGTCTACGACAACCTGCCGGACGAAGAAGTGGTGCGGCGAGA
The DNA here is from genome assembly GCA_052148835.1 of Bryobacteraceae bacterium. Lineage (GTDB taxonomy): Bacteria > Acidobacteriota > Terriglobia > Bryobacterales > Bryobacteraceae > Palsa-89. The sequence goes on from JBKQHJ010000108.1 coordinate 8,277, forward strand.
CGGCAAACTCTACTTCGTCCAGGTTCGCGCGTACCTTCCGATGGCCGATGTGGTGCGTCTGGCGAATGATTTCGAGGTTCCACCCGACAAACTTCGCTCCACCATCACGCGCCTGCTTTCGGGCAGCACGGAATTTCTGGGCGAGCCGGCGCGCGGCGTTGCGTTCTGGATGGACGTATGGAGCGCGCTACGTCTGGAAGAACGGCTGGTGCTGGTGGAGGATCTACCCGACTTCCCTTTTCCACAAGGCCTGGACGCGCAGAAGGTGGAGGACATCCTCAAGGATGCGCCCACCGATTTTCGTTTTCATTTGAGTTCCGGCGCTCTGGCCAGCTTTTTGAACACTCTTCCGCTGCTGCATCCGCGCGGTTATTTGCAGGTGCAAGATATTTTTGTGACCGAGCTGGACCAGTACCGTCTGGGTTTTTACGGGCCCGGAAAACTGGACGGTTCGCTGCTGAATTGGGTGAATGGTGCTTTACTGAAGGAGGTAGCCGAAAGGGCCGGTTATGACGTACGCTTCACTCCCTTCCACTATAGAAAAGGATCACGCACCTCCGTCCTCTACACGACGCGCCGAGATTAACGAGTCGCCGAACAACGAAAAAATGAATCCCACTCTCCCTGTAACGATGGTTGGCAGCTACGCCATGCCGGGCTGGCTGGAGCGCCTGAAGACCGAGTATTTTGCCCGGCGGATCAGCCGCCACGATCTGGACGAGATCTACGACGCGGCGGCCAAGGCCGCGATCAAAGACCAGGAAATCGCCGGATTGGATATCGTCACCGACGGCGAGCCGCGCCGCGACAATATGGTCGATTATTTTGTGGAACGGCTGCCCGGAGTTCAGATCGACCGGTCGTCCAAGAAGTTTTATTACGATTTCTACGACAGCGTGGTGCAAGGCAAGCTCCCCATGGCATCGCTCGGCTTGACGCCCGACTTCCAGTTCTTGAAAACCTTCACCGAGCGCCAGACCAAGTTCTGCGTTACCGGTCCGCACTGCCTGAGCAAGCGAGTCCGCAATCAGTATTACCCGAGCGAGGAAGCGCTGGCGACAGACATTGCCAAAGTGATGAATCTGGAACTGAAGGCGCTGGTAAAGGCGGGCGCCACTTACATCCAGATCGACGAGCCTTATTATTCGGGTTTTCCCGAAGACCTGCCGTGGTGCGTAAAGGTCTTGAATACCATGGTCGACGGCGTGGACGCGAAGATCGCGGTGCACATATGCTACGGAAACCGCTATGGCAAGCCTTCCTGGGAAGGCAGCTATCGCTATCTGTTCCCCACCATCATGGAAGCGAAGGTGCAGCAGTTGACGCTCGAGTTTGCGCGCCGCGGCGGCGAGGATCTCGACCTGTTCAAGGAGTTCAACACCGCCTTTGAGCTGGGCGTCGGAGTGATCGACGTGAAGACCGACGACATCGAAACCGCCGAGATGGTGGCCGAGCGCATTCGAAAAGCTTTGAAGGTGCTGCCGCCGGAACGGATCTTCATCCTTCCCGATTGCGGGCTGTTCCATCTGTCGCGCGACGTGGCGTTCGCGAAATTGAAGGCCATGGTGCAGGGCGCGCACATCGTCCGAAAGGAATTAGGCGTCGAGGCGGCCGAGGAGAAAGTAAAGTAACATGGCATCCGCGAATCCGCTTCGACAAGCGATCACCACCGGCCAATTTTGCTACATGGTGGAGATGGTGGCGAGCGCCTCGGTGACGGAGGAAAAGCTCGGCGAGATCGCGGCCGGGATTGCCGGAATTCCCGAAGTGGCGGGCGCGGGTATCACCAGTTGGGCGGGTGGATCGGCCGGGCACGATCCGGTTCGCGTGGCGGCGATCGCCAAAGAGCGCGGCCTCAATCCGAACGTCCATCTGACGTGCGTGAGCAAGACCCCGGCGGAAGTGGGCAAGTTTCTGGACGACCTGATCGCGCTCGGGATCGAGAACGTTTTCGCCATCACGGGCGATTATCCCAAGGGAGCGCCGCTCGGCACGGTTGGATTCGCCTGCGATTCGGTGCAGTTGGTGGAAACCATCGCGGAGCAGCGCGCCGCAGGCAGGTGGCCGTTCTTTATTTCAGCGGCGGTGTCGCCGTTCAAGTACCTGGAAGAGGATTGCGCGTATCAGTACCTGAAGCTCGAAAAAAAGATCGCGGCGGGTGCCGATTTCGCGATCACGCAGCTCGGGTTCGATTCCCGCAAATATCGCGAGTTGAAGCGCTACCTCGACGAGCGCAACTTGAAAACGCCGGTGCTCGGCAACGTCTACGTGCTCCCTCCGAAAGCGGCCGAGCGGATGTCGAAGGGCGATCCTCCGGGATGCTGGGTGTCGCCGGAACTGCTGGCCCGAATCCAAGAAGAAGCGAAAGCTCCCGACAAAGGCATGGCCGCGCGATTGGAGCGCGCCGCGCAGATGGCGGCCATCGTGCGAGGACTGGGTTACGCGGGCGCTTACATCGGAGGCACGCATGAGCCCGAGCGCATTCGCTTGATCATCCGGCGCGCCGAAGAATTGGCGCCGCGCTGGGAAGAGCTAGCCGAAGAAATCAGCTACGGCGAAAAGGGCGGATTTTTCTTTTACGAGGGGCCGAAGCCGGCGCCCAAGAAGAGAGACTGGACGCAGCCGGTTTTCGACATGCTAGAGCCCGCCAACTGGCCGGGTATCGTGAAAGCGCCACTCACAGGCGTTTTTCGCTGGATGGACCGTCACCCTTCGGTGGCCAAGGCGATGGAAGACGCCGAATTCGCTTTTAAGAAACCGGTCTTCGGATGCCAGGCCTGCGGCAACTGCGTTCTGGGGTTGATGGAATATGTCTGTCCTATGACTTGCCCCAAGAACATGCGCAACGGGCCTTGCGGCGGCACGTTCAACGGACAGTGCGAAGTGACCCCGGAGAAACCGTGCATCTGGGTGGCGGTGTACGATCGAGCCAGCGCCGCGCACCGCGTCGACGAATTGAAAACCTACATCCCGCCGCGCAATCGCGCGCTCGAAGGCACCAGTTCCTATATCAACTATCTGCTCGATAAGGACAGCCGGCCGGAGCATCCGCAGCCGCTGATCTCGATCGGCAATCCGCAGCCGTCAACCAAGCCCACTGAAAGGCGTGAGGCCGAAGAAACCCTGGTAAAGACGCACAACGCGAAGTAGTCCGCACGCCCGAAGAACGTTTCATGAAATCGGGTAAGCGGACGATATTAATGTAATGAGCCGCGCTCTGGAATTCAGGCAACGTCTGTCCGAACGCGTCCTGGTTGCCGATGGCGCCATGGCGACCATGCTCTATTCCTCGGGCGTCTTTATCAATCGCTGCTTCGATGAGTTGAACCTGTCTTCGCCCGATCTGGTCCGGCAGATTCATCGGGACTACGCCGATGCCGGAGCTGAGATTTTGGAAACCAATACATTCGGAGCCAATCGGGTTCGTCTCGCGGGATTTGGTTTCTCAGAGAAGCTCCACGCGATCAACGAGGCTGGGGTGCGCCTCGCGCGCGAAGCCTCCGAGCGCGGACCGTTTGTCGCCGGCGCGATGGGCCCTCTGGGCGTTCACCTGGAGCCCTTGGGGCCAACGTCTTTCACGGAAGCACGCGCCATTTTTCGCGAACAAGCCGGGGCCTTGGTGGAGGCCGGCGTGGATCTGCTGATTTTGGAGACCTTCGGCGACTTGGGTGAGCTGCGCGAAGCGGTTCTGGCAGCCCGGGAAGCTGCTGGCCCCGAACTGGTGATCGTCGCGCAAATTGCGGTCGACGATTTCGGCTGTCTCCCGAGTGGCGCGTCGGTCGAGACCTTTAGCCCGGAAATGGATTCCTGGCCGGCCGACGTGATCGGCATCAACTGCTCGGTGGGGCCCAAGACCACCTTCGAGGTCATCGAGCAAATGGCGCGGCTTTCCTCCAAACCGCTGAGCGCCATGCCCAACGCCGGAATGCCGATGCGCGTGGAGGGCCGCAACATTTATCTGTGTTCGCCGGAATATATGGCGCAATACGCTCGCCGGTTGGTTTTGGCGGGGACCAGAATCATTGGAGGCTGCTGCGGCACCACGCCCGAGCACATCCGCCTGATCCGTTCAGAAACTCGATCGCTCGAACTCAGGGAGGCGAAACGCAGCGTGATTGTGGAGGAACCTGCAGAACAATCCAAGGCGCTCGCGCCCATCGCGCTGGCTCAAAAATCCAAGCTCGGCGCCAAGTTGGCCGAGGGCAAATTCGTGTCCATGGTGGAAATCCTTCCGCCGCGGGGCTTGGATGCATCCAAGGAAATCGCGGGCGCACGGCTCTGCGCCGAGCATGGAATCGATTGCATCAACGTTCCCGACGGCCCCCGAGCCAGCGCGCGTGTAAGCGCTCAGGCCGCCTGCCAGATCATCCAGCAGCAGGCGGGCATTGAAGCGGTGAATCACTTCTGTTGCCGCGACCGCAATATTTTGGGCATACAGTCCGAACTGCTGGGAGCGCACACGGTGGGGATCCGCAACCTGATCTGCATCACCGGCGACCCTCCGCGCATGGGGATGTACCCGGGCGCGACCGCTGTGTTCGACATCGATTCCATTGGCCTGATCAACGTCGTGAAGAATCTGAATCGCGGGCTGGATATCGGCGGCAACTTTCTAGGCTCCCAGACCGCGTTTGTGATTGGCGCGGGCGCCGATCCGGGAGCGTTGCAATTGGACGAGGAAATCCGCCGCTTCGAATGGAAGGTCCAGGCCGGCGCCGAATACGTGGTTACACAGCCGATTTTCGACTTGGGTCTGCTCGAAACCTTTCTGCGCCGCATCGAACGGGTCAAGATCCCCGTGATCTGCGGAATCTGGCCGCTTTCGAGCCTCCGCAACGCGGAATTCATGGTCAACGAACTGCGGGTCCCCGTGCCACGAGAATTCATGGAGAGAATGGGACGTGCTGATAATCAGGCGAAGGCGCGGGAAGAGGGCGTAGCGATTGCGCAAGAAATGGTGCGGAAAGTGCGATCCATGGTCCAGGGAGTGCAGTTGAGCGCTCCGTTCGGACGCTATGAATTAGCGCTGGAAGTCATAGCAGGATGCTGAAAAAAACCAAAATCCGCTTGCTGACGCGCGCGGCTCGGAATCGTGACTACTGGTTTGTAGGTGCTTACAGAGCCGCGACCGTAAGGGAGTCGGTACGTGAATGTCTGAACGAACCACCCGCCAGCTAGCGCTCGAAGACTTACTCGCGCGGCGCGTCGTAGTGCTGGACGGCGCCATGGGGACGATGCTCCAGCAGCGCCGTCTCACGGCCGCGGATTTCGGCGGAGCAGCAATCGAGGGTTGCAATGAAAACCTGGTGCGCACGCGTCCGGATGTCGTGCTGGACATCCACCGGGCTTACCTTCAAGCGGGTGTGGACATCGTCGAGACCAATTCCTTTGGCGCGACCAGGCTGGTGCTGGCCGAGTACGGTCTGGCTGGCGACGCCTCGGCGTTGAACCTTGAGGCCGCGCGGCTGGCGCGCCAGGCGGCGGACGAATTCTCCACTTCCATCAAGCCTCGCTTCGTGGCGGGCGCCATGGGCCCTACTACCAAAGCTATCAGCGTCACGGGCGGCGTGACGTTTCCCGAACTCGTGGACAATTTCTACTATCAGGCCCATGCGTTGATCGAAGGCGGGGCGGATGTTCTGTTGCTTGAAACTTGTCAGGACACGCGCACCGTGAAGGCCGCGCTGGTGGCGATCGAGAGATTGCGGCAGGAACTGGGAGAGAGCATTCCGATCATGGTCTCGGCCACCATTGAGGCCGCCGGTACGATGCTGGCCGGCCAAACCGCGGATGCTTTTTGCGCCTCCGTGGCCCATGCGGATCTATTGTCCATCGGGCTCAACTGCGCCACCGGGCCGGAATTCATGACCGATCATCTGCGCACCATCAGCGAGATGTCGCCGTTCCACGTTTCCTGCTATCCCAATGCGGGCCTGCCGGACGAAGAAGGAAAGTATGCGATGACGCCGCAGTCGCTGGCCGCTCAACTGGAGCGCTTCGTGGATCGCGGCTGGCTCAACATGGTGGGAGGATGCTGCGGAACCACCGACGCACATCTCCGCGCCATTGCCCAGATGGCCGAAGGCAAGCGTCCGCGCCAGGTGCCCGCCCGCTCGCATCGCTCTTACTACTCCGGTATCGAGCTGGTGGAAGCCGACGAGAACAATCGCCCGTTGATCGTGGGCGAACGCACCAACGTTATCGGCTCGCGCTTATTCAAGAACCTGATCGCCCAGGAAAACTGGGAAGAGGCCAGCGAGATCGCGCGGCGTCAGGTGAAAAATGGCGCCCACGTCATCGATGTGTGCCTGCAAAGCACGGAGCGCGATGAGATGCGCGACATTCCGCCCTTTTTCGATTTACTAATCCGCAAAATCCATGCCCCGATCATGATCGACAGCACCGATCCCAAGGCGATCGAACTGGCGCTGACGTATTGCCAGGGTAAGAGCATCATCAACTCGGTGAATCTGGAGGATGGCGAAGAGAAGTTCGAGCGCGTGTGTCCGCTCGCGAAACGCTATGGGGCGGCGCTGGTGGTGGGCTGCATCGACGAAGACAAGGTCCAGGCCCAAGCGTTCTCGCGCCAACGAAAGCTGGAAGTGGCCGAGCGATCGTATCAGTTGTTGACCACGAAATACGGAATTGCCCCGGAAGATATTCTGATCGATCCGCTGGTTTTTCCTTGCGCGAGCGGCGATGCCAACTATGTGGGCGGCGCGCTGGAAACCATCGAAGCGATTCGCGCCGTAAAGCAGAAGCTACCGTTCGCGAAAACGATTCTCGGTATTTCGAATGTGTCGTTCGGGCTTCCCGCGGCGGCGCGCGAAGTGGTGAACTCGGTGTTTCTGTATTACTGCACCAAAGCCGGCCTGGATTTGGCCATCGTGAACTCGGAAAAGCTGGAGCGCTACGCGTCCATCCCCGAAGACGAACGGCGCATGGCGCACGATCTGCTCTTTAACGCGCAGCCGGCCGATATCGCCGCCATCGCCGCGCATTTCCGCCCGGCCGGCACGCGATCGAAACAGGTGTCCAACGGCCTGACGCTCGACCAGCGGCTCGCGAATTACGTTATCGATGGAAGCAAGGATGGCCTGATCGCCGATCTGGATCGCAAACGGGGCGACGGAGCGGGGCCGCTCGATATCATCAACGGGCCTCTCATGGCGGGGATGAGCGAGGTGGGCCGGCTCTTCAACAACAACGAGCTGATCGTGGCGGAGGTGCTGCAATCGGCCGAAGTGATGAAGGCGGCGGTGAGCTACCTGGAGGGTTTCCTCGAAAAAGGCGAGAGGTCGGCGCGTGGCAAGATTCTCCTGGCCACCGTCCAGGGCGACGTGCACGACATCGGCAAGGATCTGGTGGAAATTATCCTGGCCAATAACGGATACGCGGTCGTGAATCTGGGGATCCGGGTGGCGCCGCAAACGATCGTCAGCGCCTATTTGGAGCACCAACCGGATGCCATCGGCCTTTCGGGCCTGCTGGTGAAAAGCGCGCAGCAGATGGTGGCTACGGCGACCGAGTTCAAGGCCGCGGGGATTCGAGTACCCTTGCTGGTGGGCGGGGCCGCACTTTCAGAGAAGTTCACACGCACGAAAATCTCGGCGGCCTACGGCGAAGCGGTTTGTTACGCCAAAGATGCGATGACGGCGTTGCGTCTGATGAATCAGCTCATGAATCCGTCGGAGCGAGAGGCGTTTTTGGCACAGTACCGGCTCGATCGTCACCGGCCACCCGATGCCGCATACGAAGAGCCCATTGCCGAGGCTCCGGCGCCGCCGCCCGCGAGCGATCGGCGCAGCGCGAAAGTGCACACCGATGTTCCGATTCCGCCCGCGCCGTACTTGGACCGCAGGGTGTGCGTCGCGCCGAATCTGGCGGAAGTGTGGAGCTACATCAATCCCTACACGCTGTATGGAAAGCATCTGGGATACCGGGGGCGCTTTGAGCAGAGCCTTCAGGAGCGCGAGCCGAAAGCAGTCGCGCTTTACACGCAAGTGGAAGAGTTGAAGCAGGAGGCCACGCAATTTCTGAAAGTTCGCGCGGTCTGGCAGTTTTTTGAAGCGGAACGCGAAGGCAACGCGATCCGCCTGCCAACGCACACATTTCGTTTTGCTCGCCAAGCTCGTGAAGAAGAGCTGTGCCTGAGCGACTACATTCTCGATCCCAAGGACGGCCGCCGCGATCATGTGGCGATGTTCGTCGTCACTGCGGGAGCTGGGATCCGGGAACAGGCGGAGCGATGGAAACAATCCGGCGAATTCTTCAAAGCTCATGCCATTCAGGCGCTCGCGCTCGAGACGGCGGAGGCCTGCGCGGAGTGGCTGCATGCCCGGATCCGCGAAGATTGGGGATTTCCCGATCCAGCTTCCATGACCATGCAGGAACGGTTCAAGTCAAAGTATCGCGGAAAACGGTACAGCTTTGGTTATCCGGCGTGCCCGAATATGGATGCCCAGCAGGGCCTATGGAAGCTGTTAAAGCCTGAAGAAATCGGCGTCGAGCTTACCGAGAGCATGATGATGGACCCGGAAGCCAGCGTCAGCGCGCTGGTGTTCCATCATCCCGACTGCGCATACTTCGCGGCCGGCGATTCCCGATCCTGACTGATAGAGAATATCAACAAACATCAATTCGTCAGGTGGGCTCTGCGCGCGTGTTCTAGAATAATGAGTTGCCATGCCCCACAAGCTAACCAACATCCTAGCGCGCGTGCCCAGCGATATCGAGATCGCGCAAGCCGCCACGCCGCTTCCCATCGACCAGATCGCAACCGAAGCCGGCATTCTTCCCGAAGAGCTGGATCTCTACGGCAAGACCAAAGCCAAAGTGCACCTCTCCATCCGCGATCGGCTGAAAGATTCGACCAACGGGAAATACATTGTGGTGACCGCGATCACGCCCACGCCGCTCGGCGAAGGCAAGACCACTACCACCGTGGGCTTGAGCCAGGCGCTCGGCGCGCACCTGGGCAAAAAGGTATTCACTTGCATTCGACAGCCCAGCCAGGGTCCCACCTTCGGCATCAAGGGTGGCGCGGCGGGCGGCGGCTACAGCCAGATCATTCCGATGGAGGAGTTCAATCTCCATCTCACCGGCGATATACACGCCATCACCGCGGCGAATAACCTGCTCGCGGCCGCCATCGATGCGCGCATGTTTCATGAGAAGAGTGCGACCGATGAACAGATGTTCGACCGGCTGTGCCCAGTGGCCAAAGACGGTACGCGCAAGTTCTCTCCCGTGATGCTGCGCCGTTTGCGCAAGCTCGGGATTTCGAAAACCGATCCCAACGAATTGACGCCCGAAGAACGCAGCCGCTTCGCGCGACTGGACATCGATCCGGACAGCATCACTTGGCGGCGGGTACTAGACACGAATGACAGAATGTTGCGCGGGATCACGATCGGCCAAGGCCCCGAGGAGAAGGGTTTCACGCGCGCTACCGGATTTGACATCACGGTGGCGAGCGAAATCATGGCCATTCTCGCGCTAGCCACCAGTCTTGCGGACATGCGCGAACGCCTGGGCAAAATGGTGATCGGCACCAATCGGGCCGGCGAACCCATCAGCGCCGACGACATCGGCGCCAGCGGCGCCTTGACGGTCCTGATGAAGGACACCATCATGCCCAATCTGATGCAGACCATCGAGGGTACACCGGCGTTCGTGCATGCCGGGCCGTTTGCCAATATCGCGCACGGAAATTCGTCCATCGTGGCCGACCAGATCGCGCTGAAGCTGGTTGGACCCGACGGTTATGTGTTGACCGAAGCGGGCTTCGGCGCCGACATGGGTTTCGAGAAATTCTGCAACATCAAGTGCCGCTATAGCGGGCTGAAGCCGGACCTCGCAGTGTTGGTGGCGACCATTCGCGCGCTGAAGATGCACGGAGGCGGTCCGAAAGTGGTGGCCGGACAGCCGCTGGCGCATGCCTACACCCAGGAGAATCTGGAGTTGCTGGAGAAGGGCTGCAGCAATCTGGTACGGCTGATTGGAAACGCCCGCTCGTTCGGAATTCCGGTGGTGGTGGCGATCAATCGTTTCAAGGACGATACCGATAACGAAGTCGCGCTGGTACGGCGCCTGGCGATTGAAGCAGGCGCCGCCGATGCCGTGGTTTCGAACCATTGGGCGCTGGGTGGGGCCGGCGCGGTGGAACTCGGGAAGGCCGTGATTGCCGCGTGCGAGAAGCCGAGCGATTTCCATTTCCTCTATGCGCTGGATCTAAGCATCAAGGAAAAGATCGAAAAAATCGTGCGTGAAATGTACGGCGGCGCGGGCGTCGAGTATCTGCCGGAGGCAGAGAAGAAAGTCGCGCTTTACACTCGCCAGGGCTTCGACAAGCTGCCCATCTGCATGGCGAAAACGCATCTTAGTTTGAGCCACGATCCGAACCTGAAAGGCGCGCCGACCGGATTCATCGTGCCCGTTCGGGACATTCGCGCCAGCGTGGGCGCGGGCTTTCTTTATCCTCTGCTCGGCACCATGTCCACCATGCCGGGCCTGTCCACGCGTCCCGGATACTACGACGTCGATCTGGACACGGCCACAGGGCGAATTATCGGCCTGTCCTAAATGCAGGACTCCATCTGGGACTCGACACTCGCCGCATTTCGCGATCGACTGGCAAGTGTCGAATCGGTTCCGGCAGGCGTCAGCACGGCGGGTGTCAGCGCCGCATTTGCGCTCGGGCTCCTGACGAAGGTACTTAGAATCGCGTCGAAGCGCAAAGATTTCCAGGGCGACCGCTCGCTGGTGGCCGCGCTCATGGAAGACGCCAGCGCCGAGTGTGCGAATTTGTCGCGCCTTGCCGAAGAAGATATCGCGGCGTTTCGTCAACGCTCGCGCGCCGTTATCGAGGTTCCACGGAATATTGTTCGAGGAGCGGCACACGGCGTTGCGCTCTGTGAGAAAGCGCGGGGGCTGGTCCACGCGGCTGTAGCACCCGATCTCGAAGCCGCGAGCACACTACTGGCCGCCGCGGCGCGCGCCGCTTTGTTCAGCCTGGAAGCGAATCTGGAGCAACTGCCCGCGGGCGATCCCTATCGCGAGCAAGTGACCGCCGAAGCGCGGCAGCTACTCCAGAAATGCGAGACGATTATGCCGCCTTACTAGCGAGTCCGTTAGGATCGATGACGAATTTCTTCGCCGCGCCCTTATCGAAATCCTGGTAGCCTTGCGGCGCTTTATCGAGCGGAATGATGGTGGCATTGACCGCCTTCGCGATGTGCACCTTGTCGTGCAGAATCGCCATCATCAGTTGGCGGTTGTACTTTAGCACCGGACACTGGCCGGTATAGAACGAATGCGACTTCGCCCAACCGAGGCCAATACGGATGCCGAGATTGCCGACCTTCGCGTTGGCATCCACGCCACCCGGATCGCCGGTCACATACAAGCCGGGGATGCCGATAGCGCCGCCCGCGCGCGTGACCTCCATGACGGAATTGAGCACCGTTGCCGGCTGCTCCACGCCCGCGTCGTGGCCGTGCCCGCGCGCCTCGAACCCGACACAATCGACCGCTGAATCCACTTCGGGGGTACCCACGATCTGCGCGATCTGATCGGCGAGCGAAGCATCTTTCTTCAGATCGATGGTTTCGCAGCCGAAGCTCTTGGCTTGCGCCAGCCGCTCCGGAATCATGTCGCCCACGATCACCACCGCCGCGCCCAGCAAATGGCAGGATGCCGCACAGGCCAATCCCACCGGTCCCGCGCCCGCGACATAAACCACCGATCCTGTTCCCACGCCCGCCGTAACGGCGCCGTGATAGCCGGTCGGGAAAATGTCCGACAGCATGGTCAGGTCTTTGATCTTGGTCAACGCCTTGGCCTTGTCGGGGAACTTGATGAGATTGAAATCGGCGTAGGGCACCAGAACGTATTCGGCCTGTCCGCCCACCCATCCGCCCATGTCCACGTAGCCGTAAGCCGCCCCGGCGCGCGCCGGATTGACTGTCAAGCAGATTCCGGTCTTCCCATCCCGGCAATTGCGGCATCGTCCGCACGCGATGTTGAACGGCACGGTCACCAGGTCGCCCACGTTGAGGAACTCGACATCGCTGCCCTTTTCGAGAACCTCGCCGGTGATCTCATGTCCCAGCACCAGTCCCGACGGCGCGGTTGTCCTGCCACGCACCATGTGCTGATCGCTGCCGCAAATATTAGTGGTGACAATCTTCAGGATGACGCCGTGGTCGATCTTCTTGCCCGCCGGGTTCTGCAATTTTGGAAAGTCGATGCTTTGCACTTCGACTTTGCCCGGCCCCAAATACACTACTCCTCGATTACTTGCCATTACAAATCTCCTTTCGACTTCCTGGTCAAATTAGAACGCGGCCGCGCCGGCTTCAGCTACCGCGTGGTCTTGATCGCCCGAGCCGCCGCTGACGCCGATGGCGCCAACAACTTTTCCATCTTTCTTCAGAGGGATGCCACCGGCGAAGATCATAATCTTACCGTTGTTGGATGCGTGAATACCGAAGAACTGTCCGCCCGATTGCGAGTGGGAGGCCAGATCCTTGGTGGCGATATCGAAGGCGCGCGACGTATACGCCTTCTTCTGGGAAATGTCGATACTGCCGATCCATGCGCCGTCCATGCGTACGTGCGACACCAGGTTTCCGCCCCCGTCGGCTACCGCAATATTCATCGGTTGTCCGATTTCCGCAGCCTTCTTCTCCGCCGCGGCGATTACGCGTCGTGCATCTGCCAAACTAACCATCGTCTCTCCTTGTAGTCCTCAGTGATGTGTGGGAATTGTGTTTGCCTGATTGGCCTCAGCAATTATACATCAGGCATGTTGCACCAAGGAGACGATTCGGATGATTTTGCACTGCATGCAGAGCGCCCGCTGCGTCTGTAACGGTGAACGCGCTCCAGCGCCAAAAAAGCTCGCGCCAAAAAGCTAAAGCGCTCACAGGTGGAATCACCCATGAGCGCCGGCTCGGTTGAAATTAGATAACGGGTGCCGAAGTTCGCGGCGAAGCTACCTACTGCGCGGGAGCAGGAGGAGGTTCGGTGGCTGGCTCCGTTGCACCCCGGTGGCAAGTGTAGCAAGTCACGTGACGCTTTCCATCCGGAAACTTGCCGTTGATCTCGCGCGCCATCGTCAACATCATGCGCGCCGTTTCCTTCTTGGGATTATCATCACTGGCGAAATCGCCTTGCACATGGCAGAAGTTGCACCTTTGACCAAGAGCAGCCGCGAACGCACGCATCGTCATCTGGAGCTGTTCGGGAGTGTCGCCAGTCAAAATCTTGAGATTCTTCGGCGCAGCAAACGGGTTCGGACCCTTGCCGCCTCCCTTTTCTTGGGCGCTGAGGCAAACGGGGACAAGCAGCAGGACTACCGCAAGTATTAAACGCATGGTGAATGCTAACACGTGAGAAATAAGCTGTCAACAGTTTCTGGGGCGCCGATCTGATAGGTCAGCCGAGCGCCGCGCGCCCCCTCCGGGAGCTCACGCAATAGCTAAGAATACGCCTCCACGCGAGCTCGTCTTACTTGACATATCAGAGCGCGCGTTTATAGGATAATGCCGGAGGTTGGTTGTGAAAGCTACGTTACGGCTCTGCGGCGCTGTGGTTCTTGCTTTGTCCATTTCCCCGCGAACGGTGCGCGCCCAATCGGTGGCGGCGAAACCAGCGCCTGCGGCTGCCCCAGCGCCTGCGGCTGCCCCAGCGCCTGCGGCGGCCAAAGATACGCTATTAGCGCAGCCCGCGCCGCGCCTTGCCGACGGCAAAGTGGATCTGGGCGGAAAAGGCGTCTGGGCGCCGATCTGGGTCCTCGATTGGGCCAGCAAGAAGTATGTCGAAGAAAATATCGATGTCCCCTTCACGCCCGCCGGGCTCGAGCTGTACAAAGAGCGCCAGGCGAATAACTCCAAGGACGATCCGGAAGGTTACTGCCTGCCCGCCGGCGTACCGCGCTACACCGGCACTCCCTATCCGTTTCAAATTATCCAACTGCCGGACCGCGTGGTGATTCTTTACGAAGGCGCTTCACACATGTATCGCGTCATTCTCTTGAACGCCAAGCACTCGGCGGACCCCAATCCCACCTGGCTCGGAGAATCCATCGGCTGGTACGAAGGCAATGACACGCTGGTGGTGGACACCGTCGGCTTCAACGGGCGCACCTGGCTGGATTACGTCGGACACCCGGCCAGCGATCAGCTTCACGTTGTAGAGCGCTTCACCAGGCCCACCTTTGGCAGCTTGCACTATGAGGCGACTATCGAAGATCCGAAGAACTACACCAAGCCGTGGACCACGCGCTTCAACGTCAAGTGGCGGCCGGGTTGGGAACTTCAGGAATACGTTTGCCTGGAGAACAACAAGGATCTGCTCCATCTGGGGACCAAAGAACCGAAGTAGCATCTCTCATTTTCTAACCGCCCAGGCCATGCCATCCGGACCGTTGCCCGGTGCGATGTGGCCGGCCACGGTCAGCGTATTCAGATCGATCACCGCGATATCGTTCGCGCCTTCTTGCGCCACGTAGGCGCGCGAGCTGTCGGGCGTAATCAGAATCCCTTCCGGATAGCGGCCCATCTTCAAACGCGCGCGCTGCTTGCGTGTCGCCCGATCCAGCACCACCAACTCATCGCCGTCGCGATCGGAGAGCAGAACGAATTTCCCGTCGGGCGTGAATTTCAAGCGATTTGTGCGCCGGGACCCAACGCTGAACGTCTCGGCCACTTTCTTCGAAGCCACCTCGATGATCGACACTCCGCCGTCGCCTCCGGTAGCCGTCCACACCTCTTTGCCATCCGGCGACCAATCGATACCCTCCGGTTCTTTGCCCACCGGGATCGCGGTCTCCCTCCAGCCGTCCTGTGAAGCCACACGTTCGATTGCGCTGACGCTGTTCGAATCGATGTTGGCGGTGAATATCAAACTGGCATCGGAATTTGCGATCAGCATGTGGGTGGTGGCCTGGCCGGTGCCGAACAGCCAGTCCACTTTATTGGCTATCGGATCGTAGCGCGCGATCAGCCGGTTCATTTCCGCCGTAAATAGAACCTTGCCGTCCACAAAGAGCATCCCGTGTGGACGCCGCAACGGCCCGAGATCCACGCGGATCAGCTCTTCCTGTACCGGCAGATCGATCACGGAAATTGTGTTGCCCGGAGTCTGTTGCCCGTAATTACCGACGTATGCGAACT
>JBKQHJ010000109.1:0-3168 GCA_052148835.1 Bryobacteraceae bacterium
GGGAAGCAGCCGCCTGATGCCGGGCGGCGTTTCGCTTTCTGGGCTCCTGATGCATGCGAACCGAAAGGAGCATGCATCAATGAAACCCAAACAAGACGAACATCAATCCCCACTCACAGCCCAACAAGTCAAGGCTCTTAACCTTCCGGTTTTCGGGAGCTTTCCCTACCTGGCGACGCCTGTCGTTTCGGCGCTGTACCATCTGGCGCTCCTGCCTCGATCCTTCGAGCCGGAGTTGCTGCGTCATATAGCCCAGCGGCAAGTAGCAGCCAACAAGCTACCAACCTGTCTTGTCTTCAGTCCTGATGATTGTTTCTACTACGAGATTGACGGGACGGAGTTCCGTTCTGATGCAATTCCACACGGAGGCTATGCCGTGTCTGGTAAGCTGCGCCTCTGCGTCGAGTTCGAACATGACGACGAACTTCAAGTACGCCAGAGGCTCCTGGCTGCATACGTCGAGGAGCGAAGCCTGGCCGGCGGATATCTCTTTGGCGACCTAACCAAGGGTGGGCGCGACGCGACTCCGGATGAACAACTTCTGGCTGGCGTGCAAACTGGCGGAGTTCCCCGAGGCTTGGACCAGTGTCCCACCTGCGGGGAATGGGCTGGACAGTGTTTGGATCCAAGCCCTGTATTCAAGGGCAAAGTGATGCGGGTTCACTGTCTTTGTGAGAACGACAACCGCTGCGCTGCCTGTGGGGGCCCGCTGTATGCTCACAAGCTGAATGCCAACTACTACCAGAAGTCTGACGGACACATCTGGCATGTGCCGGGCTTTTCTGGTTTGAGCCATCGTTGCCCGGAGGTGCGCTGATGGACCCGCGTCAGTATGTCTTTACTTCCGAGTCGGTATCTGAGGGACATCCAGACAAGGTCTGCGACTACATCGCCGATTCGATTCTGGATGCCCACCTGGCACAGGACCCGCACGCCCACATCGCCTGCGAAGTGCTATGTAAGGGATCGAACGTCATTTTAGCCGGCGAGATCAGCTCGGCAGCCGATGTCGACTACGACCGAATCGTTCGGGACGCCGTCCGCGAAATCGGCTACACAGACCCGACGCAGGAGTTCCATGCTGATGGGGCGCGAATCCAGCAATTCATTACGGCACAGGCGCCTGAGATAGCTCGAGGAGTGGGCGGCCGCATTAACCCGAGAGGAGAGCAAGGTGCTGGTGATCAAGGCATCATGTTTGGCTACGCAACGGACGAAACACCCGAGCTTATGCCGCTTCCGATCGCGCTCGCCCATCGGATTGGGCAAGTGCTCGCGCAGGATCGGCACGTCGGCGTAGAAGCCTGGCTTCGCCCCGACGCCAAGACACAAGTTTCAGTCTTGTACGAGGGCGACAAGCCGATCGGTGTATCCAGCGTTCTGGTTTCTACGCAGCACTCGCCCGATGTGGATTCCAACTACATGCTGGAATATGTGACCCGTCGGCTCGCCCCCCGAGCACTGGGCAACTGGTATTCCGATCGCATTTCGTTCACCGTGAATCCTGCCGGCAGCTTTCTGCAAGGCGGACCTTCCGCTGATTGCGGTGTCACAGGACGAAAGATCATTGTCGATACGTACGGCGGCGCTGCTCGTCACGGCGGAGGCGCATTCAGTGGCAAGGACCCGTCGAAAGTGGATCGCAGCGCGGCTTACTTCTGCCGATATGTTGCCCGTCAGCTTGTACTGCGCGGATTGGCGCGTCGCGTGGAAATACAGGTGGCGTATTCGATCGGACTAGCGAAACCAATGTCGGCCAAGGTCGATACATTCGGAACAGGTGATGCGCGGGAAGCGGAGGAATTCGTTCGCACGTTTGATTTCCGTCCTGCCGCAATGATCGAGCGCTTGAACCTCCTGCGCCCGATATATCGCAAAACTACAAACTATGGCCACTTTGGAAAGCCGGGCCTGCCCTGGGAGGTATAGCAATGAGCAAGCACGCGGACATGGTATCGGAGACTGGAGGACTATGAACGACTGGATATTCTGTCATCTTCAACAGTGCGCGAGGAAAGCCGAGCAGGGATGGTTCCTCATTGACCTCGACAACGGGTATCTCGGCTGGGTGCATAGGGACGTTGCGTGTGAACATCCGACGTGCCCGATGGCTGGGGTCAGGCACAGACATGTCGCCACGCCTCACGAGCGGGAACGCACACAGACTCTTTACGTCACCCCTTGGCTCGAAGAGTGCTGGCGGCGAAGTGAAGCGGCGGCTGGGCGGCGGGCGGATGTCGAGGAATTGTGGCGCATCTGGCGCCTCAGCCCGGAACCGTTTTACTGCAACTTCGAGTTGCAGCGCCGGGACGAACAACAAGGGGCCTGTGCATGGAGCGCCTGATTGAAGACGTACTCGTGTAGAAGGCCAAATCGAGCGAGGAGCAAATGAGCGACCTAAAACGTGTGCGGCAGGTGGGGAATGTTCTGTTGCAGCGTGACGGCACAGTCGTCGGGCTAACCACAAAGCCAGAAGACGCCATTGCGAGGATGCAGCGGCTGCTGGTGGGCGGCAGGTCCGCCGAGGAGCTCCTTCATGAACGGCTAGAAAAAGCGATGCAGAGGCTGGAGCAAGCAGTCGGAATTGGGGGCGCGATGAAGCAAGCACCGCCGGAGAAGAGCAGTTTAGCGAACTGGTCAAAGTGGAGTACTAAACTCGGGGGTCGCGATGAGTAGAAGAGAAAAGCACAGGCTACGAAGGCTGACAAGGATACGAAGGCTGAGAAACTGGCTGATGGACTGGCGAAACTCGCGAGAAAAGAAAAACGAGAGCGGGCCAAGAAAGCCAAGAAAGAGCGCGAAGACTACATCATGAAGGAGCGGATGGTCCGTGGTCAGTTTCACGGAATCCTGCGGCGGGCGAAGGAGTTTACCGAACGAGTAATCAAGCCGAACGCTGCCGACACCGCGGAGTTAGAGCGGATGTTTGCTCTGCATGATCCCCGGACCTCGGCACCCGCCCCGCCCCGATCGAAGAAGGAAAGCGATGACCTCGAAGTCGCCGAACTGTGGAAAATCTTAACCGGCGGGCAAACGCGACAGGAATACGAACGGGAATGCTGGAAAGCCTATGCCGAGCACAGAAGAAAGTTGCGGGAATCGGAATCAAAGGAATACACGCTGGTAGTCGGAATGAGGCCGCTGCCCTCACAAGAGTCACGCGCGTTC
>JBKQHJ010000110.1:0-4874 GCA_052148835.1 Bryobacteraceae bacterium
GAATGCATATAAGCGGGAAGCACTCCTCAAGATGAGATCTCCCAACCCTTAAGGGTAATGAAGGGCCCAGGTAGACTACCTGGTTGATAGGCAGGATGTTGAAGCGCAGTAATGCGTGTAGCTTACCAGTACTAATCGCCCGTTCGGCTTGACCATAAAATTTACTCGGTGCAGAAACAGTTGCCAGTACCCAGTTGCTGTTCCCGGTCCGAAACTGGACCGCTACAGTGATGTTGTAACTGATCGTCAGAAACTGGGCGAATTCGAAACAACACTGACAGCTGTTGCGCCGATGCTTTTTAAGGAAGCAATGCCGATGTACGGTGGCAGAAATCGGGAATAAGCAAGATGAGAGTAAGCCACACCCAATCTATTCAGTTGTGAGGCATCGCCCTCACGTTCTTTTACAAGTTTGCTGTCGCTCAGCAGAAAACGTCCGCCCCGGCAAACGTTCGAGGTCCGACGGCTGAGGTCTGATGGCTACGATTTGTCGGTGATCTTACCGCGGGGGATCCACCCGTTCCCATCCCGAACACGGAAGTTAAGCCCCGCTGGGCCGATGGTACTGCACGCGCCAAGTGTGTGGGAGCGTAGGTCGTTGCCGGCATAAATAAAGGCCAGTCTGAGAAATCAGATTGGCCTTTTCCTTTTCTCGTTGAATGTAGAGCGGGCGCCCTCGCCCGCTGCCTTTGACTTTTATCGGCCTCACCGGCGATGTCTGTTTCCAAAGTCCGGACTGACGCCGGTATCCGATATCGGTATTTGGTAAGCGGTGAAGCACTGGGCGTCATGGAGGGCGGGCTCCCACGCCCGCCAACTTCGTACAGCGTATTTAAATCCGCAGTCTCCATGTGTGTGACCGATACACATCGAAGGGTTGTGGACCGGCATAAGAAGGGGCGCTGTATTTCTAGATGGATGCAGTCGCGGGCGAGGGCGCCCGCGCCACACCTGTGGGAGCCCTTCGGCAAGCTCAGGATGGCGTTTCGAAGCCTAACCTTTGTTCTGCTTTTTTTCTACCTTGGCCCAAGTGTCCTTCAACGCGACGGTTCGATTGAAAACCGGCTTGCCCGGCTTTGAATCCGGATCGACGCAAAAATATCCCAAGCGCTCAAACTGGTAGCGGGTGCCTACAGCCGCGTTCGCCAGCGAAGGCTCGAGCTTGGCGTTGGCGATCACTTCCAGAGAATGAGGATTGAGATTGGCGGTGAAGTCTTGTCCTTCGGCAACCTCGCTGGGATTTTCTTTGGTAAACAAATTCTCGTAAATCCGCACCTCGGCATCGATCGCGGTCGCCGCCGCGACCCAGTGAATGGTCGATTTCACCTTGCGGCCGTCGGGAGTGTTGCCGCCGCGGGTTAAGGGATCGTAGCTGCAATGCACTTCCACGACTTCGCCTTTGTCGTTCTTGACCACGCCGGTGCAAGTGACCAGATATCCGTAGCGCAGCCGCACTTCCCTGCCCGGAGACAGGCGGTAAAACTTCGGCGGCGGAACTTCGCGAAAGTCATCCTGCTCGATATAAAGCACGCGCGAAAACGGAACCTTGCGCGTGCCGGCCGATTCGTCCTCCGGATTATTCACCGCTTCCATCTCTTCGACCTGGTTTTCCGGATAGTTATCAATCACCACCTTTAGTGGACGCAGCACTGCCATCACTCGCGGCGCGCGCTTGTTCAGGTCTTCGCGCACGAAGTGCTCGAGCATCGCCAGCTCGATCGATCCCGTGGTCTTCGACACGCCAATCGCGCCCACAAAATTCCGAATCGCCTCCGGCGTATAGCCGCGGCGGCGAATGCCGCCCAGCGTAGGCATGCGAGGATCATCCCAGCCGCTGACGCGGCCTTCCTGTACAAGTTGCAGCAGCTTGCGCTTGCTCAGCAGCGTGTACGTCAGATTCAGGCGGTCAAACTCGATCTGCCGCGAGGGAAAAATTTCCAACTGCTGGATGTACCAGTTGTAGAGCGGCCGATGATCTTCAAACTCCAGCGTGCAGATCGAATGGGTCACGCGCTCAATCGAATCCGACTGCCCGTGGGCGTAGTCGTACATGGGATAAATGCACCATTTATTTCCGGTGCGATGATGCTCGGCATGCAGAATGCGGTACATCACCGGATCGCGAAAATTGAGATTCGGCGAAGCCATGTCGATCTTGGCGCGCAGAGTGCGCGATCCGTCGGGAAATTCGCCGGCGCGCATACGCTCGAATAAGTCGAGATTCTCCTCGACGGTGCGAGTGCGATAAGGACTGTCCCTCCCCGGTTCCGTGAGCGTGCCGCGATGCTGGCGAATCTCCTCCGCCGTCAGATCGTCGACGTACGCCTTGCCATCCTTGATTAGCTTGATCGCCCACGCGTAGAGCTGATCGAAATAATCGGAGGCGTAGAACAGGCCGTCCCACTGAAAGCCGAGCCAGTTGACGTCGGCCTTGATCGACTCAACGTACTCCGTCTCTTCTTTCTCGGGATTGGTGTCGTCGAAGCGGAGATTGGTGTGCCCGCCGAATTCGTCGGCCAGGCCGAAGTCGATGCAGATGGCCTTGGCGTGGCCGATGTGGAGGTAGCCATTGGGTTCGGGAGGAAAGCGGGTCTGAACGCGGCCCCCGTGTTTGTTGGAGTTGAGGTCTTCGAGGATGATGTCGCGAATAAAATTCGAGGGGGTAGGCGAGGGCGAGGCAGCCACAGCTTTTTCTCCAGCTTCGGTAGGGGGATGGGATGGATTCATTACTCTTTGATCTTATCGCAGGATGCGGCCTGAAAGGGGCGTCCCGATAAGGTTGGAACCGGACGGGTTGACGGCCTCGAACTGGAAACGGTTCGGGGTTTGCTTTTTGTTGGGCTGTGTTACTGCTGTGTCGACTAACAGCGCGTGCCCAGCGGTTGGATCGCCTGCCCGATCCGCGCCAGCACTGTCTCCTTGCCCAGCACCTCCAGTGTTTCAAACAGCGGCGGGGCATTCTTTCTCCCGCAGACGGCTACGCGAATGGGCTGGAACATCTGGCCGGCTTTGACTCCTAACGCCTGCGCGGCCGCGCGCAGAGCCTGATCCAGCGGATCATGTTTGAACTCGACCTGGGCGAGCACTTCGCGGGCTTTGGTCAAAACCTTCAGCGCCATCGCCGCATCGCCTTTTTGGGGAATGAGTTCTGCCGGATCGTATGGTGGCAGCGCATCGACAAAAAAGAAATCAGCGGCGGTAAGAACGTCGCGCAACAACTTTATGCGTTCGCGAATCAGCGGCGTGATTCGCAGCATCCTCTCGGGCGAAATCTCAAACCCGGCTTGGCGCACCACGGGCAACAGACACTTACTCAAGTCCTCGACCGCCAATCCGCGAATATGCTCCGCATTGAGCCAAACCGCCTTGGGATCGAACATCTCCTCCGGAGTCGCTGCCGGTTCTTTGAAGTTCACCACGGCATTGGAGCGGTTGATACCCTCCAGCGAAAAAATTTCCGTCAATTCTTGCAGCGACATATTCTCGCGATCGTTCTTGGGCGACCAGCCGAGCAGGCAGAGAAAATTGATGAAGGCTTGGGATAGAAATCCTGCATCGCGGTAGGTCGTCACGCTTACCACGGGACCATGCTTGCGCTTCGAAAGCTTGGTGCCGTCGGGCGCGACCAGCAGCGGGAGATGGGCAAACTGCGGCGGGGTGCAGCCCGCTGCTTCGAAGATCAGAACATGCTTAAAAGTATTGGTGAGATGGTCCTGCCCGCGGATGATGTGCGAAATCCGCAGATCGGCGTCGTCGGCACAGGAAGCGAGGTGATACGTGGGCATGCCATCGGAGCGCAGAAGCGCGAAATCTTCGATGTCAGCGACCGACTTCATCTGTTCGCCATAAACCGCGTCGTTAAACCGCACCATCTGCCCGCTCTCCCGGGGCACCAGAAATCGCAATGCGAAAGGTTCACCTGCGGCGGCGCGGCGGTCGCTGGCTTCGCGGGAAAGCTCGCGGGCTCCGGGATTAAACAGCCATGTTCCCTGGGCGCCGGATTTCTCGGCGTCGCCGGTGTGTGCCGGAGTGAAGTCGCGGTAAGCGAGGCCTTTTTCAAAGATTGCCCAAGCGGTGTTGCGGTGGAGATCGATGCGCTCCGACTGCTTGTACTGCTCATCCCACCCGAGGCCCAGCCATTTCAGGCCTTCGAAGATCGAATCCACCGAGGCCTGCGTGTTGCGCTCGACATCCGTGTCGTCGAGCCGGAGAATCATCGTCCCCTCATGGTGGCGGGCGTAGAGCCAGTTGAAGATGAAGGTGCGGGCGCTGCCAACGTGCAGAAAGCCCGTAGGCGAGGGGGCAAAACGCACCCTCGGCTGGGAAGAGATCGGCGAAACAGATTTCACAGACTCAGTCATAAGCGGAACATTGATGGTATGGGTGGGGAAAAAGCTCCGTCAAGCAGGCGCCGGTGGATGTTTGATTGTAATGAAAGCTAATTCTTCTGAACTTAGGCCACTGTACTTAAATCTTGTTGTCTTTCCACCCCCGCCTGTGAAAACATGCTAGGCATCTTCCCCCAAGATGCCCGAGACCTCCCCGGGAGGCTCCCTGCTGCTCATGAATAGTATTGCAACCAGTATCGTCATTATTCCAGGTGTTGTCGCTTTATTGCTTTGCCTGGTCTTCACCTACCTGTACGAGCAAAGCCGCCAGGCTTACTTTCTTGCATGGGAGATCGGCTGGGCTTGCTATTTCATTCACTACGCCCTCGATGCCTTCCGCTACTACCATCCGCCTGCGTCCGGCGCCTTTTTCCTAAGCTCCTTATTTTCGGTTGGGATGGCCGTCAGCATCTTTGTCTCGACCCGCCTGACCCGCGGAAGCTTCCGCTTCCGCTGGCATGACTGGGCCGTGGGCGCCGTAGGTGT
>JBKQHJ010000111.1:0-26223 GCA_052148835.1 Bryobacteraceae bacterium
GGAATATCGTAAACGGCCGTGGCGAAATATAGATCGCCGTGCTCCCGGATATCGCCGGTTTGGCCGCGCTGGTGGCGGTTACCGTCACTTTTTGCGTGGCTGGAATCGTAGCCGGCACCTTGTACAAGCCATTCGCGTCGATCGTGCCAGCGTCTTTCGGACTGATCGACCACTTCACCTCCTGCCCGCCGGCATTCGCGGTTGTGGCTTTGAACTGCTGCGTCTGCGCCATGTAAAGGACTGCCCAGCCGGGGACGACCTCGATGGTAGCGGCCGCGGAAAGCTGGATGACCGCCGACGCGGTGAGTGCCGGGTCATCGACGCTCGAAGCGGTGATCGTCACCCGCTGATCCGAATCGAGCGATCACGATCGCGGTGGAACCGGGCGCCACCGCCGTCACCAGGCCCTCCCCGGTCACCGTGGCAATGCCGGGCGCCTGCGACACAAACGTCGTCTGGGTCGATTTACTCATATCGACCACGGAGCCGTCTGTGAAGGTCCCATATACGCGGATAGGCATCCGATCGCCGACATTTAGGCCCAGTTGGCGCGAATCTGCCGTGATCTTCACTGGCAGGTCCGGGCGCTCGACGTCAATGGTAATAGGCTCGGAGAGAATGGGGGCGAAATTCGCCGGAGGCGATGAATGCGACGTGCCCATGGCACTCAGCCGGTACTGGCCGGGCGTGATGCGGGCAGGTATTTCAACATCAAATTGATAGGGCGGGGCATTCAAGATTTTCGTGAAGCCGATGGGGTCCGATCCGATGACGGTTACGTTTTCGAGCGGCGGACCGGAGGCGGACACGGTGACGCCGACGACATGCCCAGGATAAACCACCGTCCCCGAGGCTGGAGATGTGATTTCGAGCGAGCTTTGCGCGTGCAATGAAGCGCTCAACGCGGGCAAAATTGCTAGCGCGGCAGAAAATCGGGAAATACCCATCGCCGGACCCTCCGCTTATCCTTCGGCCGCTCGGCCGCGTAGGATTAATTGCCGAATTGGAACCAATTCACGAATTCGGCGCGGATGAATTGCTTGACGCCTTCTCGCCCCGTGAGGCGCAACCACAGGCTTCCGCTCTCGCGCGTGGCCCGCATGTCGATATCAAGAAGGGGCAGCACAGGCGTTCGCCGACCACCCATTCCGAGACCAGGTGAAACGTGGCGGTGTCGGATGGAAATTCGAACTCGAAGCCGTCGGGCAGTTCGCGAATGCTTTTCTTGCGGGCTTGCAAGGCGGGCGATAGTTCATCGTAAGTGGCGCTTGCGGGCTTGGGCGGTGAGAGCGGTGCGGTTGCAGGCGAACGGGCTTCCGGCGAATGACGGCGCCGCCACCGCGAGAGTGAGATAAAGAACCATAGATTTCATGGATAACCTCCAGGAACATGCTAAACCTTCAAGTTGACTTGAAGGCAAGAACTTTTTGGAGGAATATTTAAGGCATGGCGCAATTCTCGATTTCAGAAGTCGGACGGAGAGTCGGGCTACGAACCTCGGCGATTCGGTACTACGAGCAGATCGGAATCCTGGAGCCGGTGCGGCGGGTGAGCGGCCAGCGGCGCTACGACGATGCCGTGCTCTATCGTCTGGCGGTGGTGCGGAGGGCGCAGGAAGCGGGATTTACACTGGACGAGATCCGGCGGTTGTTCGTCGGCTTCCCGCGGTCGACGCCGGTTTCCGCGCGCTGGAAAAGCATCGCCGAGCGAAAGTTGGTGGAACTGGATGCCCGGATCGAACAAATTCAAAGCATGCGGAAGCTGTTAAACAAGCTGCTGGCCCGCTGCACATGTGAAACGGTGGAGCGGTGCGGGGCAGGGATTTTAGGGATCACTCGCTAGGTTCGTGATCGGCTATTGGCCAGTGGCTGGTTGGCGATTGGCCAGTGGACTCTTGGCTCGGCTGACCCGGCTCTTCGGCTGGAATATAGGGCTCAGAGAACACGGCTGATTCTTCGGGCGTCAGGAAGTCGGCGATGGAGGATGGGGGCTGATCCACAACCGCGTCCGCGGGTGATTCGACTATAGGCAATTCGATCACCGGGGGTTCGACTTCCACCGCCGCCGCGGCGACGGGTTCCTCCGCCGAAAGCGGAACATCGCATTCGCAACAGTCGCTACAACGCTTGCAGCGCTCGCAACGATGATTGGAGCATGCGTCCTTGGTGCAATAGGCGCAGATATTGGTGGATACTTCGCCGCAAATACTGCACGTGAAGACAGCCGCGTTCACCATCATGGCTGGGAGACCTTCTTTGTCTTGGGAGCGGGCTGGCCCAGCAGGGCGCCGCGGCAACGTTGCGCTTCGCGATCGGCCACCTGGAATTCCTGTTCCTTTTGCGTCGCCAGATCCCGCAGATACTGTTGCAGGCGACCGCGATTCGCGCTGTTTTCGGCGATGACCGACTGCATGATGTACGCAAGCGCGGCGTTCTGATACTTGCCCACCCCTTCGGCCAGCGAGCCGAGCACTGAATCCACGGCCTGCATCCGGAAGTAAGTATCCAGGCCCAGCGCCAGGCGCTCCGGTTGCCGGGAAAACGCTTCACTCGACGAGATCAGGTATTTGAGTTGGGCTTGCGTGCTGTTCCATTGCGCCACGTAGGTCTCCGACGCGCCTTTGGAGACCCAGTCGGCGGGCTGCACCTGATCGATGAGAGGCTTCAGATGCTGGGCTTGCGCGCTGAGGGCGTCGATCAGCTTGCGGGCGTCCCATTCGGAGGCGACCCCGGCGTCACTAGCGGGCGGCGGAGCCTGGGACGGCGGCCGCGCCTGGGGCTGCGAGGAAGACGGCTGAGAGTTTTGCCCGAGGGCCACAGCTGCGAAGGCGAAGGACAGATAGAAAACTAGGGTATACCGCATAGGACGTTCTCTAGAGCTAGTTTGGCACAAGTCGGCCGCTTGCTAACGCGCGCGGTTCAGAAGTAGGGGCCGTTCAGAAGCGGATGGCGCCAACGCTAGCCTGGGGGCGGAGCCGTTGGTGTTGGGTTGCCGGCAGGAGGCGGCGTACTAGGTGGTGCGGACGGATGAGGCTGCCCGGGGGGTACCGGAGGCGGAATGCCGATTCCCACGCGACCCGGATTGATCGCGATCCTAAAAGCGGCGTCGCCCAAGCCGCGTACGATGCGATGCACCAGTTCGTTCTTGTCGATCATGCTCTTGGCCAGCGGCTCGTCCCGATAAACGTGCAGCGATTCGCCCGCATTCACGATCTTAGAAGCGCCCGGCTTCAATGCGTGCCGGACTTCGACCGATCCTTCTTCCACTGAAACGATGGTGGTCTCGTCGTCGTCATTGATGCTGACATCGAAGATGGTGCCGCGCACCGAGATCACAGCCGTCGGGGTCATGATGCGATTGGGATTGGGCTCGCCACCTAAACGTTGAATATGCACTTTAATGCGGCCGACGAAAAGATCGAGAAGGTCGCGCAGACTTCCGGGATTTTTGCGGAAAATAACTTGAGAACTGGGATAAACCTCAAAAGTGCTTCCATCGGAAGTTTGAAACTTCGCGTAGCCGTCGGGGCCCGTGAGGATGATTTGCTGAGCTTGGACCGAGTCGCCGATGTTCAGGGCCCATCTTTCGGAGTCGCGCAGGGCCGAAACATCGCCGGTCATTTCGACGACTTTTGCGGCCGCGTCCTGCGATATGGGGAACAATTGGGCCAAGCAGGCCGGCGCGGCAGCTGCAAAAAGCAGCGCGAGAACCACCCCGTAGGTACCACTCAGCCTCATAAAGTTAACGAGAACCCTGGCCGATTCCACACTAAAGTACTATGTGGTTTACAACTGACCCTAGTCTTGCTAAAACAGTCTACCACCAAACGTGCCTAGCAAGAAGACATCCTATCGGGTTTTTTGTTACAAAGCTGTATAGATTCAGCCTCTTCCAGGCACGGGAAACGGCCGAAAGGATACAATAGGACTCGTTTGATGTGTCGGAGGGCCACAGTAGCGGGACTGGTACTTAGCCGATTGGCGATTGGCTTGGCGGCTTTGTCGTCGATGGCTTGGGCGCAGCCTGTTCCGACTGGCGGAACCGGGTGGCGTCACGTGGGGAATTCGGGCGTCGAGCTCGGGCTGCCGTCGCTCGCTACCGGCCCGGTGGATCGAGTTTGGTATTCTCCCGATGGCGCTGGCTTATTCGCTAAGACCGCTTCCGGCCGTATTTTTGAAACCAGCGATTTTGAGCAGTGGCGGTTAGTTGCAGACACCAAGGTAAGCCCGCCGGCGGAGCAAAATCCGTCTGCCGCCGGAACTCCGGAAGCTGGCTTAAAGCTAGCGAGCGGCGCGGCCGCGGGACGGCTGTACGGGGTGGGAAGGGATGTCTATCGTTCCGACGATGGCGGCGTTTCTTGGACAAATTTAACCGAATTTAGAGGCGTTTGTCTTTTGGGCGCGGGCCTCAACTCGATAGCGGCGTCGCCGAGCGATCCCGACGACGTAACGGTGGCATCGGCTACGGGCGTGTGGCGATCCGTGGACGCCGGGCTTTCCTGGACCGGGTTGAACGATTTTCTGCCGAATCTGCCCGCGGAGCGTTTGCTCGCATTGCCCAGCGGCACGCGGGGCGTTCGATTGTCCCTCGGGATTAATTCCGCCGAGACAAATAGCACCGCCGAGATCGAGTGGGCGCCGGGTGAGAAGACCGCCTGGAAGCCGGTAGATTCGACCGAAGTGCAGCGCGACCGGGATCTGAAGAACGCACTCTCGCAAGTGTTGAAGCATGCGGTGACCGCGATCGCAACGGCGGAAGATTACATCTACGCGGGTGATTCGGAGGGGCGGCTGAAGGTTTCGGCGGACGCCGGCGTGAGTTGGGGCGAGGCTTCGAAACTGAGCGATTCCGGGAAAGTGGAAGCGATTTGGGTGGATGCGAGCGATCCCCGCGTGGCTGTTGCGGTGTTGAGCGCGAGAGCGAGCGCAGCGCCCGGTTCGGCCAAGCCGACTTACGTACTGCGAACCATGAACGGTGGTGGCTTCTGGGACGACATCACCGCGAATCTACCCGATACGGCGTCGGCACATGGAGTGACGGCGGAGCGGGCCAGCGGCGCGATCTATGTCGCCACCGATGCGGGCGTGTTTCTGACCACAACCGATTTGGGATCGGCGGGACGGCCCACCGCTTGGACGCCGCTCGCAAGCGGGCTGCCGGCGGCCGCCTCCAACGACGTGAAATTGGATGCCGGCGGCACCCAGATTTACGTGGCGCTGGATGGATACGGAGTCTACACGGCGATCGCTCCGCATCGGCTGCGCGACGCACGGGTGGTGATTGCGGCGGATTACAGCGACCGGCCGGCGGCGCCGGGAGGGCTGCTGAGCGTGCTGGGAGCGCGCGTGGAATCAGGATCGAGCGCCGGTGGGGCGGTTCCCGTGCTGCATGCGTCCGACACTGCGTCCGAGATCCAGGTGCCGTTTTCGGCGAAAGGGAATATGGTCTCGTTGTCGCTCAACGCACCGGCTGGGCCGCTTACCTTCGAAGTTCCGCTCAAGAACGTTTCGCCCGCGCTTTTCGTGGACCAGGAAGGAACGCCGTTGATCATGGACGCGGCCAGCGGCATTTTGCTCGATTCGAGTAAACCGGCGCGCGCGGGTTCGCGAATTCAGGTACTGGCCACGGGCTTGGGGCAAGTGAGACCGGATTGGCCCGCCGGACTGGAGGCGCCGTTGAAGGATCCTCCGCGAGTGGCCGCGGCTGTGCATGCTTATCTGGACGGATCGCCCGTGGAGGTGACCGACGCGACGCTCTGGCCGGGGTACGTCGGGTTTTATTCCATCGAAATTCAGATCCCTCGCATTGCGAACACAGGTCCGGCGGAGCTCTATGTGGAAGCCGACGGGCAGCAGAGTAATCGTGTACGGTTGTATGTGGAGCAATAGCGCGCGCCCACTGTTTACTCGTGCTTACGTGCGCGGTTCAGTAAGCGGAGTGTGATCTAGATGCTTCCGACATCCTGGCGGCGGCTGCTCAGCCTTATTCGGATACTGCTGGCGATGAGCTGCCTGGCGACGCAGCTCATCTCTTCCAGCTTTGTCTGGACCGAGATCGCGATCCTGTTCGCCGTCTACATCATTTATGCCTGCGTGGCGTTGTTCTGGAGGAGCCTGGAGGATTCCGGATATCCGACAATCGCGCTGATCGTGGATTTCGTTTTCTTTTTTATCGCGGCTATCACGGGCGCGGCGTACGGGTATTGGATCAGCTCGGTGTTCTATGCCTACGTGCTGCTGGTGGCGGTGATGCTGCATCCCTGGTGGAAGACGGTGCTGGTGGCGGTGGCGGCGATTGCGCTGCTGTACCTGGTGCCGACGCTGCATTCGGCCGAGATGCTGCGCCCGGCGTTTATCGCGGCGGGAATTCTGGGCAGCGTGCTGGCGATCCAGCGCGAATATCTCGAAGAGCGGTTGTCGAACAGCTCGCGCCAGACCGTGCTCTATCGCTACGATGCCGAGAAGGCCCGCGAATCGGAGCGGCAGCGCATCGCGGCCGATTTTCACGACGGACCGCTGCAAAGTTTCATCAGCTTCCAGATGCGTCTGGAGATCATTCGCAAGCTGCTCACGCGCGATCTGACGGCGGCCACCGAAGAGCTGCTGCAGCTTCAGGATTTGTGCAAATCGCAGGTCAACGAGCTGCGGGCGTTTGTGCGGAGCATGCGGCCGGTGGACGTGGAGGGCAGCCTGAATGCCACACTGCGCCGCGTGGTGGAGCAATTCCAAAAGGACAGCGGGATCCCGGCGACGTTCGTGAGCGCCGAGTTTATGGAGCCGGCCGAGCCCGAGGTTTCACTCGAGCTGTTGCAGATTGTTCGCGAGGCGCTGTACAACGTACAGAAGCATTCCAAGGCCACGCGCGTGGCCGTGAGCATCGCGAAATCGGAGGCCGTCCTCGAGATTCTGGTGGAAGACAACGGCAGCGGATTTCCGTTCAGCGGACGGTACACCTTGGATGAATTGGAGCTGCTGCGGCTGGGACCGATGAGCATCAAACGGCGCGTGCGGACGCTCGGCGGCGACATGGTGCTGGACTCCAAGCCCGGCCAAGGGGCCGGCCTGAAGATAAGGCTCGCGACTTGAGGCGCTATTGGCTATTGGCTATTGGCTTTTGGCTATTGGCAGGTTGTGGACGCTATCGCGACTTCTCGTTGCCCGAACAAGCGGGCGGACCATCTGTCGCCTGGCGATGGCAGGCGCGCACCGATCCCGTGATGACGCGCGGCGCGGCGGGCGAATGGGACGCGGTGGATGTTCTGAATCCTTCCGTGATCCGGCAGGGCGACGCCTACTACAATTTTTTCTCGGGCTTCGATGGTAAGACCTGGCATACGGGACTCGCGGTCTCGGCCGACGGCGTGGTGTGGCACAAAGAAGCCAAGATTCTGTCGCCGGAGCCCGGCACCTGGGAAGGCGGTGCGATCGCAGCCAACGGTTCGGCCATCGTCGATGAGAGCGGAATTCTCTATTACTACCAGGCCGGTGAAGGTGACCGCGTCCAAATCGGTCTCGCGCGATCCCGCAACGGCCATCAATGGCAGCGCAACGGACCGCCGGTGCTCTCGGTGGGTCCGTGGGGAAGCTGGGATGAGCGCGGGGTGGGGGATCCAAACGTGATCCGCGCTGGGCAGAACTACTATATGTTCTACCTGGGAAAGGATCGCGCGAGCCGGCAGCGGTTGGGTGTCGCGACGTCGCGCGATGGCGTGAGCTGGACCAAGCTGCGTTCGAATCCGATCCTGGAGTTGGGCGATTATGGCGCGTTCGATGCCAAGGGGCTAGGCGAACCGGCGGTTTGGATTGCGCGCGGATATTACTGGATGCTGTACACGGGGCGCGATCGTGATGAAGTGCGTCGGCTGGGCCTGGCGCGTTCGCGCGACGGCGTGAGATGGGAGAAGCTTCCCGTAATCATCCCAGGCGGCGAGGCGTGGGATTCGAAAGTGATCTGCGATCCATCGGTGATTGCGAATGGCGATCGCGTTACAGTATGGTTCGGCGGAGGCGACCAGCCGCATCCCGATCAAAACATCGACGGGCAAATTGGTTTGGGCACCCTCAGTGTGGAAAACTAGAGTCGGGCCGCGGGGCGGCCGAATCTAGCAAGCATGCGGATCGGAATCACCTGCTATCCCACGTACGGCGGCAGCGGCATCGTCGCCACCGAGCTCGGCCTGGAGCTGGCCACGCGCGGCCATGACGTCCATTTCATCACCTACTCCAATCCCATCCGGCTGGATCCTGGCACGCCCCGCATCTACTATCACGAAGTGGAAGTGTCCACCTATCCGCTATTCCAATATCCGCCCTATTGCCTGGCGCTGGCGTCGCGCATGGCGGAAGTGGCCGAAGACTACGAACTGGATCTGCTGCACGTCCACTACGCGATTCCGCATTCCACAGCCGCGATGCTCGCTCAGCAGATGGTGGCCGCACGGCGCCGGCTGCCCTTCATCACCACGCTGCATGGCACCGACATCACGATCGTCGGCATGGACAAGTCCTATTTCCCGATCACTAAATTCTCGATCGAGAAATCGGATGGGATCACCAGCGTCAGCCAGGACGTGCGCCGCGAGACCTACGAAGTATTCGGCGTCAAGAACGAAATTCGCGTGATCTATAATTTCGTGAATACCGAGATTTACCGGCCGATAGAAAACCTCCCGAACGGCGAAAAACGGCTGATGCATATCTCGAATTTCCGGCCGGTGAAGCGGGTGACGGATTGCGTGCGCATCCTGGCCGAAGTGGTGAAGGAGACGCCGGCGCACTTGTATATGGTGGGGGACGGCCCCGACCGTCCGGAAGCCCATCGGCTGGCGCGCGAATTGGGCCTGGAGCGGCAGGTGACGTTTCTGGGCAAGCAGGATCATGTGGAGCGGCTGTTTCCCAAAATGCACGTTCTGCTGATGCCGAGCGAAATGGAGTCGTTCGGATTGGGGGCGCTGGAAGGGATGGCGTGCGGGGTGCCACCGGTGGCCACGCGGGTGGGCGGGTTGCCCGAGCTGGTGACGGACGGCGTGGATGGGTTCCTGGAGCCGGTGGGCGATATCGCGGCCCAATCGCGGAGGGTGATCGAGCTGTTGACCAATGAAGACCGGCACCGCTCGATGGCCGAAGCGGCGCGCCGGACCGCGGTGGAGCGGTTCGCGAGTACTGCAATTATTCCGCAATATGAAAAATACTATGAAGAGGTCGTGGCAAATGGCCGGTAAATTAATCGCTTTTGCGGTTGTCGGCGCTGCTTTGTACGGTCAGGAATTAAAGCCTGTCATCGATAATGAGCGCGTCACGGTCTGGGATGTGATGTGGACGAAAGGCACAGTGAATCCCGCGCGCGGCCACGATCGCGATGTTGTGGTGATGTGGATCGGGGGTCCCAAGGTGCGCACTGCATCTTTCAGCCCGAAGGGCGCTCGCCGCGACGAGCACGGCGCCGAGGGTAGCCGATCGTTGATTATCGAGCTGAAGGACCAGCACGTCGCGCCGTATGAGAACAAAACAGGCTATCCGGCGGCTTTCCCGCGCCCGCACGTTAAGAAACTGCTCGAAAACGATCGCGTGATCCTCTGGTCTTACCGTTGGAAACCCGGCGAGCCGACGCCCATGCATTTCCACGACAAGGATGTGGTGGTGGTTTATTTGGAACCGACCGCGCTGGTATCGACGACTCCAGACGGCAAGAAAACGCTGAACGAGTACAAGGCGTTCGATATTCGATTCAATAAGGGCAACCGGGCGCATACCGAGTCGCTGGATCATGGGGCTGGAAGCGCGATGATGATGGAATTGAAGTAGTTAGTCGTGTCTGGGGCGCCTATCCTTGACAGGATACGGCAAAATGCCGTATAGTAGGGGCATGAAAGCCCAAGCCACCGCTGCCGCCCGCCTGGAAGCACGTCTGCCCATCGAGGTTATGGCACGGTTGAAGCGCGCCTCGGAGCTTCAGGGGCGCACGCTCACGGATTTCGTTGTGGCTGCGGCGGATGAAGCGGCCTGCAAGGCCATCGAGCAAACGGAAATCATTCGTCTTTCCCTCGAAGGTCAAAGGCAGTTCGTTGAAGCTATCCTCAACCCACCCGAACCGAATAAGGCTCTGAGGAAGGCCGCCAAGCGACATCGTGAATTGTTCGGCGAGGGATGACGGAGCCGACTTTCCGCCTTGCGCCGCTCGGCGCTGAACACGCCCGCGACTCGTTCTGCTGCGGAGAAGAAGCGCTCGATCGATATTTCAAGACCCAAGCGACCCAGGATATTCGCCGCCGCATCGCAAATTGCTTTGTGGCCGTCGAGTCCGCGACCGGGTTAGTTGCTGCGTATTACACAATTGCGGCAGCGAGCATCCCTCTGGTTGAGTTGCCGCGGGAGGAAGCCAAACGTCTGCCGCGCTATCCCACTTTGCCGGCCGTTCGGATTGGCCGCCTTGCCGTTGACCAGAGGTTTCAGGGCCGAGGCTTAGGCGGAGCTTTACTGATCGACGCCGCTCGCCGGAGTTCGCAATCCCCACCAGCAGTGTATGCGCTCCTGGTCGACGCCAAAAGCGATCAGGCTGTCGCTTTCTATCAGCGCTTCGGTTTCCGCGCCTTCGCGAGCCAGCCCCGAACGCTGTTTCTGCCGCTTGCTACCGCGCAGAAGGCGCTGTTTCACAGGGTCCGCTGAAATCCGCACTTAAAGCGTGGTGAAGCCGCGTCTCTTGCTGATCGAATCGCGGCTGGCGGCGACTTGTACAGTGTTGCTTCCTAGCTAACGTCAATTACCACAACGAGATGCGAAGGCCCAAGCCTTGCGGCTATCCGAAGCCAGGGAGAGCACAAGAACTTCGGGCAATAACACATTGATGCAATTCAAAACAGAACAACCAAGGAACCTTGGCTGGACATCAGCTCGGTACCCTAACCAACGGAACCTCGCGGTCCTGATAGTCGTGTTTTGGCTCTGGTTGATATACGCGTGCGAGCACATCGACCTCCCCGTTAAAAGGGCGCCAATACCGACGATCGAAAAACGGAAATCATGACATAGAGTTAAACCGCACAGGGCTTGTCCGCGTCGCCTAGCGGGAACTTTCCTCCCCCCGCTGGAGTCTACGTTAACAACTGCGCCCGACGTTTGGGCTAGACTTGAGTAGACGACTGTGGCCGATACTGCTGTTGGTCTGCATATAGAGGCGTGCTTGTTCTCCCACGAGGAGGACGCACTGGTCGCCGCGCTGAGCCAGGGCTCCGACGAGGCGTACGAGATTCTCATCCAGCGTTATCAGCAGCCGGTTTACAGCCTGGTTTGCCGCCTGATGAACGACCCCGGCGACGCGCCCGACATCGTGCAAGAGGTCTTTCTAAAGGTATTCCGCAACATCGGCTCATTCCGCGGCAACAGCAGCTTGAAGACCTGGATTTACCGCATCGCGGTGAACGAAGCCTACAATCACCGGCGCTGGTTTTGCCGGCACCAGCGGCAGGAAGTAGCACTCGGTTCGGAGGAAGAAACGGCAAGTTACGCCGGAGGCATGGCGGACCCCGGGCGCTCGCCTTTCGAGCAGGCGGCCGATCACGAGACGCGCGCGCTGGTGGAGCAGGCTCTGGAAAAGCTGAATCCGAAGTTTCGCGCGGCGGTGGTGTTGCGCGATATCGAAGACCTGAACTACGAAGACATCGCGACGGTTCTGGACGTTTCGCTCGGGACCGTGAAATCGCGCATTTTGCGTGGGCGCGAGGCATTGCGAAAGATTTTGGAGGGGCGGTTGGATGTGGAATCGAGCGTGCGATGGTCTTCGTCCACGCTTTCCGGCCAGCCGCTGACGGAATAGTATGGAGTGCGCGAGCGTGAAAGATCGAGTCTCGGATTACTTGGACGGCGCGGTGTCGGCCGAGGAGCGGCGCCTGCTGAAGCGCCACCTGAACGTTTGCCGTGAGTGCGCGCTCGAATCGCAGCGCTACGCTGAGTTGCGTGAAAAACTGCGGTCGCTTCCCAAGCGCGTACCGCCGCCGGATTTGACCACGCGTCTGCGAGTGGTTGCTTCCAAGGTACGGATGGAGTCCTTCAGCGGTGTCAGCCCCTGGCGCCGCTGGTGCGATCGGGTGGAATTTTCGCTGCGCAATCTGATGCGGCCCCTGGCGTTGCCGGCCGTCGGCGGCCTGTGCTCGGCCGTGTTTCTGTTCAGCATTTTCGTGCCTATGTTCAAGTCGACATTCGCCATGAGCGTGTCCGGCGACGTACCCACCATGCTGGCCACCCAGCCGATGCTGAAGTATACAGTGCCCCTCGCTTTCGCCAATAATGGAGACGCCGTCGTGGATTTGCAGCTCGACGACCAGGGGCAAGTCGTCGACTTCACTATCGTGAGCGCGCCCGGCGAGCAGAGCGAAAAAGTGCGGCGCAGTATCGAGAACAGCTTGCTCTTCATGAAGTTCTGGCCGGCCACCAAGTTTGGCCACGGGGTAGCCGGTACGGTCCGCTTTTGCAGCAGCCGCATCGACGTGCGCGGCTAGCGTCATATTCACCCTCAGCGCCGATCGCGGGATTATACTGCTTGGAGAGGTGACTCGATGACCAACTCCCGGCGCCAGTTCCTGCAGATTGCTTCCGCGGGCGCGGTGGGCGCGATGCTCGGGCGCGCGGACGTTCCCACGCTCGGCATGATCTTTCCTCCGGCGAACTATCCGGTCCCTCCGGAAGCGACGGAGCTTTATCCGGCCGGCATCCGGTTCCTGGCCGAAGGCGTGGGCCTGCAGAAGATGACGGCGGAAGAGTACGACCGCGTGTTCGGCCGCATCTTGCCCGCGGCCCAGAAGCTGGCCAAGGAGGGATCGAACGCGATCTCGGTGATGGGGACGTCGCTCACGTTTTACAAGGGCGCCGAGTATGAGCATCAGTTGAAAGTGAACGTGACGAAAGCCACGGGGCTGCCATCGACGACGATGAGCACCGGAATCGTCGAAGGATTGAAAGCCGTGAACGCGCGCAAGGTCGCCGTAGCCACCGCATACGACGAAGACGTGAGCCATCGGCTAAAGGTGTTCCTGGAAGAATCGGGATTCGAAGTCGTGTCGGTGAAGGGGCTCGGCATCGTGAACTTCGCCGATCGCGGACCGGTGACGCCGGACGAGTTGCTCAATTTCAGCGCGAGCGTACAGGAAGGCGCGCCGAAATCCGAAGCGCTGGTGATTTCCTGCGGCGCCCTGAAAACGCTGGAGCTGATCGTGCCGCTCGAGAAGCGCTGTAAAGTGCCGGTGGTATCGAGCACGCCGCACGCGCTGTGGGCCAGCGTCCGGTTACTGGGCTTGAGCGGGCAGGCCAAGGGCTACGGGACGGTGCTAGCAAAAGCATAAAGTCATGGCCACGGAAACCTATCCTTACGACACGCGGTTGAATGTTCTGCACGGGCCGCTCGAACTCATCGATACGAAGGCGCTTGCCGACGCCGCGCCGCACAAGTGGTACAACCAGACGCTGTGCCAAGTGAACGATTCCGTGGTCCGTATGGGCGTCATTCAGGGCGAGTATCACTGGCACAAGCACGATGACGACGATGAGTTTTTCTATGTGGTCGACGGTGAGCTTTTGATTGACCTGGAAGGTAAAACCGTCGCCTTGAAACCGCAGCAGGGATTTGTGGTTCCGAAAGGCGTGGTTCATCGCACGCGCGCGAAGGAACGCACGGTGATTTTGATGGTGGAGAACGCGGGCATTATTCCAACTGGCAACTAGCGAGTTGGCGACTGGCCTGTCGCGATGGATTGCTCCAAGACTGCGCGTACGCTGGCGATCAAGCGCGGCACTTCTTCGCCTTTTGCTACGGGTCCATGGCCGGGAACGATGGTGTGCGGGGCAAGGTCGGCGATGCGGACGAGAGAATTGAGCCAGACCAGCCAGTCGGCGAC
Source organism: Bryobacteraceae bacterium (assembly GCA_052148835.1). Lineage (GTDB taxonomy): Bacteria > Acidobacteriota > Terriglobia > Bryobacterales > Bryobacteraceae > Palsa-89. Next base: position 13,886 of record JBKQHJ010000111.1, read on the forward strand.
CGAACCGGCATCGAGATTCGGCAGATAGCCATTGACCAGGCAATCGCCGCAGTACAAAACTTCGTCCGCGGGAACGTAGACCGAGATGTTGCCGGGCGTGTGGCCGGGCGTCAGCAAAATATCGATTTCACAATTGCCCAGATCCATGCGAGAGTCTTCGGTGATCGGATGATTGGGGTTGGCCAATCGCGTTCCATAATAGAAGACTTTCGATTCGTGGCGCGAACGGCGCGCCGCATTCGAGATCTCGTTGTTGAAATCCGACATCTCCGCGCGAAACTCGTCGTCGTTTCGTTGAATGCTCGCGTGCCCGTACACATCGAGGCCGAGATCGCGGAAGTAGCCGTTGCCGCCGACGTGATCGAAGTGGCGCTCGGTGTCGAGAACCAGCAGCCGGTTCGAGGGGCGGGCAGTGGAAGCATAACCATGAATGGTGGATGCCGCGGTCGAGTTCGCGCCGGTATCGACGATGAGCGTGGTTTCGTCGCCGGTGATGAAGCCCGCGTTCACGGTCCACGGCGGCAGGTAGCCGAGGCCGATGACTGCGAAGCAGCGACCCGATAACCGCAATTACTTACCGTCCACCGAAAACGCGAGCAGCACGTTCCCGGGCATGCCGCCGCCGGCCGCGTAGCCCGAGTTGACGAAGAGCATGCCGCCGGCGATCACCGGGCCAGGACCGTCCATCGAGCCGCCGTGCCCCTCCACTCCGTTGACGGTCTTGTACGGTTGGATCGTATCGACATCCCAGATCACCGAGCCGTCCTTAGTCGAATAGCCGCGCAGATGCCCGTCTACAGAGCCTGAGAATGCCACGCCAGGAATCGCGGTCACAGCGGCCGATTGCGCTGGACTACACCGTTTGCGATCGCCACACGGAACAGGCGGCGTGTACCAGACCCGTTTGCCGTCCGCCAGGCTCAAGGCGAACATCCCGCCGCCGCGCTTGGGGTCGACATCGGTGCTCAGGCTATAAGGAACCACCACGCGGCCCAGGTCCGCCAACGCCACATAGACGTTGGTGCCGTCGGTGGCCGAGCCCCATTGCACGCCGCCGTTGGTGCCGCCCTGGCCGACGCGCACGCTCCACAACAGTTCGCCTTGATTGTCGGGATCGACGGCATGCACCAGCCCGGACTTTTGTCCCGCCACCAGCGCGCGCTTTCCGTTCCCGAGCGTCACCAGAATGGGTCCGGAGCTGAAGTCGAAATCGGGGCCGTTCGATTCGGGGCAATTGGTTTTATCGGCGATGCGGCAAGCTGACGTATAGGCATCCGAGGCCGTCATCTGGCGAGACCATAGGATCTTGCCGGTGTCGAGATCGAAGGCCATGAAGGCGTCGCTCAGGCGGCTGGTGGGATCGCTGTAGTTGTCGCCGGTGGTGGCATAGATCGCGTTGCGCTTAACGTCGATGGAGGGGCTGCTCCAGATGGGCGCGCCGGAGGGTCCCCACAGCTGCGTTCCAATTTTGTTCTTGGTTGTTTTATGCGGTTCTTCGGGGATGGTGTACGTCTTCCAGATCTGTTTGCCGGTGGAAGCATCGAGGGCGACCATGCTGCCGCGGAATCGGCAGCACTCATAATCCGGCGACGCGCCAGCGCCCTCTTCGCCCGACGCCACGGGAACGTAGAGGCGACTGCTGTAGAAAATCGGCGAGCCGGTGATGCGCGCGGCCGGGAAGTCTTCCACCTTGGTCTTCCAAATCTGTTTGCCGGTGTTGGCATCCACCGCGTAGGCAAACGAGGCGCCGTCGCCGAAAAATGCGGCATAGCGCGCGCCGGAGTCGGTTTGGATGCGGCCGATGCTGATGGCCGAGCGCACGCCGCGGTCGGCGTTGAAGTACCAGCGAATGCAGCCCGACGCCGCGTCCAACGAATAGACCGTGCCGGACGTGCTGCCGATAAAGATGCGCCCGTTTGCGATGGCGGGATGCGCGTTAGCGTCCAACGTTTCGGGAAATCCGAAGGCCCATTTGATCTTCAGATGGCTGAGATCCGTTACAGTAAGCCCGGCTTGGGCGGCGCTCTGAAAGCGTGTGTTGAGCAGGTTCTGGCCCCAGCCGTTCCACTGCGGCGCCGACGATGGATCGCCGAACTCGGGCGCGGAGGCGGTACACATGGCGGCGGCTGAAGGCGCGGTGTCGACGGGGTGCGCGAACGACTTGCCGGTGACGAACTCGGCAATAGCGCGGCGGCCGGCGGCTGATTGCCGGTTGGCCATCGAGATCATGGGCCCGGATTCCATGGCCGCCAGCACGCGCTCGGGCGACATAGCGTGCAGGGCTTCGCGGGTGGGCGCGCGATCGGCACCGTGGTCGTGACAAGGCGCGCAGCTTCGCTGGTAGATGGCTGCGCCATCCTGCGCGGAAACTAAGTAAGCGGACCAGAGCAGGAGCGCGGCGGCGGGGAGCGCGGGGCCACGGAAGTTCAGATTTTTCATCCCGGGATGGATTTTATCACGTCGACGGCGCCCGGCCCTCCCGGCCATCTCTAAGAAACAGATACGCGTGGGCCACCCAAAGGTGCCGTATCCCACCGGCTGGGCGAAGGATCGGCCTTCGTTTGGCCCTTTGATACTACCTAAAGGCTTCCCGTACTACGGTCGATGTAATTAACGGTGTTCTCTATGAACCGGCTATCTCTACTGTTACTCTTTTCCCTGGGTGGGTGGTGCTTGCAGGCGCAAACGGCGACCTCGATCACCATCTCCTCGAGTCCATCGGGCGCCCGATTTCAAGTAGATGGCACAATCTACAACCAAGCGGCGAATTTTATTTGGCCGACAGGTAGTACCCACTATGTAGTGTTTATCACTGACACGCCCGTCGGGACCAATACTGCCACTAACATTCAAACATCTCCCGACGGTTCGGTCGAATACAGCTTAAACGGCTGGGAGGACAACAACTCACTCGTCCAGCCGAACGCCGCTCCGATTCAGGTAATCACCGCGGATCCAGCAATCACCTCCTTCACGGCGGAGGTGACAGTCTTCTATCGAGTAACCGTGAATTACTATACGCCCGTCCCTAGCAACTCGTCTGCTCCTCAACCGGTTTGCGCCGCTCCCGGAGGGATTCCCATCGGACAATCCAGCCCCGGCGTTGTGTATATCGGAAAGGGATGCTTCTGGGGATCGGTTATCGCATATATTCAAGCCGGCACTACTGAGCCTTTGAATGCCTATCCATACCCCGGGTATGCGTTCACTGGTTGGTCCATCAATAACACCGCACCCACACCGTTTCTCACCAGCGTAACGGTCAATAGTCCAGTCGAAATTATTCCGATGTTTGTGCCCGCCGAGCGCGTGTCTTTCGAAACATCGCCTCCCGGACTGCAGGTGCTGGTGGATCATACGCCAGTGCCTACGCGCACCATAGCGGACGCGCCGGCTTGTCCGGACAATGAAACACTTCCAGCCATCGTGCAGCTTGGCTTTCCTCCACTGTGCTTCGGCGATTTCGATTTCGTGCCGGGATCCATTCATTTCGTCAGCGGAGTAACTCCGCAATTAGACCACACCGGCAACTGGTGGGTCTTTAGCGAGTGGAGCAACGGCATCCAACAGAACGGGCTCTACCAGGTGAGCAACAACCCCAGAGTACCTGCTACCGTGATTGCGGACTACGTTCAGGGCGCACAAGTATCGCTGTTGACATCGCCGGTTGGTCTGCAACTCACCGTAGATGGAAACCCGAACTACGCATCCTATGACTTCGTTTGGGGAGTCGGGACAACGCATCAAGTAACTGCGGCGGCAACGCAGACCGGGTCCAACGGACGGGTTTACACGTTCCAAGGCTGGTCCAATCAAACCGCCCCGTCGCAGACCATTACGGTGGCTGCGAGCATGGCCACGACCGGGTATCGGGCGACCGCCAACTATAGTGAACTGAGCCGGGTAGTGGTTCAAAGCTCGCCTTCTGGTTTGACGCTGCAGGTAGACGGCGCCAAGTGCGTAACCCCGTGCAACGTGGACCGCCAATCGGGTGCGACATTCCAGGTAACGGCGCCCACGCAGATTCCGATGGGTACAGGAGCGCGGCTGGACTTCGGTTCGTGGTCTGACGGCGGAGCGTCCAATCACGTAATCACGGTCAGTCAGAATTTTGCGACCGTCGGCGTAAGCTACAGGACTCTTTACCAGTTGAGCGCAAACTCGACTCCGGGCAATGGCTCCGCTTTCAAATTCTCACCCTCTTCGAGCGACATGTTCTATACGCAAGGCACCCAAGTGAGTGTGACGGCGGTGCCGAATCCGGGATTCAAGTTCGGCCATTGGACTGGAGACCTGTCGGGTAGCTATCCCTCCGGATCGGTGACCCTCACAGCTCCGGAAAGCATCATGGCGAATATGATCACGGTGCCCTACATCGCTCCGGCGGGAATTCTGAATGGCGTGGGCCAGACACCCAGCACCGCAGTGGCCCCGGGATCGATTATTTCCATCTTCGGGCAGAGCCTGGCGTCGGTTGTGCAGGTTGGTCCCGTAAATCCGTTGGCGCAGACCATCGCGGGCACCACCGTGACGATCAATGGCGCGATCCTTCCGCTGCTTTTTGTATCGCCACAGCAGATTAATGCACAGCTTCCTTCGAATTTGCCGGATGGCAACTATACATTAGACGTCCAGAACACGGGCCAACCCGAAATCACGGGAACTTTGACGGTGGCGCGCGACGCCCCTGGCTTGTTCTTCTACACTGTCGGATCGACGGCCTATGCGATGGCGTTCCATGCGGACGGCTCCCTGGTGACTACCAGCAGTCCGGCAGCCGCGGGGGAGACCATCTCATTCCTCGGCACCGGATTTGGTCCCTATCAGACGCCCATCTTTGACGGGTTCTTCCCGCCCAATCCGCCTCCAGCGGTCGCTGACTCCGTGGACCTGTCTCTGGCTGGGGCAAAGGTAACGTCCAAGTCCACTGCGGCGCCGGGTTACACCGGCATGGTCGCGACGGACTTTCAAGTGCCTAGCGGACTGCCGAGCGGTACGTCCGTCCCGCTGCTGGTGAGCATTAACGGCGTGGATAGTAATACGGTGATGTTGCCGACTAAGTAGGCCGAACGCTGCTCAGTATCAGGGCTACCAGATTCCAGGCGACTAGGAACGCGAAGAGCAGATTGATTCGCGAAAGCAGTTGGCGCTTGCCCACGCGCCAGCAGTAGAATCCGAGCAGCATCGCCAGGAACTTCACCACGAGCAGGCTTCCGATCGGATTGTATCCGATGGTCAGGGCCAGCCTAACCAACGGATTGCCTTCCCGGACTCCGTTCACGAGAAACGCAATCGTCGTCAAAAAATCAAGCACTTGCAGATACGAATAGTGCCAAAGAAGCTGATTTAGGGGGATACGTTCCTGCGCAACAGCATCCGTCTCAGCCATTCGCCTTACCCTACATTAGAAGCGTCTAAGGCGAAAGAGTACTTTGGGTCTAGTACGCATTTACAGATCAAAACTCTGACCGCGCTCCGGGGCCACCGCGTCCAGTCCGTAGCGGTCGCGGATGGCGGTCACGAATGCGGCCTGTTGCTCGGCTTCCCCATGGACCAGGAAGACCTTCTTCAGACCACTGGCGATCGGCTTCATCCAGGCCAGCATCTCTTCCCGGTCCGCATGGCCGCTCAAAGCATCGAGCTTTTGAACTTCGGCGCGCAATCGCATCGGTTCGCCGAAAATTGGCACTTCGTCCGGTTGCTCTTCAATCTTCCGGCCTAGCGTATTTTCGGCCTGGTAGCCGGTGAGAAGGATGGTGTTGCGCGGATCGCCTATGTTGTTCTTCAAGTGATGCAGCACGCGACCGCCTTCACACATCCCGGAAGCGGAGACGATCATGAACGGCCCGCGCAGATCGTTGAGGGCTTTCGATTGGTTCACATCCCGTACATAGGTGAGCAATTGAAAGCCGAACGGATCGCCGTGGTTGGCCAGAAATACGCTGGCTTCCTGGTCGTAGAGCTCCGGGTGCTCGCGGAATACTTCGGTGACGTTCACGGCCAGGGGGCTGTCGACAAAAATCGGGAATTTGGGGATGGCATTGGCCTGGATCAGTTCGTGCAGTATCAGCACCAACTGCTGGGTTCGTCCTACGGCAAAGGCCGGAACAATGATCTTCCCGCCTCGGCGATAAGTCCGGTTCACGATCTCGGCCAGTTTCGTCGCGACCGACTGGATGGGTTCGTGGACCCGGTTGCCGTAGGTGCTTTCCATGATCAGGTAATCGGCCTGAGGCAGCGGCTCGGGATCGCGAATGATGGGCAGCCCGGGGCGCCCCAAGTCGCCCGTGTAGCCGAGGCGGACCTTTTGGGCGCCGGACTCGAGCTCGAGCAGCATGGTGGTGGATCCGAAAATATGCCCCGCTTCGAACGATTGATAAACGATTCCTGGGCCGATCTGAGTAGGCGTATGCATGGCCACGGGACGGAAAAGCGGGAAGGTGGCCTCGGCGTCGTCGGTGGTGTAAAGAGGCTCCACAACTTCGTCGGTCGGAATGGCGGGGACGACGTTCAGCGATTTGCGGCGCAGGTTCCGCTTATTCAAGAACACGGCATCGTGTTCCTGGATCGATGCGGCATCCCGCAACATGGGGCGGCACAGGTCGGCCGTGGCCGGGCTGGTATAGATCGCCCCGTTAAATCCGTTCTTCACCAGCAGGGGGAGATTGCCGCTGTGATCGATGTGGGCATGCGACAGCATCACCGCGGAGACGTCCTTGCAGGGGAACGGGAAACGCCTGTTGCGTTCCGCGGCTTCCTTTCTGTGGCCCTGGTATTCGCCACAATCCAGCAGATAGCATTGGTCGCCGATGGTCAATTGATGCATGGATCCGGTGACCTCTCGCGCCGCGCCCCAAAAGGTGAGTTTCATCCTCTCAAGAATACCTTGGAGACTCAGGTGAATCCCCGATTGGTAACCAAGGCCCTTACTGATAAGTTCAGGATGGATGCTTAGGGGACTGCGATTGGCAATTAGCGATTGGCGGGCAGGCACATGGCGAACAGGCTGATCGTTATCGCGCTGATGGGAGCCGCGCTGGCGCCGTCGGCCTACTTGGCCTGGACGCTCCGGGACATGCCGCATCTAGGCTTCTATCACGACGACAGCATCTACTGGGTCTCGGCGCGGAGCCTGGCGACGGGCGACGGATATCGCATCCAGAGCTTGCCCGGCGAGCCGTACCAAACCAAGTATCCGCCGCTGTATCCGGCGCTGTTGGCCGGGATTTGGAAACTCAATCCGCAATTTCCCGCGAATCTTCCGCTGGCCACGCTGTTTGCCTGGCTGCTGGCGCCGCTTTTTCTGGCTGCTCTTTGGCTCTTGCTGCGCGAATACGGATTCAGTTTGCGGGAACGAACTGTTCTGCTATCGATCGCGGCGCTCAGTCCGGTTGTCGTGGTATTTAGTTTTTCGCTGATGCCGGAGCTGCTTTTCACAGCTTTGCTCTTGGCCAGCCTGATTCTCGCAGAGCGTGCGATGCGGCCGGAAGCGCCACGATGGGTTGCAGTGATGGCCGGCATTTGCGCGGCGCTCGCTTACTTAGCGAAATCGATCGCGCTGCCGCTGCTGATCACGGTCCCGTTGTGCCTCCTGCTGCGGAAGCGATTCGCCAAAGCCGCGCTGTTCTTCGCCGTGATGCTCCCGGCGGTGGCGGGATGGCAATGGTGGGTGGCGCGGCACCTGACGCACGCCTGGGATCTGGTGACGCTGTACTACACCAATTACACCGGCTATCAGCTCTACAATGTCCCGCCGCACGACCTGCCGCTGGTGGTCTGGTACAACCTGGACGGGTTTTTGCAGGGGGCGGGGAAGCTGCTGATCTTCGACCTTCCGTACGGCTCGAAGCATTTGGAGCGAGTGATTGCGATTGCCGCCATCGCCGGATGCGTTCGCCTGGCGAAGCGGACGCGCGCGTTGCAATATCCGGTGGCTGCGCTGGGCATGACGGCGATTCTGCTGGTGTGGCATTTTCCGCCGGATCAGCGCTTCGTTTTCCCGCTGTATCCGCTCTTGCTCGCGGGCTTGGCCACGGAGGCGCGCAATTTATGCGGCACATTGCGGACCGCGTGGTCGAAACCAGCCTTCGGCGATCGCGTGGCTGTCGCCGGATTCGGAACGCTTCTGGCTGGGCTGGCCGCATTCGGCATTTTCTGTACCGTCTTCGGGCTGGTGCATGTCATCCCGGATCTTTTCGCGAACTATCGAGTGGATTTCGAAGCGCGCGAACGGGCTTATGATTGGATCGCGCACAATGTTCCACGCGACGCCAGTGTGTACGCCTACCAGGATCCCGTGATGTTCCTTTATACGGGACACAAAGCTTGCCGCCTGCCCATTCCGCCGAAATTTCTCTATCACTCGGACGACCGGGGTATCGACAAGCTGATGGGTTCCATGGCCGATTTCGCGCGCGGCTACCAGCTCGATTATTTGCTGCTGACGCCCGACGATTTTTATCGCGATCTGAACGCCAGAGGAACGCACGGTCTAACGGAAGCCATGCAATCGGGCGCGTTTCGTGAGTTGTACGGAACCAGCCGAGCGTCGGTGTACCGGTTGAATGACCGGCCGGGCGCCGAAGCGCGGCTGGGGGGTCCGCTAAAAGCGCTGCACGCCGGCCTGTAGCGCTACAATCACAGCAAGTGTCGGTTCGCGCCATCTTTTTCACCAGCCTTGTGACGGTTTCGCTTTTCGGGCAGAAGAAGCCCATCACCATCGACACGGTGGTCCAGCAAACTCAGGAAAATCCAGCGCCGGAGGTGGTATGGGCACCCGATGGAAAGCGCTTCGCGTATTTTCACGGGAGCGAGGTGATGCTGTACGACATCGCCCCGAAATCGGAGAAGACGCTGCTGTCGCTCGCGCCGCTCGAAAAAGCCGCGGTGCCGGTTCCCGAGCCGGCGCGATTCGACTGGCAGAATCGCCATGTCGCCGACGAAAGCCTGGAGTGGAGTCGGTCTGGCAAGCAGTTGTTACTGGCCGTGCGCGGCGACCTGTTTTTGTTTTCGCTCGACTCGGGCACTTGGGAACAACTCACGGCCACGCCCGAGGCCGAAAACGATCCCAAGCTTTCTCCCGACGGCGCACGCGTGGCATTCCGCCGGGGCCACGATCTGTATACGCTCGAAATTGCCACGCTCCAGGTTTCGCGGCTTACCGACGACGGCAGCGCAACGCTGCTGAATGGCGAACTGGATTGGGTTTATCCCGAAGAGTTGGACCTGAGCACGGCTTACTGGTGGTCGCCCGATTCCAAACACATCGCCTACATGCAATTCGATATTGCGCGCGAATTCGTCTATCCGCAGGTGTCGCTTACTGGGTTGCGCGCGGTGGCCGAGCCCGAACGGTATCCGCAAGCCGGCACTGCCAACGCGGACGTGCGGGTGGGCGTGGTTGCCGCAGCGGGAGGCGCCACCCGCTGGATGGATCTGGGCGAGCCCCGCGGGTTTCTGATTGCCCGTGTCCATTGGGCGCCCGATTCCACGCGGCTGGCCATCGAAAGGATGAATCGCGTCCAGAACCACCTGGATTTGTTTCTTGCCGACGTCGGCTCAGGCGTCTCTCATGCGATCCTTTCCGAAACAGACCCTTACTGGATCAACCAAAACGACTTGTTTCGCTTTGTCGGCCAAGACGAGTTCCTGTGGGGCAGCGAGCGGGACGGGTTTCGCCATCTGTATCTTTACTCGTTGGCAGGGCAGCAGCGAAAGCGCCTCACTGAAGGCAATTGGGAGGTGACCCAACTAGCGGGAGTCGACGAATCTCAGCAAAAGGTTTACTTTGTTTCCACCGAAACAAGTCCTTTAGATAGAGAGCTTTATTCGGTCAAATTGAACGGGAAAGATCGCACTCGTATCAGCCATGAGCCGGGCACGCACGAGATCTCGATCTCGCCCACTGTGGATTGCTATCTGGACACTTTCTCGTCGCTCACCGAACCGCCGCGGAGGGACGTCGTTTCCATCGCCGGTGAAAAGATGGCTGGGTTTCGCGCGGCCAATCGGCTGATTCCCGATCAGTATGCGATCCAGCCCGCGGAGACGGTGCAAATCAAAACTCAGGACGGCAAGCTGCTTTATGGCCGCCTGATCAAGCCCGCCAACTTTCGCGCCGGTGAAAAATATCCAGCGGTTGTGATGGTGTACGGCGGCCCCGATGCGCAAGAGGTTGTGAACTCCTGGCAGGGGGCGAATTGGGCTCAGGTCCTGGCGACGCGGGGCTTCGCGGTCTGGCAACTGGATAATCGCGGTTCGTCGGGACGCGGGCATGCGTTCGAGACGCCGCTCTATCGCCGGTTCGGGAAGGCCGAGCTGGCCGATCAGTTGGAAGGCGTCCACTACTTGGTCGCGCAGGGCTTCGTCGATCCAGCGCGGGTGGGAATCTACGGCTGGAGCTACGGTGGGTTTATGACGCTGTACTCCCTGCTGAACGCGCCCGAAGTTTTTCGCGCCGGTATCGCGGGCGCTCCGGTTACGAATTGGCGCAATTACGACACCATCTATACCGAACGCTACTTGGGGCTTCCTTCGGAGAACGCCGAAGGGTACCGCGCCAGCTCGCCGGTGGATTATGCGGCCAAGCTCAAAGCCAAGCTGCTGATCGTCCACAATATCGAAGACGACAACGTGCTATTTCAGAATACGCTACAGATGACCGATGCTCTGGAACAAGCCGGGAAGATTTTCGATACGGTGATTTACACCGAGAAGAGCCACGGAGTGACCGGGCCGGTGCGCAAGCAACTGCTCGATACGCTGGCCGATTTCTTCGAGAAGAACTTGAAGTAGAAGTAAGTGACGGCGGTGTTACCGGTGGCCGCCGCCGCTGTGACCGCCGCCGCCGAACGAGGCGTGTCCACCACCGCTAAAGGATGCTGCATGGCCGCCGCCGAACGATCGCGCGCTGGCCGTCAATCCACTGCTAGCGCCCCGATGAGAGACGACAGATCCAAATCGGCTAGCAGCAGCTAAACGACCCGTTGGGCTCTCCCCAGAAGCGCCGCGTCCGCCGTAGGTGTATCCGCTTCCGCCATAATACGGAGCGTAGACGGCAGTATTCGGGCTGTAGTAGGTGTAACCGAACGGGCTATAGCCGAATCCTGAATAAGGCAGATAGGTGTACATTCCGAAGATCGGATTGAACGCCCAACCACCCAAGAACGCCGGGTTGTAGCCGAAGCCGCCGAATCCTAACCCACCATATCCCAAGCCGCCATAACCCAGGGCACCATAACCCAGGCCACCATAACCCAGCCCACCATACCCGCCGCCCAGCCCGGCCAAATCATAGGCACCGTAACCACCGTATCCGCTGCCATAGCTGCCCGAACTGCTTCCCGCCGCTGTCGCCGCCACCACATTCGCTTGCGCGACGTAACTGGCGCGGCGATCGCTCCAGCGATACAAAGCGTCCTGATCGTCGGGCTTGCGGTCGAAATTCTCAGCCATCAATACGCCTGCGAGATTGGTCTGCTTGCCGGAGCGAAGCGTCAATTGGCCCGAGGCATCGGTGACCACAGCTTCACCTTCGTACACTTGGAAGTGCGCCGGTTCCGTATCCACGCGATACAGGCCCTGCTTTACCAAGCGCATCGACTCTTTCTTGTAAACCAGCTCGATCCCGTTGTCCTTGGGCATTTCGTTGCTCTCGATTATGGCCGATCCTGAGAGCACTTCCACCCGTGTATCCGTCAGGCGGGTGGACAGCATCCGGATGGAGCTGTTCTCGCCGATCCGCAGGAACACGCCCGGAGTAAGCAGGATCTCAGCCCGGCCGTCTTCGGTGCGAAACTCCTGGTTCTCTTTGATGTCGGGAAACTGGCCGAATTTCGGTTCCACCGGCTTGTCGGCGAGGAAGGCATGGCCCTCCACGTATTGGACAACGCCCGAATGGGTTGAAATCACGGCCTGGGCCCAAAGGGAACCCGCCGCCAGAACGCCAAAAGACAAACCGACCGACAGGAAGCGCATTGCAAAGCTCCTTAGATAAATCCTGCTCTTCTTTAGGATACTTGTCAACCCCGGCCGGTTACGAAAACCTTCCGGTTTTGAAGGATGTAGCCGGCGATAGGATCGAATTTGCGCTTTCCGGCCAGACGGACCATTAAAGACAGGAGGGCGGCCTTGCGAAGGTCGTCCAGTTCCAGCTTCAACATGGCGCAAACGTGCTTGGCCGTGCGCGCGACGTCATCCTCATTCAAGGCCTTCTGCACCGTGATGCCGGTAACAGAGATCCCGCCGGCGAACGAGGCGCTGGTGACTCCCGAGGCGAAGTGAGTCTGGCTGCCGGTGACGACAACCTGCACCGTTTGCCCTTCCCCTCCGTCGTTCGG
>JBKQHJ010000112.1:0-16027 GCA_052148835.1 Bryobacteraceae bacterium
AACCAGTTCCTGCTTCGGATCCTCGGATGGTTCGAGAGCCTCTGGAGCAATGTCGACGGCGGCATACAACTCGCCGCTACGAATGCGATTGGCCAGCGATAAAAGTTGCGCCGCATGGTCGGTCTCCGGCTTCACTTCCTCGTAGACGTAGCGCGTCGCCGCCTGAAGCCCGGCGCCGGACGTGTTCGTCGCCTTGCGGTTTGCGTCTTCACTCGCCCGAATCACGGCGGCCGCGGCGACGCCCGTTTCATCCACGATCGCAATGCGATGCTCCTTCGCGTCTGCCCGGCCCGCCAGCGGCAAAATAAGAAACGAACCGCCAAAGAACAGCGGCAGGAAGATCAGCCCAACCAAGTATGCTTTGCTCCGCACGATTTGCAAATAATCGCGTTGCGCGATGAGCAGCGTTCTATTCAGCATTGGTTGCCACAGCCGCCTCCTCGGGTTGCGGCCCCGCGATACGCACAAAAATATCGTGCAGCGAAGGCTTCACCACGGAAAACGAAACCACTTTCGTCCGATCTACAAGCGTGTGCAGCACTCGCTGTGGATCGCACCCTTCCCCCATGCGCAATTCCTGCACTTGGCCCATGTCTTTGATCCTTTCGATGCCGGGCAGGTTGCCCAACGCGTCGCCCAACGCCGAGCCGCCGCCTTCCACTTCCACGCGGATGGTGTCGCTGCCATAACTCGCCTGAATGGCCGCGAGCGTTCCGTCGAGCACCTTCTTGCCGCGAAAAATCATGAAAATCGAATCGCACAGGCTCCCCGCGACGCCCATATCGTGCGTGCTCAGAATGATTGTGCACCCCCGCGACCGCATTTCAAGGATCGCGCCCCGAATGGAATCCGCGCTCACCGGGTCCAGGCCGGTGAACGGTTCGTCCAGGATCAGCAGCTTCGGCTCCGGCACCACCGTAGCGATGAACTGCACCTTCTGGCTCATGCCCTTGCTCAGCGCTTCCACTTTGCTATCCGCGAACTTAGCCAAACCCAGCCGATCGAGCCAGGCATTCACTTCCGGGCCAACATTGCGTCCGCCGCGCAGTTTGCCATGAAATTCGAGCAGCGCACGCACCTGCATTTTCCGGTAAACACCGCGCTCTTCGGGAAGATATCCGATTTCGCCGGATCGCGTGCCGCTTCGCTCTTGCCCGAACACCCGAATGGCGCCGGAGTCCGGATGAATGATATTGACGATCATCCGCATCGTGGTCGATTTACCCGAACCATTGGGCCCGATGAATCCATAAACCGACCCTTCTGGAACGGAAAGCGAAAGACGATCCACCGCCGTTACGTTGTCAAAAGTCTTCGTTATTTCCTTGATTTCGACGGCTGGCGCTGCCATTACCCAAACACTGTATGACTAATGTGCGACGATGTCAAGCGCTTCTGCGGAAGATAGAACATCGCTCGATTGAAGCAGTGGTGAAACCGATAACTTGCGACCGCTACTTCTTCGGTTTGGCTTCGTTTTTCAAGAATTCGTCAAAATTGACGTTGTCTTCGCAAACCATCTCGGTGATGTTCCAGGTGGGACGCAACTGAAACGTGATCTGGCCGCCCCAAGGCTTGGTGTACGCGATCGGGTCTTCGATGGTGAGGTCGTCCTGCAGCGTCTTTTCGTCCACCCGCCGGAGGCGCTCCACCAGATGCAGTTCGGTGCTGTGGGGGTGCCCGGCGCGATCCAGCCAGGTCTTGTCGTTGAAGCCGATAGTATCGACAACCAGCGTGTCGCCCTCCCAATGTCCGATCGAGTCTCCCAGCCACGTGGGTCCGAGAGCCGTATTGTGCTTTCGCCCGTCGGTGAAAATCTGGCGGATGAAGTGGTTGAACTCGAACAGCATGATCACCCGCCCTGGCACCTGCACGATTTCCATCGGAAATGGCTGCAAATATAAACGGGGCATTCCGGGGGGAAAGCAGCCCACGGCGCTGAGCGTGGTGGGATTCACGGGATCGTTCGAATCTTCTACCGCGCGCGGCCCGAAGGACGGCTTGGTGGCTTTGAATCTCTCTTCGGCCCAGGGAGTCATGGGTGGCTCGTCTTTGCTGAAGCCCCAGGACAAATATCGAGTGGTCGGCGAGCCTCTCACGTTCCAGACTCCCGAGAGATTCGGCGTATCGCCCGAAGACTTCCCTGCATCGGCCGCCTGCCCGAATGCGAGAGACGAAAAAGCCAGAGTGGCCGCCAGGGCCGGCAACAAGGACGTGCTGCGTAGTCGCATTCTAATTCCCCGCACCCATCTTCAGTTCTTCCCCATTGACCGAAATCTTGGTGATCCACATGGAATTGGCGCCGCTCTTGGCTCGATAGCCGGTCATGTTTACTTTGTCGCCCGGCTTTAACGTGGTTGCTTCCCAACCGGCCCGGATCAAGTGATTCGGACTGGTAAGTTCGCCCTGCCAGGCTTCTGTGGCGCCCTGATCGTTCTTCACATCTATACTCACGATCGAGTGCGGATTTACAAACTTGAAATCTGTGAGCGTTCCATTGACCGTGACCGTCGCCGTGGTATTGTATCCGGCCTGGCCATGATGCGCCCAGAGTGAAATGGACAGCAACAGGCAACCTGCAACGCAAGCAAATGAACTCGTCAGCTTTTTCATCGCACCCGACCTTTTCCGCCGCACCGGCGAGGTTAGAAATTGACTGGGCCTGTTATATCACCGCCGTCCGAAACGTGTCAATGGTTCCTAAGAGCCACGCCCGCGTCACGAAGAATATCTTGATTTCTGGGGCGTCCGATGATGTAATCACTTACCAGCGGAATTTCTTTCATGATCAAACCTGCCGTTGCGCCACAGGTCCCGAGCGTCCCCCTTACATCGGGCCAAAAGCGAGCTTTCTGGGCCGCCTGGGGCGGCTGGACCATGGACGGAATGGATTCGTTCATCTTTTCCCTCGTGCTGGTGCCCGCCTTGCGCGACGTATTGCCGAGCTCCGGCATTGCCGCCACCACAGCCAACGTGGGCTACTACAGCGGCCTGCTGTTCGCCCTCTTCATGATCGGCTGGGGCGTGGCGCTGGTCTGGGGACCGGTGGCCGACCGGTTTGGGCGCGCCCGGACCTTGATGTTCTCCATCCTTTGGTTTTCATTGTTCACCCTGATGGCCGCCCTGTGTCACAACGTCTGGTCACTCGCATTTGTCAGATTTATGGCCGGCGTCGGCATCGGCGGCGAATGGTCCATCGGCGCGTCCCTGGTTTCGGAAGAATGGCCCGAGCAGCGGCGTACCTGGGGCGTATGTCTGATGCACACCGGCTATTACATCGGCTTCGTGATCGCCGCCATCGCGAATTACTTTATCGGGAGCCAATACGGATGGCGCTGGATGTTTGTGGTAGGCGGCGTCCCGGCGATCCTGGTGGCCTTCTTCTATAATCGCCTGCACGAGCCCGCGCGCTGGAAGAATCGGCGCGAAGAAAGCGGCATCATTGCGATGCACCACGCGTTTTTCAAGCTATTCACGTCGCAATATCGCCGCCGGACCATCCTCAATTCGCTATACCTGGTGGCGTCGATTGTCGGTTTGTGGGCCGGCTCGGTCTACGTGCCGTCGGCTATCACGTACTTGTCGGAGCGGGCCGGGCAATCGACTCTCACGGGCGCTCGCCTGGCATCCTATTCGACCGCCATCCTGGGCATCGGTACTGTGATTGGAGCGCTGCTCACGCCAGTCCTCGCCAAGCGACTGGATCGCCGGGTTGTCCTGGGGATCTTCTTCACGCTGATGTTGATTTTCCTATGGCTGGCCTTCGGCTACGTCTTCTACATGCCGTCCAACGCCATCGCCTGGTTCCTGGTATGCACGTTTTTCCTTGGATTGGGGGGCGCAAACTTCGTCGTCTATTCGTTCTGGCTGCCTGAACAATACGCCACCGACTGCCGGGTGAGCGCGTTCGCTTTCACCACCAATGTTGGCCGTTTCGCTGGAGCGGGATTGACGTTTCTGGTGGGCGCACTGATCCGGCATTATGGAACGCTAGGCACGCCGGTGGCGTTGACGTCGATCGCGTTCATTGTTGGGTTATTGCTGCTGCCGTTCGGCGCCGAGACCCGCGGCAAGTCCCTCCCCGCGTGAGCGGGTTAGTCTGATAGCCTTAAGTTGGCGGGTTTTGCGCGATCTTCTATCATGCCGGAAATCACTTTCACACTGAACGGAAGTCCGGTCACAGTGGCCTACGAGAGCGGGATGGACTTCCTGGAGGTCCTGCGCGAAGAGTGTGGCTTCGTTTCTCCGAAAAACGGTTGCGCGCCTGAGGGTGCCTGCGGCTGCTGCGCCGTTTTGGTGGACGGACAGCCGGTTCTCGCCTGCCTGCGTAAGCCAGAACACATGGCGGGCCACCAGGTGACCACGCTCGAAGGCGTGCCGGAGGAAATGCGCCGCGTCCTGGGCGAAGCCTTTCTGATGGAAGGCGCCGTGCAATGCGGCTTCTGCATTCCCGGCATCGTGATCCGTGCCGCTGGACTGTTGGAGCATGGCCGCGCGAATGATCGCGAAACGATCGCCAAGGCCCTCGACGCCCACCTTTGCCGCTGCACCGGCTACGCGCGGATTATCGATGCTATCCAAACCGCTGGAGAGGCTTGGAACGATCACAAGCAGCTTCCGAGCAGCGAGCCGCGCCGGCATTCTTATTTCGGCGAAGAGTACGGATTGAGCCGGAATTGCGCGCCGCAAAATGGCAAACGCGCGAACGGGATCGGGGCGTCCCCATCGCGTTATTTGGGAATTGAGCAGGCGCTAGGCGAGAAGCCTTTCGTGGACGACATGCGCGTGCCGGGTATGCTTCACGCCGCGCCGATCCTGAGTCCGCATCCGCGCGCAAAGGTTCTGGCTATCGATACCTCAGCAGCCGCTGCGATGCCGGGCGTTGTGAGAATCTTCACGGCCGGCGACGTTCCCGGACAACGCGGCACCGGTCTCGCGATTCCCGACCTGCCCATCTTCGTGGCCGTCGGTGAGACCACGTGCTGCGTGGGCGATATTTTAGCGCTGGCAGTAGCCGATACCGCCTTCCATGCCAGGCAGGCCGCGGACCAGATCAAAGTCGACTACGAAGTGTACGAACCGGTAACGGACCCGTTCGCCGCGCTCGAGCCTGACTCGCCGCAAGTGCATGCTCCCGGCAATTTGCATGTGCATCCGAACCTGCTGGATACGACGTCGTTCTCGCGTGGCGATGTGGATGCGGCGTTGGCCAAAGCCACGCATGTCATCGAGCAAACCTTCCAAACCCAGCCGATCGATCCCGCTTTTCTCGAGCCGGAGGCTTGCTTGGCGATCCCGCAAGGAAAAGGCCTCAAGGTATTTTCTCAAAGCCAAGGTTCCACGTTCGATCAAGCCCAAGTCGCCCGCAGCCTGAATCTTCCCGCTGAAGAGGTCGAGATCGCGCTGGCATCCAGTGGCGGATCGTTTGGGGCAAAAGAGGAATTGTCCATCCAAGTGCAAACGGCGCTGGCGGCGCATCTGCTAGGGCGTCCGGTAAAGACGGTTCTGACGCGCAAACAATCCACGCAGCTTCACCCCAAGCGGCATCCGATGACGCTCAGTTACACGGTTGGCGCCGACGCCGAAGGCCACTTGCTCGCGGTGCGCACCAGGATCGTGGGTGACGTAGGCGGCTACGCTGGCACCAGCGCGAAATGCTTACTGCGCGCGGCATGCCATTCCTGCGGGCCTTATCGAGTGCCCAACGTCGATGCGGAAGCGAAGGCCGTATTTACCAACAATCCGACCAGTGGCGCCATGCGCGGCTTCGGTACCAACCAGGCGCACTTTGCGATCGAAGGCATCATGGATATGCTTGCGGAACGAGTGGGCGTGGATGGTTGGGACATTCGCGAACGCAATATCCTGAATCCCGGCGACGCTTTTGCCACCGGTCAAATCATGCGTGAAAGCGTGTCGGGGCTGCGGCGAAGCCTCGAAGCCGTCAAAGACATTTATAAGGGCGCTAAGTACGCTGGAATCGGCTGCGGCATCAAGAGCACCGGAATTGGCAACGGCACCATCGATAGCGGACACGCCATGATCCGGGTACGCGAAGGCGGGCGCTTGGATGTCTTGACCGGCTATACCGAGATGGGCCAGGGTCTCTTCACAACCATTCGTCAGGCGGTTTGCGAAGAGACAGGTTTGTCGCCGGACATCATGGACGTTCGCTGGGACAAAGCGCTGGGAGCCAAGTGCGGCGAAACCTGGGCCTCTCGCGCGACCACGCTCAGTTGCGCCGCCACGCAGCGAGCTGCTATACAACTCGCGGAGGACCTCAAGAAATCAACGCTCGAACAACTGGTGGGTCGCGAATATGCGGGCGAGTATGTTTGCAATTTCACGACGAAACCCGGCACGCCGGAAGCGCTGACGAATCCGACCACGCACATGACGTTCAGCTACGCCACACAGGTGGTGATCCTGGACGATGACGGACGCATCGAGCGCGTAGTGGCCGCGCACGACGTCGGGCGCGCGATCAATCCCAAGGGCTGCGCCGGACAAGTGGAGGGCGGCGTTCACATGGGACTAGGCTACGCGCTTTCGGAAAATTTCCCGAGCACGAACGCCGAGCCCGATTCGCTGCTGCTGCGCGATTGCGGGATTTTGAAGGCCAAGGACACGCCGAGAATCGACGTGATCCTGATTGAAGTTCCCGACGAAGTGGGCGGCTACGGAGCGAAAGGCGCGGGCGAAATCGGATTGGTCCCGACCGCCGGTGCGGTGGCCGGGGCTCTTTACTCCTACGATAAAATTCGCCGCTTCAGCTTGCCGATGGACGATGCTCCAGCGGCGCAGCCGTCGGTACCAAAGTCTCGCCAAAAAACGCCGCGCCGCAAAAATGCGGTGCTCGCGGGCGCTTAGCCGTCCCATCCGGCATTGCAGTGCGCCACCGACCAGCGTTCCACTTTGCGCGCCTCCAGCACTGGTTTCCCTAACGCGGGGCACGAAAGACAGTAACTGCCTGCGTGCGTTCCGATCCAGATGAGGTTGCGGTCCCACTCGACGAAAACGTTCTCCGTCGATCCTCGCCACCAGCTTTCGTAGTTTTCGATCTCGCCTTCGTGCGGCGGAACGAAATACGCGACTTCTTTTGGCTCCGTTGGATCGGAAAGATCGAAGACTCGGATGCCGGCGTTGAACCAGGTGATGGCCATGATCTCCGGTCGCGAAGTTCCGGGCGCGAGCCAGCATTGCGTATTGTGCGAACCGAAGCGGCCACGGGCAAAACAGAAATCCGAATACGGCGCGTCGGGCGGCGCGGCAGGGCGCGGAAAGAATCCGATGATCTTTGGATTGCGCGGGTCCTTTACGTCGACGACGTAAGGCGTATGATAGACCTCGCGGCAATCGGCTTCGAGCGCCTCGTGCGTCGCGACGATCAGGTTTTGCAGGCGCGGGTGCGCGGCGTCGGAGATCACCGGATAACAGGTATGAAACGGAATGGTGCCGAGCGCGTTGAATTCGTACTGCACCTTGCCGGCCGGCTTGGGTTTGGTGATGTCGCTCAAATCCATGACATACATTCCGAACGCGCCGAATCCGCCGTAACCGTACTTGCCGCCATCTTCCACGCGCTTAGGTACGCTGAGGGCGCCGTGGTTGCCGGTCCAGGAAGTGCGATCGCCGGCGAAGATGTACTTCTTGTACTCGGCCTCTTCGCCAAGACGCTGACCGGGGACCCACCAGCGCGAGACTTCCTTCACCTTTCCCGGATCGGACATGTCGACGATCATGATCGCGTTGCTAAACGGACGCTGATGATTTTCGAGCCGCAACTGATCGTCCCAGCCGCAATCCAGGTAAGCGTACTTTCCACCATCGTAAAAATTGTGGTGCGTGCCGTTGCCCTTCACGCCGGTATTGAACTCTTCGAGCAGCTCGGGCTTGGTGGGGTCGGTGATGTCGTAGTTGCGAATCCCGCGCAGTCCTTTGAAATTGACGGAGCGGTCGCGCAGTTCTTTGTCGTATGCGCCATGCGGAAACTCAGGAGTGGCTGAGGTGAGCGGCGCGGCCGCGGTGCACATCATGATCCACTTCTTTAGCTCCGTATTGAACACCACGGCGCCCCCGCCCTTGATCACGCCTTTGTTGAGCACGACAGGCTTGGTGGGTTCGCTGACGTCGACGAATCCACCGTTGGCTGGAAGAAGCCGCTGCTTGCCCTTGGCCCACATCGCCATCAACGGTTCGCCGCCGCTGATGGTCGAACCCGGCAAAAAGGCATGCAGCTCCATGTTGTGGATGTACTGCTTGCGGTCGAGAAAATTGAGAGCGCCGAGAGCGAGCGGAAACGGGGGAGTTCCACCGCCGGGCTCCAGCCCAGAAACTTGCGCTTTAGCAGCGAGGGAGCCGGCGAAACCCGCGGCTGCAGCGCCTAACAGAGATCGCCGGGTGAGTCTTCGAGACATGGATCACCTCCTATTGGCGTGGCGGCGCGGCCGGAGCCGGAGGCAGTTTGGGAGCCAGCGGCGGTTGAGGCCCGACCACGCTAGTAAGCGCGGCGTAAGCGCACTCTTCATCCTGATTCGATCCGCCGACGCCGATGGAGCCGATCATTTGATCGTCGACCACGATCGGAAGGCCGCCGGAAGTCGGAAACACGCCGATGTCGGACCAGCGCAGTTGCAGCGCCAGGTTGTTCGCCACCATGTTGGCCCGCGCATGCGTGGAGTCGCGCGTGTAGAGCACACTCTTGGCCTTGAGCAACGCCGTCTCGACGTTAATGGGAACTTGGCCGTCCATGCGATGGGCGTGAACGATCTGGCCCGTCGGGTTCAAGATGAACACGGTCACCGCAATGTTCTTTTCCTTGGCGTAAGCGACGCACGCGTTCGTGATCTTCTCCGCCGTGTCCGCCGAGATCTCCCGGGTCATGGCCTTCTTGGCGGCGGCGCCCGAGATCGTGAACTTGTCGATACTTTGTGCCGAAGCGGCGCCGGCCAACACTACCAGCGCCGCCGCAATCATTTTCATCTGCCTCATGATATTCTCCTCTGGGTTGTGAATTACTGGGCTGCTGCGTAAGCGGCAATCGCGAGGATGTCGTCGGCTGTCAGATTCGCGACCACCTTCTTCATCAGCGCCGATGACACGCTGTGATTGGCGCCGGTTTGAAAAGCGTAGAGCTGGCGCGCGACGTAGGCCGGATGGAGTCCCGCGATGCGAGGCACGTCGCCCAAGCCTTCGAGCGAGTCCCCGTGACAGATCGCGCAAGCAATGGATTTTCCGCCGCCGGTTTTCACTAAAGCCGCGCCTTTCGCGACGCTGCCCACCGGAACGTACGCGATGAATCCCGAGTGCGGATCGCGGCTGGTGGCTCGGGCTACATCCTGTGGAAGTTCGACGATGCGATTGCCTAACGGCTCCATGCCGCCGCCCGGCAACGGCAGACGCTGGCGGCCTTTTACGCTGACATAGCTCTTAGGAACGGTGTCGGTTTCGACAACTTTAACCCACCCGCCGGCCTTCATCGCCGCAAACCAGTCCGCCGCTTGTTTGATCTCTTCGTCGGACATCGCCTTTGCGATCGCGTTCATGCGCGCGGGATCGACGCGCGTGCCGTTCTTGAAATCGTTCATCGTGCGGCCGATGTATTCGGCGTTGAGCCCCGCCAGATCGGCCGATTCCTGATGCCCGTGCCCCGACATCAAGTGACAAGCTCCGCACGCCAGCGCTGCGCCTTTGCCGTGCTGAACAATTGAAGGCGCCGGGCCGTGTTCGTCGGGAAACCAATCGGGCGGACTGGACAGATCGTCGACCTGCGCGGCCGTGTATTCTTTGGTGCTGCCCGGAATGTGGATGGGGCCGCTCTCTTCACTGGCCGGCGGCTGTTGCTTGTCGGGCGTGAGGAAGGCCCAATCTGGGCGAGTAGCCTGTGCGCTCAGCGTGAATGCCGCCGCCAGAAAAGCCAGCGCCAGATATTTCGACATGGAAACGCCTCCTTACGCCGGTACTGCGTGCGCGCCCACTTTGTTCGGAAGCACCTTCGCGACCACCGAGCGGAACTCAGCATCCGTCAACAGACGCTTATGTTGCAACGAAAATTCCTTGACGCCCGCGACCACTTGCATCGCTTCTTCGTCGGTGGCCTGTACGCCGATCCCCTTGAGCGCCGCTTTAATGGAATCGATTCCGCTGCCTTTGCCGAGCACAACCTTCGCGGGCGGCTGTCCGACAACATCCCAATGGAAGGGGAACAGCTCGGTCGGATTATCCTGGCCGCAGTTCTGCCACCAGCTCGCGATAATGCCGGATTCAATCTGGAAAAGCTGCTCGCCCACCACCGGCCGGTTGCTGGCCACTTTATGTCCTGAAAGCTGCTCGACCAAACGCGCCAATCCGTAGAGCTTGTCGTACTTCAATCCCGTATCGATTCCATAAAGAGTGAGCAGCGCCATGGCGGTCTCTTCGATGGGCACATTACCGGCGCGTTCGCCCAAACCGAGCACCGTGGAGTGCACCACTTCAACGCCTTCCGCGAGCGCCATGATGGTGTTGGCGATCCCCATTCCAAAATCCATGTGGAAGTGCGCTTCCAATCGCTTGTTGACGCGCTTCTTCACTTCTCGCACCAGATACTGCATGGCGTGCGGTGACACGACGCCGAAGGTGTCCACCAGCGCGAGCGCGTCCATGTGCCCTTCGTTGGCCACGCGCAGGATCAGGTCGAGCACCCATTTCATTTCGGCGCGGCTGAAGTCGATGGGGAAGAATACAATCTCCAGCCCTTGAGAATGCGCGTACGCCGTGGATTCGATGGAGAGATCGATGGCCCTCTCGAGCGGCCATTTGTAGGCGTATTCGATGATGTGCGTGCTGGACGGCACCTCCATCACGATGCCCGATACGCCACAATCGACGGCGCGTTTGACGTCGTCCACCATGCAGCGCGAGAAGGCGAAGATCTGCGGGCCCAGGTTGCGCTTGACGATTTCCTTGATGGCCGAAGTGTCGCTGGGCGACACCACCGGCATACCGGCTTCAATGCGATGAACTCCGGCTTCGGCCAACGCTTCCGCGATCCGGATCTTGTCGTCCTTGGTGAAAATGACGCCGGTCTGCTGCTCGCCGTCGCGCAGCGTGATGTCGTGAAACTTGATCTGCTTCGGAAAATGGAGCTGATCGGTTACGGCGCTCTCGAAGTCCCAGGGACTGACGAACCACTTATCGGTCTTCCACGGTTGTTCTGACATTATGAATTCCTCCCAACTAGAAATTAGATCGCATGCGCGGCTTTCAGCGCTTCCGGATTCACCGGATTGCGCGGCGCCTGGCCACTCAGGACGCGGACCACCTCTTCGGCGGCTTTGGTTTGCAAATCGACCAGCGATTCTTCCGAATAAAAACTGGTATGCGGCGTGATGATCACGTTGTCACGGCCAAACAGCGGCGATCCGGACGGCGGCTCTTGTTCCATGACGTCGAGCGCGGCTCCCGCCAGTTGCCCTTCATCTAGCGCCCTCGCGAGAGCCGCTTCATCGATAATGGGGCCACGCGCGGTATTGATCAGGTAAGACGTCGGCTTCATACGCCGGAAAACGTCGGCGTTAAACAAATGGCGTGTGGCGGGCAGGAGCGGCGTATGGATGGAAATATAATCCGAGATCTTCACCAGTTCGTCGAACGACACCTGCTCCACGCCCGCACGCTCGGCGACGTCCTTCGACACGTAAGGATCGTAAGTGACAACGCGGATGCCGAAAGCTTGCGCCTTGGGCGCCACCAACTGCGGAATTTGTCCAAAGGCCACTAACCCGAGCACCGTGCCGCGCAGGCGATGAATGGGAACCACTGCGCGCATTTCCCAACGCCCGCCGTGCGTCCGCGCATTCGACGACGGGATCTTGCGCACCAGCGCCAGCAGCAGCGCCATGGTGTGATCGGACACTTCATCGAGACAATAATCGGGAACACGCGTCACCACGATCCCGGCATTGGTAGCCACGGGAATATCGACATTGTCCACGCCGATGCCGAAGCGCGCGATCACCCGGCAGCGCTTCATTTGCGGGATCATGTCGCCGGTCACTTTGGCGTAAGTGGTGAGCACCGCGTCGGCGTCGCGAGCTACTTCTAAGATCGCGTCGGGCGTAGGCTCCTTAGCGAGTCGCAGCTCCGCGCCGATTTTCGAGAGGATTTCGCGAGCCGGATCGAGATTCGGAAAAACGGAGTCAGTAACTGCAACAAGTTTGGTGGCCATTCCTAATTCATCCACCTTACGACACCCGCGACTCCATCCACTGCTACCGTCGATCCGTCGGGAATGCGCGATGTCGCATCCAGCACGCCCAGCACCATCGGGATGCCCCGTTCGCGCGCCAGCGAAGCCATGTGCGATGTGCTGCCGCCGCGTTCGGCCACCACACCAGCGACGCGAGTCAGGATGTGGCTCAGCGCCGGACCAGCCACGCGTGTCACCAAAACATCTCCCGGCGCCACGCGCGAGAGTTCGCACTCGCATTGAATCACGCAGGCGCGTCCTTCAGCCCAGCCCACGCCCGCCGCATGACCATTTAATCGCGGGCGGTGCAGCCAGATCGCATCGGGCGTTGCGGCAGGTTCCATGTGCAGCGGGCGGGCTTGCAGCAACTGGAATCCGGAGTCGTCCATTGCCCATTCGATTTCCACCGGCATGTCCATGAGATTTTCCACGCGGCGCAACAGAGCGCCTAACTCGATGGCCTGTGATTCGCTGAGACAAGGTTCGGAAACCATGGCGACTGGAACGGCTTGGGTGTGGATGCAGCCGACCTGATGATCCTTGCGTCCGGGCGTGATGCTTAGGACCGCGCCGTCGCGCGTCAACTCATAGCGATCCGGCGTCACTTCGCCCTGCGCTATGGCGGAGCCAAGGCCCCAGGTTGCGCTCAGGATCATGGTACCTTCCCTGCCCGCTCCAGGTGCCTCGCTTAACCCTCCGCCCGATGCCCGCGCCGAAACCAGCGGCTGCACCAATACGCCCATGGCCGTGTCGGCGGGATCGATCTCGTGCGTGGCCATGTAACGCAGTGCGCGCGTCGCCCATAGCGCTCCCCAGCAGGATCGAATCGCGGTGACAAAATCCGCTTCGGTCTCGATACCCAGAAAGCTTTCAAACTGGCCGGCGAAGCTGGATCCAAATCGATCTTCCACCAGGGCCGAGGAACGCACCACAGTCAGGGCTCCGGTTTTCTTTTTCAACTCGAACCAGGCCGCGAGCAATGGATCGAGAACCTCCGACGTTATGGGCTGATCGAGCAAGCCCAGCTTCATCATCAGCGCGTGCCGGCGGGCCTGTGCGCTCTCCATCGCCGAGAAGACGCCGCGCGCATCTGTTTCCAGACCCAACGCTCTGACCTGCGTCCTATATGCTTCCGCATCGATGCAAAAGCCCCCGGGAGTCGGCAGCCCAGCCTGGGCCAGACGCGCGAGATTCGCCGCCTTCGGGCCGAAGCGACTGGCGTCCGTGGCTTCGCTCGATCTAAGCGGGAATATGAATTGATTCGACATCCGACTCCCTGACGGTCGCGGCTCAGGTTCCGGGCCGCTTTCCGTAATCGGAGTAACCCGGCATCGGATCCACCACGGTGATTTGCTGCACGGGAAAGTTCGAAACAATTTCGACGCCGTCCTTGTGGACGATCAGCATTTCCTCAATGCGCACGCCCCACTGGTAAGGCTTTCCGTGCTGCGTCTCGAGCGCAAAGACCATGCCTTCCTTGATTTCGATGGGATGATCGAGCGACCAGATGCGTGAAATCACCGGCTGATCGTATTGCGCCAACCCGAGCCCATGTCCCCACAGATTCGCCGCCGCTTGATCTTCCTCCTCGTAACCCCACGCTTCCTTGGCCGACGGCCATTGGGATGCGATGTCGCGAGTGGTGGCGCCCACCTTCACCGCTTTGATCGAATCGTACAGCCACTTCAGCGCCAGGGCGTAATAATCTTTCTGCTCCTGATTCGGCTCCCGGCCCACCATGTACGTCCGGTAGTAACACGATTTGTAGCCGTTCCAAGTGAGCGCGGCGAGATCCATGAAGACCATGTCGCCAGGTTTAATAATTCGGTCGGAAAAATTGCGCCAGTTCGGCCAAGTGTTCAGACCCGAAGATACAATCACGTCCTCCACGTCTTCCATGCCCGGAATGTTGTAGAGGAATTCCATGATGTGCGCGGTGAGCTGGTTTTCGGTGAGGCCCGGCTTCAGGAATTTCATGAATTCCCAGTGCGCCGCATCGCCGATGGCGCCCACGATGCGCATGCACTCATGCTCATCCCGATTCTTAACGGCGCGTGCCTCCATCATGGGCGTCATGCCATCGGCCCATTCGATCTTCGAATCCTGAAAGATCTTGATCATGTTGATGTCGATGAAATCGACACCCAGCTTCATGCCATCCACGCCGCGCTTCTTCATCTCCTGCTGGATGGCTTTGGTGAACTTGCCCACCTGCTGCGTCGACGCCGATCCGGCGGCGCCCTTGATCCAGGCGTAGGAGTAACGGATATTGTCCTTCGGGATCCAGGGCGAATGCTTCTCGATATGCATCCCGATGTCGCCCTGCTCGAACAGCACGGGAGCATCGTCGCCGCACAGCAGCGCGTAGCGCAGTCCAGGCTTCAGACGATTCCAACCCGGCGTCAACGTGCTGGTGACGTAGCGGACGTTCTCGTCGTACATGAGCAGCAGCGCGCCCAATCCGTGCGCCTTCATCCGTTCGCGGGCGCGTTCCAGCCGGTATTTACGTAACCGGTCCCAATTAACGCGCTCCTGCCAATCCAACCCAACAGCACCGACGTTTGCCAAAGATTTCCTCCAGTTAGGAGCGCAAAGGGTGCGGCGCGCACCACTAAACTGATCAGGAACTGGCCCGCGCCGCGCTCCGTTTTGCGCGAGTTCCTTCGAGAGCCTAGTTCATCAAAGTGCGCCTAGATCTGTCAACCACCCGAAAGGGCTAATTTTGTGCTTGCTTCAATTCGATTCGGACCAGTCGCAAAGGCTTGTCGCTGAGGTTTTCATCTTGATGGGCAACGTCGGGCGGAGCCCAACGAACCGTGCCGGCTTTATAGTGGCTCTCGCGGTTGGTTCCGTCCGCGTGATATTGCCGCAAGTCCTGGTCGGTCAACAACACCACAACCGCGCCGGTAGCCGGGTGCTGGTGCATCTTCAGCTTCTCGTGAGGTCCCACGGTCAAGGCGATGGCGCGGATCCATTCGTTTTCGACCAACACGTGATAGTGCGCCGGATCAATCAGGACCGGATCGGTGCTTTCAGTGGGAAAGGGTTTGGGATGAGCAGCCGGCTTCGGTTCGATTTGGATGGCGGCAAACTGCCCGCCGGTGAGGTTTTCCGACTTGTGCGTGGTGGGCGCCGCCCAAATAACTTCGCCCGCGTGGTTTTGAAAAGTTTTCACGGAGCCATCGAAATACCAGAGCTTATTGTTGCGGTCCGTGAGAAAAACGATCACCGCGCCCGGAGCTGGATGCTGATGCATGGGCATTGTTTCGTGAGGGCCCAAGTGTTCCTGAAAGACTCGCACCCACTGATTTTCCAACTCCAGATGCGTGTGCTGGGGGTCAGCGACCAAAGGATCTGGCGCTTCCGCTGCCGCGGCTGTCCACAGAACTCCCCATCCTAAGAGCAAAAACGCTTTGCTAAGTCGACGTGGCATGAGAAGATTCTAGACCATGAGCACGGACGACGAAAGCGCGCAATCGATTCGAGCCGGCGTGATTGGACTCGGAATCATGGGCGGCGCTTTCGCTGGCCATCTCGCCGCCGCGGGGATTCCGACGTCAGGTTATGACATACTCCAAGCCAATGTAGCTGCACTGGAGGCGGCGGGCGGGCACGGGTGTTCGAGTGCGCGAGCAGTGGCCGAGCAAGCCGACATCGTCATCACGTCGTTGCCGAGTGCCGCGGCGCTGGAAGAGGCACTTTTCGGCCAACAGGGGCTGATCGCCGCCGCACGGCCGGGCCTGCTCATTGTCGAAACCAGCACGCTTTCTCTCGACGACAAGGAGCGCTTCCGCGCCC
>JBKQHJ010000113.1:0-56482 GCA_052148835.1 Bryobacteraceae bacterium
GGCCAAGTCAGCATTTGGCCGATGCGGAACGACGGCGAGCGAACGAGACTCGCGATCAACGACGAAAACTCCGTCTCACGCTCATAGAGAAACTTGATCTGTTGGTCGCGGCGCTCGATCAGCGCGCGTAGTTCCTCGACGTCCGGCTCGCTAAGCGTGTAGCCGCTTCGAATCCGGCCGCCCAAGGGTCGTTGAACATAGAGTGTGCCGTGGCTGGGAGCGGCCTCGGCGGCCGGCCGCTCGCGAGTGTAAAAGTAAACGGCGATGGAGCGGCGCGACATGCCGTTGGCTTCGGGCGGCAGGTCGATTCGCCGAAAACCATGCCAGGAGCGCTCATTGGTTTCAAAAATGACGGCGCGATTGGCAAGCGGCACGACAAGCTCGGAAAGGCACGCGCCCTCGGGCGTCCACGGATCGCGAAGCAATTCCAAACATCCGCCCCAGCTTTCCCGCCACTGGGGATTGAGAAAGACGATCAGGTTCAAGCGCCGATGCCAATGACGGCTGGGATGGTAGTTGAAATCGACGTGCGAATCCAGTTCCTGCCCGTCCAGGTTTTCGTGCGTGCCGCCGCCTACGTATTCCGGATCGTAGAGCAACTTTGGGATGCCGGTGACGCGGCTGGTCCAATCCAGGAATTCGCGGCTGCGGATGCGGGCGTCAAATTGGGCGAACGGTCCTCCGAGACGCGGCAGGTCGGGGATCGCGGACTTGCGGCCCGTTTCGCCGCGTTCGTTAAGGGCATGGGTGGAATCGAAGGCAGGAAACTGACGGATCAAATCCTGGCAAAATGTTTCGTCGAGAAAGCGATCGATGACGACGTGCTTGAATGGCTGGGCGGCTTCAAAGCGCTCCCGCAACGCCGGGGCTTGATCCACAAGCTCTGGATTGACCAACATCAACGGAGCCCGGCCTGCTTCAGATCAGATAAGTACACATCGTGCAATCGCAGCAACCCCAGGCAGAGGCCGCTCGCTGGATCCAGCACCGGCAGCACAGAAATTTGCGACGGCCGGTCTTCCATCAGCTGCAACGCTTCCTGCAAGCGCGCATCGGGCGAAACGGTGGAGGGATTCGGCGTCATCACCTGCGCGGCCCGGAGCTGGCGAATATCGTCGTGAGCTTGCAGAGCGCGGCGCACGTCGCCGTCGGTGATCAGCCCGATCAGGCGGTCCGATTCGTCCACCACGCAAGCCGCGCCGTACGGATGGTGCGTCATGGCGATGACCACTTGCTTCAGCGAATCGCCTGCGCGCGCCCAGGCCACCTCATCGCGGCCGTGCATCACGTCGCGAACAGTCAGGCGCAAGCTGCGGCCCAGATGCCCGCCTGGATGGAAGCGGCCGAAATCTTCGACGCCGAAATTGCGCGCACGCATAAGCGCGATAGCCAAGGCATGGCCAAGCGAGAGCGCCACGGTGGCGCTGGCAGTGGGCGCCAAGTTGTCCGGATCGGCCTCGCGCTCCACCGATGAATCCAACACCACATCCATTTCAGCGGCCAGCGGAGCGGAGGAATTTCCGAGGATACCGATGCGTTGCGACGGCAAGTCGCGCAGGAAAGGAATAAGCTGCAACAGCTCAAACGTGTTGCCGCTTTTCGAAACCATCAAGGTAGGATCGCCGGGCGAGTACAGGCCGAGATCGCCATGCGAGGCTTCGGCGGCGTGCAGGAAGACGGCGGGCGTTCCGGTGCTGCAAAACGTGGCGACGATCTTGCGCGCCACGTGGCCGGATTTGCCGAGGCCGGTGACCACCAGCTTGCCGCGGTGAGCCAGAATTATTTCCACCGCGCAGGTCAAATTGCCGTCCAGCCGCCGAGCGGCGCGCGCGACGGCTTCGGACTCGATCTGCATGGCTCTTTGGGCTGCCTCGATCCAGTGCGAGGCTGCGGGTTTGGCTGGCATTACGCAACCATCGTCTCATACGTTTTGGCGTCACATGCTGCTCTGACGGCTGGTCGGCTGATTGGCTTCTGGCTAGTTGACTTTGGCCTGGCCGGCAGAGTCCCGGCTCCGAACGCTGAAGGCGATCACACCCTCTCCGCTGATTACCGGCTCAATCGTCAGGATGGCGGGACCATTGCGTCCGCAGAGAGCAAAGTTCCGCACCTGAACCTTGGCTTCCAAGCGAGTTTGGGACACCTTTTGTAAACACTGTCGCAATCGTTCCCGATCGTCGGGCTCCAGGAATTCGAAAATCGAAGAGTGCCGAGTCGGCGCTCCAGCCGCGGCCGAGCCGTTAGCCAGCAGAACGTGGCCTTCCGGCGATGCCGCGAGCAACAAATCCGGAGGTTGCCTGATCAGAGCGCGCAGACTCGCTTCCATGCCGCTGGCGATGTCTTGCACGCGCCGCAGCGCGTCGATGTCGGTGAGCGCCAGAATCGCACCATCGATCCGGCTGTCCTGCGTCTTATAGGGCCGGATCCTCAGCGAATACCAGCGCCCGGACACGTCGCGCACATCCTGCTCGCGATGTTTCATCTTCACGATCACATCCTGGATCAACTCCGAAAGATCCTCCACCTCCAGGTTGGGCTTAATGTCTCCGATGGGCCGTCCGATGTCGGTAGGAATGAGGTTCAAGACCTTTTGGGCGGCGGGCGTGAAGCGCCGGATTCTCAGGTCGCTATCCAGCACAACGTAAACCACGTCCACGGACTCGATCAAATTGGTCAGGTCGCCATTGACTTTGGCCAGCTCGGCGTTCCAGTTGTGCAGCTCCTCGTTGACGGTGGTTAGTTCCTCGTTGGTGGCCTGGAGCTCTTCTTTGGCCGTCTCCAGCTCTTCATTGGTGCTCTGCAGTTCCTCGTTGCTGGACAGGATCTCTTCGTTGGCCGATTGCAGCTCTTCGTTGGTAGCTTCCTGCTCCTCGATAATGGAGCGCAGATCCTCTTGGGTGGCAGCCAGTTCGCCGCGCAGTGCCTCGAGCTCGTGCTCGGAGTTTGAGAGTTTCCTCTTCTTGGCTCGGCCCGCGCCCAAGGGGGGCTTCTGAGGGGGGGTGGGACGCTCCACGGTTTGAAACAGCACCAGGTAGCAAGGTTCGCGGCCGGAAGGGTCGACAATGGGGGTCACTTCCAGATTCACTTCCGTGACGCGGCCTTCGCTGCGCAGCCGCACGCCCGTTTTGCGAACCGCCGCGCCGGTTTTCTTGGCCTGATAAACAGCGGCGCGCAGATCGATCACCAATCCTTCGCGGGCCATCTTGAGCAAATTGAGCGTCGCCTGGCCGGGCGATGGCTCCAGAAACGGCCCGGTGCGCCCGCGGAATTGAATAATGTCGAACAGGGAATTGATAAGGACTCCGGGCGGCGAATACTTATTGAGCACCACCCGGTCGGCTTCCTTGCCCAAGTCCGTGGCGGAGCGTGCGGGAGCCGCTGGCTGGCGGGGTAAGGCAGTTCCGTCGGCAATTTCGGAAGGCGCCAGATGAAAGGCCGGGCGCGCCGCGGTCGCAATCTTGGAATAAAGTTTACATTTCTTGTCCGCCGGGCGGTACAGATCGGAACTCGCGCCCACGGTTTCCGAGATGCCCAAAAGCAGATATCCGGCTGGCGCGAGCGCGTAATGGAAGGTGGCGAGAACGCGTTTTTGGACGGGAGTGCCCAGATAAATCAGAAGATTGCGGCAACTGATGAGATCGAGCTTGGAGAACGGCGGGTCTTTGGTGACGTCCTGCACCGCAAAAATGCAAAGGTCGCGGACGCGTTTGCTGATTTGGTAGCCGTCGTTGGTCTTGACGAAAAATCGGCGCAGGCGCTCGGGCGAAACGTCGGAAACGATGTTCTCACGGTAGATACCGTCGCGAGCGGTTTGGATGGCCTGCTTGCTGATGTCGGTGGCAAAGATCTGAATGGGCGCCCCTCCGCTAGGCTCCTTGCATTCCAACAGGAGCATCGCGATCGAATACGGCTCCTCGCCCGTGGCGCAGCCCGGCACCCAGATCCGGATGGGTGCGTCGGTTTTGCGATTCTTCAAGATACTCGGGAAAATTTGATCCTTCAGGAACTGCCACACCTCCGGGTCGCGGAAGAAGCAGGTGACATTAATCAGCAGGTCCTGATACAAGGCCTCCACTTCGGAGGGATCGGATTCCAGACGCTTCAGATAAGCGCCGATGGTCTCAATCTTATGCAGGACCATGCGGCGCGAGATGCGCCGGCGAATGGTGGTGGGCTTGTACTGGGCATAGTCTACGCCGGTGGCCACCTTGATCAGGCTAAGGATTTTGGCCAATTCCGTTTCAGGTGTCGCGGGCTCGGCTTCTTCATCCGGCTTCGGTTGCCGGATGTAAGGATGGCCGGCGATGCGAGCCAGCTCATTGGAGATTTCAGCGGGGGGCAGGACGAAATCGGCGGAACCGAACTGGGCGCTCGCGTTGCGAGGCATATCCGGGAACTTGGCGGACTTCTCATCCTGAGCGAAGGCAATGCCGCCGTCGGCTTTGATGGCCGCTAAACCCTGCGTGCCGTCGCTGCCGGTTCCCGAAAGCACCACTCCGATGGCCTGGCTCCCGCGATGCTCGGCCAAAGAGCGGAAGAAGGCGTCGATGACCATCACCGGGCGGTTGGTAGTGCGAAGGGGAAGCGCGGTCAAGTCGCCGTCCTGCAGGGCGAGCATAGCGCTAGGCGGGATCACATAGACGTGATTGGCCCGGACAGGCGTTTGCGTCCGCACCTCTTCCACCGGCATCCGCGTGGTCTTGGACAGCAACTCACGGAGCATGCTTCCATGCGTTCGGCTGAGATGGGAGACCAGAACGAAGGCCATGCCGGTGTTGTCGGGTAGCGCTTTCAGCAGTTCGGTGAAGGCCTCCAGGCCGCCGGCGGAGGCGCCAATCCCCACCACCGGAACCGGGCCGGAAGCAGGGGACGGGTGCGCAGGCGGAGTGGTTTCGACAGCTGGCGATCGTTTCCCCGCAGCGATTTTCTTAGCCATTAAATTGTAATTGCGGCTCGGCTAGGGCTACATTAACAGAGTTTGTCCATCCGTGGAAGGCTATTTACAAGTGGATGGCGGTGTCCTGGGATGGTTCGAAGACAAAGGCAGGGACTCCCAGCTCAGAGAGACTGCGCGCGACGGCGTGGGCGATTTGCAGAGAATCCGAACGCCTTAAAACGGGAGGCTGCCTGCGGGCCGCGCTGCGCTTCGCGGCTAAATGGCACCGCAGGCGGGCTTCGCGGCAGGCGTCTCTCAACTCGGCGCCTTGCAGCCGCGTTTGAGCGACCCATTGACGGGTAGCGTGGAACGAGGCAAGCAACGCCGCCGTTTGCGCCCTCACGGCTTCGGCGTGCACGCTCAGATTTTCCGGGCTGGTCCGGGTTCTTGGGATGGCCGTTGGCATGGAATTAAGCCGACGCAACGTCGACGTCGATGAAACTATCCCGGTCACAAAAATGATCCGCTTCATGCCGCGCTAACGTGAGGCGGGCTTTTTCCGATGCTTCCCATTCAATGCGGCAGACCCGGCGCAGCAGCGAGACCTCCGATTCCAATCCAAGCCCCAGGAGATCCGTCATTTTGCACACAGCTTCAGAGTAGACCCGGGTAGCCTCCCGATGGTCGATGGCCAGGCGCAACCGCACGGCACAGATCACCTTCGGGCCGATGTTAACACACTCGGACCGCGATAGGAACGTGCTGTGTCGATCGATTAAGAATGCTCTTTGCGGTCCACTACTTGCAAAAGTTCTCGCAATTTGTTCCCAGAGTCCATCGAGTCCGTTCAGCGAGATTTCAGTTGAACTCCCCGCCAAATCTGGTGGCAAAAGATTTTGGCATCCCAGGTCACTGGGCCGGCGGCGGGGAAGGGCGGGCTCGAGAGCGCCTCTGGTGGGGAGACGCTCCCCGGCCGTTTGGCGTGAAGCTGGCGGCAACGGTCCAGCCATGCCTGCGGGTGGCGGATGGTTCGATTCAGCTCACCTACCGTGTGCTGGATGGCGTGGCGGTAAATCCTCCGCGGCCCGAAGTCAAATGCAGAAACTCTTGGTGCGGATTCCCTTCCCCGAACTCCAAGAACGCAATGCCAGATTATCAGGACCTTCGATCATCCGATCATCACGTTATGCAGGAGGAGCCAGCGGCCGCCGACGCGCCGAAGTCCCTGCGATCGCAGCCATGATTGGCTTCATGGCGGAAGAGTGAAAGACGGGCTTTCTCGGCCGCCTCCCAGGCGAGTCTGCATGAACGGCGCAGCAGATCGACTTCTGATTCAATTCCCAACCCGACGAGATCTGTCATCTTGCGCACGGAATCGGCGTACGTGCGCGTGGTCTCCCGGTAGTCAGCAACCAGACGAATACGTTCCTGGCACATCATACGCAGGAATTTTATCACAGCTGAACCAGGAAAATTTGCCCTAAAGAAACTTTACGTTTGGCCGATAAACAAATCAAGTCAAAAATGTTGCCGGGACTTACCACCGTTAGGCTGCCGCAGATTTACTGCCAGATGTGCCATTTGTCCACGCGGTCGGACCTGGTGCGCTGTCTGCACTGCAACCGGCCGTTGAATCCGGCGCCGGCGGCGACCAAGCGTACGGTTCGCAAGGCGAAGGCTGTTCGACGGATTCATTAACCGGACGCAGTTACTCGTAGCGCAAAGCCACTACGGGATCCAGACGGGCTGCCTTGTTCGCAGGCCAAATCCCGAAGAACAGTCCGATCGCCACTGACACCACCACCCCCAGTGCGGCCGCCCACCAAGGAACGGAAGTCGGGAGCATGGGAAACGCCAAGCGGCAAG
This sequence comes from Bryobacteraceae bacterium, assembly GCA_052148835.1. Classification (GTDB taxonomy): domain Bacteria; phylum Acidobacteriota; class Terriglobia; order Bryobacterales; family Bryobacteraceae; genus Palsa-89. The sequence continues at coordinate 6,743 of JBKQHJ010000113.1, forward strand.
CCAAAGAAATCGACCACCCGATGGTCATCCCGATCAGCCCGCCCAAACCGGTCAGCACCACGGCTTCGGTGAGGAACTGGAGCACGATATCGGCGCGGCGAGCGCCGATGGCCTTGCGAATGCCGATTTCGCGCGTCCGCTCGGTGACCGAGACCAGCATGATATTCATGACGCCGATGCCGCCCACCAGCAGTCCGACCGAGCTCATCACCACCATCACCAGCGCGACGATCGCGGTGACGCTGTGGAACTGTTCCACCAGTTCATCGGCGGTTGAGATGCTGAAGTCGTTGGGTTTGTCGGTCGGAACGTGCCGTTGGATGCGCAATACGGCAGTGGCCTCGTCCACGGCGGCGGCCAGCCGGCCCGGCTTGGCGTTGATGTACAGCAGGTTTTCCTTGGACGCCGGGAACAGCTTATGCATGCTGAAGTACGGCAGGTAGATGTTGGTATCGTCCTGACCGGGGAATGACGCTCCCGGGCGTTTGGTGACGCCGATGACCTCGAATTTGTGTCCGTTGACATCGATCCATTTGCCGATCGGGTTTTCGCCGGTGAACAGCGCTCTAGGGACATCGGCGCCGATCACGGCCACTGGCATGCGATGCTGATTTTCAACGTCGGTAAAAAAGCGCCCGTCCTGCATCTCGATCTGGCCACTGGTGGCGTAGGACGCCTCGGTTCCAACCGGATTAGCGTTGTATAGCTCGTTGCCTTTGTAGCGCGCGATGTTGATTTGCGGACCGTTGGCGATGGTATTGGGAAGCAGATACGGACTGACGGACTCCACCGACGGGCAGCGAGCCGCGATCGCCAGGGCGTCGTCGTAGGTGATGGGCTTACGGCGGAGCATCTCGGGCGTGCGGGTTTGCATGCCGACGGGAAATTTGAAGATGATGGCGGTATTGGTTCCGAAGGCGCGAATGATGCCGGTAACCGCGGAATCCAAGCCCGCGATGATGGAGCCTACGCCAATTATGGTTCCGGTGCCGATGATCACGCCCAGAATGGTGAGGAACGACCGCATTTTGTGTTCCCGCACGGTGGAGAGAGCGAGGCCGATAGCGGCGCCGAGTTCCACGCGAGTCATAATTTGATCTCCGCTTGCTCACGCGCGCGGCTCACAACTGCAACCGAGCCGCGACCGTTAGGGAGCCGGTACCTCATCGTTCCACCCTGAGTGCTTCGATCGGATCGAGTTTAGAGGCGCGCTGCGCCGGATAGATGCCGAAGAACAGGCCGACGGCGGTAGAAAGACCGACGCCGATCAGAACGGCTGAAAGGGGGACGGCCATCGGAACCGCGGTGAGATTTCGGACCGCGGTGGAAACGACCCAGGCCAGCACCACGCCGATGAATCCGCCCATCCCGGCGAGCATCGAGGACTCCACCAGAAACTGATTGAGGATATCCTGGCGGCGCGCGCCCACCGACTTTCGAATGCCGATCTCATGCGTGCGCTCGCTGACCACGGCCAGCATGATGTTCATGATTACCACTCCGCCCACCACCATAAAGATGGATACGATGGCGACCGCGGTGGCCGCGATGGCGTTGGTGAGCTGATCCCAAGCGCTGACCAGAGCGTCCGACGAGAGAATCGAAAACGTGTCGTCCTGCCCCGGCTGTTCGTGGCGGCGGGCTCGAATCAGCATGCGCATTTCGTCTTTGGCTTGTTCTAGCACTCTCTGATCGCTAGCGCGCGCGGCATAGCGAATGCCGGTACGGGATCCATAAATCTCGAAGTAAGTTCCGATGGGAATGTCGACGAAGGCATCCTGGGACTGGCCGAACACGCTGCCCTTGGCTTCCGCCACCCCAACCACGGTGAACGGACGGCCTTCGATCTTGAACTCGTGGCCAATCGGATCGGCGTCGCCGAAGAGGTTGGTCTTGATGTCGTTGCCGATCACGGCCACGGCGCTGCGGTGCCGGTCTTCGATTTCGGTAAAGTAGCGGCCATTGGCGATCTGCGTGTTTCCGAGCGCGGCCCAGTCGGCGGTACCGCCGCTCAAAGAGATACTGGTCAGCGTTTGCGACCCCAGTGAGACGGTCACCGAGCGGCCGGCGCTCATTCCGAAATCGCTCACCAGCGTGGCATGATCCTTGAGGTATTGGAACTCCTCGGGGCTGAGCTCCGGATTTCTCTTTTGCATCTGAACGTATTTCTTGGGATCGAAATTGCCGACGAACGCGATTTTGACGATGCGAAAACCGTCCGAGCCCATGCTGGAGACGGTGTTGGCGATGTATACGTCCATGCCGTGAATCATGGCCATTACGGCGATCAGCGTAGTGGTGGCGAGAATGATGCCCAGGAGCGTGAGAAAACTGCGCAGCTTGCTGGAGCGCAATGAATCGGCCGCCACCGCGGCGGCTTCTCGAAATGACGCGGTTTGGGCCATTAAACTAAAGGACGGAACCGGCTGGGACTTTGTTCCTTACTTCCAATAACCAGTTTACGAGAACCTCGTCCAGCCAGAAGCGCGGCTTGGTTCTTGCGATGAATCCGAGGTGGCCGCCGTGCTCCACCGCCAGCAGACGCAGGCAAGGATTGGCCGAGAACGCCGGGTGATCGTAGACAGCGAAGGGGATGAGCGGATCGTCCTTGGCCTGCACCAGAAGCGTGGGAACGCGGATACGGTCCAGAAACTGATTGGACGACTGCGTCGCATAGTAGTGGTCGGCTGTTCCGAAGCCGAACGCCTGGGCCGTGAAGCGGTCGTCGAACTGGTAGATGTTTTGCACCGAGTCGAGCCCGGCCAGGTCGAAGAGCCCCGGAGTAAGCCGCTCCTTGGCGCGGACGCGCTCCTTGAGACGCGTAACGAACCTGCGAGCATACATGAAATTGGAAGGCTTGTCGAGCTGGCGGACACAGGCCGCAAGATCGATGGGCGTCGAGATGGCCGCTACGCCCGCAATAGTATTAGAGCCGAGGCGGGGCGCGGAAACCTCGAGTTCGCCAGCCAGCTTCAACGCCACGTTCCCGCCAAGCGAGAATCCGGCCAGGAAAATAGGAACGCCCGGCGTCGTTGTCGAAAGTTGACGAATGAACGCGAGCAAATCGCCGGTCTGGCCCGAATGATAGAGCGTGCGTCCGCTCAAGTGCTCGGTGCCCCCGCAGCTTCGCATATTGAAACGATGCGCGGCGCAACCAGCTTCGAGCGCTGCCTGGGCCAGGCTGCGCGCGTAACCCGCGGAACTGGATCCTTCCAGGCCATGCACCAGAACTAATTGGGCTACGGGTTCGGAAGCGGGCGCTTGTGAATGCACCAGGACCTGGACGCCGGGCTCGGTATCGTAGAACTTTGCCTGGACCGGGAAGCGGCTCTCGTCCAGTTCGCGATGCCAGTAGTTGCCGGCCAAGGTCGCCAGGTGCGGGTTTCGGAAATAGGGGACGAAGGGCCGCAATAGAATCGGAATGCCTCTACTTTGTCCCGATCAGTTCGGTCAGCAGCCAGTTAGCGCCGTACACTTTGCGCAGCGCTTCCAGGATGGCGGCGGAATCCACGGCGACGGCGCGCGCCTCTTGGTCGGTGTAGGTGTAGTCCAGAACCAGCGATTGGAGATTTCCGTCGAAAACGATGCCCACCAGGTCTCCGTTGCGATCCACCACCGGGCTGCCCGAATTGCCGCCGATGATGTCGGCTGTGTTCACGAAGTTAAATGGAGTGGAAAGATTCAAGCTGCTCTTGCGCTCGATCCAGCGCTGAGGCAAGTTAAACGGCGGCATGGAGTCATGCTGGGCGGCGCGATCGTAAGTTCCGCCGAGGGTGGTGTTCCACGGGATCTGCTTCCCCGCCTCCTGGTATCCTTTCACCTCACCGAAAGCGAGGCGCAAAGTAAATGTAGCATCCGGATAGACGTTGGTACCGTAGAGGGCGAAGCGCGCGCTCGAAATCTTGCCGTAAGCCTGGCGCCGTGGTTCGGCGACCTTCTCGTCATAGATCTTGCGCAAATCGCGGGACGGCGGATCCACCAGGCGAGCCAATTGAATCATCGGGTCCGTGGAAGCCTCAATCGCCGCGACGCCGCCTTCGGCAAGTTGCTTGCGCACGGCAACATCCTTGAGCCGCGTACCCTGAATGAGCTCCGCCGCGCGGTCGGACGGCGACTTGCCGGCCAGGACTTTGCGGACCAACTCTTGATCCCCGCCCTCGATGCCCGCATACATGCTAAGCGAATCGGCCAGCTTGGCGATCTCCAGGTCGTCATAGATCGGCGCCTCGGAGAAGAGCTGCTGCTTGAGCGAGTCCAACTGAGATTCGGCGTACTCGCGCAGCCGCTCACCATTCGGCTTGCGGCTCTCTTCGGCCAGGCGAACCAGCGTGCGTGCTATATCGAATAGGCCACTGTCGAAAGCCCGGCCACCCTCCAATAAATCCAGATTGATGAAAATGCCCTGCATCACGTCGATGGTGGACGCCACCTGGTCCCACGCGCCGCCATCGGCTTCGCGCAGCTTGGGATCGTGCAGCACCGCATCGCGAAGTTTCTTCTCGTCGGCGCGTTTTTGATCCATCAGTGCGGGATTCTGCAAACCGCCCTGCATGCCGAGGTACGCTTTGCGGCTGTTCTGGTAACTGAGAAGATCGTCTTCCGCGCGGCGGGCATTTTCGATGCTGCGATCGCTGTAAGTGCGAAGCAAAACTTCGCGCCGGAAAAGCCAGTTCATGATGTAGGGATTGCTGCGATCGCGCAGATACTCCAAATGCCGAACGGTGTCGAGCCGGGAAGTGGATCCAGGGTTCCCGGGGATGAAGATCAGATCGCCGTCCTTGGGCCCCTGGCTGTTCCACTTCAAGTAATCTTTGACCTGCACCGGCTGGTTGTTCTCGTAAACGCGGAAAAACGCAATATCCAGATCGTAGCGGGGATATTCGAAGTTATCGGGATCCCCGCCAAACGCCGCAATCGCTTTCTCCGGCGCGAATACCAGGCGGACATCGGTGTACTTTTTGTAGCGATACAGTTGATACTCGCCGCCATCGTAAAGCGTGACCACGTCGCTGCGCAGCCCGGTCTTGTCCTGCGATTCCTTCTCGATGGTATTGATCACGGCGCGCCGCGCTTTTTGCACCGCAGCCGCATCCTGCCCGGGTTTCACGGCGGCATTCACGCGCGCAGTGACGTCCTCCATGCTCTCCAGCACGTTCAACTCCAGGTCCGGACACTTGGCTTCTTGCGCTTGGGCGGGCGCTTCGAAGCCGGTTTGGATGTAGTCCTTGCCGGCTGAACTGATCTTCTGGATGCAATCGGAGGCCACATGATGATTCGTCATCACCATTCCGTTGGCGGAGACGAACGATCCCGACCCGCCGCTATCGAAGCGCACGGCGGATTTTTGCAAATGGTCCAGCCATGCGGCGGAAGCGTCGAATTGATATTTGTCTTTCAGTATCTTCCGTGGAGGATTGTTGAAAAGCCACATGCCTTCGTCGGCGATAACAAGCGCGGGCAGCAAAAGCAAGGCGGCGCCAGCGACGAGAATCTGTGCGGTTATAGGCAATCTCATACTGGATCTCACGCTACTAGTGTAAGAAAAGCTGGGCGGGTCGGGCTGGGACGGCGGGAAAAAGTGAGGGGACGGACAAGGAACCGTGCCCCTCAAATCATGGACACAAGACGCTACCGAGCAGCCCCTGACAAGCCGACGCGGCCACCACAGGCTCGCGTCCCATCAGAGGCGGCTCCTCTAGCCAAGAGACATCGGCAGTTGGGGTGGGTGGAATAGTGAGAAGTTGGTACTAAAGTGGCGGAGAAATCTACCTTAACTTACGAGCAGGCACTGTCCAAGATTTTCTGGATCAGGGCATCATAGGGAAGCCCCCCGGCGGCGGCCGATTGCGCGAAGTCGTCCTCGCAGGCTAAAGATGGATTGGGGTTGGCCTCGATCACCACCACTTCGCCGGCGGGCGTGAGACGCACGTCCACTCGGCCGAACCCGCGGATCTTCAGCACCCGGTACACTTTTCGCGCCAGGCGGACCAGCTTTTCTCCGACGCCGGGGGGAAGCTCGGTGGCCGGCCCGTTCTGGATGCCCCACTTCTTGCGATAGCTGTCGTCCCATTTGGCTTTGAACGTGGCGAACTTCGGCGCGTCCTCGGGAACCGCATGAAAGAAGATTTCACGCGGCGGCAAGACGGCGAGCTTGCGATTTCCCATTACGCTCAAATACAGCTCACGGCCATCGATGTATTCCTCGATGAGCGCGTCGCAGCGAAACTTCTCGTGGATGAAGCGCGCGCGTTCCAGAGCCTCCTCCTCGCTTTTCGCGAACGAAGCCTTGGCGATTCCGTCCGACGATTCCTCGCCCACCGGCTTCACAAACGCCGGATAGATAAAGCGCCGCAAGCGCTTCAGCGGGCGCTGCTCGGTGGAGATGACGAAATGCGGGACGCGCACGCGATGATACGCCAGCACTTTCTTGGCGAGCGCCTTATCCTTGCAAAGCATCAGGCCGTCGGGGCGTGCGCCGGTGTATTTTACGCCCATCAACTCCAGCAGCGCGGGCACGTTCGGCTCTTGCGCGCGATTGCAATGGAACGATTCGGTGAGGTTGAAGACCACATCCGGCGCGAAGCTCTTCACCTTTTCCACGATGCACGCCACGTCGTCGTAGACCGCCAGCGTGTCCGCTTCGTGTCCCAAGCGCTGCAGGCAGTCCAACACGTCGGCTTCGGTGGGCTTGTCTTCTTCCTCCTTCAACGCTTGCGGAGAGAAGGTGTCTGCGGCTGCGGCGCGATAAGCCACGTCGAACAATACCAGAACCTTCACGGCTAAACCGACCTCTTGAATCGTCCGGTGTGCAAATGATTGGTTACCATGGCCGACAGATAAGCCGCGAGTTCGAACGAAACGCGAGCGCGCTCGAGCGGCGGCGGGATGGTGAGCTTGAGCTGTTGGCACCGGTCGATCAATTTGCGCACCAGCATATCTACCGTGTACTTGTGCTGTCCGGTCCAATGCACGATCGAGGCAACCAGCGCCGTGCGAGTGCTTCGCATCACTTTTGCAGCGGACTCTCCGTTGGGCTCACCATTTCCGAATATAACGCGCAAGTCGGCGTCGTAAAAGTCGGGAAAGTCTTCGGCGTAGAGTTTGCGCCGTTCCGTGTAGTAGCGCGCGAGGGTTTTCTTGAGGCGGCTCGCTTCGTAAATGCGCCGGCCACGCTTCACTTTGGGTGGCGTGTTCTTGGCCTCTTCCATCAAGCAATGCACGAATTCCAGTTTCTCGAGCGCCTTCCAACCGCGATATTGTTCGCGCCACTCGTCGGGGGCCAACGATAGCCAAACCGCGAAGGTCTCGGCGAAATCTTCATCCGGATGAGCCTGCGCGTACCAGTTCGGCAAATTGCGCACGAAGCCCTTGCTGTAAGGCCGCGGCTGGTAGGTTTCGGGGGTGTATTCGGTGTCTGGGCTGCCGAACACCGCGTGCCAATCGTCGCGCGCGGAGAAGCGGTAGGCATGATCGATAGCGTGTCCGCTTTCGTGCCGCAATAGTTGCAGGCACCACTCGGGAGTGCCGCCTTCCACCTGGAGCATCTGGTGCATTTCGAGGGTCTTCAGGCGCGGATGCGCCAGATAAAACGGAATCGCGATGGCGGGAGACCCGGCGGGCGAAAACCATTCGTCGCCCAGATAGCAGGCGGGACGAAACGACAGCCCGTGCGCGCCGAGCTCATCGTAAAGCTGTGCGATGCGGCCCTCCAGTTCGCTTCCAGGAATGCGCACGCCGAGATCGCAGATGCGCCGCTGGAGCAGTTCGTCGTCTTTCAGGGAAGGCCAGGGCGCGGGTTGTGACGGCTGTTCCGGCGGGCGCTGTTCTGGCGAGCTGGGCGGGGGATCGTGTCGCTCCACGGCTTTCATCCTATCGCAGGCGGGCCGCCGAGCTTCAAAATTCGGCGCCTTAACCCAGGATCACGCTGCAATGCGCGTACGTAGGCGGATTCCTCGGGCGCGTTTTTCGCGCGTTGAATCGCAGGCGAAAATGGAGATTCGTGGAGCGCTATCGCGGCGCGGCGCGTCTCGAAACGATCCCAATCGCCAGCCCGTGTGCCGGGCATTTCGTATATCATCCAGCCCGCGGCCAAGCGCCGCAAAATCCGGGCTGGGGTGCGATGGGCCGGGTTCGCGCGCAGCTTCGATTCCTCGGCCTGCAAAAGCTTCGCTACCTCCGGATTTGCCGGGCGAAAACCGAGTTTGCGATAAAACCAGAATGCGCCCGAATCGATCGCCTCTTCGTTATGATGACCCAATTGATAAGGGTCCACTGCAAAACAAGTAACCGGCAACAATTGATGGAACAGCCGCAACAAGCGTGCGTAGAGCCACCCCGTCTCGCCCTCGCGAAACGTGTAATAGAGATTGAAGCCGACCTCCATGTGCTCAAACAATGTCAGGCATTCGATGTAGCCGATCGGAACCCGGTTCTTGAAGAACATACCGGCGTGATAAGCGCGTAGCGGCAGGCGATGCTCCGGCGGTATACCGAAAACGAACACCTCGACGCCGCGGCCAAGTTCGACGCGCACGACGTGTGCCGGATCGCCATAGGTGAACCCATGCAGTTCGCGATAGCGCATGGCCGATGTTTCACGCGCGAAATCCAGCATCCTTGCGCCCGCCGCGCGGCTCAGCCTTTCAATCGCGAGCGTGGGTGATTCGAGTTCGGCCCCGAGCGACACGTCCGCGCGCCGGATCAGCGCGGCGTCGTGACAGAATGGTTTCCGACGCCCGGGCAGGCGCCCATTCGTGCGAGAGACTCGCGGATCGCGCAATTCCCAACGGACGAAGATCTTGGCTTGGGCGAAAAGCTCGGCGCGGTCGGCGGCCGGAATCGGCAGTTCTTCGATCCGCGCGATCAGCCAGCGTAGATCTGAACCGCGTTCGTGTTTCGCAGCTCGGAACCAATCCATGTAGGGAATGTTTGCCTCCACCAGGAGATCTTCGTTCGCGAATGGATGCAAGCGGCGCAACAGTGGCCCGAGCAACGCTACGTCGTAGCCATCCCAATCGATCTCGACAGCTCTGGGATAATGTTTGGCCAGCCAGCGCGTGATGTCATAGGTGAACAGCGCAGAGAGTGCCGTTCCCGCGATGCCGGAGACGTCTGGTTCTTCGAACGGCAAAAGATCCACGCCCGCGCGTCGCAGTTGCGCAATTTTCTTTGGTATTAACCCGAGCAACTCATCGGTAATCTGAAGCACTTCCGAATTCGGAGGATACGCGCGGAAGAAAAGCAGCGCTTCGTGGAAGCGAATCAGCGCCGCGGCGTCGTGAAACCGGGTGCGTCCTAGCTGCCGAAGCAGGCGGGGAAGCGATGCCTGCGCCTGGGTGCCAAATGCACGTTTGGAAGCTTCTAAGCGATCCAGATCCATCGGGAGTAGACTATCAGAAGCTATGCGACTTCCTCTCACAGCTCTTCTGTTGTTCGCGCTCAGTCTCGTTCTTTCCGCGCAAGATACCAGGATCTACGTGGTCACGCACGTGGACGTTACTCCGAACTACGCCAACGACGCGGCGAAGCTTCTGCTCCAGTACGCCGCTGACAGCCGCAAGGATATGGGCTCGGTCCGGTTCGAATTGCTGGGCGATCTCTCGCGGAAGAACCATTTCACATTTGTGAGTGTGTGGGAAAATCAGGCCGCCTTCAACGCGCACCTGGAAGCGAATCACGCCAAGCAATTTCGGGACAAGCTGCAGCCGATGCTGGGCAGCCCATTCGACGAGCGTCTGCACAGCATCATGCAATAGAAGATCCCAGGAGCCGTCACTGGCCGCCCGAGAGCTCCTTCACTAATTGATACAGGAACGCCTGCCCTTCGTAGAACGAGTTGACGTTCATCCGCTCATCGCGGCCATGCGCGCGAACGTCATCGCGATCTCCGAAGAAGCCCGACACGCCATAAGTGGGAATGCCCGCAACGCGCAGGTATCGTCCATCGGTGGCGCCGGTGCTCATCACCGGAATCGTGACCACGCCGGGCCACATCGTGTCGCTTAACCGGGCCACGGCTTTGAGCACATCCTGACGCATCGGCGAAGCCGGCCCGATGTCCACATCGCCCTGCACATGAATTACAACCTGGTCGTCGCCGATGGCGAGCCGCAGCGCTTTTTGCACCGACTCAATCGAGTCGCCTGGAAAAATCCGGCAGTTCACGTTGGCCGTGGCAAGCTGCGGAAGCGCGTTGAGAGCATGGCCGCCGGCCAGTTCCGTGGCGACACAGGTAGTGCGCAGCATCGAATTCCAACGCGGCGAAACGGCCGCGACGCGCTGCATGGCTTCCCTGGCAACCTCCGGCGAGCCGTCGGCGATTTTGATCAGATCGTCCCTCAACCCTCCATCCTCAACCTTCGCCATTTGTCGAAAGTAGGCGCGTGTTACATCGTCGGTCTTGAGTGGAAAGCCGTAGCGCGAGAGCCTCTCCAGCGCCGTGGCCAGGCGATAGATGGCGTTATCCGGCACCGGCACGGAGCTGTGCCCGCCCTTGTTATGCACCTCGAATTTGAAGTCGGCGTATGATTTTTCGCTGACCTGGATGTTGTTGGCGATCTTCTTTCCACCCACCATCACACCGCCGCCACCCTCGTTCAGGCACAGATCGGCGTCAATCAACTCGCGCTTGTTCTTGAGCAGCCAGATGACGCCGTTATAAGGGCCGCCGCCTTCTTCGTCCGCGGTAAGGGCCACAATGATATCGCGCTCCGGCTTGAATCCCTCGCGCTTGTACCGAATCAGGTTCGCGATCCAGACGGCGGCTTGCGCTTTGTCGTCCGACGTGCCGCGGCCATAAAAGTAGCCGTCCTTTTCGATGAACTGGAAGGGATCGCTGCTCCAGTCCTCGCGGTTGGCTTCGACAACGTCGGTATGGGCCAGCAGCAGGATCGGCTTCAGCGATCCAGCGCCTGCTTTCCCGGCCCGATAACGCACCACCAGGTTCGCTTTTTTCGGATTCGCGCCGCCCACGAAAATATCGGATTCGGGGAAGCCCGCTGCGCGCAATCGTGCCGCAACCATCTCGGCTATTGGCGTGGTGGAACCGGTGCTATAGCCGGACCGCACTTCGATCATTTCCTTGTATATTTCCCGCGCCAGCTGCCGGTCCGAGTCAGGCGGCATCGCGGCGGAAGCGGCGCTCAAAGCAAAAAAGAACAGCACCAGCCACCGGGGCACCTCACGCCACCCAATCATGCGCGGATTGTAGCATGCAAGGCGCGAAGAGCCAGCGCCTGTCTGGGATTGTTGGTGACGATGGCTTCCACCAGCGGGCGATCGAGAAGCTTGCGCGTGAGCGCCGGATCGTCCACCGTCCAGACGAACAGAGGCTTACCGATCTCCTCGGCTTTATCCACCAGCCGATACTGAGCCACCAGAACATCACAGTCGGCGCTCTGGCATATAGCGCGAACGCCCGAGTTCCAGCTCGCGAAAATTAAGCCAGTTCGAATGCGGGGATGGATCGCGCGAATCTCACGAAGCGACGGCGCGAGGAAAGACGTGATACAAAAGCCATCCAGCGGGAAATAGCGCAGCAGCACGTCAATGGCGTCGCGCTCGCAGCCAGGCTCCTTGAGTTCCACATCCAGCTGAATCCGGCCTTGCGCGAGCCGCAGAGTTTCCTCGAATGTGGGCAACTCCAGCGCGAGATCGAAGATGGGATCGTGCGAAATGCGGAGCGCACCGCTCAGATCGCGCCGGACATCGAACTCGATCATGTCGGCGCCCACTTCGATGGCTTTCGCAAACGCCTCAAGCGTATTCTCTGGCGCTTCGGCCGACGCGCCGCGATGAGCCACTATCCGCGTCAACTGGCGGGCTTCTTGTGCGCGGGCTTGGCCTTGCCGCCGCCTTCGTTCAGCAGCTTGTCCACTTCATCGCGCAAGTGCTGCTCCTGCTGGTTATCGGCGAAGAAGGCTTCATCCACGCCGGTGTATTGCGCGCGAATCACGCCTTGGCGATCGATGAAAACCACAAAAGGAACCAGCGGACGCTTATCCTTGGGCCATTGAATATAATCGAGCGCCGCGAGCACTCCAGCCGTTCCCACCGGCCACGGCACTTTGTTTTGCGAGACGAACGAAGGGATATCGGGATTTTCATTGAGCGCCGCTTCCACCACCGCGAATCCCTTGGGCGCAAGCTCCGGGTACATGCCTTCCAGCAGCTGGGTCGTCTTTAGACAATGCGGGCAGGTGGTGAGGATGAAAGCGAGGCACAAAACCTTACCGCGGTAGTCGCTCACTTTAATCTGCTTGCCGTTCGTCGTTTGGATCAAGAAGTCGGGAGACTGTCGAGGGATCTCAGCAGCCGGCATTTGAACAGGCCATAGGCAGCCGGCCGCCAAAATTAATGTTGCAATCGTTGATACGCGCATATCGAAAATCTGAGTATACAGGAGCCGGCGAGAAGATCGAGGAACCGCGTGAGCGGCACACTCTTAGTCCTTGCGGAGTTCGTGGTCCAAATCGGTCATTACCTGGTCGCGCTTGCCGTCGGCCAGGTCTTGCTCCAGGCGCCGCAACGCAAGACCAACAATATCGCGATGGTGCAGCCGCGAGCCGACCGCTTCGTTATCGCTCAGACGCAGCCACAGCTCGTGCAACCGATCGACATCTTCGGGCCACAGACGCGGAGGATGCGGACCCAGGTTCACATACATCGAAGGCCGGTCCTTGCTGATCACCTCGAGCGAAAATGCATGGCGCGGTTCCGGCTGGCTCTCCCACGCCAGGCCGATTTGGCGCGCGAGTTCTTCCGACGTCATTTTCGCCGACACGCCCGTCACCAGGCGCGAAGCCTTCAGCCGGGACGCGGTTTGTACCACGGCGTCGAATGGATTCACCGCCGGCACCACCAGCAACTCCACCGGCTTGCCTTCTTTCTCGGCCATTTCCACAACGTGGCTGAACAGCTCCTTTTCGTAATCGCTGAAGATTTGTTCGTCAGAAAGATCGTATTCGCCGGCGCCGGTGGAGATGGTGCGAACGGTCATCACGACAATGTCGTGGCGGCGCAGGTTGATCTTTTCGAGGACCTTCTTCAGGTGCTCCATGTTGTGATAGTCGCGTACGGCCACCAGAACGCAGGCGGGCCGGGCGTGTAATGTGGCGGCGCTCACCTGGGCCTGATGATCGAGGTTGAATTCTTCCAGTGTCTTGTGTTCGGCGGTCAGTTTGCGCTTCTTCGCGTTGATGTGTTCAGAAAGGGTGAACACGGCGAACACCACCAGTGTGAAACTCACGCCATAGATGGTGGCGTATTGCTTAGAGAACAAATTGGCAACGGCGACGAATCCAAGAATCAGCGTCGTAACACCCAAGCCCACGGGAATCTCGACGCCGCCAATTCGAAAATTAAACGGGAATTTGTATTCCTGGTCGTGCCGTTGGTAACGCAGCGCCAGCACGCCCGCCGATTTCAGGAAGAAGCTCCACACCACGCCGAACGCGTACGCCTCACCGAGCAGATACACATCGCCGCGGCTGAGGACGATCGTGGCCAGTTGCAGAAGCGCAATCAGATTGATGATGCGAAAGGTAGTGCCGAAACGCTTGTGGGGCTTGCGGAACCAATCCAGCAGAACGCCGTCTTCGGCCACCCGATTCAGCACGCCGTTGGCGCCGATGATGGAGGTGTTCACCGCCCCTGAGAGGATCAGCACGCCCACGATCACAACAAAAATATGAAAGGCAAGCTTGAGTAATTCAGGGCCCGCCAGCCGCATCGCCAGACCGCCGAGCAAGTCGTCCGAAAAGAGGTTCTTGATGTCGGAAGGGCTGATGATCATCCCCGCGAATACAGTGATAACGCCGGTGCAAATGACGGCGTACCAGCACACAATGTTGGCGGTGATCTTCAAATTCTTCATCTTCGGATAGGCGATTTCGCGATAGACCTGCGCCAGGGTCTCGAAGCCGCTCATCGAAAGCAGTGAATGTCCGATGGCAATCATCAAGGCGATGGCGCCGATGTTGGGAAAAATGGTGCCCTTGAACCAGCCCAGCGATTCGTCCCCGAATTGCAGATTGCGCGGGAACGGCGCCGGCGGAAACGTAATGTGCCCGCGCAGAATGATGGTCAGCGGACACCAGATCAACAATGCAACCACCATCACTGTGGTAATCTGCATGATCCGCAGCGCTTTGCCGCTGGATTCGTGCATGCCCTTGGTGTTCATCCACCAAAAGTAAACAGTGACGATGACAGCGAAGAACGCCGAAAAATAATTCACGTTGAACGGGAACGATTGGCCCAGCATTTTCGCGATTTCGTCCAGCAAATGGCCCAGATACTGCCCCGCGCTGACCACGCTGATCGGCCCCGTGAGAATGTAATCGAATACCAACGATGAGACCGACAGCCGCGCCACGAACGGGCCCATGCTGTCCTTCACCACGATGTACACGCCGCCGCGCACGAACATGCTGCAGCTTTCCAGATAAACCGAGCGCACGGCGAAGCTGAAGAGCATGACCCCCAGGACGAACCAGGGAGCCGCGGGGCCGACGGCTGTTTCGGCGATGCCGCCGGCATAAAACGCCGACGACGCCAGATCGGCGAGAACGATGGAAGCGCCGCGCCAAAAACTGATAAACGAAAGAGCGACCGTGGTGGCCACCACCACCTTGGCGGTGGTTGACGATGGCTTGCCGACTTCTGCTGACATTATTGGGCGTGTTCCCATGGACTATTCTACTTGAGGCGAATGTTCTATCTTACGATGATCTTATGAGTCTGACTTTGAGCCGGACGCGGGCAGTCGAAATCGCGTCCGAGCTACGCTCGCGCGGCTTCCAGGCTTGGCTGGTGGGCGGCTGCGTGCGCGACCTCATCTTGGGACGCGAACCGTCCGACTATGATATCTCAACCGACGCGTCCCCCGCAGAGTTGCGGCGGCTGTTTCCAAAGGCCCAACTGGTGGGCGCGCAATTTGGCGTGGCGCTGGTGGATGGCGTAGAAATCGCGACGTTCCGCAGCGATCATGCGTACACCGATGGGCGGCATCCCAGCGCCGTCGTGTTTGAAACAGATCCGAAGCAAGATGTACTCCGGCGGGATTTCACCATCAACGCTTTGTTACTCGACCCCACGGTCTTAAATTCCTCGTCTCCCTTGTCTCACCAAATCGTCGACTATATCGGCGGCCTCGGCGATCTTCGCGCCGGCCTGATTCGCGCCATCGGCGATCCGGAACAACGCTTTGAAGAAGACCATCTGCGTATGCTTCGAGCGGTGCGTTTCGCCGCGCGCTTCGGATTCGAAATCGAATCCGCGACTCTGGCTGCCATCCAGAAACTCCACGCCAAGATTCTGCGCGTTTCGCCGGAGCGAATTCGCGACGAATTGGTTCGCATCCTGACCGAAGGCGGCGCGCGGCGCGGGTTCGAATTGTTGGACGCCTCCGGTCTGCTGGCCGACATTCTGCCCGAGGTGGCCGCGATGAAAGGCGTTGAGCAGCCACCGGAGTTTCATCCCGAGGGAGACGTCTGGAAGCACACGCTCATCATGCTGGAAGGCCTGCAATCCCCCTCCCCCGCGCTGGCATTGGGCGTTTTGCTGCACGATGTCGGCAAGCCGGGCACTTTTCGTGTGGCCGATCGCATCCGGTTCGACGGCCATGTGGAGCTGGGCGAGCGGATTGCGCGCGACATCCTGAACCGCTTGCGATTTTCCAACGCCGAGATCGATCAGGTGATCGCACTGATCGCCAATCACATGCGATTTTCGCACGTGCACCAAATGCGCGAGAGCACGTTGAAACGGATGCTGCGGCTGCCCGCGTTTGAGGAGCACTTGGAACTGCATCGGCTGGACTGCACGTCGAGTCACGGACATCTGGGAAACTATGAATTCGCGAAGGCTAAGTTCGAACAATCGCCGCCCGTGGAATTGCGCCCGCCCCGCCTCGTGACGGGCGACGACTTGATCGCTGCCGGTTATGCGCCCGGACCGGACTTCTCGCGCATGCTGGAATTGGCCGAGGACGCGCAACTAGAGGCGCGCATTCACAGCAAGGAGCAGGGGTTGGACTTGGTGCGATCGACGTTTGGGCCACCGTAGGAGGTATCCTGAAAAGGGTATGGGAGCCGCAACTCTTGTTTCCGTTGAAGACTACCTGAGTACCAGCTACTCTCCTGACCGCGAGTACATCGACGGCAGGATTGTGGAGCGAAACTTGGGCGAAAAGACACACAGCTCGATTCAGGCGAACTTGCTCGGCTGGTTTTGGGATCGACGCAAAACGCTTCCACTCCGAGCCTACCCTGAGCAGCGTGTCCAAGTAAGTCCGACTCGCTTTCGCATACCCGACGTGACCGTCGTCAAGACCTCGCAATTCCAAGGTGAGATTTTCACAAATCCGCCTCATCTCTGCATCGAGGTTCTCTCCAAGGACGACACCATGGAGTACATGCAGGAAAAAATCGACGATTACCTTCGCTTCGGTGTTTCATACGTCTGGATCATCAATCCCCGCTTGCGCAAAGGCTACCTCGCCACCAAATCCGGCATGGTGGAAGCCGAATCCGGTCTCCTGACCACAGACGATCCCGCGATTCAAGTCCCCGTTTCCGAACTCCTTGATTTGGACTAAGGTGACATGGACTAAGGTTACGCCCCAGTCCGTTCCTCTGTTAAACTTTCACCGTGCCCGCTCCAGCAACTCAGCAGGCCTACTCGCGCGATGATGTTCGTAGGCAGTTAGGTGTTTCCAAGCGTCAACTCGAAAGTTGGGAGAAACAAAATCTCCTGCCGTCCGGCGGTTCCTTTAGTTTTTCCGACATCCTGGCTTTGCGAACGCTAGTGGGTCTGCGCAATAGCAGTGTGTCCGCGGTCCAAATCCGCAAAGCGGTCCATGCTGTACGGAAGCACTTCCGCGAATTCGAGAATCCGCTTACCGAAGTAAAGATCTACTCGCAAGGCAAGAAGATCGAGGTCCAGTTCGCCGGCAACAAGAAAATGGAAGCGATTTCCGGCCAACTGATCCTCAATTTCGACCAAGCTGAAATCAACAAACTGCTGTCCTTCCCTGGCCAAGCCGAGGAATCGGAAGCCACGCGTAAGATGAAGTCGCGCCGCGAAGCCGAGCACTGGTTCGAAAAAGGCCTCGATCTGGAACAGAACGGCGCGCCGGTGGAAGAAGTGATCGCGGCTTATCAAAAGGCCGCTGAGATCGATCCCACCTCGGCGGGAGCGCTGGTGAATCTAGGAACGGTTTACTTCAACTCGCGCGATTGGCGTCAGGCGGAGCAATTCTATCGCAAGGCCGTGGAAGTGGATCCCGAATATGCTTTGGCGCATTTCAATTTAGGCAATCTCTACGACGAGCGTGGCGACCGGGCCGCCGCTTTGAAGCACTATCTGGCTGCCATCAGCATTCATCCGCGCTATGCCGACGCGCATTACAACATCGCGCTGCTGTACCAATCCATGGGACAGCCCTTGAAAGCGGTTCGTCACTGGAAGGCCTATCTGACCATGGACCCTGGCAGCGCCTGGGCCATCATCGCCCGCCGCGAGTTGGCGAAAATCAAGGAAGCTGCCATTCTGCGCGGCCCGCAGCGGGGTTGAACTGAGTTCAGCCCAGCTCTTCGGCAAACCAGGTTCGCGCCAGCTTCGCCACCTTCTGCAAAGCGCCCGGCTCCTCGAACAGGTGGCTCGCGCCAGGAATCACTTCGAGCGACTTGACACAGTGCATTCGCGCCAACGCCTGGCGGTTCAACTCCAGCACTTGTGCATCGTCTGCGCCGACGATCGCTAGCGTAGGCGCCTCCACGTGCTCCAGCGCCGATCCGGCCAAATCGGGCCTGCCTCCGCGCGACACCACCGCGTGGATCAGCCGGGGAAGCTCGGCGGCCGCCAGTAAAGCCGCACCGGCGCCCGTACTTGCCCCGAAATAGCCGATCTTGAGGCCAGCCACCTGAGGCTGCTCGCGCAGCCATTGCGTGATAGCAACCAGGCGATTCGCCAAAAACGGAATGTCGAAACGAAGCTGCCCGGTTTGCAGATCCACTTCCTGCTCATCGGCGGTTAGCAAATCGATGAGCAGCGTCGCTAGACCTGCTTCGTTAAGAATATCGGCCACATAGCGGTTCCGCGGGCTGTGGCGCGAGCTGCCGCTGCCGTGCGCGAAGACTATGACCCCGGTGGCTGCGGTTGGGACGCTCAGGTAACCGTCTAGCTCAACAGACTTCACCCGGACCATCACCGGCACGTGTTCAATGGCTTGTCCAACGTGGCTCATGTACCCTCCCCTAACTTATCCGTGAGCCGTGCGCGACACGGCTGCGCTTGCTTCCAGCAAGCTGCGAACCTCTTCATCGCTAGTCTGCGAAAAATCGTCGTACCACATACTGACGGCGTGAAAATCGAGCGGCGCGCTCAGGCAAACGACGGCATCGGCTTCTCCACGCAGGCGGCGCGCGGTTTCGGCGGCAGCCACGGGAACGGCAACGATGATACGCGCTGGATCGCTCTGCCGAAGGGCTCCAACCGCGGCCCGCATCGTGGATCCGGTAGCCAAGCCGTCATCTACTACGATGATCGTGCGGCCCGACAACTCCGGAAGCGGCGCATTGCCGCGGAAGGTTCTTTCCTGCCGTTCGATCTCCAGTAATTCCCTATCTGCGACCGATTCCACCGCAGCCGGCGAGATCCCTAAAGCTTCGATGACGTCCATATTGAGGACGCGCAGCCCTCCGCTCGCGATGGCGCCCATTGCCAGTTCGCGATGCCCTGGCACGCCGAGCTTGCGGACCACGAAAACGTCGAGTGGCGCTTCCAGCGCGCGAGCCACTTCAAAGGCAACCGGCACGCCACCCCTCGGCAAGCCTAGCACCAAGACACTGGGATCCCCGGCGTAAGCCGCAAGGCTCGCGGCCAGTCGTCTACCCGCATCCTGTCGATTCAGAAATCGCATGCACATGCTCTCCGTCTTCTTATGGAATTCCGAGCAACCCGGCAGCCACTCCGATTCAGCACTGGATAGCAGCAGTGTATCCTAAACATAGAGGATCATTTTGAGCAGGATTGTACTCGCTTTCCGTAGTTTCTTCGCCATTCTATTCACCGGCAAATTGCCCGCCGACATCGCACAAGAGCTTGGTTTTGCTCCACAAAAGAAGGCCCAGCCGGCCGCCAAGCCCGCGCCCGCCGTGCGCACGGTCCAGCCCTCCGATGGCGCGCTCCAGATCCTGGGTATCTTACAGCGCGATTCGCGTCTCATCGACTTTCTGATGGAGGATATCAGCGCTTACCCGGACGATCAGGTAGGCGCCGCGGTTCGCGATTTGCACCAGCAGTGTCGTGATTCGTTGAATCGTTATGTGCGGTTGGCGCCTGTGATCGACGCCGTGGAAGGCAGCCCCACCAAACTCGATACCAACGATCCAGCGGTCGTGAAACTGTTGGGTAACGTGCCCGCTAGCGGAAAAGCATCCGGCGGCCTGCTGCGCCACAAAGGTTGGAAGGCCGAGAAGATCGATCTGCCGCCTATCGCCCCGGGTTCCAACGCCTCCGTGATTGCGCCCGCCGAGGTGGAAATTGAATAGAGCCGAAATCGAGTAGCGCCGGCCACCCCCTTCAGCAATGAACATCGGTATCGACCTCGGCACCACCAATTCCGCCCTCGCCTACATTCCAGAAATTCAGGGAGAGTTGCCGGACTATCCTGAGATCCAGGTACTGGCCATCCCGCAGTACGTCGCGCCCGGCCAGATGGAAGCCCGCCGCACGTTGCCGTCTTTCTTGTTCTTGGGCGATCAAACCTACGTCGGCGCCTACGCGCGCGAACAGGGCGCTCTGGTCCCGACCAAGTCGGTACACTCGGCGAAGTCGTGGCTCTCGAATCCCGAAGTGGACCGCACCGCCAAAATCCTTCCATGGGACGCTCAGGAAGGCGGACGCGTGCTTTCGCCGGTGGACGTTTCTACCGCGATCCTGTCGCGCATTCGCGATGCCTGGAATCAAACCCATCCGAACGCGCCGCTGGCGTCGCAAGACGTCGTTCTAACCGTCCCCGCTTCGTTTGACGAAGAGGCGCGCGAGTTGACCGTGCAGGCCGCGCATGAGGCCGGCATCGAGAAGCTGACGCTCGTCGAAGAGCCGGCGGCGGCGTTTTATTCCTGGATCGCCAATCATCTGGCGCAATCGCAGAAGAGCCTTTTCGACGGCCAGCTGGTGCTGGTATGCGACGTTGGCGGCGGCACCAGCGATTTCACCCTGATTCGCGTGCACCGCGATGGCGACCGCATCGAATTTACACGTACCGCTGTGGGCAAGCACCTGTTGCTGGGCGGCGACAACCTGGATCTCACGTTAGCGTGGCTGGTCGAGTCAAAACTCGGAACTCAGCTGTCTATCAGACAGCGCACCGCTCTTCGGCGCCAGTGCGCGGCGGCCAAGGAACGCATGCTGGCGGATGCGAACTTGAAATCTGTCGAGATCACGGTGCTGGGCGCAGGATCGTCGCTGGTCGGCGGCACGCTCAAGACCGAGATTACCCGCGAAGAGGCGCTGGAGCTGACGCTGGAAGGCTTCCTACCCTTCTGCGGCATCCACGACAAACCGACCGAGGAAAAGCGTAGCCTGTTTCGCGAGCTGGGATTGCCGTATGTTTCCGACCCCGCCGTCACGCGCCACCTGGCCGCGTTCCTGAGCGCCAACGAAGACGCCAAACCCGACGCGGTTCTGTTCAATGGCGGATTCTTCATCCCCGACATTTGCCAGCAGCGCGTCGCCGACGTCATGGAGCGCTGGTTTGGACGGCGGCCCGTGATTCTCGAGAATCGAGACCTGGATCTCGCTGTGGCTGTCGGTGCGGCTTACTACTCTTACGTCAAAGCCACGGGAGCCGGGCTTCTGGTGCGGGGAGGACTTCCCCGCTCCTACTATGTAGGCATCGGAGAGAACGAAGCGGTCTGCCTGGTGCCGCGCGGCGCCGAGGAAGGCCAGACCCTCGAACTCGACAGCCAGGATCTCCATTTGGTCGCCAACAAGCCCGTATCCTTCCGTCTCTACAGCTCGCTCAGCCGTGTGGACGACCCGGTTGGGTTCGTTTTTGAAAATACCGATTCCGCCGACCTCCACCTCCACGCCCCCCTCAACGCCGTGATTCGATTCGGCAAAGCGGGCGAGCGCCTGGTGCCCGTGAAACTGCGCGCGCACTTGACCGAGGTCGGAACGCTCGAAGTCTGGGCCGATTCGAAAATCAGCGAGCACCATTGGCGTCTGCAATTCGAATTGCGCAAAACGGCCAATGCTCGCTCGGGAGGCAAGCCCGCGGCGGTAGTCAGCGATGAAGCCGTAGCGCAGGCCGAGGCTCTGATCGAAGCGGCGTTTCGCGGCGGCAGCCTGACGCCCGAAGAGCTGCCGGCAAAACTGGAGCAGACGCTCGCTTTGGGACGGAATTCCTGGCCACTCAGCGCCATACGCAGACTCGCCGATCATATGCTCGAATTAGCCGAGTGCCGTCGCAAGTCTCCCGCGCTCGAGATGCGCTGGCTCAATTTGTGCGGCTTCATGCTGCGTCCCGGCTTCGGATTCCCCGGCGACGATTTCCGCATCGAACAAGCCCGGCGCATTTATGCCGGTGGGATTCAATTCGCCAATCAAGTGCAGAACGAAATCGATTGGTGGATCTTTTGGGGCCGTGTCGCGGGCGGGCTCAATAAAAACCAGCAGACCGATATTTTCCAGCGGCTGTCGCCAGTGCTGTTGCCGCGTGGTTCCAAACGCCCGCGCCTGAACAACAGCCTGCTGCGCGAGATGTGGCGCACCAGCGCCAGCCTGGAGCTGTTGCCGTTGCAAACCAAGACCCAGCTCGGCGACACGCTCATCGCGCTAGTGAAGAAAGGCGAGATGGTGGAGACGGGTCTGTGGTGCCTCTCGCGGCTGGGTGCGCGAAAGCTGTTCTACGGTCCGATCAATCAAGTGCTGCCGTCGCAAGCGGCGACGCGTTGGGTCGAAGCTCTGCTCAAAGTCCCGAAGGCCGAAGACGCGGTGATCGCCATCGCGCGCCGTACCGGTGATTCCACGCGCGATCTGAGCCCGGCCACCATCGACATGATCCGCAAACGAATTCCAGAAGCGCTCGTGCCCGCGCTCGAAGGCGAAGCCGAAGAGGACTTGGGCAAAGTGTTTGGCGAAGAGCTGCCGTCGGGATTAGTGGTAGCAGCCACGCCGTGACCGAAGACAGCATTGTCCGAAAGCTCCGGCTGCGCGCGCCGTTGATCGGCGACGATTGCGCGGTGATCCCGTCGACGAGCAGACAGGATCTCCTGCTGAAATCAGATCTGAGTATCGAGGGCGTTCATTTCACCCGCGACTCGACGGCCGAAGAGATTGGTGCCCGTGCGGTTGCGCGCAGCTTGAGCGATATCGCCGCAATGGGCGGGACGCCGCTGTACTGTCTCGTATCGATGGCGCTCGCGCCCTGGACCGATGAACGCTGGATCGACGGATTCTATCGCGGCGTGTTTAAGCTGCTGCGGAAATCGAAGGCCACGCTCGCCGGTGGCGACATTTCGCATGCCGATCAATTCCTGTGCGACGTAATGATTTTCGGCGCCGTCGCGAAAGGCAAGGCGCTCTTGCGATCAGGCGCCCGTCACGGTGACGCGCTTTACGTTTCTGGACCGCTGGGAGGATGGCGTCACAAGCCCGCGATCACACCGCGCCTCGAATTCGGCCGCAAATTAATTGGTCTCGCGACGGCTTGCATGGACATCAGCGATGGCCTGGCGCTCGATCTCCATCGTTTGTGCAAAGCGTCCGGTGTTGCTGCGGAACTCGACACCGTACCTCTGCTCCCAGGTGCGACCATCGATCAAGCGCTTCACGATGGCGAAGATTACGAGCTGTTGTACACCGCGCCGCCGCGCGTCAAAGCGCCGGGAATTCGTATTGGCATGATCACGAAGGGCAAGCGCGGCTCGATGCGATATGCCGGAAAGGCACTGAAACCCATTGGATATGACCACACCCGACAGAATCATTGACCTTATTGAAGCCTTTCGGCGCTCGAAGACTATGTTCGCGGCCGTCAAGCTCGGCATTTTCGACGGTGCGCGTCCAGCCGATTGCAAGGCGCTTCCGCGCCTCCTTGATGCGTGTGTGGCATTAGGCCTATTGGAAAAGCGCGATGGAATCTACATCAATACGCCCGAGGCCGACAAATACTTGCGATCCGACAGCCCTGATTCCTTGACCGGCTACATCGATTATTCCAACGAAGCGCTCTATCCGATGTGGGCGCACCTGGAAGACGCGGTCCGCGAGGGCACGCCGCGCTGGAAGCAGACCTTTGGCGTCGAAGGCGGAATCTGGGCGGGCTATTTCCGCACCGAAGAAACCAAGCGCAACTTCCTTAAAGGCATGCACGGTTTCGGCCGCCTCAGTTCACCGGCCGTGGCCGCGGCGTTCGACTTAAGCCGGTTTCATCGATTGATCGATCTGGGCGGCGCCAGCGGGCATCTGGTGGAAGCTATTCGCGAGCGATATCCGCAAATCCAAGCGCAGGTATTCGATCTGCCGCAAGTGGCCCAGCTTTATCCCGGCACCATCGCGGGCGACTTCTTCACCGATCCGCTGCCGCCGGCCGATCTCTACAGCGTCGGCCGAATTCTGCACGATTGGTCGGACGAAAAAATTCACGGGCTGCTCGCCAAGATCCATGCGGCGCTGCCCGAAGGTGGCGGGCTGCTGGTTGCCGAGAAGCTTCTCACGCCTGGGTACGTCTCGGCGCACATGCAGTCCATGAACATGCTGGTCAACGCGGAAGGCCGCGAGCGCTCGGCCGCCGAATACGAATCGCTGTTGCGCTCGGATGGCTTTTCGAAAGTCGAGAGCCGGGTTACTGGCGCTTACTTAGATGCGGTGCTCGCGATCAAGTAATCTTCAGATCACATCCGCGAAGCTCTTCCGCAGCCGGTAAAACCAAACGTGCCCGAGAAAAAACAGGATCAGCGCGATCGCCCATAATTTGACCAGTGGAAGCAGTTCCGGCGCGTGGCCTTCCAGAAAAACGGCTCGATAGCCGCGCACCAGCACATACAGCGGATTCTGGCGCATCACGGCCGAGATCGTGGGAGACAGAGTAGTGGACTCCTGGTAGCAAATCGGAGTGATGAAAAACCACATCGTCAAAACCAGCGCCATGATCTGGCCCAGGTCGCGCATGTATACGCCGAGCGCGGCAAGAAACCAGCAAATCCCCAGCGTGAACAGCAATTGAGGAATGAGCAACACGGGCAGCCAGAGAACCGCGGCCGGAACGGCATGGCGAATGATGAGCAATCCGGCGACGAAGACTCCGGCGCCGAAAAGTTCGGTGACCAATCCCGACACCACCTGGTTCACTGGCAAGGTGTCGAGCGGAAACACCAGCTTCTTGACAAAATTGCGGTGTTCGAGAATCACATACGCGGCGCGCCCCACGGGTTCTGAAAACGCGAGCCAGGGCAGCATTCCAGCGAGAAAATAGAGCGCGAAGCCGGTGCGGCTTTGGTCGGGACCAAAGCGCGACTGCAGCACGATGCCGAACACAAAAAAATATGTGGCCATGAGCAACAGCGGGTTTAGGATGGTCCAGAAGACATCGCCAAACGAGCCGCGATAACGCGCCAGAATATCGCGCCGCGCCATGGACCCGATCAAGCGATGGTTCTGAGCGATGGTTCGCACTGGGCTCGCGAACAGTTTAGGCAATGCCTGCCAGGCGTGCCGCCAGTGCAGCACCCGCACCGTCGTCATCTCTTGCTCCAGTACGCGGACCTGGCCGTCGGCGGCTTGCACTAAAATCCGCAGAAACGGCTCGCCCCGGGCATATGCCCAGCCGCCGGGCGTCTGAACGTGCGAAAGATAAATTTCGTACGCGCCAGGTTCCGGAGGGAAAACGATCTTGAGCTCGAATTTCGCGGACCCGCCCGGTGGAAGTTCGCCGTCCACTGGCATCCACGCGCCTTCTTCGATGAACAGGTTCGATTGAGGATCGAAAAACTGCCAGCCGAGCGAAAAATTCTCGGGCGTCCACGTTTCACGCGATTTGTTTTCAACCGCGAGCGACACCTCCAGCACCGCGCCTCGTGTCTCAACGCGAATCTCGCGATATTCGGCTCTCATTGATACAACCAGCTCGGGTAGCGCTCGCGCACCGGGCCAATCTTGCGGCCGACCGCGTAAATCCCGTCGCCGCGCAAATCGGTGGGCTGTTCATAACGCTTCAGTAGATGCTTGACCCACTCGTGCTCCGGTTTGGGCTCCTCGCGGAATGGCCCGGTTTCAAGTAGCGTCATTTCAAAGCCAGCGTAATGGAACAGCAGGACGATCTCGCGCGCTGTGTACTCGCGATTGTGCCGCGCCTCCGGCTCCTCGCCTTCCGCGCGGGGCCGAATGTAGGCGGGGAAAAATCCCGGATGGTGTCCCGACAAGATCGCGGCGATGGCGCGCAAGGAACCGATGTTGGGCGTCGTAAGCACCAGGTTCCCGCCGGGCCGCAGGATTCGATTGATCTCCGCCATCATGTGCATGGGATCCGCAGTGAGGTGCTCCACCAACTCGCAACAAAGGACCGTGGAAAAATAGCCGTCGCCGTAAGGAAAGCGGTCCTTCTCGGCGTCGAAGAGTTCGAGCGTGCAATGAAACTGTTCGCCGTCCATCGACTGCACGGTGCGCTCATTTATCTGGCCCGCCGGACCGTAGTAACAGCCGCGCACTTCACCGTACCCCAAACGCGTTTTCAGCGCCGGCGTAATTTGCAGATAAGCGCCCATCTCGAGAATTCGGTCGTCGTGCGAGCCCGGCGGCGTGATCGCGAGCGTCTTTTCGAAACGAGTGAGGTGGGTTTCGATGTAGCCCTTGGCGGATTCATCGGGCGCCCAAGAGAGAATGTATTCCGGCCCCACGCGGACGCCAGAGCTCGTGGCCGCCGCTACTTCTGGTTCGATGCACACGCCTTCGTCGCTCTCGTCCGAGCCCAGCGACGAATCATTCCGCGCGATCCGCTCCAGAAAATCCGCATAGCGCCGCGCGACCTTGGGCCAAGTGCATTCGGTCTCCACCCATTCGCGTGCCCGGGCGCCCAGCGCCTGGCGCAGATCGGGACGGCTCACCAGCAGATTCAAATATTCGAAAAGATGATCCTCTTCGCTGGCGTCCACCGGCGCTTTCAAGCAGATGCTGTCCGGAAGTTCGCTGAAAGATCCGACCTCAGAAACAATTACCGCCTTGCCCAGGCCGAGCGCGCGCATCAACGTGCCCGAGTTTTCGCCTACCGTCGGGTAGCGCAGATTGAGGACGATGTCGCAGGCCGACGTGTAGCCCACGAATTCCTCAATGGGACGGAAGCCGAGAACGCGCACGTGCGGAATGAGTTCGAGCGACCGAATCAACGACTCCAATTGCAGCTCCGGATGCGGCTCGCCTACCAGGATCATCTTGGCCAGAGGATGAACACGCACCAGTCTGCGAAACGCCCGCAGCGATTCGGCAATCCGTTTGTACGGCTTCAAGAAACCAAAGATGCCGATCAGCGGCGTGGTCTCGTCCAACCCCAAACGCTCGCGAAATTCCGAGCGGTTGGCTTCCGGAATCCAGGCACCATGCGGGATGCGAGCGACGTCGCCCGAGAATCCCGCGCCGCGCAGCTCGGATTCGACACAGCCGCTATGCACGATCGCGGCCTTGGATCGGCTGAGCAACTGGCGCAGCATCGGCACGCCTTCGTAATCCGGCCCCACTTCCAGACGGCGGACTCGTTCCGCGAAGGCCATGTCCTCGGCATCGCCTTCTTGCTCGACCGCGCGCATGTACGCGTCCCAGTCCCCGCGTTTGATCGTAATGTCGGCGATCAAGTGGTGCAAGTTGGCCTCGTGGACCACCACCACGCCGGGATGATCCATGGCCGCCTCGTAACAAAAATCGTGATAAACGTTGTTGCCAACCTGGTACAAAGTGACGTCAAAATTCTCCGGGTGAAACGAGGGCGGCTTCGCAGCGAACACCTCCAGGTCCACCAGCTTCTTCAGCTCGTCGAGCAGTGCGGCGGAATAATCGGCGATGCCACTGCGCGCGGGGGGAAGAGGGGAGAAGTAGGCGACTTTGATTGACACGGAGCCGTCGGAGTCTATTTCGCCAGTTCCATCGAAAACGTTCCCAGCGCCAGGGGAATTTTCACCAGCGCGAGCGTGCGAGCCTTGTCTTGCAAGAAAAATAAATCAAATTTGATACTGGACGAAGGACCGTCCAAGGACGCCTTCAAATGCTCCGTGTCCACAGGTTTGTTGGCAATCTTGACGCTCTCGGTGCCAGCCGATTCCAGCCGAATCTCATACGGCGCGCCATAAAATACGGTTTGGCGTGATGGAACGCGGCCCTGGCTCAACTCCCGGCGAAGGAAATACAGGAACGCCAGCGCATCTTTGCCGCAGCTATTGGAGTTGATTTCCGATTGCCCTGAGCCCGACCCGCGAGTCACCGTACCGGTGTTCGGATCAAAGGTCTCTTTGTCGTCCACTTTCTTGGAACCGTGCGAGGTGGTTTTCTCAAACTCCGCCGAGCAAAAGCTTCCGGACGCAGCCGAGCGAAACCTATCGCTCACCGTGAAGCCGGGTACACCAGCGTCGAGGTCAAACTGAAAATGCATCCGTGGCTGTTCCTGCCCATCGACCACCTTCTCAGAACTGGAAGCCGTCAGCGTCGCTTCGCCCAAGCTCACGCCGCTCGGCCAGTTGACGCTGTAGCGCAGGGTCTCATTCGGAAGCGTGGATTCGCCGACCGGTGCTGCGACGAGCGTCAGCGCCGCTAACAGAAAGGGAGAAGCAATTGTCACAAATGGGTACTTCATACAGACTTCGTTACATCATTGACGAACAATGGAGCTCGACTTCCGGACGTCCGCGCGGCCCTTTGAAGCATCGCCCGCCACCGAGTAGTACACATCCAAAGTCTTGGCCGCGCTGTTGGTCCAACTGAACAACGCCGCCCGATGCACTCCCAGCCGCTCCATGCGCTGGCGCAACTCGGGATTCAGCAACAAATCGCGCATCGCAAAAACCAGATCCCGGCGGGAGCGCGGATCGAACAGCAGCGCCGCGGAATCGGCCACCTCCGGCATGGCCGAGGTGTTGGAGCAGGCCACCGCTCGCCCACAGGCCATGGCTTCCAGAATCGGCAATCCGAACCCTTCATAGAACGAAGGATAAACGAACAGATCGCAGGCGCCATACAGGCGGCGCAACTCCTCATCATCCACGAACCCGGTGAAGTGGATGCGATCCGCCACTTGCGATTTTTTCGCCGCCGCGCGAACGGCGGGTGCATACCAGGTCTCCTTGCCGACCACCAGCAAGTGGTGCGGTAAACGAGGATGCGCGCCGATCAGATCCTCGAAAGCCTGGATCAGGCCCAGATGATTCTTGCGCGGTTGAAGATCGCCCACCGTCAAGATGAACGGCACTTGTGGCAACGAGGTCCGCATGCTGCGTTGCGCCACTTCCCGGGCCACCGGGTGGAAGACGGAGCTGACACCATTCGGCAGCACAACCACCTTTTCTTCGGCCAGCTGGTAGGCGTCCAGAATTCGCTTTTTGGAAAATTCGCTGGGCGTCAGAACGCAAGAAGCCCCTCTTACAGTGCGGCGAACGGTCAAGCGCAACTGCATCGCACGGAAATTAGTAAAGTACTCGGGATGCTCCAGGAAGCTGATATCGTGCACGCTGACCACAATGGGCGCCGAACACGTTAACGGCGCGGTGTATTGCACGTGGAGCAGCGCGGGCCGATCTTCAGCCACGCGGCGAGGCAGATCGTAGCCCAGACGCTTGAAAGGGTTCACCGAGACCCGCTTCTTGTCGAATCTCCGGGGCAGGTCGGCCACCGCCTCTTGGCGCGAAATGTACGCTACAAAATCCGCTTCGCGATCCAGGACCTCAAAACAACTCATGAGGTTCCTTATATATGTTTCGTTCCCCGTTAAGTGCTGCCCGATCGCGTGAGCGTCTACGGAAAAGCGCATGGCCCTCTCCAGTATAAAGGGTTTCCCGTTTTGAACGGGCCGTTCACAAAAGCTTTACATCATAGTAGCGGTCACATACGTTCATGTTACATGGATTTCTCTCTCAAGTTACTGCCAATTGCAGGCGGGAACTTGAGGGCGCGGTATTCCATCGAGTTAGACGGCGGGTACGAGTCTACGTTACCTGTGATTCAATCCATTTTAAGACTCGTCGAGCGCCGCGGCCAGCGCCTTCCAAGCAGTTTGCCAGGTATATCGCTCCTCATAGAGCCGGCGTCCAGCCGCGCCGATGCGTTCGCGATTAACCGGCAACGCGAGCAGCTCAGAGACCGCCGCCATGAAGCTTTCGGCATTGTCGGCCAGGACCAAGTGTTCCCGATCGCGGTATTCCAGGCCCTCGGCGCCCAGCGTGGTGGATACGACCGGGGTTCCAGCGGCCCATGCTTCCAGAATCTTGATACGAGTTCCGCTGCCCGCGAGTAGTGGAACGATGGCGACCTGCGATTGCGCGATAACGGCAACTGCATCTTCCACAAAACCGGTTATCTCGATCTGGGGGTCGCGCGCAGGCAAGTCTTGGACAGCCCCCGGATTTTTGCTGAGAATTTTCCACTTCAAGCCCGGCCAACGCGATTGCAGCGCGGGCCAAATGTCGCGATGAAAGAATCGGACCGCCTGAATATTGGGCGCATATTCCAGATTGCCGCTAAAGATTATCTCGGGACGATCCGATCGCGGCGGCGGAACAATCAGCGGAAGCGCGTTGGGAAAAACCGTCACCTGGGCGCTTGGGGCAATGGCCTGCACCAATTTCGCGTCGTTGCACGAAGTGGCCAGCACCCGGTCAAACCGCGGCAGCCATTGTCGCTCGGATTCGACCGCCGCTTGGGCGAATCGGCGGTGGGCCCACGCCAGTGCACCGCTCCCCGAAGAAGCTACGCTCTCGTGCCATACCGACTCGATATTGTAAACATCCAAGATCACCCGTTTCGCCACTGGCCGCACTTGCTCGATGTAAGGAGCACACCAAAAGTGCTCGATGAACGCAGCTTCGTAGCGCCGGCCAGAAAGTGCGCGCTCGATTTGAGATTCAAAGCCCGAGAAACGATCGATCAGCGGCGGCCGATTCCGCGCCAGCCGCGAAACGTTGCGCAGGACACGCGCCAATGGACTTTTGGAATGAAATGGCAGATCGACGACGTCCGCCCGATCCAACCGTCCCGCAGGAACGGCTCTAGACGGATCCGGCGCGCCCGGTTCGCGGAAAAAGATGCCGTGTACGGAAAATCGCGGCGCCAGATATTCCAGCACCGAGGTGGCACGCATGGGACCGCCTCCGATGGTTGGATAGGGCGCCTCAGCAGCCAGGAACAACGCTGGGGGCTTACTTCTTAAGCCGAGCTTACTTTCTAAATCGTTTGACGGCGTGCTCATAGACGGCCATGGTGAGTCTGGCTGTTTTGGTCCAAGAAAATTCTTCAGCTCTGAGCAGAGCCATGGCGCGGATTTCTCGAGTTCCTTCGGACTGCGTCATGGCCGATCGCAGTGCTTCCATCCAACGGGGTCGATCGTCAACATCCAGCAGAATGGCGGCGCCGCCGTCGGCCACCTCCATAATGGCAGGATCGCGCGAAGCAATCATCAGCGCGCCGCATTGCATGGCTTCGAGCACCGGCAAACCGAATCCTTCATAGTAAGACGGATAGAGACAGGCCACGGCGCCGGTGTACAAAGCGGGTAGCTCTTGTTCCGGCGTGAGTCCGGCCACGTGCAAGCCGGGCTCGGCGGGAAGTTCGGGAAAATCCGCGCGTCGCCGGCCAACCAAGACCAAGTCGATTGCATGCTCACGGCGCAGCTCGCGCCACAAATCGAGCACCAATCCGATATTTTTTCTAGGCTCCAGCGTACCAACGTACAACAGATAGGGTGGCTTCTGTTCCAACGCCGGCGTCGGACGAAAACAGGCATTGGCGGCGTGAGGGACCGCAACCACACGCTCGTGCGCCAGATGAAAACGCTCGATCGCCGCGCGCCGTATCGCTTCCGACGGCGTGATCACCATTGTCGCCAGACCCAGGCGCAGCAGCATGGGAGTGCGCTGGCGCACGCGGTCGGATTCCGAGTGCCAGCCGGGATCGAGCCAAGGCGAAAGATCGTGCAGCGTCATTACGCTCGGACGTAACGGCAGATAGGGGACCGCGAAATCGGTGCCGTGAAACACTTCGATGCCGAGGCGAGAGATCTCGCCTTGTAATCCCCAGGACCACCAGCGCCGTTCCAGCATGTTGCGCGGCCCTTGGCCAGCCTTGAGATTCGGACGATCCAGCGGAAGCGCCGTTTTCTGATCCGAAAGCAGCCAAAACCGATCGCTCGGAAAAGTGTCGCACAGCGCGCGCGTCAACTCCTCGGTGTAGCGGCGCACGCCGCCGCTTGGGACGGTCAACGGAGTCGCGTCGAGGGCGATCTTCATCAGTTCGATAATAGCTTCGAGCCACCGCGGACGCGCGTATTAGAATCAAACATGACCCCGCCCATGACAAAAGAAGAGATCCTTCTGGCTCAGCGCGAACACCTGTTCCCCTCCGTTTTCCATTACTACCAGCAGCCGCTTGTCATAACTCACGCCAAGAACCAATACGTTTGGGACATCGACGGCAACCAATACTTGGATTTTTTCGGCGGCATCGTAACCGTTAGCGTGGGCCACTGCAACGACGAAGTCAACCGGAAGCTGCACGCCCAGATCGATCGTCTGCAACACGTTTCCACTGTTTTCGCGACTGAGCCGCAGGCCGCACTCGCCAAGAAGCTGGCCCAGATCACGCCCGCCGGCAAGCTGACCAAATCGTTTTTCACCAACAGCGGAACAGAGGCCAACGAAACCGCGATCCTGGCCGCGCGTTGCTACACCGGATCCACCGAGATCGTCGCGCTGCGCTACGCCTATCATGGCCGCTCGTCACTCGCCATGGGCTTGACCGCGCAGTCCACGTGGCGGCTGGGACCCGTTACGCAGGCCGGGATCGTTCACGCGGTGAACGCCTATTGCTATCGCTGCCCCTATGGCCTCTCGTATCCTTCCTGCGAGGTGCGCTGCGCGCAGGACGTGGAACAAGTGATTCGCACCACAACCTCCGGGCACATCGCCGGGTTCATTGCCGAGCCCATTCAAGGAGTGGCCGGATTTGTCACGCCGCCCAAAGAATATTTCCCGATCGTGGCGGAAACGGTGAAGAAGCACGGCGGCGTTTTCATCAGCGATGAAGTGCAAACCGGCTGGGGCCGCACCGGCGGCAAGTGGTTCGGCATCGAGCAGTGGGGCGTGCAGCCGGACATCATCACTAGCGCCAAAGGCTTGGGCAATGGCGCGCCGATCGGTCTGACGATTGCTCGTCCGGAGATCGCCGATTCGGTCCGCGGCGCCACTATCTCCACGTTCGGAGGCAATCCCGTTACCAGCACCGCGGCCAAAGCGGTAATCGATTTCATCGAAGAACACAACCTCGCGATTAACGCGGCGGAAGTCGGCGCGCATTTCCGCGACAGGCTCCTGGAGTTGCAGGCCAAGCATCCGATCATCGGCGATGTGCGCGGTATGGGTTTGTTGCAAGCCCTCGAATTGGTGGAGGACCCGGTGAGCAAGACTCCGGCCGTGGCGCAGACGTTGGCCGTCATGGAAGCGGCGCGTGAAAACGGGATACTTCTAGGCAAGGGCGGCCTCGACGGCAACATCCTGCGCTTCTCGCCGCCGTTGAACATTAGCAAATCGGACGTGGACGAATTCGCGCGGCTCTTGGATGCTAGTTTGGTGAAGGCTACGGCGCTGGCCGCCGTGTAGGATAGGAGTGCATGGACGAGCGCGCCTTTTACAAAGAATCACAGACCACTAAGCCTGCCACTTTGCATTGCCCTTTCTGCCGCGGTTCGGAGGCCTACGACCTGCGCTGGCTGCTGCGAACGAAAGTCGACCGGCTGCCGGGCCACGCCGACGAACGCGACCGCGCCAAATTCAAAAAGGCCGCCAGCTACATGGTGCTGCTGGACGACAAGGTGATGTGCAAGAACATGCGCTGCCGGAAGCAATTCGAGATTTCGGGCATCAAGACCACGGCGTTTATTTAACGTCCGGCGCGCCAAAGCTCACGCTCGAATCCGCCGTGAACTTGCGGTACTCGTCGTAATCCACGTCATTCTTGATCAGGATTTTGCCTTCCCGCGAGCGCAGCTCGAAGGTCAGCGGAAGCAGATAATCGGCGTCGCCGATGCGTGTATATTCGTAGTCCAACATCAGGCTGACATCTTGGATGGGATACGCCGGTGGGATTCCATCGGCGTGCAGCGTGATGCGGTGTACGAAATGCTTGCGGTCGTCGATGAAGA
This sequence comes from Bryobacteraceae bacterium, assembly GCA_052148835.1. GTDB lineage: Bacteria > Acidobacteriota > Terriglobia > Bryobacterales > Bryobacteraceae > Palsa-89. The sequence continues at coordinate 40,137 of JBKQHJ010000113.1, forward strand.
TCAGCCCGTGATAAGCCGTCACCAGATCCTTGGACTGTTCCGGCACCACCACGTGATACTCCGACTTGCTGGCCGACACATGGTAGGCGTAGACGTGCATCCTGCGCCCGCGTAGAGTGAACCAGGTTTGCCAGGTGAAGTCCGTCTCGGTCTCCGGCGCGAAAATGCCCGCCATCACGGAGCCGAATTCCCCGGAGGACGAAGCGCCACCCAGCTTTTCATGGGAAATGCTGGAAGGGACGCCATTGATCTCGATGACCTTGTAGTCTTCGTGGTGTTCGAAATAAGCCAGCCGCTCTACGATAATGTCCAAAGGACGCCACTGGTCGCGGCCTTGAAAGTCCTGGAATCGGCGGGTAGTTTGAATACAGAGGAAGTTCGGCAGACTGCGCTCGTGGTTGAAGGCGTAATCGGTGGCGTCGGCCAGTATCTTCTTTTGCTCGGCTGGGTCCGGCGCCGGCGCCTGGGCCACGGCTCCCTGAAAGGCCAACAAGCCAAGAGCCAACGGCAGTACGGTGAAACAATTACTAAACATACGCACCACAAGCTTCGGCCATCTAGAACTGGCCCAAACATGAATATAGAGATTCGCACCCTGAGGACGCAAGATGCCGAGGTCTTCTGGCGCTTTCGCCTGGAAGCTCTCGAACAGGAGCCGCGCGCTTTTGGCGAATCCGCCGACGAGCACCGCGCCACGTCGCTTGAAATCTTCCGAAAGCGGCTGTCCGCCGCAAACGAAGAAAATTACGTGGTGGGCGCTTTTTCCAATGGGAAACTAGTGGGGACCGTCGGGTTCGGACGCAACACGCGCCGTAAACAGCGGCACAAAGCGAGAATCTGGGGCGTCTTTGTCGACCAGGCGCATCGCGGACAAGGTATCGCGCGGCGCTTGATGAGCGAGGTCCTGCAGCGCGCCACATCGCTTGCGGGGCTCGAACAAATCATCCTCACCGTGGGCGATGGACAAACTTCAGCCAAGAGGCTCTACGCGTCTCTTGGATTCACGGTGTTTGGACACGAGCGCGGCGCGCTCAAGATGGACGGCAGCGTCTATGTCGACGAGGACTATATGGTTTTCCTCGTGGAACGGGGGCCGGATTAAAGGTTTCTGGAAAATTTTGCCCGTCCAGTAATCCTTGCTCGGTAGCCAACTCGCCAACCCCCGTTCGTTTTTTCTCGCAAGCTTCTGATTCCAGCTAACTTAGAGACCAGCGCCAATCCGCTTCCCCGCGTGGTACTGAAACTGCCCTTCTGAGGAAACGAAAGCCGGACAAACGGCAAATTGTTCCAACAAGGGAGTTTAAGTCCAAATGACACGAGACGAATACGGAGCCGCTTACAAAAAGGGCTACAATCTCACGGTACGCTTTTTGGTATCGCGCGGCCTGTCGTACGATTCGGCACAAGAGACGGCGCAAGCTGCTTGGGTAAAGGGATGGGAAAGATTGGGACAATTGCGCGATCAGAACATGGTGCTCACTTGGATGAATAGCATCGCGCTCAATATCCATCGCAGTTGCATGCGCCGTGAACCGTTCCTCCAGACGCTTCCCGAACTACCGACGCCGCCCAAGGTTAATCTGGCTGCCATCGACGTTCGGCGGATTCTGAAGACCTGCAAAAAGAACGATCGCATGGTTCTGACGCGGCACTACCTGGAAGGGTACAAGGTCCAGGAAATCGCCCGCGCGCATGGATGGACCGAAACCGCGGTTCGCATCCGCTTGCTACGAGCTCGGCGCGCTGTGAACAAACGCTTCGCAGCGTAAGGCTCGGGCACGTCCCCTAGCAACTTAGGGACCACAGTAGTAGCTCAGCTTATATTAAAACTTGCCACATAATATTTTTTGCAATTCTAGCGCAATCTGATTTACCATAGTGGGTCATACAGGACGAACTGGATGGCCCAGCTTTTCCACCGAAGCGCAAATAGCATCTCAAAAATAAGTCTCGCGTGTGCCGTGATCGGAGTCGGCGGATTGATAGCCTTCGCCTACACGATGGACCGCGGGCATTACATCACGGACGTCAAAGTAGTCAAAGAGCAGCCCGTCCCCTTCAGCCACAAGCACCACGTCTCGGACGACGGGATCGATTGCCGCTACTGCCACACGTCGGTTGAGACCTCGTCATTTGCCGGTCTGCCGGCCACCGAGATCTGCATGAGCTGTCATTCGCAGATCTGGACGAACGCCGAGATCCTGGAGCCGGTGCGCGCCAGCTATCGGACGGGCGAGTCCCTGCAGTGGACCCGCGTCAACGCCCTGCCGGATTTCGTATATTTCAATCACAGCATCCACATCAACAAGGGCGTCGGATGCGCCACCTGCCATGGCCGCGTGGACCAGATGCCTTTGATGTACAGAGAGAATACCCTTTACATGAACTGGTGCATCAACTGTCACCGCAATCCCGAGAAGTATGTTCGCCCCCGCGATCAAGTGTTTAACATGGCTTACGAACCCCCGGCCAATCAGGAAGAATTGGGCCGCAAGCTGGTTCAGGAAAACCACATTCAAAGTTTGACGGACTGCTACACTTGCCACCGATGACGACTTGCAGCAATGATGATCTGCGCCAATGATGATTTGTATCAATGACTGACAAACCCGCTCTTGACTTAGACAAGATTCGGGCTCGGCTGGAATCAGCCCAGGGACCTCTTTACTGGAAGAGCCTGGAAGAGCTGGCCGAGACCAAAGAGTTTCAGGAGTTCGTCGACGATGAGTTCGCCGATCGAACGCCGAATTGGCTGGATCCAGCCAGTCGCCGCAATTTCTTGAAATTGGCCGGCGCTTCGATGGCCTTCGCCGGCGTGACGGCCTGCACCAAGCTGCCGAAACAAGTGATCGTCCCCTATGTTCGCCAGCCGGAAGAGTTTATCCCCGGCGTTCCGCTTTATTACGCCACGGCGATGCAGATGGGCGGCGTGGGCACCGGCTTGGTGGTCACCAGTCATCTCGGCCGTCCCACCAAAATCGAAGGAAATCCCGATCATCCCGGAAGCTTGGGCGCGTCGGACTACTTCCAGCAGGCATCCGTTCTGACGATGTACGATCCGGACCGGGCACAGGCCGTTACCAAGAATGGCGTGATTAATGCCTGGCTCCAGTTCCAAGGCGACGTTGCCTCTCGCCATGAAGCGGCCAAGATAAATGGAGCTGGCCTTCGCATCCTGACGGAAACAGTAACGTCGCCGGCGCTCACTGCCGGGATCAACGCGGTACTGAAAGATCTGCCCGGCGCCCAGTGGCATCAATATGAAGTGGGCGGACGCCAAAGCGCGTACCAGGGCGCCGTGCTGGCGTTCGGCCGCCCGATCAACACCATTTACAACTTCGGCCAGGCGGATGTGATCGTCTCCCTCGACGCCGATTTCCTGGCTTGCGGCCCCGGCAATCTTCGTCATGCACGCCAGTTCGCCGACAAGCGGCGCGTTCAGAGCAACGTTACCCACACCCCGCAACCCAAGGAAGATTGGCAGGAGGGGTACCAGGAAGGCGCCATTCCAGCCCGCACCAATCAATCGGCGTCTTACATGGCGGACAATCGAGGGCCGGTGGTTTTGCCGGCTCAGGTGCAAGCGCAAGGAAAGCCGCCCAGCGAAACCACGATGAATCGGCTGTACGTGGTGGAGTCGTCTCCCTCGCCCACCAGCAGCATGGCCGATCATCGCTTCCCGCTCCCGCCCAGCGAAATCGAAACTTGGGCCTGGGATTTGGCGGCGGCCGTGGGCGCCGGTGGCCAGTCCAGCGGAAAGTACAAAGAGATTGCGGCCATCGCGAAAGACTTGCAAGCCCACAAGGGCTCTTGTTTGGTGGTCGCGGGCGACTATCAATCGGCGGCGGTTCACGCTCTCGCGCACGCCATGAACGCCGCGCTCGGCAATGTCGGCAAGACAGTCAGCTACACCGATTCCATCGAAGGCAATCCGGTCGATCAGCAGGATTCATTGCGCCAACTCGTCGCCGACATGAACGCCGGCAAGGTCGAGACGCTGTTCATCCTGGGCGGCAACCCGGTTTACAGCACTCCCGCCGATTTGGATTTCGCCGCGGCCCTCAAGAAAGTGGCATGGAAAGCCTATCTCGGCCTCTATCCCGATGAGACCGCCCTCCAATGCGTCTGGGCGATTCCGGAAGCGCACTATCTGGAGTCCTGGGGCGATGTTCGCGCGTTCGATGGGACCGTTAGTTTCGTCCAGCCGTTGATTGCTCCGCTCTATGGCGGCAAGACGGCGCTCGAAGTGATCGCAACCTTGGGCGGCCAGCCTGAAAAGACCGATCACGAGTTGGTCCAAGACTATTGGCGAGGTCAGGCCAAAGTGTCCAACTTCGATATTTTCTGGCAACAGGCGCTGAATGACGGCGTGGTCCCCAATACGGCCTTGCCCGTCGTCAACGTCACCGCGAAAATGCCGCCCGCGCCGCAATCCAAGTCCGTTCAGGGCATGCAGATTATGTTCCGCCCCGATCCCACCATCTGGGACGGATCGTTTGCCAACAACGGATGGCTGCAAGAGATGCCGAAGCCCCAGAATAAGATGACCTGGGACAACGCCATCTGGATCAGCCCCAAGACCTCGCAGCAGAAAAATGTCAACATCGGCGACATGGCGGAGCTGACGTACCAGGGCCGAAAGATCCAGGGGCCCATCTGGATCATGCCGGGCCACGCCGACAACAGCGCCACCATTCATCTTGGGTCTGGCCGAACCGCCGCCGGCCACGTAGGCAACGAAGTCGGCTTCAACGCATATTTGCTGCGCACCTCCGCCGCGCCCTGGAACGATTCCGGCCTGGAGCTGAATAAAGTCGGCGGCAAACACGAATTCGCCACCACGCAACACACCCAGACCATGGAAGAGAGCGAGCCGATTCGCGTCGCCACTCTCGACGAATATAAGAAGACACCCCAGTGGGTGGATCGGAAAGAGGACGACAAGCCCCTTTCCGACAAGCTCACCCTGTATCCGGATTATCGCTATGAAGGCTACAAATGGGGCATGACCATCGACCTGAACGCGTGCGTCGGCTGCAGTTCCTGCATGATGGCCTGCCAGAGCGAAAACAATATCGCGGTGGTCGGCAAGATCGAGGTCACCCGCGGCCGTCACATGAACTGGCTGCGCGTGGATCGTTATTACAAGGGCAATTGGGACAATCCCGAGCTGTATTACCAGCCGGTTCCCTGCATGCATTGCGAGAGCGCGCCCTGCGAGCTGGTGTGTCCGGTGGCCGCTACCGTTCATAGCGGCGACGGCATCAATCAAATGGTTTACAACCGCTGCGTCGGTACGCGCTATTGTTCCAACAACTGCCCGTACAAAGTGCGGCGCTTCAATTTCCTGCTGTACTCGGACTTTAATACCGAAAGCCTGTACGGAGTGCGCAACCCCAACGTCACGGTCCGCAGCCGCGGCGTCATGGAAAAGTGCACGTACTGCATCCAGCGCATCAGCGCGGCGAAGATCGAATCGGAGAAGCAAAACCGGCGCATCGCCGACGGTGAAATTACCCCGGCCTGCGCGCAGGCTTGTCCCACCCAGGCCATTGTTTTCGGAGACATCAACGATCCCAAGAGCCGCGTGGCGCAACTGAAGGCGCAGGCGCGAAACTACAGCTTGCTTGAGGACCTGAACGTGCGACCCCGCACCACCTACTTAGGACGCTTGCGCAACCCCAACCCGGAGATCGGCAATGCCTAATTTGAACATTGAGGAATTAGAGCCGAAAGTAATCGACCCGGGCCCGGACAAGATCATTGCCCCGGGATTCACCAACGCCACGGTCACCGACAAGATCGCCGGCGTTGTCCTGAAGCCCATCGAGACCACCCCGAAACAATGGTGGATCAGCCTGTTTTTGGCCTTTGTCGCCATGCAAGGCTTGCTCGCGGGCGCCTTCTGGCTGTTCTACAAGGGCGTCGGAGTTTGGGGCATCGTCATTCCGGTGGCCTGGGGCTTCGCCATCGTCAATTTCGTGTGGTGGATCGGTATCGGCCACGCCGGAACGCTCATCTCGGCGATTCTGCTGTTGCTCAAACAGGACTGGCGCACGTCCATCAATCGATTCTCCGAAGCCATGACCCTGTTCGCCGTCGCTCAGGCCGGCATGTTCCCGATTCTGCACCTCGGCCGCCCCTGGCTGGGATATTGGCTAATTCCCTACCCCAATTCCATGTGGCTGTGGCCCAATCCGCGCAGCCCGCTGATCTGGGACGTATTTGCAGTAACCACGTATCTGACCGTCTCGCTGATTTTCTGGTTCATCGGCTTGGTGCCTGACCTGGCAACCATGCGCGATCGCGCCAAGCACGAATGGCAGAAGTTCACCTTCGGCATGCTGGCGATGGGCTGGCGCGGATCGGCCAAGCATTGGGCGAAATATCAAATGGCCTACCTGCTATTGGGCGGCCTGGCGACGCCTCTGGTTGTTTCGGTACACACCGTGGTCAGCTTCGACTTTGCAATCAGCTTGCTCCCCGGTTGGCACACCACGATTTTCCCGCCTTACTTCGTCGCGGGCGCTATTTATTCCGGCTTCGCCATGGTGGTGTCGCTCGCTATCCCCGCGCGCAAGTGGTTTCACCTGGAAGATCTCATCACCATGCGACACCTGGATTGCATGGCCAAACTCATGATCGGAACCGGGCTCATCGTGGCCTACGGCTACGCGATGGAAGCTTTCATGTCGTGGTACAGCGGCAATCCCCATGAATTGTTCATGTACCACAATCGCGCCACCGGACCGTATGCATTCTTCTTCTGGATGCTGATCCTGTGCAACATCGCGATTCCTCAGTGGCTCTGGATGAGGCGCGTCCGGCAGAACATCACGCTGCTGTTTATCATTTCGATTGTCGTCAACATCGGCATGTGGCTGGAGCGCTTCATCATCGTCATCACCAGCCTGGCTCGCGACTTCGTGCCGTCCGCCTGGGGCATGTACTATCCAACGCAGTGGGACTGGGCGGTGTACGTCGGAACTCTCGGCTTCTTCCTGGTGCTGATGATTCTGTTCGTTCGCACCCTGCCCTCCATTTCCATTTTCGAGGTGCGCGAGGTGCTGCATCATCTTGCGCCCAATGTTACCGATGACGATGGCCCAGCGCCCGCGCCGGCGCATGGAGACTAGCCAGCCGTGAGCGGGATGAATCAATAATGACCGAGACTTTCGCAGATCGGCACGGAACCTACGGCGTCATGGCCCAGTTCGAGACGCCCGAGCAGTTGCTCGACGCCGCCAATCGCGCTTACGCCGCCGGATATCGCAATATGGACGCTTATACGCCCATGCCTGTCGAGGGCTTGGCTGAAGCCGTCGGTTTCCGCCGCAACTGGGTAGCGCCCATCGTCCTGTTTATGGGCATGTGCGGCGCGGCCGGTGGCTTTGGGTTGTTGTGGTGGATTTCGGTGATCGCTTATCCACACAATATCGCCGGACGGCCATTCAATAGCTGGCCCGCTTATATTCCCATCACCTTCGAATGCACCGTGCTTTTGGCCGCGCTCAGCGCCGTCATCGGAATGCTGGCGCTCAACAAATTGCCGCAGCCTTACCATCCCGTGTTCAACGTCGAGAGTTTTGCCCAGCGCGCCTCGGTGGACCGGTTCTTCCTGTGCATCGAAGCTTCCGACCCGAAATTCGAGGCCGCCAAGACCAAGGCGTTCCTTGCAGGACTCAACCCCGAAGAGGTGGCCGAAGTTGAAAAGTGATAACCGAACCGCGCGCGTGAGCAAGCGGCTGTTGGTCGCCGCGGGCAGTCTTGCATTCCTCACTCTCACGGCCTGCCGCCAGGATATGCACGAAGCGCCACGCTACGATCCGCTGGCTGTAAGCCACTTCTTCTCCGATGAGCGCTCGGCGCGTCCGATGGTGGAAGGAACCGTCGCCCGGGGCCATCTCCAAATCGATGAAGCCCGCTACACCGGTAAAATTGACGGCGAAGACGTCGACCAATTTCCAATCCCCATTGCCAAGGAAGACATCGAACGCGGCCAGGATCGCTTCAACGTCTATTGCACTCCCTGCCATGGACGTCTCGGCGACGGAAACGGCATGGTAGTTTTGCGCGGCTTCCGCCAGCCGCCATCGTATTATTCGGACCGGCTGGTGCATGCTCCGGTGGGCCACTTCTTCGATGTGATCACCAATGGATTCGGCGCTATGCCAAGCTATGCCTCGCGCGTCCAGCCGGACGACCGGTGGCGCATCGTCGCTTATATCCGCGCGTTGCAGTTGAGCGAATCGGCCAGCTTGAACGAGGTGCCCGCCGAGCAGCGTCAGAATCTGCCTGTCGAAGCGCCGCCTCGCACCGCCGGGGAGAGCACCGGCTCGCCCGCCGGTTACAACCCCGTGACCAATCCCCCAGGAGCACAACAGCAATGACCCCCAGCGACACTCTTCGTCCTCAAATGGACCGGGCGCAGCGAAACGCCTTGTTCGTGGGCTTAGTGGCGCTGGCGGTCAGCGCGATTTGGCTGTTCAAGGATGCCAGCCACTTCTGGCAATCCTATCTCTTCGCTTATATTTTCTGGTCCGGGCTGACGCTGGGCTGCTTGGGTATCTTTTTCCTCCACAACGTAGTCGGCGGCAACTGGGGCGTGGCCATCCGCCGGCTGGTGGAATCCGGGCTCAAGACCCTCCCGCTGATGTTGGTGCTCGCAATCCCTATTTTCTTCGCACTGGGCATTCTTTATAAGTGGACCGACGCAAGCTATCGCGCTGAGCATTTCGCCGTAGGGCACAAGGCCGCTTATCTGAACCCAACCTGGTTCATCATTCGAACCGTTCTCTATTTCGCAATCTGGCTTTTCTCCGGCTTCCGCATCCTGAAGATGGCCAACGAACACGATCGCACCGGCAATCGCGAACTCTTCCTGAAAATCAAACGGCGCAGCGCTCCAGCCTTGCTGGTCTTCGTGGTCACCACCACGCTCGCATTCATCGATTGGATCATGTCGCTCGAGCCCGACTGGTACTCCACCATCTACGGCTGGATGTTCACCGTCGGCCAGGTGCTGCTGACGTTTTCATTTCTAGTCGCGGTGCTGGTGCTGCTGTCCAAGCGCGAGCCGTTCGCCAGTTTCCTGACCCGCCAGCATTACCACGACATCGGCAATCTCATGCTGGCCTTCACCATGCTCTGGGCCTACATGTCGTTCGCGCAGTTCCTGATCATCTGGGCCGAAAATCTTCCGGATGAAATTCCCTGGTATGTTCGCCGCTTCAGCGGCGGCTGGGGCTACATCGCCTGGACCATCGCCATCTTCCACTTTTTCGTCCCCTTCTATCTGCTCTTGCTGCGCTTCATCAAGAAGCATCCCAGCCGGTTGCGCACGCTCGCCCTCTGGATCATCGTCATGCGGATGCTGGATGTATTCTGGATAGTGGCGCCAGCGTTTCGTCAGCGGGGACTGGAATTTTACTGGACCGATCTGTTCGCGCTGGTCGGACTGGGCGGCGTCTGGCTGGCTTTTTTCATCTTCCACCTGAAGTCCCGGCCGCTGCTTGCCTCCCACGACCCTCGGGACACGTATTCCTTGCTTGTTACCGCGCACGGGCACAGGCACTGATTGCTTGAGATAAGACTATGGAACACACCGTACATCACAGCCCGAACGGAGCCGGCCACGAGCAGAGCGAAGTCAGCGTAAAGCTCATCGTGGCGTCGCTGGGCTTTCTGGCGGTAGCGACGTTTTTTGTCTTCGTGCTGGTGGTGGGAATCTTCCGCTACTTCTACGACACCTATAGCACCGAGGAAGCCACCAGGCTCTCCAAGCCCGTGATCCCTCCGGCGCCGCGCATTGAAGTTGCTCCCTACGAGGAACTGCAGCAATTGCGCGCCAAGGAAGACCATATTTTGAACACTTACGCGATTGTGGACAAGGAAAGCGGCACGGTGCGCGTCCCTATCGATCGCGCCATCGACCTGCTGGCCGCCAAGGGTCTGCCGTCACACAACTATCTCGACGATATTCTGGCCGGCCGCAAGCCGTCGACGGCCGCGCCAAAAGCCGCGAGCCAAGAGCAGCAAGGAACTAGTAATGCGAAGTAAACTTTTTATTGCCAGTCTGATTGCCGGAGCGCTACCGGCTCTATCGCTAGCCCAGCAGTTCGGCCTCCCAGCCAGCAGCCTGCCTGGCATGGTGCAGGGCGTCGGCATCGACCAGAACCTGAACGCTCAGATCCCGCTCGAGCTGACTTTCAAAGACGAGACCGGGCAATCGGTTCGCCTGGGCCAGTATTTCCGCGGGAAGCCCGTCGTGCTGGCGCTGGTGTACTACGAGTGCCCCGGCTTGTGCGACATGATTTTGAACGGCCTCACGCACGTGATGGGCGAGACTTCTTTGAATGTGGGCTCCGATTACGAGGTCGTCACCGTCAGCTTCGATCCCAAGGAAACCTGGCAGCTCGCCGACGCGAAAAAGGGCAACTACATCGAAAAATACAACCGGGCGGGGGCGAAAGACGGCTGGCACTTCTTGACGGGCCAGCAGGATGCGATCAAGAGCCTGACCGAAGCGGTCGGCTTCCACTACAACTACGATCCCATCAATAAGCAGTTCGCCCATGCCAGCGCGATCATGATCCTGACGCCGGAAGGCAAGATCGCCCGTTATTTTTACGGAATCGAATACAAGCCGCGCGATTTCCGCCTGGGCCTGGTGGAAGCTTCGGCCAACAAAATCGGCTCGCCGGCCGACCAGGTTCTCTTGTTCTGCTATCACTACGATCCAATGACCGGCAAGTATGGAATGACGGTCAAGCGAGTAACCCAGGTGCTCGGCACCGCGACCGCTCTCGGCCTGTTTGGCTTCGTTTTTATCATGCTGCGGCGGGAGCGGCATTCGCACAGCGACGATCGGAGATTTTCTTAACCTATGGGTGACCAGCTTCCACTTTGGCCTGTCGCCGCTTCCGCGGTTGCCACTGACGTCGATCATCTGTATATCTACATCAGCCTGGTGAGCGTGGTGATGACGGTGCTGATCTTTGCCGTCATCTTCGTCTTTGCCATCAAGTACCGCCGCCGCTCGGAGACCGAAGTTCCCGAGCCCATCCATGGTTCGTTGCGGCTGGAAATCACTTGGTCCGTCATCCCGTTCCTGGTCATGCTCACGTTCTTCTGGTGGGGCGCCAAAATCTACTTCCTCAACGCCGTCCCTCCGCCCAATGCGATGGATGTCTACGTGGTGGGCAAGCAATGGATGTGGAAACTCCAGTATCCGGGCGGCCAGCGCGAGATCAACGAACTCCATGTTCCCATCGGCCAGCCCGTCAAATTGACGCTGGCTTCTGAAGACGTGATCCATAGCTTTTTCATCCCCGCGCTCCGCATCAAGCACGACGTGGTCCCCGGCCATTACGACACCATGTGGTTCAACGCCAACAAGCCTGGCCGCTATCACCTGTTTTGCGCCGAGTATTGCGGCACCGAACATTCCGGCATGGTGGGATGGGTCACCATCATGACTCCGGCCGACTATGAGAACTGGCTGGCCGGCGGCGGATCCAGCGGCACCATGGCGCAACAGGGCGAGCGCTTGTTCGAACAGTTGGGTTGTTCGAGTTGTCATTTAGTGGATCGCCAGGGCCGCGGCCCGAATCTGCGCGGCGTATACGGCTCCCGCGTACAACTGGCCGGAGGCCAGACCGTGCAGGCCGATGACGCCTATCTGCGCGAAGCGATTTTGAATCCCAATGCGAAAGTGGTCACTGGCTACAAACCCAACGTGATGCCCAGTTTCCAAGGTCAGATCAGCGAAGAAGGAATTTTGCAGTTGATCGTTTATATAAAATCATTAGCGAGCTCCAATGGGCCGGGTGCGCCAACAGCTCTGAATCAAAGAGACGTTCTGCGCCCACCGACTCTCGCACCCACCCTGAGCGCCGCTCGCCTGGCTAATCAGCCAACTGGTGGTAACCAATGAGTACAGCTTTAATAGAACCGCAAGCTGCCGAAACCCCGAATTATTTGAACGCCGAGTACGGCTGGAAGTCGTGGCTCTTCACCAAGGACCACAAACGCATCGCCGTACTCTATCTGATCTCCATCTCCGTGATGTTCGCCCTGGGCGGCGTCTTCGCCATGCTGATCCGCCTGGAACTGCTGACCCCGGCGGGCGACTTATTCAACTCCGATACCTACAACAAGATCTTCACCATGCACGGCGTGACGATGATCTTCTTTTTCCTGATCCCGTCCATTCCCGCCACGCTCGGCAATTTCTTTGTGCCCATGATGATCGGCGCTAAAGACCTCGCGTTCCCGCGCATAAACCTGCTGAGTTGGTACATCTATATCGTCGGCGCCCTCTTCGCGCTGGCTGCCATCGTCATGGGTGGCGTGGACACCGGCTGGACCTTCTACACTCCTTTCAGCACCACCTATTCGAACACCTTCGTCATCACCGCCGCTGTCGGCGTCTTCATCGCCGGATTCTCGTCCATCCTCACCGGTCTGAACTTCATCGTCACGGTCCATAAGATGCGCGCGCCCGGCATGACCTGGGGCCGTCTGCCGCTGTTCGTTTGGGCCAACTACGCCACTTCCCTGATCCAGGTGCTCGGCACTCCGGTGGTCGCCATTACGCTCGCTCTAGTGGGCCTGGAACGCGCCTTCCACATCGGGATCTTCGATCCCGCCATCGGCGGCGACCCGATTCTGTTCCAGCACATGTTCTGGTTTTATTCCCACCCGGCCGTCTACATCATGATTCTGCCTGGCATGGGCGTCATCAGCGAACTGGTCACCTGCTTCTCGCGCAAGGGCGTTTTCGGTTACTCCTTCATCGCCGGTTCCAGCCTGGGCATCGCGATCATCGGATTCCTGGTTTGGGGACATCACATGTTCGTCACCGGCATGTCGATGTACGCCGGATTGTATTTCTCCTTGCTGACGATGCTGGTAGCGGTTCCCTCCGCGATCAAGGTTTTCAATTGGACGGCGACCATGTTCCGCGGCTCCATCAGCTATGAGACGCCCATGCTGTACGCCTTCGGTTTCATCGGCTTGTTCACTATCGGCGGTCTCACCGGACTGTTCCTCGGAACGCTGGGTCTGGACGTGCATCTCACCGACACGTATTTCGTGGTGGCGCATTTCCACTACGTGATGGTGGGCGGCATGGTGGTGGCGTATCTCGGCGGGCTGCATTTCTGGTGGCCCAAGATCACCGGAAAGATGTACCCGGAAGGCTGGGGTAAGTTCTCCGCCCTGCTGGTATTCGCCGGGTTCAACCTGACTTTCTTCCCGCAGTTCATCGCCGGTTATCTCGGCCAGCCGCGCCGCTATCATGCCTATGCGCCGGAGTTCCAGGTGCTCAACGTCATGTCGACGGCCGGCGCTTCGGTGCTGGGCCTCGGCTTTCTGATTCCTCTGATTTATTTGCTGTGGTCGTTGAAATACGGCAAGCCAGCCGGCAACAATCCGTGGGGAGCCAAGGGCCTGGAATGGACCACCGCATCTCCACCGCCCACCTTCAATTTCGAAGAGACTCCGATCGTCACCGAAGAAGCCTACGCATACGCAAAACACGAGGAGACGCACGTTGGCTGATCACGCCGTAGCGGAACACTCACCGCATTTACGTCATCACTTCGATGACATGCACCAGCAGTTCGACTCCGCCACTTTTGGCATGTGGGTGTTCCTGCTGACGGAAATCATGTTCTTCGGCGGCATGTTCGGCGCCTACACCGTGTACCGCAGCATGTATCCGGAAGCCTTCGCCGCCACCAGCAATTACATGAACCCGGCGTTCGGCGCGGCCAACACCTTGGTCCTCATCGTGAGCAGCTTGAGCATGGCGCTGGCAGTGCGAGCGGCCCATCTTGGCCAACAAGCGGCTCTGCAACGTAGGCTGATCTACACGATGATCTTCGGTACAGCATTTCTGGTGATCAAGGGCTTCGAATATCACGAGCACTGGGAGCAAATGAAAGTGCCGTTGTTCGCCGGTCACTGGGCCTGGAACGGTCCGCTAGCTCCTCCGCAGTTCGCCCATCAGGCCCAAATCCTGTTTTGCTTCTACTTTTTCATGACCGGGTTCCACGCGCTCCACATGGTGGTCGGCCTCGGCATCATGACTACGATTCTTGTGATGGCGCGCAAAGGAACTTTCGGTCCCGATTATTACACCCCGGTGGAAGTTTCGGGACTGTACTGGCACTTCGTCGACATCGTGTGGATCTTCCTATTCCCGTTGCTCTACTTGATCGGACACACCAAGAACCTTTTCTGATATGCATCCCACCACTCCCGTTCGAACCTACGTTCTGATCTGGCTGGCGCTCTCGATCCTCACCATCGTTACGTTCTACGTGTCGACGATCAACCTGGGGCCCTTCAACATCGTGGTTGCGCTGGCCATCGCCGCCATCAAGATGAGCCTGGTGATCTGGTTCTTCATGCACGTCCGAACGGATAATCCGCTCACCAAGCTGTTCTGCTTTGCGGGGTTCTTCTGGATTGCGATCCTGCTTGTGCTCACATTAGGCGACTACTTCTCGCGCACCTGGATGCCCGGCGGCAAGTTCTGGTAGGCCTGGAAAAATCCTAGAACGCGCTCTTGAAACTCCCGTGGCGCGGCGCTGGACGCACCCGTATGCCCTGCCCCGAGCACCAGCCACAGCTGCGCGGTCCCGCGATTTGCAGCCGCTAAAATCCGCGAATGCTCCGGCGGCGTCTTGGTGTCGTTCAAGCCCTGAATCAGCAGCACCGGCGTGTTAGAACTTGCCAATGCAGCTTCTGGTGACGCGGACCAAAAATCCAAGCCGTAACGCAAGCGCGCATAAACGAATGCCGCGAAGACCGGCGGCGCGGCCAGCCATCGACCTATTTCGCGCGGCAGCGGCAGCCTTTCCGCCACGCGGTCTTCGGCGATCCGCTCCAAGCTCGAAAAAGAGCTCTCAGCAACGATGGCGCTGAACCGAGGCTCCACCGCGAGCGACTCGATCAGCACCGCCCCGCCGAGCGATTCGCCCAGACCAAAAATCCGTTTTGGATGGTCTTCCCCGACCAGCCAGGAAACCCAGCGCTGGACATCGTCGGCCTCGAGCAGCCCGTATGTCACAAACTCCCCGCCGCTCTCGCCTTGCGCGCGATTGTCGGGCGTGAGGACCAGATATCCCTGAGCCAGAAAGAGATGTGCGAAACCCACTTCACTGCCTCGCGAGTCGGAGATGCCGTGCAGGACCAGCACCGCGCCGCCATTCCACTTTTCCGGAGTAAAGAGCCACGCACGCAGCCGGGCGCCGTCGGCGGCTTCCATGGAAACAGTACGCGCCTCCGCGTTCGCCGCCACCGGACGGCGAGGCGGCCGCAAAGCCCATTCGCCCAGCACCGCGCCGGCGAGCCCAAGCAAGACAATCGCAACGACGCCCAGTCCCAGGGCCCACCAACCCATCCGCCTCCTACGCCGCGCCATCATCTAAGAATACGCCGCGCGCCGGGTCCAAGTTCATCTCGCCTATAGTGAAAGAGTGAACCGCTTTCGTTACCTGGCGCTGTTGACCGGCGCGTTTTCCGGGCTCCTGCGGGCGGCCGAATTGAAGCCTGAGACCGCGGCTGCCTTCGACCGCTACATCCAACTCACCGAAGCCGGTTTCGCCAAACAGCGGGGCTTTGAAAACTTCCTGTGGCTGGATCATCATCCCAACGAGAAGACCTTGGTTTGGCTCCAGCAAAGCATCGTCAGGCCCATGCAGACGCTCGATGAGGGCAAGGAGATCGAGGTTCCAGGCGGAGTGATTCAGCATTGGCTGGGCGCCGTTTACGTGGAAAACAAGGAATCCGATGCGGATCATTTGCGCGGCCTGCTGATGAACTTCGCCGGCTACCAGGATTTCTTCAAGCAACAGATCATGGCGTCCAAGCTCATCAAGCACGAAGGCGATCAGTACGATTTTTCCCTGCGTTTCTACAAGAAGCAGTTCTCGACCGTTGTATTAAACGTGGACGAGACCGCGAAGTACACCCTGATCGATCCGACGCACTGGACCGCCGCTTGCCATTCCACGCACGTCGGCGAAGCCGAGCATCCCAGGAACAAAAAGAAGCTAGACGAGGAACGCGCGTCCGAAGACGCCGCCGGCTATTTGTGGCGGCTGAATTTTTACTGGCGGGTACAGCAGTCCGACAACGGCTGTTACGTCGAACTGGAAGTGATTTCGCTAGCGCGCGAAGAAAGCGGGCTCTTGCATCCTTCCCACTACTTGTCCAGTTTCCAGAGTTTTCCGCGCGACTTAACGCAGTACCTGATCGATACCTTGGAGGCTATCTTCCCGCATCACAAATAGCAGCACCACAAATAACAGGAGGAAGCTATTCCTTCTCGGCTT
>JBKQHJ010000114.1:0-37928 GCA_052148835.1 Bryobacteraceae bacterium
ATGCGGACAACACCACTCAGAACGACCACTCCACAAATTCGGTGGACCGGCTTGATAGGAGCGACCTCTACGCAAGTGTTCGCGGAAGAAACTCCGCTAGGCAGGGCGAGAAAAACTGCTGCAAGAAATGCAGCGAAGAATCGGCAAGCCCGTTTCATTAATCCCATTCTAGCGCATGCTCCGGACCTTCGTTTTGTGTTAGGCTCTTCGGCACCGCTGACGGAGTTCGTCGGCCCAGCCGACGCGAAAACAATCATCGCCAGGTCCAGAGATGGAGCAGCCGAAGACTGCCCAAGGAGGGCCTGATGAGTCAAGCACTGCTACACAACAAGGCCGCGAAGAGCCTGACAAGGATGCGATTCGTTCGTTCCGTGTGGATGTTCCGGAAGCGGAACTCACTGAATTGAGAAGGCGCATCCTCGCCACGAAATGGCCTGAACGCGAGACCGTTGTAGATGCCACACAAGGAGTGCAACTCGCGACGATTCAGGCGCTGGCGCGCTATTGGGCGACAGAGTATGACTGACTCAAGTGCGAAACGAAACTAAACGCCCTGCCCAACTTCATCACTGAGATCGATGGGCTCGACATTCATTTGATCCACGTTCGTTCGAAACATCAGAATGCGCTGCCAGTCATCGTCACGCACGGCTGGCCCGGCTCCGTCGTCGAACAGCTAAAAATTATTGATCCTCTCACCAATCCCACCGCCCACGGCGGAAACGCATCAGACGCCTTCGATGTGGTGATCCCGTCGATGCCGGGCTACGGGTATTCGGGCAAACCGACCACGACTGGTTGGGACCCTGATCACATCGCGCGCGCCTGGGTCACGCTGATGAAGCGCCTCGGATATCAAAAGTTTGTCGCGCAGGGCGGCGATTGGGGCGCGGTTGTCGTCGACAGCATGGGCGTGCAAGCGCCTCCGGAGTTGCTCGCCATTCACACCAACATGCCTGGCATCTTCCCAGCCGATATTGACAAGGCTGCTTTTTCCGGAGCGCCCGCGCCATCGGGTCTCTCCACCGACGAAAGGGTCGCTTACGAGCGTGTACAGTTCGTCTATCAAAAAGGAATCGCCTATGGGTACCAGATGGGTCTGCGACCGCAGACGCTTTACGGTATTGCGGATTCACCCGTCGGCTTGGCCGCTTATTTCCTTGATCACGACGCGCGCAGTTACGAGCTGATCGCACGCGTCTTTCAAGGACAAGACGAGGGCCTCACGCGTGATGACATCCTGGACAACATCACCATCACCTGGTTGACGAACACAGAGCTCTCCGGCGCCCGTCTCTATTGGGAGTATTTTGGCAAAGGAGGGTACTTCAATGCGAAAGGCGTCTCGATCCCGGTTGCCGTGAGCGTCTTTCCCGACGATCTCTATCCTGCTCCACAAAGCTGGACCAACCAGGCATATCCAAAGCTCATTTATTACAACAAGCTCGATACAGGCGGACACTTTGCGGCCTGGGAACAGCCGAAGCTCTTTTCAGAAGAGCTTCGCGCGGGCTTCCGATCGCTACGGTAACGTTCTTCACCAGAGAGGAGAAGCTGATGACCCAATCCAGCGCTACACAACAAGGCAGCGAGCACGCAGATGCGCAGTTCAACACCGACCGCACCCATCCGGGCCGGTGGACGATCACCTTCAGCAACCCGCCGATCAACATGTTTCTTCCCACAACGATCGTCGAATTGAGAGCGCTAATGACCGATCTCGAGGCGGACCCCTCCGTGAAGGTCGTAGTGTTCCAGTCGGCGAACCCCGATTTTTTCGTCGCCCATCTCGATGTCGCCAAAGCAGCGGAACGGCCAGAAATGCCGGACCTTTGGCGCGACTTTGTGCTGCGCCTCTCGTCCGCGCCCGTCGTGAGCATCGCCAAGATTCGTGGCCGCACCCGCGGCATCGGTAACGAGTTCGTGCTGGCCTGCGACATGCGCTTCGCCAGCCGGCAAAGCGCCCTATTCGGCAACCCCGAGGTCGGCGTCGGACTGGTCCCGGGCGGCGGAGCGCTGGAATGGCTCCCGCGCTTGGTCGGCCGCTCGCGCGCGCTTGAGATCGTCCTCAGCGGCGACGATTTCGATGCTGATATCGCCGAGCGCTATGGCTGGGTGAACCGCACGCTGGACGATGACGCCCTCGACTCGTTTGTCGATGCGCTCGTCCGGCGTTTGGCTTCGTTCGACCGTGAAACGCTAGGCGCGGCGAAGGCCCAGGTCAACCGGTTCGGGATGCCGACAGCTGCCGAGCTTCAGTCGAGCAACGACCTGTTCTTCCCGCTGCTGGCCTTGCCAGGTGCGCAGACGCGCCGTGCGAAGGTTCGGAACATCGGTTACGGTGTTCGGAGCGACTTCGAATTGAACTTCGGCCGGTACCTCCCTGCGTTCGGGCGGGCGGACGACGATGGCATGGATACGCAGCCCGCCTGATCGTCGCGCTGGATTTCTGAACTCGGCACCGACGTTCGACTGAGCGTCTTTCCCGACGAACTCTATCCTGCGCCGCGGAGCTGGGCAGAGCGGGCGTATCCCAAACTGATCCATTACAACCAGGTGGAGAAAGGCGGCCATTTCGCGGCCTGGGGAACAGCCGAAGCTCTTTTCAGAAGAGGTGCGCGCGGGTTTCAACGCAAATAGTGGCGGGCGATCGCTCCAGTAAATGTGGCCGGCAGCCCATATTCAGTACTGTTTGCCATTTATCTCGTAATTAAGCTTGCGTATTCTCGCTGAAGGAAGGAACCACTATGAAAGGCATCACTTTGCTGCTGGTTGCCGTTGTAATACTGGTAGGTATTATCGCGTTTACGGCGCCGGCGTCTCTGCACGCCGATGACTCGGCCGCCCCAATTTTCGTCACAAAAATCCCCCCAGGATACCGAGACTGGAGGTTGATCTCCGTCTCCCACGAAGCAGGCAACCTGAACAGTATTGGCGCCGTTTTGGGCAACGATGTAGCGATCAAGGCCTACCGCGAAGGGAAGCTTCCATACCCGGACGGCACGATCATTGCCGCTCTGCACTATGGTCACGTCCCGTCGGCGGAAAACAACAAGGTCTTTGGCCAAGCCCAATCTTTCGTCCCTGGCGCCCCCACGAACATTCAGTTTATGGTCAAAGACTCCACGAAGTACGCCGCGACGGGCGGCTGGGGGTTCGCTACCTTCATAGACGGCAAACCCGCCGCCCCGGCGTCAATGAAGTCCTGCTTCCCCTGCCACAATCAGGCCAAGGCTAGCGACCTGGTCTTTACGCGTTACGCACCGTAGATATTGACAACGCCTTGCGGAGGCCTAGCGACGAGAGCGGGAAGGTCTCAACCTTTCTTCGACACTGCATGTAACTCAGGGAATCGTGGCTTGCAGCGCGGCCCAGCATTTACCTGGTTGAAGTGATCTCGCCGGCAACAGCGCGGCCAACGTCGGCCAATATCCGGTCGCGGTCGTCGTCCGAACCGTGTCCCTGGGTCAGGTAGGCGGCCACGACGAGCGGCTTTCGATTCAAAGGCCATATCACCGCGATATCATTGCTTGTCTGGTACCCACCGGTGCCGGTCTTATCACCGATCTCGCAATTCCGCGGAAAACCAGCTCGCAAACGCGCATCGCCCGTAGTATTTGCAATCAACCATCTCGAGAGCATCTTCCGCGACGGCGGTGAAAGCACGTCGCCCAGTACAAACTTACGGAGGTTCTCTTGCATCGCCGCTGGTGAGGTCGTATCTCTCGGGTCGCCAGGCTTGCCTTCATTCAACTCCAGCTCCGTCCTGTCGAGGCGAGTGACGGGGTCACCGATTGCGCGCCAGAAACTCGTGAGTGCGGGAGGGCCGCCGAAACTTGCGAGCAGCAGATTAGCCGCTGTATTGTCGCTCTCGGTGATCGCAGCGGCGCAAAGGTCGGCCACTGACATTCCGTCACCGCCCACATGGAGCTTCGTAATCGGTGCATGAGAAAGGATATCGTGCTCCGAAAATACGATCCGCCGATCCAGCCGCTCTGCTCGGCGATCGACGCGCTGGAGTACGAACGCAACGGCAGACGCCTTGAAGGTGCTGCACATCGGAAAACGCTCGTCGCCCCGGTGAGCGACGACCGCTCCAGTGGACGTATTCAGGACCGCGCATCCAAGCCGCCCCCCGCTACGCTTATCAATCTCGGCCAGGCGAGCCTTCAGGCTCCCGTCGTTGTATCCGCCGGCAAGGCTGCGCGTCACACTCGGCGCGGTAAACGAGAGAAGCGTCCGGGATAATGCGTCGCGGCGGGTCATCGGATGAACCATTCTCTCCAGCTGCCCTCGACGGGAAATGTGGCGGCGAAACTTGAGTGCATATGAGTTAAGTTAACTCAGTTTAGCGGGCGGAAAATGCGGATAGTGAGTGTATCGCTCAAACCGAAAGTGCTCTCTGGGCGGTCTGGAGCTCGCCGCTATAGTGATGCGGATTAGTCTTGTGAAACGCCGGTCAGGTCCAACCTTTTGCCGGTGTGTGCATGCCGCGGCGCTCTTAGATGACGAGGACGGAGCAACCGATGCATTTTGGCCGCACCGTCCATGTTGAAGATCTCAACTTCGATGGATACCTCGCTACCGTGTGAAGGACAATCGCCTCGTCCCGATCCACAAGGAAGAGGTTACTTCGGACAACTGCAAGGTAACTTATTCGGACCTTATCGGCGGGACCATGCATGTTACCAAGGTGCTGCGGTTTGATGCTCAGGGGCATCGATTGAGCCCATGAACTCGGGTGGGTCGACTTGGTTGACTGTGTGGGTCACAGAGAGGTCCCTGTGACCCATGGAACGCGGTGAGCCGATTTATTGCTGCGGCGCGGGCCGCCGGGGATGATGAATCTCCGGGATGCTCGGTTCACCCTGGTGTCCGAACAGTTCCGGATGGAGATAGTGACCTTGGTCCGCCTGCGCCTTGTCCACTTCCACCGGGATGCGATGCGCGTTAGCCCAGGCGTCCTGCCGAACGCCAGTGACTTGCCAGGAGACCTTCACGCCGGACCGGCTGGTCTTTATGGTGAAACTGCCATTAGCGATCTCCGTCGCGATCCAGGCTTGGGCAGGCTGGCCGATGGTGGTGAGTTGATAGCGGAAATCGGTGTTGAGAGCTTCAAACCACGCGGGCATGGTGACGACGGCTGTGCCGCCGGCGTCGGTGACGACGTTGCCGTTGTAGATGTTCATCATGTCGGGCGACTCGACGAAGGAGTGGTACAGATATTTGTTAGCTGCGTCGAGCGGATGATCGATCTTGAACGATCCGCCGGATTTGCTGACATTACCATTCACCTCCACCTCGCCATCGAAATAGCCGGCAGGGGCGGTTGGGTTAGGGGGTCCGCTAGAGCCGCCTTTGGCGTATATTCCATTACCCCCGACGAAAGGCGATCCATTTCCACCATATGCGTCGATGCCGTCACCGCCGACGCTTCCATTGCCTCCCTCAGCCTTCACGCCAGGGCCGCCGGCGTCCCCGTCTTGGGCGGCGCCGCCATTGGCGTTGATGCCAATGCCACCGATATCATTTATTCCAACGGCCTTTCCGCCTCGCGCAAACATTCCGTCTCCGCCGAAGCTCTCGACAGAATCATTGCCATTGGAAGCCCCGCCATAGCCGGCAACTCCGGTTCCGCCCGTTCCCGCAGAAAGCCCCGTAGCACCGGTCCCTGCTACCGCGGAGTGCTGCGGCTCGGTATTGGTGATGTTAACCAACGCGGTGGTGGTGGACGCCCCGCTCCCGTCGAAGGGCAACGTAAGACCTCCCGCGGGACCCGCTGGACCTGTTGGCCCTGCTGGACCTGTCGCGCCCGTCGCGCCTTTTGCACCCGCTGGCCCTTCTGGACCCGCCGTGCCTGTCGCGCCCTTCGGACCAGCCGGACCTGTTGCGCCTGTGGCACCTTTTGGACCTGTTGCGCCTGTTGCGCCTGTTAATCCAGTGGCACCTTTTGGACCTGCCGGACCTGTTGCGCCTGTGGCACCTTTTGGACCTGCTGGACCCGTTGCGCCTGTTAATCCAGTGGCACCTTTTGGACCTGCTGGACCTGTCGCGCCCTCTGCACCGGTCGCGCCCTTTGCGCCAGCCGGACCCTCAGGACCCGCTGGGCCTGTAGCGCCCGTTGCACCGGTGGCACCCTTTGCACCAGCCGGACCCGCAGGGCCCGTGGCGCCCGTCAAACCGACTGGGCCCTGTGGACCCACAGCTCCTACCGTCACATCCGCCGACCCGGCCTGCGGCACGCTGTTAGTCACGGTCACTAGATATGTGCCTGCGGCGAGAGTGGTTGGCACGTCCGCCGTGATGGACGTATTGCTAAAAGCAGTTACCGTGCGGGCGGTTCCGCCCACCGCGACCGTGGGCGCGACGGCGGTGGGACTGAAATTCGTACCCGTAAGAGTGATCTTGCCTGTGGTCAAGTTCACTGTGGCGTCGTCAATCACAGGCGTTTGGGCTTGGCTGACGAGTGGCAAGGAAAGAACCAGCAATAGGGCTCCGATTCCCGCGGCTGACGTCTTGTTCAATTTGTAGTACTGCATGTACTCCTCCTATAGAGAGCGCTCGCTTTTTTCAATCGCGGCTGAGAAACTGGTCTTCCGCCGTCATCTTGTAGCGCGCAAGAAACCAGCGAAAACCCACAGGCGGGAGAAAATACTTCTTTAATCCGGTACTACCCGAACGTGTCGAAGACGCGAAAAAGTGATACTCTTCTCCACAAGAGGATCGAGGATGGAGTCGTCGGGAGTTACGCAACTGCTGCAGGCCTGGAGCGACGGCGACCCAGGCGCGATGGAGCAGCTGGTGCCCCTGGTTTACGAGGAGCTGCACCGGCTGGCGCGGCGGTATATGGCTGATGAGCGCCCGGAGCACACGCTGCAAGCCACCGCGCTGGTCAACGAAGCGTACCTGCGGCTGGCGCATTCCGGGCCCGGCGGCTGGCGTGGCCGGGCTCACTTCTTTGCAGTATCGGCGCAAGTGATGCGGCGCATCCTGGTGGACTGGGCACGCTCGCGGCGGGCGCAGAAACGCGGCGGCGACGTACCGGCAATCGAGCTTGAGGAGACGCTGGCCATCGTGCCGGGAAAGTCCGGCAACGATCTGATCGCAATCGACGATGCCTTGCAAGCTTTGGCCGCCTTCGACTCACGCAAAAGCCAGGTCGTCGAGTTGCGCTTTTTCGGCGGTTTGAGCGTGAAGGAGACCGCCGAGGTGCTGAGGGTTTCCGAGGAAACGGTTCGCCGGGACTGGAACATGGCCAAGAGCTGGCTGCGGCGGGAACTGCGGCGGGAGCTGCGCCAGGGGGCCCATGGAGGGTGAGCGCTGGAGCGAAATCAACCGCCTTTATCACCTTTAGACCGAGGATTGATCCTCTCCCGCCTGCCTGGTATGCTTCACTGACAACATGAGTCCCCAAGAAGCCGCTCCACTCATATTGGACGGAAAATGGGTTCGCGATCAGATTTTCGCGGAGCTGAAACCGCGTGTGGCAAAGCTCACGGCGTCGCGCCGGCCGCCGGGGCTGGCCGTGATTCTGGTCGGCAACGATCCCGGCTCCGAGATTTATGTTCGCATCAAAATCAAGACCTGCCAGGAACTGGGGATTTACAGCGAAAAGATTACGCTGCCGGATAGCACGACCAGTGGCGAACTGCTGGGCATCATTGAAGGCTTAAACCAGCGGCCGGAGATCGACGGCATTCTGGTCCAGACCCCGCTGCCGCCGCAAGTGGACAAGAATCGAGTGTTGCGAGCGTTGAAGCCGGACAAAGACGTGGATGGATTTCATCCCCTGAACGTTGGGGCGCTGGTGGAGAACATTCCGGGACCGCGCGCCTGCACGCCGGTCGGTATTATGGAAATGCTGCGGCGCTACAAAATTCCAGTGTCGGGACGCAAAGCCGTTGTGGTGGGGCGCAGCGACATCGTGGGAAAGCCACTGGCATTGCTGCTGCTGCACGCCAATGCCACCGTGACCATCTGCCACTCCAAAACGTCCAATCTAGCGGAGGAATGCCGCCGCGCCGACATACTTGTGGCCGCTATCGGGAGGGCGCATCTGATCACGCGGGAATTCATCAAACCGGGCGCCGTGGTGGTGGATGTGGGTATGAATCGCAAGCCGGACGGCAAGCTTGCGGGCGACGTGAATCCCGAGGATGCGAAGGCGCTGGCGAGCGCGTACACGCCGGTGCCGGGTGGTGTGGGGCCATTGACGATCGCCATGTTGATGTCGAATACGGTTGAGATCGCCGAACAGCATCTATGCTCAGAGTCGGGCTAACGGGCGGTCTGGCTTCCGGCAAGAGTTTCGTTGGCCGCGCGCTCGCCGATCTCGGGTGCTACCTTATTGAAGCCGATAAGCTGGGTCATGAGGTGATGATGCCGGGCGGGGAAGCCTATGACGGTATCATCCGGGAATTCGGCCCCACTATTTTGGATGCCGAGGGACGCATCAGCCGGCGAAAGTTGAGCGGCATGGTGTGGGAGTATCCGGAACGGCTGGAAAAGCTGAACCAGCTGGTCCATCCGCCGGTTCAGAAGCGCGAGGAAGACGCTATGGCCGACATAGGGCGGCGCGACCCGCATGCCATCGTAGTTGTGGAGGCGGCCATTCTGGTTGAAACTGGTAGGTATAAGAGTTTCGATCGGTTGATTGTGGTCACTTGCACTTCCGAACAACAGATGGAACGGGCCTTGGAGCGGGGTTCGTATAGCAGAGAGGAGATTCTGGCGCGTCTGGCCCGGCAATTGCCCCTGGAGGAGAAATTGAAGGTGGCCGATTACGTGATCGATACTTCGGGCGACAAGGCAGCGACGCTCGAACAAGTGCGACGGGTTTACGGGGCGCTTGCGGAGTTTGACGGGCGGAGTTTAACAGCATGAGATTATCGCGCATCATTGTCATCACGGCTCTGCTAGTGAGCGGATTTCTTCTGGTCACGACAAAGACGGATTGGGGACAGCGCCGGATACTGAATCCGGTATCGAACGCGCCCCTTTGGTCGGGACCGGCGTCCACGCATGCCACGAGTCTGAGTTCCGACGAGATGAACAACATCGACATCTACAAGTTGTCGCATCTCGCCACGGTGAACATCACCAGCACCGTCTATCGCCGCAGTATTTTCTTCGAAGTCTATCCTTCCAAGGACCAGGGCTCGGGTTTCCTGATCAGTTCCGATGGAAAGATCATTACCAATAATCACGTGGTGGCGAACGAGCGGCAGTTGGAGGTAACGCTTTCGGATCAAACTCGCTACAAGGCGACGTTGCTGAGCCGCGATGAAGCCAACGACGTCGCGCTGCTGCAGATCACGCCGCGCGCCAAGCTTCCGTCGCTCCATCTGGGCGATTCGGACGCGTTGCAAGTGGGGCAGAAAGTGCTGGCTATCGGCAATCCTTTCGGTCTGCAGGGTACGTTGACGGTGGGCATTGTCAGTTCGCTGGGGCGGAGCATTCGCGGCGAAAACGATCAGACGCTGGAAGGGCTTATCCAGACCGACGCCGCCATTAATCCCGGCAACAGCGGCGGTCCGCTGCTCGACTCGGCCGGTAATGTGGTGGGAATCAACACCGCGATCCTGGGGCCGAACGGCAATATCGGGATCGGCTTCGCGATGCCGATCAATCGCGCCAAACTGATGCTGGACGATTTTCAGGCGGGCAGAAAGCGTCCCAAGCTGGGCGCTTCAGTGGTTTGGGTGGCGGGCGATTACGCGGATGCGCTGCATTTGCCGACGGCGGGCGGGCTGCTGATCCAGGAAGTGGACCCCGGCTCCGCGGCGGCGCGGGCTGGATTGCGAGGCGGCCGGCAAGAGGTGCAGATCGGCAACGCGGAACTACTGGTGGGCGGCGATCTCATCATGTCGATTGATGGCAAGCCGGTGGATCGCAACGACGCCATCAGCAGGGCGCTATCGAACAAACGCAGCGGCGACACGCTGGAGTTGACCGTTTTCCGCAGCGGCAAGACGATCAACGTGCGGGTTCATTTGGGCGACGAGGGCGCGATTTAGAGACCGATCAATTAGCCGCGGATGAACACGGATGAACGCAGATAAAACAAAATCTGTTCATTTGTAGTGAAAGGCGTAGCGAAAACTGTTGGCTGCTAATTCATCGGCCGGCAGTCCGAACGTCTGCTCGGCCAGTTCGTATTCGCGCGTGAGCGTGGTGCGGAAAAACGCTGGATCGTCGGTATGGATGGTGATGGGGACGCCGGCGTCGTAGAGGGCGCGGATCGGGTGAGTTTGCAAAGAGTGGACCGCGCCGGTGCAAACATTGCTCGAGATACAAACTTCGAGCGGCACGTTGCTTTCCCGAAGCTGCGCCATCAAGCGGGGATCCTTGGCAGCCGCGATGCCGTGCCCGATTCGCTCCGCCCCGATTGCCAGCGCGCCCCAGACCGACTCCGGTCCCGCTGTCTCCCCGGCATGGCACACCAGGCGCAGACCGCCGTCGCGGGCATAAGCGAAGACGTCGCGAAACCAATGCGCAGGGCCTCGCACTTCATCGCCGCCGATCCCGTACGCGATGACTCCCTGGCTGCGGCGGGACACCGCGAACTCGGCCACTGCCATGCCTTTCTCGGGGCCGAATTGGCGAATAGCGTCCAGAATCCAGAAGGTTCGAACCCGAGACTGCTGCGACTCGCGCCAGACCGCGTCGTAGACGGCGGCGAGATCTTGCTCCTTCCATAACACGACGCCGGCCGATAAAGTAATCTCGGCGTAAGTCACGTGTTGGCGGGCTAACGAGTTGAGTAAGTGGCGGGTCGCCAACGCATAATGTTCCGGCTTCTCCAGTTTCTTGTTAACCCAGATGTAATCCTGCAGGAATTCCGGGAACGAAGAGCATGACAAATGGGCCTCGATTTCCTCGGGCGCGAGCGATGGATCAATCGCCATCAATGTTTCAGGCCCGATGGATCCTTCTAAATGCACGTGCAACTCAGCCTTTTTCATGACCGTGACATGTTCCTAACTCCTGCGTAGTTACAACCCTCTGCCATAATAACTGTGCATGACTCCGCAAGAACTCGAAGCCATCCTGAACGGCACGCACGGCGATCCCTTTTCGGTGTTGGGGCCGCATCAAGTGGCGGATGGTTGGGAGGTGCGCGCGTTCGTCCCACAGGCTATGAACGTTGCGGCGATCGTCGGCGGCAAGCCGTTTCCCATGCGCCAAACGCGCTCCGAGGGATTCTTCGTAGCCACGCTCGCGACCGATCCGGCGGACTACAAACTCCAGCTCACGCTATGGAACGGCTCAACGCTGGTGGTGGAGGACCCTTACCGATTTCCGCGCTTGATCTCCGATTTCGACCTGCACATTCATGGCGAGGGAACGCAATATGAGAGCTACCGCACAATGGGCGCGCACATTGTGGAGTGCCTGGGCGTCGAGGGCGTTCGATTCGCGGTGTGGGCTCCGAACGCGGAAGTGGTCAGCGTGATCGGCGACTTCAACGAGTGGGACGAGCGTCGGCATAACATGCGGCTGCGGTCCGGAGGAGTTTGGGAAATTTTCCTGCCGGGAGTGGGTGCGGGTACCAACTATAAATATTCAGTTCGTGCACCCTCGCGCGGTTATCGGCAGCAAAAGGCCGACCCATACGGTTTCGCCATGGAGCTGCCGCCGAAATCGGCTTCCATCGTGTGCGACCTCGCGCCGTATCAATGGAACGACCAGCAGTGGATGGAGGCGCGCGCACACAAGGATCATCTGAAGGAACCGATTTCAATTTATGAAGTCCATCTGGGGTCCTGGCTGCGTGGCCCGCAAAATTCGTACTTGAGCTACCGCGAGTTGGCCGACAAATTGGTGGACTACACGGTTCAACGGGGCTACACGCACCTGGAGCTGTTGCCTGTGATGGAGCATCCGTACTCCGGTTCCTGGGGCTATCAGGTGGTGGGTTTCTACGCGCCCACTTCGCGCTTCGGTTCACCGGAAGACTTTATGTATTTCGTCGATCGCTGCCATCAGGCCGGGCTGGGCGTGATTGTCGATTGGGTGCCGGGCCATTTTCCCAAAGACGCGCACGGGCTGGCGCGTTTCGATGGGACCGCGCTCTACGAACACGCCGATCCGCGCAAGGGCGAACATCTGGAGTGGGGCACGCTGATTTTTAATTATGGCCGTAATGAAGTTCGCACATTCCTGATATCCAACGCGCTTTTCTGGCTGAAGGTTTATCACATCGACGGGCTGCGGGTGGACGCCGTCGCGTCCATGCTGTACCTGGATTATTCGCGCAACGCGGGCGAATGGATTCCCAATATGTACGGCGGCAACGAAAACCTGGAAGCGGTTGACTTTCTGCGGCGCTTTAACGAGCTGGCTCATCAGGTGCCCGGCGCGATGACCGCGGCGGAGGAGTCCACGGCGTTTACCGGCGTCTCGCGGCCGACGTATTTGAATGGTCTCGGTTTCACCATGAAGTGGAACATGGGTTGGATGCACGATATGTTGAATTACTTCGCCAACGATCCGGTGCATCGCAAGTATCATCACAACAACATCACGTTCAGCATGCTGTATGCATTCACGGAAAACTTTGTTCTGCCCATTTCCCACGACGAAGTGGTGCATGGCAAGGGGGCGCTGCTGAGCAAAATGCCGGGCGATATGTGGCAGAAATTCGCCAACGTGCGGGCATTTCTCTCTTATATGTACGGCCATCCCGGAAAGAAGCTGCTATTTATGGGGTGCGAGATCGGGGTGTGGGACGAATGGTACAGCGAACGCGGTTTGCCTTGGGAGCTTCTGCATTACGATTTTCATCGTAAGCTGCAGGCCTTTGTCACCGAACTGAACCATCTTTATCGCGCGCATCCGGCCTTTTACGAAGTGGATTTTCACTGGGTCGGCTTCGAGTGGGTGGATTTTCGGGATGTGGATGGTTCCACCATTTCGTTTATCCGGCGGCCGCAATCGGGAAAGCCTTTCCTGCTGTTCGTGTGCAATTTCACGCCGGTGCCGCGCCTGCATTATCGCGTCGGCATACCCGATCCGGGCGTCTACCGTGAGATTTTAAATAGCGATTCCGAGCATTGGGGCGGCAGCAATATGGGCAACGGCGGCTATGTGGGTTCGGAGCCAATTTCCTACAACGGCCACTATCACAGCCTTTCGATTACGCTGCCTCCGCTGGCGGTGGTGGTGTTCGAATCGCCGCAATCGTAGACAGGGACCAAGCGCGTACACGACCGGGCGCCGACAACGTTACAATCGCTCGACTTGAATCCGGCACGCCTGCTCTGATATATATGACGTTCGCCTCATGTGGCAACACAACTACACTCCTATCCACGGAAGCTTGCTCGCTTCCTCGCTCGTGGCAGCGTTGCCCATCTTCGTACTGTTGTATTTGCTGGGCATCCGGCGGACACCGGCGTGGATCGCGGCGGTTTCAGGGCTAGGCACCACGGTCCTGGTTTCGTTCTTTCTGTATGGAATGCCGGTAGAGCGGATCGTATCCGCGGCTGCCTATGGCGCCGCCTACGGATTGTTTCCCATCGGATGGATCGTGATCTGGGCGCTGTTCCTGTATCGGCTGACGCTGGACACCGGAAAGTTTGAAGCGATCAAGCACTCGCTCCGCAGCCTGACGCGCGACCCGCGGTTGCAGACGCTACTCATCGCCTTCGCGTTTGGCGCTTTTCTGGAAGGCGCGGCCGGGTTTGGTACGCCCGTTGCGGTAGCCGCCGCGATGCTCGCCGGGTTGGGCTTTTCCCCGTTCCACGCCGCCGCCATCTGCCTGCTGGCGAACACCGCGCCCGTGGCGTTCGGATCCATCGCGATTCCCATCGTCACATTGGCCGGAATTACCGGACTGCCGCTCTTACGCTTGAGCGCGGGTGTGGGACGCATCTGCGCGCCGGTCTCGCTGATCGTGCCGGCCTATCTGGTGGTTGTGATGGGCGGCTGGGGCGCGCTGGCGCGAGTGTTTCCCGCGGCATTGCTGTGCGGGGTCACCTTCGCGGGCTTGCAGTTTGCCATCTCCAATTTTGTGGGACCCCAGCTCACCGATCTGATCGCATCGTTGTGCGCGCTCGGCGTGCTGGTGGTGCTGTTCATGTTTTGGAAGCCGAAGGACAAAGACAAGTACGAACTTAGCGCGGCAGCCAAGGCGGCGGAAACGTCGGAACATTCCTTCGGACAAGTGTTCCAAGCCTGGAGCCCTTACCTTTTGTTGGTGATCTGCGTTTTGTTATGGGGCTGGACGCCCATGTTGAAGCCGTTGAATTCGGTGAGCATTCCGATCGCATGGCCCGGGCTGCACAATCTGATCGCGCGCATCCCGCCGGTCACCGCCAAGGTGACACCCTATGCGGCTATCTTCAATCTGAACTGGCTGTCGGCGTCGGGAACGTCCTGCATGATCGCCTGCATTCTGTCGTGTTTCGCGCTACGTGTGCCGCCGTTGCAAGCTCTGAAGATTTTTGCCAGCACGATGCGGCAACTCATGTTTTCGTTGGTCACCTTGGCCTGTGTCCTCGGCCTGGCATACTTGATGAACTATTCGGGCGCTACTGGCACGCTGGGACTGGCCTTCGCGGCCACCGGCGCGTCGTTTCCCTTCTTCAGTGCGATCTTGGGCTGGCTGGGCGTATTCCTGACTGGCTCCGATACCTCCGCCAACGCACTGTTCGGCAATCTGCAAGCGGTCACGGCATCCAGGCTTGGGTTCAATCAAGTTCTGATGGCGTCGGCAAATTCAGCCGGCGGGGTGATGGGCAAGATGATCAGCCTGTCGAGCATTGCGGTAGCGGCAGCAGCCACGAACATGAAGCCGGACGAGGAAGCCAAGCTGTTCCGCTTCACGCTCAAGCACAGCGCGCTGCTGGCATGTGTGATCGGACTGATTGTGCTCTTTTACACGTACGTTGCGCCGGGGTTGCAGCCGTAGGCAGGATGGCGGCCAGGCGGGAGACGCTATATTAGTGCTATGGGTAAAAGGATCGCGTATGGGTTGCTCGGCTGCGCGTTCGGCGCGCTGATCGAACTGCTAATTTTCTCGATCCGCACACCGCGCCATTGGGGATTTGCGATGTCTCCCGCGATCGCATTGTGCATCTCGTGCGGCACAATCGTGATATGGATCGCCGAGCGCAAAGGCAAGGTGAAATCTATCCAGGAACTTCATCGGCCGCTGACGCTCTTTCCGCGGTCCACCGATCCGCATCCTTCCTGAAGCGCACTTCACAGTATTTCGCTTGACGGACCGGCCCCGATAACGGGATTCTTGTACGAAGGTCATTGTTGAACCAATGGCGGCGCTTGTACTTCAGAGACCGGGGCCACGATCAAACAGTGCCGCGTGGGTGCTCCTCCTCGCGCTGTGTCTGTGTGGCGCCGACGGCGCGCGGGCCGGTCAAGCGCAGCGCATTCCGCGGCAAACGTTCGCCAGTTCGGCGGCGATTACCGGGATCGTCACCACTCAGGACGGGCTGGGGCTAGGCGGCGTTTCCGTCCTGCTTCAAAACCTGACCTCGGGACGTAGCATCGCGGCCACGACCAACGGCGATGGCTCGTTTCGCTACTTGAATCTCGCGCCAGGCCGCTACCAGATCAAGGCCACGCGCGATGGATTCCTTCCGTTCGCGCAGGGCGAGATAACCCTAGCCGCGGGGGACGTGTATTCGCTGATGTTCGCGATGCAAGCGTCGCCATCGCCCTCTGATGGCGTTCGCGAAATCCCTCGCTTGCCGGATCTCGGACCCAAGCCGCCGCCGGTCCCGCAGGAGCCGACGACGTCGTCCACCTATCGCAACCTGCCGTCCGAGCCCCCGCCCGCCGACACGGGCGAGGCGAAGCCGCTTTCGCCAATTCCAACGGACGATCAGGTGTTCGAAGCGGTGCCGAATCGATGGAATTACGACTTTCCCGACTACCATCGTTACCCGAACTTCGAAGTTCCCTACGTGAATGGCCATTGGTACGATCCGTTCAATCGCAATAAGTTGAAGGGCGACGAGCCGGTCATCGGAAACCAGACGTTCCTGGACATTACAGTAACCAGTGACACGTTCGCCGACGGACGCCGCTTGCCGACGCCTAGCGGTTTAGGATCGGCCAGCCCCGGGGAATCTCAGTTCTTCGGACGCTTCGGGCAATTTCTTTTAACGCAAGACTTCGCGTTCTCCTTCAATCTGTTTCACGGGGACACTTCATTCCGTCCCGCAGATTGGCGCATTCAGATCACGCCCGACGTGAACGTCAATTACCTGGCCACACAAGAAAACGGCATCGTCAATTTCGACGTTCGCAAAGGGACCACGCGTCTGGACTCGCATCTCGGGTTGCAAGAGGGCTTCGCGGAGGTGAAGCTCAAGGACCTCAGCAATCAGTACGACTTTGTTTCTTTGCGCGTAGGCGTACAATCCTTCACCAGCGATTTTCGCGGGTTTATTTTCTCGGATCAAGAGCCGGGTGTGCGCCTTTTTGGCAATTTGGATTCCAACCGCTATCAATTTAATCTGGCTTATTTTGCCATGTTGGAAAAAGATACCAACAGCGGCTTGAATACGATGGCGTACCGCAATCAGCAGGTCATGATCGCTAATATCTATCGCCAGGATTTTATTAAGCCGGGCTATACGATTCAGGCGAGCTTCCATTACGACAAGGACGATCCATCGTTTCAATACGACGCCGACAACTTCTTGGTGCGACCCGCGCCGATTGGCAACGTTGCGCCGCATTCCATACGCGCTTATTACTACGGCCTTACCGGCGACGGCCATTTCGGGAAGCTGAACCTCACGCATGCGTTTTATCAGGTGCTGGGAACCGACAAGTTCAATGAGATCGCGGGACGCCGCGTGGATATCAACGCGCAGATGGCAGCGGTGGAATTGTCGCTTGATAAGGACTGGCTGCGCTACCGGCTCTCTTTCTTTTATGCCTCCGGCGACAAGGATCCTCGCGACGGGACCGCGCGTGGCTTCGACACTATTTTCGACAACCCGAATTTTGCCGGCGGCTTTTTCAGTTTTTGGGATCGCGAAGGAATTCGTCTCACCAGTACGGGTGTAGGATTGGTGAGCCCCGACAGCCTGGTGCCCGATCTGCGCACCAGCAAGACGGAAGGTCAGGCCAACTTCGTCAACCCGGGGCTGTTCCTATACAATGCCGGAGTGGACATCGACATCACCCCGAAGCTGCGTGGGTTCGTCAATTTGAATCTGCTGCGCTTCGCGCGTACCGATCCTATCGAGTTGCTGCTGTTCCAGTCGAATATTCACGCTGGTATTGGAGCCGATACGGGGATAGGCTTCTCCTATCGGCCGCCGCTATCCGAAAACATTGTGATCACCGGCGGCGTGAACGCGCTGGTGCCCTTCCAAGGGCTGCGCGATATTTCCACCAATCGAGTTCTGCTCGCGGTATTTACGAATGTCCGGTTCAAATTCTAAGACAATCCGCAGCGTGCTGGTCGGCCTCGCCGCGAGCGTCGGCTGCGCGGTTCTTTGCGTAATGTTATTAGGGCAGCAGAGTGGTACTGGCCGGCTCGGAGAATCTCAAGAGGATGCCGATCGCAATAGCGCGGGCTGCGTCGCTTGTCACGGCCAGACCGATTCGTCGACCATGCACACCACAGGAACGGTTCGTCTCGGTTGCACGGATTGTCATGGCGGGAACGCCAGCATATTGCCACCTTCCGGCGCCCAGAAGAACTCAGCCGGATACGACGAGGCCAAGAAGAAAGCGCATCCCAAGCCCAGCATTCCCGAGATGTGGCGTAGTTCCGCGAACCCGGTTCGTCCGTACACGCAGTGGTTGAAGGAGACCAAGGAGTACATACAGTTCGTGAATCCGGGCGACCTGCGCGTAGCGCCTCGGACTTGCGGCTCGGCTGGTTGTCATGTCAAGGAAGTGTTCGCGGTCCGTACTAGTATGATGACCACAGGCGCCATGCTCTGGGAAGCGGCACTCTACAATAACGGGGGATTTCCGTATAAAGACGCGCATTTTGGAGAAAGTTATTCGGCCGACGGGGTCGCGCAGCGCCTAAAGAATTATCCGCCGCCATCCCAGGAATTGACGCGCACCAAGGGCATACTTCCCGATCTCGACCCACTCGCCCGTTGGGAAGTCTCGCAGCCTGGCAATATTCTGCGCGTCTTTGAGCGGGGTGGGGGAGAGCGCTCTGAAATCGGCATTCCCAATCCAGAGGAAGACCCGGGCCGTCCCGATGTGAAGTTAAGCGAGCGCGGGCTCGGAACGGAGCTGCGAACGGATCCCGTTTTTCTTGGTCTGCAAAAGACGCGTCTGCTGGATCCGATTTTGTCGCTGCCTGGCACCAACGATCATCCGGGAGACTATCGCAACAGCGGCTGCACGGCCTGCCACGTCATCTACGCCAACGATCGTTCGCCGATTCATTCCGGTCCTTACGCCAAGTACGGGAACCAGGCGCACAGCGTGGAGATCGATCCGACCATTCCACACAATGAGCGAGGCCATCCGATCAAACACGAATTCACGCGTTCCATCCCGACCAGCCAGTGCAT
This sequence comes from Bryobacteraceae bacterium, assembly GCA_052148835.1. GTDB lineage: Bacteria > Acidobacteriota > Terriglobia > Bryobacterales > Bryobacteraceae > Palsa-89. The sequence continues at coordinate 18,522 of JBKQHJ010000114.1, forward strand.
TGTTTGCCACATCCATCCCGGCACTAACATGGTGGCGTCGTATCTAGGTTACATCTGGTGGGACAACGAAACGGATGGTGAGCAGATGTATCCGAAGGGACAACACAATCCGTCGGATGAAGAACGCTTCAAGACCTGGCTCGCAAATCCAGAGAGCGCCGCCGCGCGCGGTTTGTGGAAGGATCTGTCGTTTCTCGAGAACGTAGGCAGCCCCGAATTTAATCAGCAGCTTAAAAACACGCAATTCGCGGATTTTCACGGTCACGGCTGGGTATTTCGCGCCGTCTACAAGCGTGATCGCAAGGGTAATTTGCTCGATCCCGAGAGTCACGTAGTTCCACCCGATGACAAGGAAAAATTTCAGAAGGCGGTGCAGCTCCGCGATATCCATCTTGAAAAGGGGATGCACTGCACCGATTGCCACTTCGCGCAGGATAATCATGGCGACGGCAATCTTTACGGCGAGACCCGGAACGCGGTGGAAATCGATTGCGTGGATTGCCACGGGGCAATCTCACACAAAGCGACACTGAGGACATCGGCGGCGGCAGCTCCAACCGGCGGCACCGACATTGCGCTGCTCCGTACACCGTGGGGCCAGCGCCGATTCTATTGGCAAGAAGGAAAACTCTACCAGCGGTCGATGGTCGATAAAGATCGCGCGCCGTGGGAAGTGGTCCAGGTGGTCGATACGATCACGCCCGGCAATCCGCACTACAACGAGAAATCGCGCCTAGCGAAAACGATCATGAGAGACGGGAGTACCTGGGGCAGCGTGCCCGCCGATGAATCGACTCTAGCGCACTCGAACGAGCGCATGACCTGCTATGCCTGCCACACTTCGTGGACCACCAGTTGCTTCGGTTGCCATTTACCGATGTCCGCCAATCGCAAACTGCCGATGCTGCACAACGAAGGCCTGACCACGCGCAACTACACGGCTTACAATTTTGAGGTGCTGCGCGACGACATCTACATGCTGGGTGTCGATGGCACTGTCACCAAGCATCGCATCGCGCCGACGCGGTCCACGTGCGCGGTAGTCGTCAGTTCGCAGAACGCGAATCGCGATTGGATTTACTATATGCAGCAGACCGTCTCGGCCGAGGGCTTCAGCGGCTTCGGATTTAGCCCATATTATCCGCATACTGTGCGCGCGACCGAAACCAAAATGTGCACGGATTGTCATGTCTCGCGCGAGGGTGACAACAATGCCTGGATGGCGCAGCTTTTGATGCAAGGCACGAATCTGGTGAATTTCATGGGCCGCTATGTTTATGTGGCCGAAGGATCGAAGGGTTTCGACGCCGTACCGGTGGCCGAGCACGACGATCCGCCCGCGGTGTTCGGGAGCGACCTGCAAAAGCTGGTTTACTCGAAAGATTACGAAGAAATCGAGAAGCATCAAGGCGAATTGCACGAGGCGGATCACCATGCGGGCAATGTCCTCGACGTGCAGTTACGCGGCGAATATCTTTACGCGGCGCTCGGCAAAGACGGGTTCCGGGTGTACGACGTCGCGAACATCGATAACAAAGATTTCTCCGAGAAGATGGTTACCGCGCCGGTTTCTCCGCTCGGCCAGCGGTTTTATGTGAAGACCAAGAACGCGACCGCCGTCGGCTCGCCCTCCACACTGGCGGTGGATCCCCTGCGCACGCGCATTCCGGCGAACGAGGAGCAGGCGATTGCGCTGATGTATGGATTTCTCTACGTCACGGACGCCGAAGAAGGCCTGATCGTGATTGGCGATCCGAACTTAAAAAACAAAGCGCCGGGTGTTCTGACGCTGCTGGACGGCAATCCCTCCGACAATTTTCTGAAACGCGCCACAACATTTAATCCGAACGGTGCTCTGAAAGGCGCGCGCCGTATCACAATCGCCGGAACCTACGCATATATCCTGTGCGATCGCGGATTGGTGGTGGTCAATATTGCGAATCCGCTCGAACCGAAAGTGGAATCTGAAATCGGCGCTCCCGATTTAATCGATCCGCAAGGCGTCGCCGTCCAGTTTCGCTACGCTTTCGTCATCGATCGCGAGGGATTGAAAATGTTGGATGTCACGTCGCTGGCACACCCGCGCGTAGTGCCTGGCGCGACCGTTCCGCTAGAGGATGCGCGCAACATCTACGTCGCCCGAACCTATGCCTATATTGCCGGCGGCAAGCAGGGCCTGGTGATCGTGGATGTGGAACGGCCGGAGCATCCGCGCATCGAACAAGTGTTCACCGCAGAGGGCGCGATCAACGATACTCGCGATGTCAAACTCGGGATGACCGCCGCGAGCGCTTTCGCCTATCTCGCCGATGGAGCGAACGGCTTCCGCATCGTGCAACTCTTTGCTCCCAACGAGCAGCCGAACTATCTCGGATTCAGCCCGAAGCCCACGCCGAAGCTGATCGCGACCTATCGCACCAAAGGTCCGGCGCTGGCCGTTTCGAAAGGCATCGATCGCGACCGCGCGGTGGACGAAGATGGCAACCAGCTGGCGGTTTTCAATCGGCGCGGTTCCCGGCCATTCAATCGTGAAGAGGCGCAACGGCTCTATTTGAGAAACGGCCAACTCTTCACTGTGACCAACGATCCACCTGGGCCAGCAACAAAGTAGGCGGCTCTATTCCGCGAATTGCTGGACGGTGAACTTAGCGACTACCGGTTTCTCCTTGCACCAGTCATGATAGGTGTGGCATTCAAAACAGCGCGCTTCGGCGGCGTTGTTGCCCGCACGATGGCATTGCCGGCACGTTTGGACACCTGGGATTAAAACATCTGACGTCTCGCGGCTCTCGTTCGCTTTGACGTGGCAGGACGCGCATTGCACCATCTGATGAGCTTGGTGGTCGAACTCGGCGTGCGGCAGCCAGCGCGATGTGATGGCGGACTTGGCCACCACAGGCAAAGTGGCAGACGTGTTCAGATCGGTGCCGTTCGGATAACTGAGGCGATGGCATTCCTTGCACGACTTGCGCCACAGCAGCAACTGCGCGTCCGCCATGCGCTGCTCAACCCATTCGGCGGCGTTACGCGCGGGAGGCTGCGGTGGACGGCTGGGCAGTCGTTTGTCCGGCTCGTCCACTAATGGAATCTCGGCCGGATGCGCCGCGATGTAGGCGGTCAGCTTCGCGAAAACGAAATCGTAGACCACCTTCGGTTCTTTATGCGGCGCCGATTCGCTGAATCGCCGGTCGAATTGCAGAGTGTGACACGAAGCGCAGTGCTTCTGGTAGTTGATCGGCGTCATGTACGATCGATCCGACGAAGCGGAGGGTTGATGGCAATCGGCGCACTGCAACTGCACCGGGCCGTCGGGACCGCGCAGATCCACTTTCAAGTGCACTTTGTGGTTGAATTTGATGGTGCCCGGGTCCGAATAGCCGGACCGCAGCACCGCGAACTGCGGGTGGCTCTCATCGAATCCGCGAATGTTCGATGCGAACTTCGCTTCGCCGTGCGTGGTCTTCAAGTCCGCGTGGCACTGCGTGCAAGCGTGATCGCTGGTGGTTGCGAGCCGGAATGCGCCTTGGTGCTCCACATGGCAGTTCGAGCACGATGGTGTGAAGGTTTGATCGGCGTGGTGAATTGGACCATCGTGGCAAGCCAGGCACGCCTGGTCGGTCGCGCTTTGTTGATAGCTCGCTTGAGAGACATGGCATGCGCTGCATTTCTGTCCGAGCAATGCGTGAGCGTGCGCCAGCGGCCCGGCGTTGTATGGTTTTGGACTTCCCGCCACGGCATACCATCCGAGCCAGCCCAGGCCCAAGACTACGAAGGCAGCCGAGAGAATCCGCCGCCAGCGCGGAATGCCCCGCAACGTTTTGAAATAATCCAGATTGATGCGCTGCGCGAGTTTCTTGGTAGTGCGGATGCGGCCGGCCATCTAATATCTCATTGCAACGACGGCGTGTACGGCGCCCAATACCAGCAGGGCGATGGAGAGAGGAACATGCACCAGCAGCCACGCGTGCAGCCAGCGATAAATGCGAATCTGCCGGCTCAACTGTTGCTCTTCTTCGCAGATATTTTCCAGATCGTCGAGCACGCCGTGTACGGGCGGCCCGAGCAGCCGGCGCAGAGCTTCGAATGTTTCGCCCGAACGCAGCGGGTCGGCCAGTTCGGCTACGGATGCTTCCGGGTCGGCCAAATAGGGCCGGACCTTGCGGACATAAACATCGCGGAACCGCTCGCGATCGTCGTGCTCGATCTCGACCAGGACGGCCTGGGACCGTTCGGCTGGTTGCTCCGTCTCACTCAGCGAGCCATTGAGTGGACCGCAAATCGCGGCGGCGAGCTGATCGGCTTCTTCGCAAAGTTGCGCGCGAACGTGTGGAATCTCTTCATAGATAGTTTCTAGCGGCACGCGCGAGGTCATGAAGCTGGGCACGTAATGCTGGATCGCCGCGCCCAGGATACCGCTCCCGATCACAATGAAGAACAGCAGCATCAGCACCATCGTCAACGGTCCGCGAAAAGTGAATCCGGCATGAAACAGGATCAATAGCAGGCTGAGCAAACCCAACCATAGATGCCCGCGTAACCAGGTTTGCGCGCGTCCCAAACGCCACGTCGGAACTTGTTTACGAGCTCCGAGCAATCCGGCATAGAGCATCATTGCGTAACCAACAATTCCGAACGTCAGCCCCATCGCGCTTCCGCCGCGCGGCCCGCCGGGTGTGTCGACGGCATAAACGATGTAGGCGACCGTGCTCACGATTGCCAGCGCGATGGTCGCGATCACCCACGGGCGGTGTGTTCGATCGATCCGCATGGCTGGTTAGTTGCGCCTCGGCTCGGCGAGCGGCGTACCCACCCACCGAAAGAATTCGTTCGGCTCCACGCGATGTGCCGCATCGTGCGGGCAGGCGTACACGCAACTGGGCTCGGCCAGATCGGTGCACAAATCGCACGAGGTCGCCTTCTGTTTCATCACGGCCATTTGGCGCCCCACGTTCATCGGATCGTTCTCCATCACCTGGAATGGATGCATGTTGATGTTGCCGTACGGACAATTCTTAGCGCACAAGCCGCATCCGATGCACCAGTTCTCGATGATCACTTCGAGCGAATTGCGCCGCCGGATGGAGCCCACCGGGCAACCCACCATGCACAACGGATCGCGGCAGTGGCGGCACGATGTGGCTACCAGAAATTTATCGAAGCGCTGGCCCTCGCGAATCAGCCGCGTGACGCCGTCGTGCGCATCGGCGCAAGCGCGGACGCAAGCATCGCACCGGGTGCAACGTTCGAGATCCATCACCAGCAGGCTCTGTGCTTCCATCAGGCCCTGGGTGAGGAACGAATCGAGTGGTGTGCTGGTGGCGGTGGCCAGCCGTTGCCGGTTCTGTTCCTGGCGCACGCGGACCAAACTTTCCAGGTTCTCACGAATGGCCGGGAACTGCCGCACCATCTGATGAAACTCTTCGGCGTGGATGCGTACCAACTCCACATGATCGAGCGCCGTGCAAGTAGCGGTACGGACGCCACCGCCAAGGAGCCCAATCTCGCCGAAGTACCCACCACGGCCCAGATACGCGAGCACCAGATCGCCGCCCGGATGCGGCTCCGACACTTTCACGAACCCAAGGCGGATCAAGTAGAAGCTGTCCGCGACGTCGCCCTGGCTACAAATGACGTCGCCTTTGGTGAAGCGCACGAGCTCCACTTTATTGCGCAGGACGTCGATGAACTCGGGGCTGAGCGACGCGAACATGGGAACGCTGCGCAGATGATCGTCGAGCGCACGCTGCCGATACTTGGCATCAAGCTGCGCCTTGAGCGTCTTGTTGCGCTGGATGATATCGAGCACGTTCCGCAGCATCTCAAACATCACGCAATCGGTGGCGGCGCGCACCGTAGCCGAGCGCGGGTAGAGGCTGATGCACGTCATTTCGCCGAACAGGTCGCCCGGGCCGAGTGTGGCAACCGGATGGTCGTAAGGCAGGTCCACCGGCGCATCGATCGGGATGGTATCGCGATGCCCTTCCTCAGGACGATCGTCCTGCCTTCGTCCCAACAGGCGGCTGGTGAGACGGCCCAGGAAACCACCGCTGCGGCTATCGCTGTTGACGTGCGCCATCGGCGTCGCGAGAAAAACTTCCGCTTGGCCTTCGATGATGTAGAACGCCGTGGATCCGTACTCGCCTTCACGGCATACGATCTCGCCCTTGCGATAATGCCGCCGGACCACCGCGTTCTTGTTCAGCTCCAGGAACGTTCCGGAGACTTTCTGGAAATAGGAAAGTTGCTGTAGCTCATCGACGTCCACCGGTTCGCCCGGCAGCACTGTCTTCACCACGCTCTTGTTGGTGAGCGCGCCGGTCGGACAGGACACCATGCACTCGCCGCACGACACGCACGAAGAGTTGCCCATCGGCAAATTGGTGTCGAAGGCGATCCCGGCCATGAAGCCCTTACCGCGCCGGCCGAGAACGTCGTTGTGGCGAATCTCATCGCAGCCGCGGATGCATCGATCGCATAAAATGCACGCCTCGTGGTCGACGGCGATCACGAGCGACGAATTGTCCTGACCCCGCGGCGAGATCCTGCGCGGGAAACGCGGTTGCGTGATGCCTTCCAGCCGCGCGAGCGTCTCCAGTTCGCAATCGTTGGACTGGCGCTGGCGGGCGCAAGGGCTGGGATGGTCGGCCATCAACATTTCCACCAGCGTCCGGCGCGCGCGCAGCACCTTTTCGGAATTGGTGGAGACCACCATTTTGTTTTCGGCGGGCCGCACACAGGAAGCAGCCAGAACGCGCCCGCCCACATCCACCACGCAAACGCGGCACACGCCCACCGGCGTTTCGTTTTGCTGATGGCACAGCGTGGGGATCGGGATGCCATTCGAGCGCGCGGCATCGAAGACCGTGGTGCCTTCGGGAACCGAGACCTGCAAGCCGTCAATGGTGAGCTGGACGTTGCTCACGCGTACACCTCGCGCATCGGGCAAACCCCTTCGGGACAGCGATGGCCTTGAATGTGCGCGTCAATCTCCTCGCGAAAATGCAGCAGCACCGAGCTGAGCGGCGAGTGCGCGAATTGTCCGAGTCCGCAGATGGAGGTGAGCTTGAGTGCTTCCGTTAAGTCGTCGATGAGCGCCATGTCGGCGGCCGACCCCTTGCCGTGCGTCCAACCGGTCAAGATATCCACCATCTTCTGCGAGCCCATGCGGCACGGCACGCACTTGCCGCACGATTCGTTGCGGAAGAATTTCACCGCATTCAAGGCCATGTCGAGCATACATCGGCCTTCGGCGCACACCACAATAGCGCCCGACCCCAGCATCGATCCGATAGCGGCGAGCGATTTGAAATCGAGCCGCACGTCCACTTTCGATGCCGGCAAATAACCTGACGAAGGACCGGATGGAGCGAACGCTTTCAATTTTTTCCCGTCTACGATCCCGCCCGCCAAGTGGAAGATCACTTCCGACATCGGCAGGCCCATCGGAATCTCGAATACGCCGGGGTTCCGGACATCGCCGCTGATGCCGACAAATTTCAGTCCGGCCGCGCCGCCTACACCCTGCGCCTTGTACCACTCCACGCCTCGCACCAAAATCTGTGGCACGTTCGCAAACGTTTCGACGTTGTTCAATGCCGTCGGCTTGTTGAACACGCCTTGCGCCACCGGGAACGGCGGTTTGTTGCGCGGTTCGGCGCGTTTGCCTTCAATGGCCTCGATCAGCGCGCTCTCCTCGCCGCAAATGTATCCGCCGGGGCTGACAAACAATTCCAGGTCGAAGCGCAGGCCGGAGCCGAGCACGCTCGTGCCCAGGATGCCTTCTTCGTAGCAGCGCTCAATCTCTTCGTGCAGAATTCGTTCCTGCGTCTGATACTCGTGCCGGATATACAAGATGCCCTTTTGCGCGCCGGTGACCAAGCCCGCGATGATCATGCCCTCGATCACCAGGTTCGGCAGGTTGCGCATGATGAAGCGATCCTTGATAGTGCCGGGCTCGCTCTCGTCGGCGTTGCACACGACGTACTTTTCTAGAGCCGGCTCCTTGCGCACCGCTTCCCATTTGATGCCGGTGGGAAATCCGGCGCCGCCCAATCCGGCGAGCCCGCTGGCTTTCAATTGCGCGATCACCCCATCCCAATCGCGCGAAGCAACCAATCGCCGCAGCGCGCCGTACAGTTCGCCGCCAGCGTAGGGATCGGAACCCAGACGCAGAGTCTTTTCTTCGGCCGGCATCTCGGGCAATTCACTGCCGCCCAGGGCTGCGAGCACCAACGCCTCCGCCTGTGAAAGGGCGACGCTGCGATAGATGTGATCGTTTACGGAAACCGCGGGTGCGCCATCGCACTGTCCGAGACAAGAGACGTCCCGGATAGCGACGTCCTTTTCGCTCATGCCGTGGAAGCGCTGCCGCAACGTTGCCTTCAACTCGCCGGCGCCGCGCAGGTGGCACGACATATCGGAGCAGACGCTCATGGTGACCTTAGGCGGACGGCTGAGGTGAAAGTGCGGGTAGAAATCGGCCACACCATGGATGCGATAAAGCGGAGTCTTGGTGCGCTGGGAAAGCGCTTGCAATTGTTCGGGCGGCAGGTAGCCGTATTGGGACTGGATCTCTCTGAGATCGTCAAAAATCAACATGCACGCTCCGCGACGCCTTATCGATTATGGTATGAGGTTACATTATAGCGATACGGGACCAGAACCCGGTGCTCAGCGGACGCATGCGCCGCCAATGCCATAATGGGCCATGTTTCCGACTGAATCCGGCATTCTCAAGGCCGACGAGAAGGCCCGGAATTCCAAGCGTCGCCGCACGCTGGACGTTTTCTTCCATCCCAAGAACGTCGCGGTGATCGGCGCTACCGAAGCGCCGCACAGCGTGGGCAGATCCATACTCTCGAACCTCCAAGGCGCCAACGCACAAGACGCCTTTCCCGGCGCGATTTATCCCGTGAACCCGAAGCGAGACTCGCTCCTGGGGCTGCGCTGTTATCCGAACATTGCGAGCGTACCGGAGCCTGTGGATCTGGCCGTGATCGCGACGCCTGCCGCCACCGTGCCGGGCGTCATCCGCGAGTGCGCCGATGCGGGCGTTCCAGCGGCCATCGTCATTTCCGCGGGGTTCAAGGAAGTGGGCGAGCGCGGCGCGGAGCTCGAAAAACAGATCCTGGCGGAAGCGCGGCGCGGCGGCATGCGAATCGTCGGCCCCAACTGCCTCGGATTGATGAGCCCGCACAACAAGCTCAACGCGACCTTTGCGAGCACCATGGCGCGGCCTGGAAAGATCGGCTTCATCAGCCAAAGCGGCGCGCTATGTACCGCCATTCTCGACTGGAGCCGGCGCGAAATGGTCGGCTTCAGCGCTTTCGTATCGGTCGGCTCGATGCTCGATGTGGGCTGGGGCGACCTGATCCAATATCTCGGCGACGATCCGAAGACGCGCAGCATCGTGCTGTACATGGAATCGGTCGGCGATGCGCGAAGCTTCCTGTCGGCCGCGCGCGAAGTGGCGCTCGCGAAGCCGATCATCGTGATCAAGCCCGGGCGCACACAGGCCGCCGCCAAGGCCGCCGCATCGCACACCGGCGCGTTGACCGGGCAGGACGACGTTTTAGACGCTGCATTTCGAAGATGCGGAGTGCTGCGGGTGGACACCATCGCCGAGCTCTTTTATCTTGCCGAAGCGCTCGACAAACAGCCGCGTCCCAAGGGCCCGCACTTGGCGATCGTCACCAATGCCGGAGGGCCGGCCGTGCTCGCTACCGACGCGTTGTTGACCCACGGCGGGGAACTTGCGGAGCTTGCGCCATCCACGATGGAGCAACTCAATGCCTTCCTGCCGCCGCACTGGAGCCATCAAAATCCAATCGATATTCTGGGCGACGCCAGCGCCGAGCGTTACGTCAAAGCCGTCGAGCTAGCCATCAAAGATCCTGCCACCGATGGCACTCTCGTGATTCTGGCGCCGCAAGCGATGACCGATCCATCCGCGGTCGCCGAGCAGTTGGCCGCATTGCCAAAGAGCACTACAAAGCCGTTGATCGCGAGTTGGATGGGCGGCGTGGATGTGGCGGCAGGCGAAGCGATTCTCAATCAAGCCGCCATCCCCGCCTATCCATATCCGGATTCCGCGGCCCGTGTTTTTCAACTAATGTGGCGTTTCAGCGCGAATCTGCAGGCGCTATACGAGACGCCCTCCGCTTTTGAAATGGATGTTTCCGGCGCCGCGCGCACGCGGGCCGCCACGCTTATCTCCAACGCGCGGGCACGTGGGCGGACGCTGCTTACCGAGGCCGAATCGAAAAGCCTGCTCTCGGCGTACGGGATTCCCACCGTCCCCACCGAGATCGCGACCAATGCGGATCAAGCGGTACAAGCGGCCGCGCGCGTTGGCTATCCCGTCGTGCTCAAGCTGCACTCGGAAACCATTACGCACAAGACCGACGTCGGTGGAGTGCGGCTAAATCTCCCCGATGAAAATGCTGTGCGCGCCGCATATGAAGCCATAGCGGATTCCGTTCGAGAGATCGCGAGCCAATCCGATTTTCTGGGCGTCACCGTTCAACCCATGATCCGGGCCGAGGGTTACGAGCTGATTCTCGGATCGAGCATCGATTCGCAATTCGGTCCCGTGATTCTCTTTGGCGGCGGCGGGCAGCTGGTGGAAGTCTACAAAGACCGCGCTGTCGGGCTCCCACCGCTCAACACCACGCTCGCGCGCCGCGTGATGGAGCGCACGAAAATCTTGACCGCTCTAAAAGGCGTTCGCGGAAGGAAACCAGTCGATTTGGCGGCGCTCGAACAGCTGATCGTCCGCTTCAGCTACCTGATCATCGAGCAAGGTTGGATCAAGGAGATCGACATTAACCCACTGCTGGCCTCGCCCGACGGACTGCTTGCCCTGGACGCGCGTGTCGTGCTGCATCCGGCGGACTTGAGCGCACCGCCACGCTCCGCGATTCGGCCGTACCCGACGCAATACGTCGAGCCGTGGAAATTTCCCGATGGCAGCGAAGTCCTGATCCGCCCGATTCGGCCCGAAGACGAACCCCTGGTCGCCCGCTTCCATGAACAATTGTCCGAGCGCAGCGTCTACTTACGTTATTTTCATTTGATCGATCTGGACCGCCGCGTCTCACACGACCGTCTGATTCGCACCTGCTTCAACGATTACGATCGCGACATCGCGCTGGTCGCCGATCGCCACGACAAGAACACCGGCGAACACGAGATTCTGGCCGTGGGCCGGCTGCGCAAGATCGACGTCACCGATGCTGAGCTGGCCGTGCTGATCACCGACGAATATCAAGGCCGCGGCCTTGGCACGGAGCTGTCGCGGCGCTTGGTGGAGATCGCCCGCGCCGAGAAACTCGCGCGCGTTATCGCCGAAATCCTTCCAGAAAATATTCACATGCAACGCGTCTGCCGCGAGTTAGGTTTTCGCATGGAACAACTACCCGATGGCGACGGAATTCACGCGGTTTACGAAATCGCGCATTAGTGCGGCGGGTCTTTAGGGCTGATACTCCAGCACCAGCATCGTAATGTCGTCTTCCTGCTCGGAGGCTTCGCTGAAGTCTTCCACCGCTTCCACCAGCTTGGCGTGCAGCTCGGCGCATCCGATCCCGGCATGGGCGCAAAGAAATTCCTGCAAGGCTTTCTTCTCGAAAAATTCGCCGGCGGCGTTCGCGGTTTCTGAAAGCCCGTCGCTAAACAGCACCAGCTTGTCGCCCGGTTGAAGCTGCATCTGTTTCACTTCATACACCGCGATATCCAACATGCCGATGGGCATGCCCGTGCTTTCGAGGAATTGCAATTCGCCGTTCGCTCGCACCAGCACCGGTTTGGGATGGCCGGCGTTCGACCAACGCAACTCCCCGCTCCGGTCGATCGTGCAGTAGACCACCGTCGCGTATTTCTCGCCGCGCGCGCGTTCGATCAAAAACCGGTTCACCCGCGACATCAAGTCGTCAATTCGCAGCTCGCCTTCGGACGCGAAAACGAAAGCGCCCTGCAGCAGCGCGGCGAGCAGCGCTGCGCTGACGCCTTTACCCGACACATCCACGATTACGCACGCATACAAGTCCGGATTCACCTGGCGCACGTCGAAATAGTCGCCGCCCACCTGACGCGAGGCGATGCTCGATCCAACGGCGCGAAACCAGCCTTGGGTGGGCAGTTCGCTCGGCAGCAAACCGGTTTGGATACTGCGGGCGATATTCAGCTCTTCCTCCATGTGCTGCTTGATGCGCTCTTCGTCGAGCAGCCGCGCGTTCTCGATAATCGTAGAGGCTTCGAGCGCCAGCGTCTGCAGAATCTCGCGATTGCCCGCGGAAAGATCGGCCGCCGCCTGGCGCGAATCCATATACAGCACGCCCATGGTCTGGTTGATCGAGGTGGCAACGGTCTCCTGCATCGATCCGGTACGCACCTGAATGAGCGGCACGCAGACCACGCTGCGCAGCTCCAGGTCCGCTACCGACATCTCCGGCCGAAATCCCTCCGCGCCGAGCGGATCGAAAGTCATCGAGAGCAGATCGCGCCGCGTGCGCAGCGCGCGGTTGATCAAGGATCGCGGTACGCCCAAGTCCGAGGTGTCGAGCGGCGCGCCTCGCCGGTCTCGTGCCACGCTCACTTCCAGTTGATCGTCCTTGCCGAGCAGCAAAAAGCCGCGCTCGGCCCCGGTCACTGATAGAGCCGCATCCACCACGGCGGCGAGCACGTCGGCGGTCGACAACGAGCTTTGCAAGGCGCGGGCCACCTCCACCAACGAACGAAGCTTCGAGAGATTGTTGGCGCCAGTTCCGGCCGGCGCAGCCATCTGCCCGAGGAACCGGTTCAGCTCGTCTTCCTTCAGCGTGAACGCCAGCCGATAGGAGTCCGGGAAGCCAAAATCGATGCGATCGCCGTCCTTCAGTTTGTGGCGCTTTACACGCTGGCCGTTGACGAAAACGCCGTGGCGGCTGTCCAGATCCTCGATCACGTAATCGCAGTTATCCGTCGAGATGCGAGCGTGACTGCGCGAGATGCGGTTATCCCGCAGCACCAGATTGTTTTCGCCTTGCCGTCCGATCAGGAACGGCACCAGATCGATGGTCACACGGCTGCGATTCCCGGATGGATTGGTGACGGCCAACGCGGGGGCTCGCTTCCCCCCCGCGCCCGATGGAGTGGATGACTCGGCGGGTGGCCCGTCGGATGGCGGCATTATCGGCTCCGAGTATGTCCCGCCCGGCCGGCGGCGCGAGGCGCCTCAGGTACTACTGCTTCGCTCAATTCCTTCGCCCGCAGCGCCTGGCAGTGGGAGCAGTATCCGCCCACTTCGGTCCGCGACAGAACAATCTCAAAGCCGAAATGACTCTCGATCTGTTCGCGCATCTTTTGCAGCAAGTCGCCGAAAAACTCCTCGATTTTGCCGCAGCGCAAGCAAATCACGTGGGCATGTTCCTGTTTTAGCCGCGTTTCGTAATAGTGCTGGTCGCCGTCATGATGCATCAGGTCCAGCTCGTCCACCAGGCCGCCGGCCTTCAGCAGCTTGAGTGTGCGGTACACGGTGACGCGGTTCAGCTTCGGATCTTTTTCGCGGGCGAGCGTGAACAGGCGTTCGGCGTCCAGGTGCTGGCCGGATTCATCGATCAGATCGAGCAGGATCTTCCGCTGGCGTGTGAGACGCACGCCTTTTTCTTTGAGCGAATCTTGGATGCCGGAAACCGCCATGAGAGAAGCTTGCGAACCCTCTAGAAGGGTAACAAAGCCGAACCACGACCGTAAGGGAGGCGCTGGTTGAGCAGCTTCGGCGGCCCGCTAGTTCGCCAGTTTCGTCGCGCGATTGATGCTGCGAACTACCAGGCGCCGGGGATCCAACAGATGCAGCGGCTTAAAGTGTCGCGCGGACCATTTGCATCCCGGCTCAAACTCTATGCCCAGGAAATATCCGATCTCGCGGTACACGCAGTACCGGACTTTGCCTGTCAGCTCGCCTTTGGGATAGCTAATGCGAAGGTCGGTCTGCAGAGGGACGGGCTGGTCGAATTGAAGACAGGCTCCTGAAAGCGAGATGTCTTCCAGGTTGGCGACACCCTTGCGAATGCGCCCGGACTTGTCCTTCCACTGGACATCCACCATATCCGCACATAACATCCGGGGCTCTATGCGCCTGTCGAACATACTATTCTTATCGGCGACCGAAAGGTGAAGGATTATGAGGGATCTGCCACCTAAATCGCCCTAAACCCACCGTAAGGCTCTAACCGCAAAAGTCTGTATCGACAGAGTACCATGGCGCTACTGAAAGTACTAGGCGGCTCGCAAAATTTTGCAAGCTTATGATACTTTTGTCACTGACCGGTTTGTGACACCCCGCTACGCTCCATATCTTGACCCCCACTAGGTACGGCGAGTAGACTGAGGCATCAACAGGGACTTTTCAAGACGGTGCCGCCTCCCTTCAGTCCTCATTCCGCCGAGACACAGTCGATCGCGGCGCTTTTTTCCCTGGTTCTGGTGATTGCCGCGGTGGTTTTCATCGTAGTCGTCAGCGGCGTGGTCTACACTAGCGTGCGATACCGGTCGCGCGGGGTGTCCGCAATCGAGCCCCGGCAGTTCTTCGGATCCCGCAAGCTGGAAGTTCTCTGGACAGTGGTGCCGCTCGCCATCGTAACCGGGCTGTTCATCGTCACAGTCCGCGCCATGGTTCTTATCGACGCGCCACAGGACTCGACGCGCTCGCCCGATCTGGTGATCACCGGCCATCAGTGGTGGTGGGAAGCGCGCTATCCAAACGGTGTTGTGGTCCCCTGGGACATCCACATTCCCGCATCCCGGCGGCTGCGCGCGCGCATCGAATCCGCCGACGTTGTTCACGACTTTTGGGTGCCTGAGCTGGCGCGCAAGATGGACGCGGTACCCGGGCGCTGGAGCTACATTTGGCTGGAGGCGGACGCGCCGGGGATCTATATTGGCACGTGCTCGGAATTTTGCGGCGCCCAGCATGCTTGGATGCGCTTTCGCGTGATCGCCGACACCCGATCGAGCTTCGACGCTTGGATGAAGCGCCAGATGCAACCGTCGCCCGAGGCCACGGGAATCGCCGTCGATGGCGCGCGGTTGTTCCAGAGCAAGAAGTGCGCCGATTGTCACACGGTCACTGGCGCCGGCCGAAGCTCAGGTAAAGGCCCCAGCCTGGCGCATCTAGTAACCCACGAGTTTTTGGGTGGAGGCATTTCGCGAAACACGCCGGATGCGCTGACGCTCTGGCTGACCGATCCGCAAGCGGCCAAGCCCGGCAATCGGATGCCCGATACACCGTTGTCCCCTGGCGACCGCGTCGCGCTGCTCGCGTATTTGGAGGGTCTCCGGTGACTGCCTGGCTCTGCGCCATCGATCACAAGCGCGTCGGTATCCTCTATATGCTCTCCGCACTATTATTCTTCCTGGCCGGCGGAATGGAAGCCATGGTGATGCGCGCGCAACTGGCCGCGCCTGGGCTCAAGCTGGTGACACCGGAAATCTATGACCAGATGTTCACCATGCACGGCACCACGATGATCTTCCTGGTCGCGATGCCCGTCCTCGCCGGATTCGGCGTGTACCTGGTCCCGCTTATGATCGGCGCCAACGAAACAGCGTTTCCCCGGCTGGGAGCTCTTAGCTTTTGGCTGCAATTCTTCGGCGGCTTGCTGCTCTACTTCAGTTTCGCCACTGGAACGGCGCCGTCGGCGGGCTGGTTCAGTTATGCGCCGCTGAGCGAGAAGCCGTTCTCGCCGGGCCCGGGCCTGGATTACTGGGCGCTGGCATTGCTCGCGATCACCGCCGGTTCCATCGGAAGCGCCATCAACCTTATCGTAACTATCGCCACCGAGCGCGCGCCGGGCATGACCATGCGCCTGGTTCCATTGTTCGTTTGGATGACGCTGATAGCGTCCATCATGATCGTCTTCGCGCTCCCCGCGCTGGCGGCTTCGCTCGTGATGCTGTTGAGTGACCGGCTGCTGCACGCCCGCTTCTTCGACCCGTCGCAAGGCGGCGCTCCGCTGCTCTGGCAGCATTACTTCTGGATCTTCGGACATCCCGAAGTCTACATTGTGGTCCTTCCCGCCTTCGGAATGATATCCGAGATCATCCCGGTGTTTTCGCGCAAGCCGATCTTCGGCTATCCGTTCGTCGCCACATCCAGCGTCGCCATCGCTTTCTTGAGTTACGGCGTTTGGGCCCATCATATGTTCGCGGTCGCGCTCGGCCGCAATTTTCTCGCGGTATTCTCCGCCGCCAGCATGTTGATCGCGGTGCCCACGGGCATGAAAATCTTTAGCTGGATAGCGACCATGTGGGGCGGGTCTATTCGATTTACAACGGCCATGATGTTCGCCGTCGCGTTCTTGCTCGAATTCACCGTGGGCGGGCTGAGCGGCGTCGCCTTCGCCACTGTGCCGGTGGATTGGCAACTGACCGACACCTACTTCGTCGTCGCGCACATTCACTACGTGCTCTTCGGGGGCACGGTATTCGCCGTGCTGGCGGCCTTTCATTACTGGTTCCCCAAACTCAGCGGACGCATGCTGGACGAAAAACTCGGGCGCTGGAGTTTCTGGCTGATCGTCCTGGGCTTCAACACCGCATTTTTCGTACAGCATTTCCTTGGATTGCTAGGCATGCCGCGCCGCGTCTACACCTATCCCGATCTTCCATGGTTCGGCGCGCTGAACGTTATTTCTACCGTGGGCGCGGCTATTCTCGTCTTCGGCATCCTGTTGTTCTGCGCGAATATTGCGATGAGCCTCTTTTTCGGATCCGTGGCGGGCGACGATCCTTGGAATGCCTGGACGCTTGAATGGGCCGTCGCGTCGCCGCCCGCGCTCCAAAATTTCGCCGAGATTCCTCAAGTCCGCAGCCGCCGGCCGCTGTGGGACCGCAAGCATCCCGAGGTCCCGGATTGGATGCAGGTATGACGAAGCGCGCGCAAATCGGCATGGCGATGTTTCTGATCTCGGAAGCAGTCTTCTTCTTACTGCTGATTCTGGCCTGCGCATATCTTCGGGCTCTACCCAGCCTGATCGCACCCTCTGGATGGTCTCTCACGGCTCTGCTCCTTGCGAGCAGCCTTTGCTTGTGGCGCGGATGGCGCTGGGCCACAGTTGCGCTTGGCGCTGTTTTTGTAGCGTTGCTGTTCGGAACGAAATTCTCATTGCTGACCGCAGTTCACGGGCTGTTTGTTTTCGCAGGTGTGATCGCGATCGCCGTCGTGCCCGTCTCCGCTCTTCGAACCTTGGCGCTGTACTGGTATTTCTTCACCGCAGTCTGGCTGGTCATCTTTCTGGTTTCGAGGGGTTGGGTATGATCTGGGACTGGGAACCTTCCGTCGTCATTGGCTGCGCGGCGCTTGCGATGGGATACGTCGTGCTGGTCCGCAAGCATGGATTTCATGGCGCGCCTTATTTTCTCGCAGGCGTGATCTTGTTGCTCCTCGATCTGGTTTCGCCCATCGACACGCTCGGCGACCGATACCTATTCAGCGCCCACATCGTCCAGCATTTCCTACTCGCGCTTGTGATTCCTCCGCTGCTGCTGCTCGGGACTCCGCGCTTCGATCTCGGGAGTCTCAGTAAATTCGAACGCGTCATCGGACAGCCGCCGGTTTCCTGGCTGCTCGGCGTGGGCACAATGCTGGTCTGGCACATTCCCGCGCTGTTCAACGCAGCGCTGGCGAACGACGGCCTCCACATCTTCCAGCACCTGAGTTTCCTTTTTACCGGCACGATTTTCTGGTGGCCGATCCTCGGTCCGCTGGAAGACTGCCATCTTCCCACGCTCCCGGCCGTGTCGTATTTATTCAGCGCCTGCGTGTGCTGCAGCCTGCTCGGCGCGTTCTTGACGTTCGGCCCGGTCGGCCTCTACCCGGCCTACACCGGCTATATGGGACTCGATGCGAGAAGCGACCAACGACTCGGCGGCCTGTTGATGTGGGTGCCCGGATGTTTCGTCTATCTCTCGGGCATTCTGGCGACGGTGATTCGATGGTATGGAGCCGAACGCACCGCATGACGCGACCAACCAGCTACGCGCCAATTGTTCTCGCCAGCGGCGTCATGCTCGCGCTGTGGGGCGCAGCCACTACCTGGATCGTGTCGGCCGTTGGCCTCTTGGCGATTGGCATCGGAGCGGCACGCTGGATAAAAGAAGCTCGACATGAAAACTGATTCCCCCTGGTTGCACCGCTTTGCCATTCTAGTCGCGCTGTTTGCGCTCGTCGCCATTATCCTCGGCGCCGTCGTCACCAGCTTGGAGCGGCCCATTGCCGCAACGTCTGCTGCCATTCCTGCCGCTGCAGCATCCTTCGAGCTCTGGCACAAAGTGGCTGGTGGCGTGGCAGTAATTTTGATGCTTGTCCTGGCGATTGGACTTCGGACCCCATTCGGCTGGAACGGTGTCACCATGGGTTTGGTACTGGGACTGATCGAGGCAGGTCACTCGCTGCCACAAGCTTCAGGTATTCTCCACGCGCTGGTCGCACAGCTCTTTCTCGGAATCATCGCCGCAATCGCCGTCATGACATCGGCAAGTTGGCGCCGCGGCCCCTCGCTCATCGACGACACGTGGAAGCCGTCCCTCCGCGCGCTCAGCAAGGCAGTCCCACTGGTCATCCTGCTCCAAACCACCCTCGGCGCTTCCTACCGCTTTCACGCGCTCGGCGTGATCTGGCACATCCTGAACGCCATGATCGTCCTGCTTCTCAACTTGATCGTGGCCGTCTTCCTGGTCCGCCAATTTCCCGAGCACCCGACGCTTCGCCCCGCCGCGCTCACCCTCGCCATCATCACCGGCATCCAAGTGCTGCTCGGATTCACCACTTTCATGATGCTGATCCTGTTCCCTGAAACCAGCCTCGCCGTCGTGATCACTAGCGTCCTGCACGTCACCACCGGCGCGCTAACCTTCGCCGCCGGCTTTGCTCTTTCCGTACTGATCGGCTATAACATACGCCGTCCCGGCTCCGAAGCCTTGGTATAGTCGAATATCCATGCAAGCCAAGAACCACGGCCTCAGGCGCGAACTGAAGCTGCGCGACCTTGTTCCGATGCAGATCGTTCTGATTTTTTCTCTCATCTGGAGTGGTTTCGCCGCCAAGCAGGGCTCTTCACAAATCGCGCTGTGGTTCATTGCAATCGTTCTCTTCTATTTGCCGCTCGCGGCGGTTGTGATGAAGCTCAGCCGTGCTGTGCCTGAAGAAGGGGGCGTGTATCAGTGGGTCAAAGCGGGGCTTTCGCCTTTTGCCGGATACATGGCGGCTTGGAATATCACTCTCTACGCGGTCTTTGTTTTCGCCGGCACTGGCTCGGCGCTTGCCAACGGATTTGCATGGGCTGCCGGTCCGGCTGGTTCCTGGATGGCTACCAGCAAGCCGGTTGCGCTGGCTTTAACGGCGGCTTTTTGCGTGGTCGCCTACGTGGT
>JBKQHJ010000115.1:0-2538 GCA_052148835.1 Bryobacteraceae bacterium
CTCAAATCCCTGATAGGGCGACATGCTACTTCTGTCAAGTCAGGCACAATCGCCGATTCGCATCTTGTAATGGAAAATGGGACAATAGTCAATGAAAAAGAGACGCGCTTAGCCGTTTGGTGGACCAAAAACAAACGGCCGCGCGTCGTATTGACCGTCGCTGACGCGGTTTTTGGGCGTCAAGCCGTGGAAGCTCCTCAGGTCAGCCCTCTTACCTTTTGTCGATGCGTGATCGACACGAGGTACTACACTGCGCTTTATGGAAGCTGGCCTCCGATTTGGAATTGGCGAGCGCATTAGCGCTGTCGGTATCATCATCGGCCTCTTCGGTTTTGTGGCCGGCGTGAGTTATCCGCTGGCTTTTCCTGATGCTGATCCGGCGATAGCGCGCTACTGCTTTGAAATAAGCGCTGTTATCATCGGTGCTTCTATCTTGTTCTTTGTCAGTGATCTCGCTCTGTACCTACTTCGAAGGGTGGGGATTCCTCTGGGAACTGCATTAGCAATTATCGGAACGGCATTCATCGTCATCGGCGCGATTGTCGGGCTAATTGGCGCGATGAAGACAGATCATCCATCCGCCGCTCAGAACAAAGAATCTGAGCATCCAATAGGACCCGATATTACCGCGCGGTTTGTCTATCCCGATTACCCGGCTTTGGTTCTTGTGAACAACTCGAACAAACTTGCCAAGGAAATAAAGTGGTCCGTAGCAGTTTGGAATCTCGATGATCCCCGAACCTACCTAAATAAAAATCCAACCGCCAACGGCCATGATCCACTGCCGGTTCCAGTGTCTTTATTTGATTTCATCCGGCCGCACTCGGAAGGAGGCCCCCAGGCTTTATTTGGGAGCGAACATGTGCGCCCGTATGTGAAGGAAGGTCAGCGGGTGTTTGGCTGCGTCGGTATAATCTGCCCCGAGTGCGTGCGGGGGCATACATACTTAGTTTATTGGGTAGTTGGAAAAGGAGGTTGGTACACAGAGGTCGCAAAGATGAATCCCTACGGGGATATAACGGAGGGTCAGCTCGTTATTCCCCCTAATTTCACCAGAGACCTAGTACAGGCGTATTTTCAGAATGCGTTACAGCAAATACCCGAAGCCTCGCGTATTCAAATACGTTGATTAAATCTCTTAGAGACTAACTTCTTCCTTCCCAATTGACGCGAGCCAGCGAGTAGCGAGTAGCCCGGATTGATTGCGCTACCTTGCTAATTTAAGAGCAAAGGATCACAGGTGACCTCTCCCAAGCCCATTCCGATCTTTGACGGCCACAACGACGTCCTGCTCCGGCTGCATATGCGCGGCGGCGCGGACGCGGTGACCGCATTCCTGCAAGGCGAGGAGAAGGGCCATCTGGATCTTCCCAAAGCGCACAAGGGCGGATTTGCCGGTGGCCTGTTCGCGATCTTCGTGCCTTCGCCGAAACGGAAAGCTCGGGCCAACGGCGAAACGCCGCCCCAGGAAAACGGCAGCGTCGTCGGGAGCGATCCTGAGCCGCCTGCTGTCGATGTTGCAGAGGCGCAGCGGGTCGTGTTCGCCATGGCGTCGCTGCTGTTTCGGATCGAGCGGGAGTCGAACGGGCGCCTTCGCGTTTGCCGGAATGTTGCCGATATCGAACGCTGCCTCGCCGATGACGCGCTGGCGGCGGTGCTTCATATCGAGGGCGCTGAAGCGATCGATGCGAACTTCGAGCTGCTTGACGTGCTGTACGAAGCGGGGCTGCGCTCGCTCGGGCCGGTGTGGAGCCGGCCGAACGCGTTCGGCCACGGCGTGCCGTTCCGCTGCCCGTCTTCGCCCGACACTGGCCCCGGTTTGACCGACCTCGGCAAGGCGCTGATCGGCGCCTGCAACCGGCTGCGGATTCTGATCGATCTGTCGCACCTCAACGAGCGCGGCTTCTGGGACGTCGCCGAGATCAGCAACGCGCCGCTGGTCGCCACGCACTCCAACGCCCACGCCGTCAGCCCGCACTCGCGCAACCTGACCGATAGGCAACTGGCGGCGATCGGCGAAACCGGCGGCCTCGCCGGCGTCAATTTTGCCACGAGCTTTCTGCGTCCGGACGGCCGTCACGACCGGGACACGCCGCTCGACGTGATGATCCAGCACATCGAGCACATGCTCGAACATGCCGGCGAGGACTCGGTCGGACTTGGCTCCGATTTCGACGGCGCCATGATACCCGCGGACCTCGGCAACGCCGCCGGGCTGCAAAATCTGGTGCAGGCGATGCGCAAGCACGGCTTCAACAAGCCGCTGATGGAGAAGCTGTGCTTCCGAAATTGGCTGCGCGTGCTGGGCCGGACGTGGGGGAGGGCGGATGATCTGTAGGATGGGTAGAGCTCTTGCGAAACCCATCACTCATCCTCGCCGCCCTATGATGGGTATCGCTTCGCTCCACCCATCCTACGTAATTGCCGGGCCAAACTCGTCTTCGTTGCATTGGCGTCACGCATGCGTCGAAGCCCCCTCACCCCACCCTCTCCCCGCAAGCGGGGAGAGGTGCCGCTCACCCCAGCCGCCGGTCGTAT
>JBKQHJ010000116.1:0-4211 GCA_052148835.1 Bryobacteraceae bacterium
AATCCGAGGACGATCGGCGGAAGTACCAGCCAGGTTGTCATCGTCGTATTCCCGTTGTCACCGGCGAAGCCTTGTCGGTTTCGGCATCCAACGGCGATCCGATTTCGTCCAATGCGGCCCGTATCGATAAAAAATCTTCCGAAGTGCCTGACGTCGAGAGCCGAGCAAGGCGCGCCCTATGGGCGTCCGCGTAACTGTTGAACCGCAACTGCAGTTCGCCAGCAATTCTTCTACTCCACGCGTCAAGCATGCTTCCATACGTCGCGAACGACTGCTCGATTTGACCGCCGCAGGCGTTACGCAGACGGCCCTCAACCTTGCGCGCTGCCAGCCAGCGGCTGACGCCGATTGTCCAGGGAGGTCCGACCGTTAGGTCACCTGACCCGAGATCGATCCGCGGCATTTCTTTGACCACCGAGCTGAGTTCCTCCGCTGCAGAGGCGCCGTCCTCTCCGAGCAGGTCAGAGACTTCTCTTATGGTCGTGGAGAGATCCTTCGCGAGTTCTTCCATCAGCGAACGAATCGCGCCCGCCTTTTCGGCGGCAATGCCTGTCGCCAGTTCGCTCAATGATTCCCAAGTGACCGGCGTACTCGAACTGTTCACTCGCCAGGTGTCAACGATTCGCATGGCGGCTTCGTGCAGAAAGGTAGGGCCATACTCTCGAAGCAGCAGCGTCTCGCGAAACCACTGTTCGCGGACTTCCTCGAACCGCCCGCTCACGCGGCGCAACTTCGTTTCGGCCACCGCGGCCTCCGGGAGCGGCTCATTGTTTCCGCTCGCTTGATGTACCGCGCGCTCAATTCGTGCCTTCAAGACTCCGGCGACGGCGTCTCGCAACGCTCCGATTTTTCGCTTCAGAGACTCCTGGGTCAGTTGCTGGTGCCGCTCGTAGAGCGGAGCCAGTTCGTCGCTGAACCAACGATCGAGAAGATCCACAAAACCAGGCTGAACGCTGACAGCATGAACTGGGAGGTCGAGCCGCAGGTTGAAGCGGATCTGCTGAGCAATGTAGTCCCTCGATCTCGCAACGTCATCTCGCGCCAGCAGATCGGCTTTGCTCAACAGCACTACCGTTTGAATCGCCGCCTCATTGAGCGCTTGGAGTGTGGACAAGTCCTCGGCCGTCAGAGTTGAGCCAGCATCGATTAGGACAACGCCCAGGTCGCACCGCGGCAGATAGGCAAGAGTTTCGGCGGCGCCAGCGCTTGCCAAAGATCCAAGCCCCGGAGTGTCGACCAACACGACGCCTTCTCTTAATTTGTCCGACGGATACTCGACCACCAGGCGTTCGACCCTTTTCTTGTTTGCAGGATTCTGCTGTTCGGTTACAAATTCCGAGACGCGTTCTATTTCGAAAGCCTGAGTACTCTGGCCTGCGACGGTCACAAGGATTCTGGGAGAGGTGCCGAAGACCATGCGGGTTGGAACGGCCGTGATCGGGTTGACGCCGACGGGCAAGACGTCCGAGCCGACAATATGGTTCAACAAGGACGATTTACCGGAACTGACCCGCCCGAAGAGAGCGACCTCGAAACTTTTCGATTCCAGCCGGTCCAGGATCGCTGATAGCCGGCCTCGATAGTCAACAAGCCCGAGCTGAGTGATCGCCCGTTCCAGCTTTTTGAGAAGTTGAACTTCATCTCCTGTTCGCGCGAGGCGCCGTAGGCGTTCTGCGGGGTCCTGATCGACACCTTGGGAAAGGAAGCCGTTCAGTTGGTCCAGCATCGCCTTGATTTCGGTCACCAGTCCGTTCAATTCCGGTACGACGTCCGGCGGAACCTCCCCGTACCCGCGCATTTTTTCCGCCGTGCACTCCTCGAAGGCGATCCCGGCAAAAATTAGCGTGACCTTGACGGAATGGGCTGTGCGGAACTGAGGCTCAGGGATAGCGATGTTCTGGCTCCTAAGCGCTGTAAGAATCTGAGATCGGATTCGGGCGATGTAGTCTTCGATCACGCGGACTTGCGCGGGGGCGAGCGAACCGCTGTACTTCGGGAAAACCGACTTCGACTGCGAGGAATGCAGGATGCCCTCGATTTCAGATAGCAGTTTGTCGGCGTATTGACAACTGGAAAGTAGGTGTTGCTTTTGAGGCCCGTTTAGGCCGCCCTCGTTCGCCATATATCACCCCAGAACCGCGCCCTACGCAACGTCTGGGAATCCAGGAGTCGGCGACCGCGCCGGCTTCGGTTCCACCAGGAGTCATCTTCCCCGGCGATTCCAGGGATGTTGTGGCGAACTCCAACGCCCGTCGCCGTAGCTCGGCGACCCCTTCTTTATCCGTGGTGATTTCCAGAATTGCCCTGGAATCTGATCACCTGGACATCCGACATCGCCATTAGACCGGTATCAAGCATTTCGTCCAGCACAGGAATCAGCTTGTGTATCTGGGCTTCAGAATCGACGATCGTAATCAGAATCGGCTGGTCGTGGCCGATCAGGTGAGCGCGATGGATTTCGGCGGTCTCGCCATACCCTTGCAGCCCCTTGAACACGGTTGCTCCTGCTATCTGAAGCTCGCGGCATCTCTGCACGATTGCTTCATAGAGCGGCTTCCCGTTGTACTTATCTTGTTCTGAAACGTGTACGCGAAGAATCTTACCTGTCTGCGTTTCCGGCATCTATAACCTCCATTGATAATGAAGGATGCGCAAGGCGAATAACCTCGACGTCGGAGATGACCACCAGGCCATCTGCGAGCATTCCTTCGATAATCTCCACCGCCTTTTCTATCTTTCCTTCGGAATCGATGACCGAGATCATGACTGGACAGTCATGGACAAGATGGAAAAAGCTCTGTCCTTTGTGGGTATGCCCCTTGGCGCCGTAACCGAGAATTCCCTTGTATACCGTCGCACCGGCAATATCCTCCATGCGCAGCTTTTTGATGATCGCATCGTAGAGAGGCTCGCCATGCCATTTATCGGCTTCCCCGAGAAAGATTCGCATCATCCGAGCCGCGCCGGTCTTGCGCTCGTGCGGGAGTTGGGTTTCGGGCTTCTTTTCCTTCTGCGCCACCTTGATGACATTCGTGTCCTGTACTTCGATCAAACCATCGTTAACCAAATCGTAGAGGGTGGGCAGCAACTCCTCAACCCGTTCCGCCGTGTCCACGAATTCGATTCGAATGGGCAGGTGCTCCATCTGGGCTTCCATGTCCGGCGAGTGGACTCGGTGGTGGCTTCCGAACCCCATCAGCGGACGCGTTACCGTTGCACCTGCCGCTTGCTTGTGAACCAAGAGATCAAAAACAACGCGCCACAGCGGCTCAGTTCCATGGCGTGTGTCTTCATTAACGAAAACCGTGACTCTTTTTGCAGGGCCTTTGGATAGCATGTCCACTCCTCTCTGGTTTGACGTATCGCGGTGGCTAAAAACGCCAAACGATCCGATCAAGCGACCAGAAATCAAAACCAATGCTGTCCGGGGGTTTACTGCAGGAGGTTCATTGAGCCGCACCCTACAGTTTCCACCGTAGGAGTTATTGGCCGTTTCCGGCGGTTATGCGAACTCCACCGCTGCCTTGAGAATACCATAGAGCGACCCTGCCATAAATGCGCTTCATGTTCCGGATCGGAACCCGAAGGTCTGGTTCAGCGCAACAAAAATGTGCCGCCCGCCACTACAATGACGAACGCGGCTACTCCCTCGGCCAACATCTGGCGCGATACGGAAGCTACCGGCTCGGGTGTTCGGAAATATTGGGACGACAGGAACAGCTTGTTGCAGGCAAGAGCCGCGCAAATCGCGAGACCGGCGCCAGCAGTAGTTGTTGAAGTAACCGGCAGGAACTTTTCAGCAGCGGCCGTAATAGCGACGAGAACAATGGACCAGCACAGGCCGAAGCCGAAGGCCACCGCGACAGAGCGATCCGCAACCATTTCGTGTCCGCAATGTGGGCACAACCGGTCCTTGCGGTTCCTGACTCTCGACTTGAAAATGACGCGGTTACAGTTACAGCAGATGTAGCGCCTGCCGCGCGCAAAGAGTGCAACGCTGTTCGCCAAGCTTCCCCCTCGCGGTCGCTTTGCGCACGGCCGCATGTCCCGGCAGAAGGAAATTGAACGCCGGTGATCGCACCACCGAGCGAACTCCTCGTAGGAGTCATCTGCCCCGGGGAGGCTGTTAAAGGCGAACTCCAACGCCCTATCGCTATTCTGTGCGCAGAGCGTGCAGCCGTCAATAGCGAGTAGTGTTATTATGTTGACGG
>JBKQHJ010000117.1:0-17314 GCA_052148835.1 Bryobacteraceae bacterium
CCATTGAAAATAGAGGCCATGTACTGGAGGAGTAGAATCTGGGATTCTCAGGCTGGCCCTTCTGGGCCTAGCTCACAAGTCGCTGTATCTGTTATATTTAAGGTGCCCACTGAGCGGGAGTAATTCAGTTGGAAGAATGCCAGCTTCTACCCACCCCCTTTGTTTTCTGTCATTTAAACCATGTGCTGTCTCCCTTGCTGTCCGCAAAGATGCGGCTCGCAGGAGAGACATTTTGTCGCGAGTCAACATCGTCAAACGCATCAAAATTGGCGGCCGCTGGAAGATGTTTTCCATCCCTCGGAACGCCAAAGGCAACTACGACTGGAACGCCATCGCCGACGGCCGCTACTATGTCGAGTGGTACGCGGGCGGCACTCGCCGTCGTGTGAGTGCTGGCGTCACCGCGGCTCAGGCGCTTGAGGTACAGCGGCGCAAGCACCATGAACTAGAGGGCCGCAAACTGGGTATCCCCGGGTTTGAAACGGCCGGCGAAACGGTCAAGAAACCTGCATTGCACGTCGCCATCACTAGATACCTTGAGCAGATCGAAGCGCTGAAGAAGCCCAACACTCACCGCAAATATGAAGCCGTGCTCAACCGCTTCGGGGAGTTCTTCCGCGACTGCGTCTCGATCGATGCGATCTCCAGTGACGACCTAACACGCTTTGTCGTGACGCTCAAGAAAGATCACGGCTTGGGATCCAACACGATCCTGCACAACGCGGTCATCGTCGCGCAGTTTCTCAAGCGCCATGGTAGGAGCGGGATCACGAAAGAGCTGTCGCTACCGGAGCGCATCACGCCGCTTGTAAAGATATACCGCCAAGAGGAGCTTGCCCGCTTCTTCACAGTGTGCTCCGATCAGGAACGCGCCTTGTTCGCCACGTTTCTGCTGACCGGTTTCCGCGAGCAGGAAGTAATGTTCCTGCGCTGGAGCGACGTGAACTTCGAGTTGCGGACTGTGCGGGTGACCTCAAAACCGGAACTGGGATTCTACCCGAAGCGATGGGAAGATCGTGAGATTCCGGCTCCGGTGGAACTCATCGACGAGCTTCGCAAGCATACACGTCGCCCGAACTGCCAATTTGTGTTTCCATCCCCTACAGGGAACCGGGAACAGCACATGCTCGATCACTGCAAATCTATCGCGAAGCGCGCCAAACTCGACCCGACAAAGTTTGATCTGAAAACATTTCGTTCGACTTATGCAACGGGAATGCTGCGCAGGGGGTTCGATGTACGAACCGTGCAGCACTGGATGGGCCACAAGTCGCTGGAGACTACGATGCGCTACCTGGCGCCGGCCACCGATGTTCACGACGAGTTGGACCTAGTGACGATTCCGACCGTCGGGAAGGCCGATCCGGCGCCGCGAAAGGCTCCGGCGCGCGAGACCCGTTCCCTTCGGAAGGGAGGACGATCACATGCCCGCGCCGAAGGGCCGGTAGCCGCCGGCGCGCTAAAACCCGGTACTTGAGCATTCCGAGCCTTTGCGCATGAGCCAGTGCTGGATGCACTGGCTGCCGATCGCACAACGTTATGACAAAAGTGAAGCGCTGGCCGAGGTAGGATGTCACGCTCTTGGATTGATGACGGGAAATATCGATGCCCAGCTCGCGCATGGCTGCGATCGCATCCGGATCGAGCGGTGTTGCTTCGCTGCCCGCGCTGGTGATCTCGAACCGGTCTCCCGCCAGGTCGCTGAGGAATGCCTCGGCCATTTGAGTCCGGCACGAATTCCCGGAGCACAGAAAGAGTACTTTTGGCTTAATCATTGCTGGCCTCTACTTGCAAAGGGTGACGATCTTGTCGGGCTGAATCGCTTTGTTGCGGGTGCAACATTCCACATAGAGAAACCCGAGCAACTCCTGCAGGGCCTGAGTGTTAGCGCTGTACCAAAGGAAGGTCGCGTCGGACCTTGGCCAAATCCTCGTTCTTGAGCTTTTCCAGATGATGGGAAAGGGTGGAATTGGGGATGCCAAGTTCGCTTTGAATCTCGCCGACGACAAGGCCGTCCGGATGAGCGGAGAGGAGAAGTTGCATAATCCGGAGCCGCGGCTCTGTACCCATCGCCGTAAACATGTCGGCGTATTTGGCGATCTGTTCGGAGGACTCCTTTGACTTGGCGGCGGCCATGTTTCGACTCTAACAGAATATGGAAACTGTCAAGACGGGCAGCGTGAATTGGCGAAGTTGCGTAATAGAGCGGAGTGAACCTTCAAAGCATCCTCTACGGCGAACGCCAAAAGCTTCTTCGGAACCGACTTTCGTGGCCCTACCGGGATTTACCGGAACAAACCGTACACCGGGTACGGTTCATTGAGCGCCATGGGGAAGGGTATCTTTTTGCAACTTAAGTCCCGCGAAGCAACTGTGCGTTGGCGGCTACGATGATGGTGGACAGGCTCATCGCGACCGCCCCCGCGCTCACAGGAATCCACAGTGGACGAAAAGGCCGACAGCGACCGGATAGCGACAATGCTATATGCCGTCGCCCAAACCAAATTCTGGATCATTTTCGATAGGTAGCGCGGGGTAGTTCGATCGCACCTACGACATCACGCGGATCGCTACGCACGAGTACGATTCCCGCAGACTCAATCGCCACATCGGTTCCCGCCCCGATGGCGATTCCGACATCTGCGGTTGCCAAAGCGGGAGCATCGTTAACGCCGTCGCCAACCATGGCTACCGCAGACCAAGGAGCAGTCATCTTCGTCGGCCCTGCCTTATTCGCCCGTTCCCTCTCCCAGGCTCTGATCGACTCCATCGAGTATTTTTATAGGCTTTTGGTTGACCGTCGCTGCGGTCTGCTGGTATCTTGAAAAAGGTTCACACACCTCAATTTCGAATGGCGATGGAGTTCGCCGCCAACCGCCCCACACAAGGGCTAATGACTCCTCCCGAATATCTTAGGAGTTTATTTAGCCAACGTGTTGTCGACAGTTCAGCAGCTTCAGAAGCCCCAACGGCCTACCGCGTTCAGTGAGCACCTGAGCGCACATTTTCGGATTGCGCGACAGGTTTTCCTGGTAGCTGCGCCCGTTGGAGCGATTGTCGGTGCCGCTATCGCTGCGTACGACTACATCGTGAATGTAGTGCTGTGGGAACGGTTTACCCATCTCCTTCCGCCGCCGTTGTTGTGCCTGCTTCCAATTGCCGGCCTGGTTCTTACAGGGATCATCCTCTCTTTGTTCCGCGTCGCGTCGTCTTCCATGGCCGACGAGGTTGTCCTTGCGTATCATCAACCCGATTCCGGCATCGCTTATAGCGCCGCCCTCCCGAAGTTGGCTGCGTCGATCGCGACGATGGGCTTCGGAGCGAGCGCGGGAATGGAAGGTGCGAGCAAGTGGCTGGGTGCGACGATCAGTTCTTTTATTCAACGCAGTCTGAACCGCATTCCTTTTCTGCGATGGCTGCATGGAAGAGTAGAGACGACGATGCTCGCTGGAGCGGCCGCCGGCATTAGCGCCATTTTTCGGGCGCCCCTGACGGGCGCAATCATGGGTATCGAATCTCCCTACAAACACGACCTGGCCCACGAGAGCTTGATTCACGGATTGATTGCGGCTGCGACCAGCTACGCCACGTTCTCGCTGTTTAGGCCCGCAACGCCCTATTTCCCGATTTCGTTTGTTTATCACCTCAACGCTCGAGACCTGCTCTTCTGCATCCCCTTGGGGCTTGTGGGCGGCTTAGCCTCGCATCTGTTCCTCGCGTCGCTCGCGAAGGTCAAGCGCGTCTGGGGAAGGTGGTCAGCCCCGAGAGTCTTCAAGCTCTTTGCCGGCGGCCTTATCGTTGCTGCGATTGCCGAGGGCACTTACTACCTGATTGGCCAACCCGCCACTCTCCAGGCAGGTCTGCCCGTGGCAAATGGGCTTCTTAACGGCCACTATGCACTTTATGCGTGCATCATTATCCTATTCGCAAAACTCGCAGCGACAGTATTTACGTTTGGCACAGGCGGCGTTGGCGGCCTCTTTGTCCCATCCGCTACGATTGGCGCGGCGCTGGGAGCGATCTTCGACGCGACGATCAATCCGTCCCAACCAGGTCTGTTCACTCTGATTGGAATTGCGGCGTTTACGGGAGCCAGCTATAACAGCCTGCTTTTTGCTGCAGTATTTGTCGCCGAGGCTACCGGCAGTCCCGCCCTGGTTGTTCCATCGCTGGTGGCATCGTGCACGGCGTTTCTACTCTCCGCGGGAATCTCGAACTCCGAGAGTCAGCGTCAGAAGCGACCGACCGACGAAGCCTTGCTTACCGCGTTCCCATGCCGGGACTGGATGACGACGAAGATCGTTGTCGCAAAGCCTGAGGAAACGATCGAGCAATTCATGGAGCGGACGCTGCTGGAACATTCGTTCCGGGAACTTCCTGTTGTAACTGATCAGGGCATCTTCAGAGGCATGGTGTCAGCCCGAGCGATGAAGTCCGTGCCGCGACACGAGTGGGGCACCGCCCGAATCACCCGAATCATCGATCGGACGGCCGCAACGGTTTGCGGCGCCCATTCGATGGCAACGGTAGAAACCGCTCTCGCGGTTGGCCACCACGACTACATCCCTGTCGTGGATGCCGCCACCGATCAGCTCATCGGCATCCTTTCCTCAAGTGACGTAATGCGCGCTCGCCAGCACGCCCAGGAGACACTTCGTACGGGCGTCGACGCCGCAAAGGTCACCGTGATCCGCCCCAAGACTTCGTTTGAGCAAAGAGAAGACAAAAACTTATGAACACTCAATCATTCAATTCCATTTCCGCGCTTCGAATCTACATGAAGAGCGGCGACAACCGTAAAGCCGCCAAATGGTGGGGCCGCCTTTGGGAGAAGCCGCTCTCGACCTATATCGTTAGAAGCGCACTGAAGGCAGGCATCGTACATGCGGCCGTCAACCTTGGGCACATCGGCTTTGCTGCGAACGCAAAGTCGGTTTCACACGACCATTCGGAAATTCCGATGTCGACGATGCCGGTTTGTATCGAACTGTTGGCGTCCAAACGACTCCTCGAGCAATTCATCCGTCAGCAGGCAAAGCATCTTGCCGGTACTACGCTGGTAATGGTCGACGGAATGCATATATCGAGCCTGCATCTTGCCGAGATTGACAGTGCAATGGAACATCGGCCGCATTCCGTGGAGTACATTACCGGCGGAGACATCGCCGTCAAAGTTGATCACATCGCCGCAGAGGACGATGCGAATGAGGCTGTGGGATAGAAACTGGAGCAGGTAGCTTGAGTATTCAAATCCTGTCTGGCTCGCCACGATGTCTCCGCCCCAGCCAGACAGGACTTTCTCACCTGATGATTCCAAATATCGACGTGCCCCAGCCCGATGCCGAGGCGAGACATACGATGAAAACGAACGCTGTGATTGCCGCCCGTCGAGCTGTCGCGCCGGCCGCCAGCCTTCTGTTCCGTCAGATGGTGGACGTACGTCCTGACAGAAGATGATGTACGCCATGGACCCGCAACCGCCCCGAATAGTGCTTCAAGACAAACAAAGAGCCACAGATTGAACACGCAATTATGAGCGTGGTCTTACGTATTTAGCTCCGCAATAGCAATATCAGACGAACCGGACACTTTTACGATGGCGCGACACCACGCGGTATCCACGGGATTCTTTGCTTCGGGGCGCCATTGATAAGCGGTCTTGCGCTGACGTTCGTCGATCTCCCATCCGAGCAAAGAAAGCTTGGTCGCCTCGGCGGAGATAAGAAACGGCGCATTCTGAGTGGACTCTTTGCGGCGGAGGATGCGGGCAAGATGTTGCACACACAAGCCGTGCCCACATTCATAATCGCTTTGAACTCCTCGCTCGCCAAGCAACGTCATCAAGAGAGAAATCGCCCTCTCCTCGGCTACGGCTTGTCGATAACAAACCGGACACGAGCGAGAGAGAAGTCCGGTCCACGGCGCTTCCAGCGTGGACCCAGTTCGCCAAGGCAATTTAATAAAACGGCCCGCCCACCTGGGTCGTGATCTCGAGGCGGAAAGGATGCTCATTGCTTTACGCACATCATCAATGAGCTGTTGGCAAAGATGTAGTGCGGTGACCTTCGCGGTCATCGGTGAACCCGCTCGGACCAGTTCCCATGAATGATTAGAACAGCATGGCAAGAGATCGCCGAGATTCTCATTCACCGCGCTGCGAGCGTTTATCCACCTGTACCACTCAGAACGGGCTCCTCGCATTTCCAGACAAATCGGGCAATCAGGTACGGAGCGGAAATTCGCCCGAAGCCTGGTTACTGCATCGCCCCCATGCAAATCCCACTCAGGTGGCGAGTGCCCAAACGGCTCCCGCACGAGATGAGGCTCCCGTCCCACAGTTAGGAGGAGCGCGCGTAGCAGAGGGTCAGAGTCCGACTGGGGCCGGTGGCAAGTTTCAAGAGCGGCCCGAACGTTGACCAAATGCGAGCGATGGACCTCCAGAAGCAGTCCAACTCGGAAAGATGTCTCAGCTTCAGTCGCCGTAACCAGATGCCTGGCACAAAGGAGTCCAGGCCTCCCGTAAGCTCTCCACATTTCATTTGCCGCCAACATGCGCCGAAAACCAGAGTTGCGAACTTCTTCGTCGAGAGTTCGACAGGTATAGCAAGCTTGAGGAGCGGAGAATCGTGGCTGGTCGACTTTCTTGCTACACCGTCCGAGCTCCCGAAGCACGTCCTCGATTACCCATCGGTAAATGTAAGCGAGGGAGTCGAGGTATTCTCCACGGCTGATCAGGTACATTGCGTGGGCCGAGCAGAATCCCAATCCTCCGGCGATCTGCTCCAGAATCTGAGGCTGTTGGCAGCTTTCGCTTAGCAGCCAAAACAAGTGCACACGTTCCGATTCAAAGCGTTCATTACAGATCGGACATCCGGCCATCTCCAGAAGACTTCGAAGGTGGTTGTCAACGGCGTGCTCAACATTTCCGCTTCGCAGAAGACGTCCGGATACGGTACCCGCGATGTGGCGCAAGGTCGCTAGAGAGGAATCTTTCGACAAATCTGTTTTCCCCATACGCAATGAACTACGTCTCGTTAGTGGTTGGTCCGGACTTCCCCGGCTAATCCTGGGCACCGGCGAGCCTTCAAGGTTCATTCACGCATGTTCTAACCTCCCAGTAGAAGTTTTGACAAATCGTTATAGATAACGAAGGCCGCAAGAGCGAGGAGTAGCGCGGCGCCGGCGCGCACGAAAGCCACCTTCACCGCGAAGTCGACATCTCGGCCCAACACGACCTCGATCGCTAACAACAGCACGGCTCCTCCATCGAGGATTGGCAGAGGCAGCAGGTTTATGATTGCCAAATTGAGGCTGATGGTAGCGATCAACTCCAGCAGTGCCGAGCTGCCTTCGTGCGCCGCGGCCTCCGAAATCACGGCGATCTGAAGAGGTCCACTGATGGTGCTCGGAGACATTCGTTGCTCGAAGATTCCGACAAAGAAACGAAGGATGAGCGTTCCCATTTGCAGATTCCGGTGAACGGATTCGACAATCGCGGGAACAATTCCAAGTTTCGCGTAGCCTTGGGACGGTTCGAGTGCGACTCCGATGATCCAGCTTGCGGGTACCGCCGTGAGGCTCTTCTGCCAGACCGGCGCTAATGTCGTCCGGCGCTCCTGCCCATCTCGCCGATACACAAGCTGGACAAGCCCGTCCTCTGGAGCTTCGAGCGCCCGTTGTACGCTTTGGAGACTCGATATCCGTGACCCATTGATGGAGGTCAGCAGGTCTCCGGCCCGAAGGCCAGCGCGAGCTGCAGGCATACCCGCGGTGACCGCAGATATGCGGATCTCTGCCGCCAGTCCCCAACCTACGTAGCCGAACCCCTGACGCTGGTCAAAGTCGGGCGTCAGCGTTACCTGGAAGTGTTGGCCCTCTCGCACTAGCGAGACTCTCTCGGCTCGACCCGCGCCCGCGATCTCCTGTATCTGTAGTTCGTCCCAATTCGGATGAGCAATGCTGTCTATTCCCACAACTCTGTCGCCTTCACGGATCCCTGCTCGATTTGCCGGGCCGGTTGGGTCCACCCACCCGATCACAGGGTCTACAGTCTTTCCGGTCTGTGGAAAGCGGACCATAAATAGAGCCGCAACCACACAGACGCTGAGCATGATGTTAATTAGCGGACCGGCCAGAGCAATGAGAATTCTTTGCCAACGTGGTTTTGCCGCGAGCGTGTGCGGGTCCTCGACCGGACCGTCGGCCATCCTCACGTACCCGCCAAGAGGTATAGCCGAACATCGGAAATCGGTTTCACCTCTTCGCAATCCAAATAGCCTTGGCCCGAACCCGAAGCTGAACACCTGCACACGAACTCCAAACAACCGCGCCACAAAGTAATGGCCGAGTTCGTGGACTATCACAATGGCACCCACGACGAACGTGTACCACCAAAGAAGCGTACAACCATGGAGCACGGCAGCAAGGCTCACGTGCGGCCACCTCCCTCGATGGCGCTGGAAACCTTCCGAGACTGCGGCGTTCTTGATCGGGCCTGCGCCTCACCGCTCGTTCCTGGGCTTTTCGTTTCGACTGCAACAGCGCCTCGGAATCGCAGTAAAGACTCCCAGTCCGCGCGTTCGTGCATCAGATCCATGCCGAACCTGGTCGTCGCATGAACGATGGTGGTCTTTTCGGCATACACAACAGCATTCGGAGCGATCAAGCTCGCAATATCCATTAACGCGTCGACTTTGCCCTGGCGCGCCAGGAACCGGATTTCCACGGCATTTTCGGAGAACGACATCTGAAGGCAGCAAACGTCTTTGGGACAAAGAAAAGCGAGAAGAGCCTCGCAAACGGACGCTGCCGTGCCGTCATTCGCACGAAGACGAATCGTAACCTTCTTCGCCGGACCGCAAAAGATCATAGGCGGCCTCCATCATTCAATCTGATTTCAGCGAAGTGGGCAGGAGGGGGAAGGCACAACCGACGGCTCCTACGGCAAATCGCCACAGGAGTCATTGGTCGCCGGAGCGACGTTAAGCGAACTCCACCGCTCTGCTATTAAATTACAGCAGGCGTGAACGACCGTCAAGCGACGCTACGAGCGATAACGGCCATCGAAGCCCGATACGATGATTGCCAATTAACGGGTTCACAATCGGTTGGCCTCGCTGCTCAGCATTTTGTAGTGCGCTGGTTGAACCGAATCTCCAAATGCGGGCGTGTTGGAATTGCAGCATCGAAGCCGCGGGCTGCGGGGCCGCGTAGTGGTCCTTTGCCCCAACCTCCCAGACGCTGACGCGCTGCCCACAAAATCGTGACGATTAGATCCTTATCGAGACCTGGCAGACCAGCGAAGAGGTGGCACAAAGGGGTTGTGAGACGCGTGGCAGTGCTGTATCCTATTGATGAGCGGTGGAGTTCGCATAAATGCCGTATTTGCGGCCAATAACTCCTGTTGGCGAATTCGCCTCAGGGGGCTCTCCGTTCATCCCTCCCGGCAGTTCTCCAACTTAATTTAAAGGAGTGTGACGAGGTGTCCAAGAACCTCGCCGGAGAATGTGCGCGATTGGAGAAATCGAAATGACGAGTGCACGCCCGCGCGAAATGCGCGAGTCGGACCATACCCGTCCGTCTGATCCGCCGCGCCCCGAGATTGCTCCCGTCCTATCCATTCTTGCCGCCGCCGAATCGATCGCGAATCGGGACGGGACCAAGAAATTGTGTTGGCAATTGGGGGATCTGCATGAGCGGATCATCCGCGGCCAGTTCCGGATCGCCGTTTTGGGACAGTTCAAACGCGGCAAGACGTCGCTTCTGAATGCGCTGCTCGGAGACACCGCCCTACTTCCCGTAGGGACGATTCCTTTCACGTCAATCCCGACGATCGTTCAACATGGCAGCCACAACGCGGCAGAGGTTGTCTTTCAGTCGGGCGCTCGCCAGCAGATCTGTATGGACGAACTCAAGGACTATGTGACCGAAGACGGTAACCCTCACAACGAGAAGATGGTGGAGCATGTAGACGTCTTCTGTGCGGCGGACATCCTGAACGATGGTGTCAGCTTTGTGAACTCGCCGGGGTTCGGCAGCCCTTCCGACCAGAATACTCAGATCGCCTACGATCTTCTGCAACGCATCGATGCAGCGATATTCGTCACTTCACCCGACCCGCCGCTCACTGCAGCTGAGATGGCGTTCCTGAAACGACTCCTTTCAACGACGAGGAATGTCTTCGTTGTGATGTGCAAGGTCGACCTTCTTGATACTCCGGCGCTCGAGGACGTCTTACGATTCACAGAAAACGCGATGAGCCGAGTGGCGAGTGACCCGGCCCTGAGAATATATCCCGTCTCGGCATTAACCACCACGACACTACAGCAAGACTGCGTTCCTCTACCCGGCATACGCCGCCTGGAATCCGACATTCGCGAATTCCTTGCGGTAGAGCGGCACGAGACTTTTCTTGCGTCCGTCACCCGGTGTCTCTCGGCATCCATTTCCGAACTTCGAGCTGAGCTTGAATCGAGCATGGCGTCCGCAGCAGAGATCGTGAAACACTTGGAGAATGAGCGCACGGAATTCAAAGGGGAAGTCCAGACCGCTTACGACAATCACGCACACAACGAACATCTCTTTGTCGAGGAGGTGAACCGCTTGGGCGATTTAGCCGAGAACGAATTGCTGCGGTCTACCGAATCGAAACGTTTCGAATTGGATGGCCCACTCCGCGCGTTCTTGCGCGCGAGCGATCGAATACCAAAGCAGCAGCTGGCGAGCGCAGTCAACGACTTCGCAATGCTCCAGATTGACAACCTGTTTGACGCCTGGTCGCGAGAATTCGAAGACTCGCTGCTCCGCGCCGTTGGAGACGCAGCGGAGAGATTTCTCCAATCTGCGGACAGCGAAGTAGCGGCCTTTCGCGCGCGTGTGTCGGAGCAATTCGGTCTTGATATGGAAGACGAGAATATTACGGAATCCCTCGCAGGCCTGGCGACCCGCAAGCAGCACGTGCCCGAAGAGGCACCTCCGAAGCCGTGTTCAGCTATTTCACTCGTACCGCGACTGCTGCTGCGGCACTGGATATTACGCCAAGCCATTGGTGTCGCTCGCCGGAGACTGCAGTCGAACGGTAAGTGGGTCGCCAGAGAGTTGAGAGAACGGATGAGAAGTGCGGTTCGTACGTTCACCGACGCTGTTCGTAGGGCTCTGGAGCACAGGATCGAGCGGCTTCTAGCCGCGGTTTTCGAGGCCCAAGAACAGCGTAACAACTCGGCCGTGTTTTATAAGCAACACGTAGCACAGCTCTCAGAGGACATTCGAAAGCTCGACCAACTGACTGCGGCATTGACCATTCCTGCTGGATTTCGTTTCGCTTTGGAGGCCTGACAATTGATTCGTTACATTTTGGTGCTCGCCGGCGGGGCCGTGGGCTGTCTGACTCGTTTCGTCGTTGGCACTGCGATCATTGCGAGACTCGGGGGAAGATTTCCTTATGGAACTGTATTTATCAATATCACGGGATCGTTCTTAATCGGCTTTGCAATGACATTTCTAACGGAGCGCAGCTATCTCAGCCCCAATTGGCGTTTTCTGCTTGTTGTGGGATTCCTCGGCGGTTACACAACATTTTCGAGCTTTCAGTGGGAGACTCTTAATCTCATGAAGGATGGCAGCCGTTGGCTTGGCTTCCTCAATGGTTTCGGCAGCCTTGTCGTGGGCTACGCAGCCGTGTGGTTAGGAGCGATCGTTGCCGGAAGGAAGTAGAATGGCAGACCATCTGATCCCGATAGCCCCAGGTAGACCGCGCCCCTCCCCACGCGTAGCAAAGGTTTCGGTAGCGAAGCCGACTCCGCGCGCTCTTACGCTTCCAACACACGCCCGTCGCATTTGTGGAGATCAACCAGAGCACTTTAAAGCATGTCTTCCTCGTTTCCCCTAATCGGACTGGCCAGCGAATACCAGCGGCTATTGACCTCTCTCAAGAAGAGGCAGCCGTTGCTCATTCTGGGCCCCGGTGGTTCGGGGAAGAGCGCTTTGATTTCTGCAGTACTGAAGGATTTGGCACGGCCGGCCGACGTGATCGCCATAAGGCACTCGCCAAATCTTCACGATCTCCTGACTGATTTGGCGAGATCGCTGATCAGGATAAACCATGCGGCGTTTCGTAACGGCGCCAAGCCGAGTGGAGATCCAGAACGATGGCTTCGACAACAAACCAGCGTGCATCTGAAGGGTGTTCTGTGGAAAGCCTTCGAAGGGGAACCGCGAGTCATCATCCTTGACGGCGTGACCGACGCCAGCTTTCCAATGTATCGGTTCCTCCAGCGACTCTATTTCACAAAAGGCATGGCATTGCTCGCCACAGCTCGCGACCCAGTCGCTTTGGGTGAGCTCGCCAGATTATTCTGGGATCCCAGAAACACGGTGCACCTTCGAGCCCTCAAAAACGAAGAGGCGAAACAGATATTTGAGCTCGCCGTAAAGTGTTTCAATATAGGTCACCTGGACATCGAGGAATTCCGAGGAAGGGCGCTCGATGCTGCCCAGGGTAATCCTGGACAGATCATCGAGATGTGCCGGTTCGCCTCCAATCCGATGTACGTGAGTGGAACTCACATCAAGTTTGCGCCACTTCGGATTGATGTTCTGATGAAGTTTCTATAGAACTCAACGATCCGCAATCCTCGCCCGGCGCCAGTCCCACGCGATGAAGCCGAATTTGGTTGGTAGAGCCAGGTTTTCCAATTGGCTCTCCCGCCGAGACCACCACGCCGCTGCCGCGTGCGAGGAAGCCAGACCGCATCAGGATCCCATCAGTCGCTTCGATCATAGCCCGCGTGGATTCCCCATCGACACCGCGGAAGGCTCTTACTCCGTAAACGATGGACAGGCTTCTAACAATGTCGTCAGTAGGGGCAAACGCAAAGATCGGCACCGACGGTCGACAACGTGCAATAAGACGCGCCGTTGCGCCCGTGGTTGTGAAAACGACGATTGCCTCAATTTGCGGAGCTTGGGCTGCCCTGCAACAGGCGTCCGCGGCGATATGTGCATGGTCGGAAGATTCCTGGTTGGGCGCCGACGCGATCGGGAGATGGGTATCAGCTCCTTCGGTTTCCAGTGCGATGTTCGCCATCATACGCGCCGAGTTCACAGGATAGGCGCCGGTCGCGGTTTCGGCCGATAACATGAGAGCGTCGGCGCCATCGTAGACGCCAGTGGCCACGTCACTTACCTCTGCTCTCGTCGGAGCCCGGTTTGATGTCATCGACTCCAACATTTGTGTCGCGACCACCGCAAACTTGCCCAGCCGCCTTGACCGGTCGAGGATCTTCTTTTGAAGAGCGGGCACTCTCGCGAGGGACATTTCTACGCCAAGATCCCCTCTGGCAACCATCACGCCATCTGCCGCTTGGATAATGGCATCGAGGTTCTCGCAAGCTTCTGGCCGCTCGATCTTCGCTATGATTGGCACGCGCCATGCTTTCTCCGCAAGAATGTGGCGAAGATCGACGATGTCCGACGCACTTCGAACGAATGACAGGGCTACAAAGTCAACCTTTTGCTCTACCGCAAATTCCACGTCGCAAAGATCTTTTTCCGTCAGAGATGGCGTGCTCAATTTGACGTTGGGGAGGTTGATTCCCTGGTGGTCGCGCACGGTGCCCCCGCTCGTGACCACGCACACAACGGCCGTTGAGGCGATCTCCAGTGCGTGAAGTTCGACGGCACCATCGGCCAGGACAAGCCGGTCGCCGGCACTCAGGTCCGCCGCCAGACTTGAATAGTCGGTCGAGGCGCGGAAGGCATCGCCAATCACTTTGTCGGTCGTGATCGTGAACGTCGATCCCGAACTCAGCGTGGCTGTTCCGCCGTCGAACCTTCCAAGACGAATCTTCGGTCCCTGGAGATCAAAAAGAACTCCGGCGTAGGAGTGGACCTCTGCGCTGAGTCGGCGCACCATGGCAATTTGCGCCTGGTGGCCTGAATGACTGCCATGGGAGGCATTGATCCGGAAAACGTCGACCGGGACGTTAAGGAGCTCCCTGACGACTTCCGAGGAAGCGCAAGCCGGGCCGAGCGTCGCTATGATCTTGGTTCTTCGCATCCCACTCCTTAGATCGGAACTAGTATGGTACGGCCGCGGCTCACTGGATTTTCCACGGAGCTGATGTATTTCGCCGTCCGACCAGGCGGGCCAAACCCGCGGT
Source organism: Bryobacteraceae bacterium (assembly GCA_052148835.1). Classification (GTDB taxonomy): domain Bacteria; phylum Acidobacteriota; class Terriglobia; order Bryobacterales; family Bryobacteraceae; genus Palsa-89. Next base: position 14,160 of record JBKQHJ010000117.1, read on the forward strand.
TGCAGCTTCTTGTTCTGCGTTTGTTGAGAGGTTATGACGAACTGCTTCGTGTTTCAAAATGTGATTTTGCATATTCTCGCCCAACCGCTGAAAAGCGCGTGCCTCTTCCATTAGGAGCCGGCAGGCCGCCTGGCGATCCGGCCCGGCCATCAGGACGTGGCGCAGATGGAAGGCGCACACAATTGCGCCGGACAATTGGTCTTCGCGGAGGCCTCTGGCGATCTCTCGCGCCACCGTCTTTTCAGTCGAAGACACGAGCTGACAGGCCGGACAGGATGATTGCGTCGGTAGCATTGCCCGGACACCACTCTCCATCACCTGTACTGAAGGTTCGTTCTCGGCAAGCAGGCGTAGCTTCTTTGCGTAGAGGTGCAAGAGTTCCGAGTAAGCTGCACACACTCCCTGGGGCGAAGCGATCGCTTCGTACTGCCAAGTGTGGACCGGGCAAAATCCGGACCGCAGCGCATGATTTCTCTGATCACTTTCGCTTACTGCGAGTTCATACTGCCGGTGGGCCATGTAATCCCGCAAAGCCTTTTCCACAGCTACACACATTTTGCAGGGCTTTAGCGAGGCCATCTCGGGATTACGATCAAGGTTGCCCAAGGTCATCGGTAATTGTGCGTCGGAAGTCTCGTTTCCCATTTGAAGAACAGATTTCATGAACTCTTTCAACCGCTTCGTGATCTCATCGATATCGGCCAACTCGCCAGGTTTCGGGTTCTGGGTCAGGAGCTCATGCGTGTGCCCAACAACACGATCGAGTCGCGAACTAAGGTCACGCCCGGCCGCGTCGATCCAATCGTTCATTGCCAATGACAGGAGGTCGGACGCGGCCTTTTCGTAGGCTTCTCGCAACTCTGGCACACGCCGCTTCCATCGCTCTCCCACGAACCTCAACAGACGCAACGGAAGAAGGTCATACCACCATGGAACGTCGAAGTTCGGCATGCCGACTCGAATCTCACGAAATATTGGTGCATGCATGTCCAGAGATACGGGTGCTCCAGCAACAGAAGTTTCGGAAGGATTCGAGTCTCCGAGGATCGCGGTCGGCAGTGCCGTGATCTTCGCCGCTAAGTCTTCCAGTCCGGTCGACTCTCGCCGTGTGATTTCCAGAAACCTCTCGTTGATAAGTTTCTGATATTTCGTCATCCATCCAGAAAAGTGCACCTGTAGTGTCGTTTGTAGGAAATCGTCAAACGGCGCTCCCGAAACCTGGTTCCGGGTCTGCCCGAACCAGCTTTGAATCTGGAAGCCGACGGAGGCTTCAGTCTCAGTGGTCCATAATGGCGCAAACTGGCGACATGTATTGACGAATTCTGCGGTTAGCCGGTCGCGCATTACCTCGATAATCCTGTTGCGTTCCTCCACCAATTGAGCCGACAACTCCGTCAATCGGGCTTGGAGGTGCGTTCCCTCTTCCGGCCGGCGCGCCCGTTGTGAGATGTCGATCGAAGTTTGCTGGCGCTCGGCAATTCGCATCGAGCGAGCTGCTGTGTTCAGAAGCGATTCTCGGACCTTGTCCGTTTTGAGGAAATCTGACAATGCGTTCTCAAGTATCGGCAATCCACTGTCGGATAGCTCCTTCGCCGAGCCGGACTTCTTCGCAGCGAGAGCCCCTCGCGCTGAAACCGCGAAGACTGGCGGATCGGAATCTGGCAGCACCATGCGTATGGTGCTGCGTATAGCCTCGAGCACAGGCTCTTGCTCAGCCGCTGTCACCAAGTCGAGTTTGTTAACGACGATGAAGACCTTGTGGACATGTGTTCGCACCTCCTCGAGGAATGCCACTTCAGCCTCAGTCATTGGAGATTCGAAACTTGTGACCAGAATGGCCGCATCCGCCTCCGGCAGGAACTGACGTGTCGTTCTCGTATTTGCCACGATGGACGACGCCACGCCAGGCGTATCCACGAAGTGCACCCCGAGCCGCAACAACTCGTGCGGCAACTGCACCTCGGCCAGCAAGACCTTCTTTTCATTGCCGGGGTTCTGGCCCTGCGTCACATACTCCGGCAACTGGTCGAGCCTTATCTCCTGCGTCGTGGACCAACCCTCCCGGAGAAGCAGCACGCGCTCCTTTTCTCCGTAGGTAACAGTCGTTATCACAGACGTCAGCGGGAGAATTCCCGTGGGCAGCTTTTCCATTCCGAGAAGCGCGTTCATCAGAGAACTCTTGCCACGGCTGAACTGTCCGACGATGGCGAGATTAAAGCGATCCTCGGCCAGGCGCGCCAAGACGCGCCGACAGTCCTGGATGGAGAGCTCGTCTTTGCTCTTCTCCGCCGAGTAGAGTAATGTCCTAACGATTCCGGCCAAATCCAGTTTCAGGCGGGCATAATCGTGAAGAACATCGGTGGCAACGGTATGGTCGGTTAGTTTCATATTGATTTCCTTCGCGCGCGAATCGCGAGCTGCCATGCAGAATGCTATACATACATGTACTCTCGCGTGAGACGCGTGCGTTTGCCTGCGCGCCTTTTTGCCATCAGGATCTGGTAGATGTCGGTGGCGCCCGATTCGAAACTAATGGCGGACCCAGCCAGGTACAGAAGCCAGGTACGGTAGGTTTCGCGGTCGACATGATTCAAGCATTCCGCTGCATGCGCAGTCAGCCTCTCCACCCAATGACGGCACGTTATTGCGTAATGCGGCCTCAAGCTCTCAACGTCCAGCACCTCAAACCCAACACGGGCCGCCTCGCGAATAACCGTCGCGAGCGTTGCAAGCTCACCTCCCGGGAACACTTTTCTTTGCAAGAACAGTGTTTCCGGACCGGACGACGCGCCTTCCGGACGAATGATGCCGTGGTTCAAGAACAGGCCTCCATCGTTCAGGAGATCGAATACCTTACGAAAGTACTCACGCAGTCGGTTGCAACCGACGTGCTCGAACATCCCGACAGATGCGATTTTGCTGAACCGGCGGTCGAGCGTTCGGTAGTCACACTCGCGGATACCCACTCGCTGCTCCAGATGCTTGTTGCAAACCGCTCTGGAAGCGTAAAATTCCTGCTGGAGGCTGAGAGTGCATCCGGTCGCCTGTGCCCCAAATTTTTCGGCCGCATGAATGGCAAGCGCGCCCCACCCGCAGCCGACATCGAGAAAAGACTCCTCGGGCTGAAGGTTGAGTTTCCTGCAGATGTGGTCCAA
>JBKQHJ010000118.1:0-65142 GCA_052148835.1 Bryobacteraceae bacterium
GACGAAGCCGAACAGTTCTTGCAAAATCGAAATGCCAGCGTCGCTCGCTCCGATGGTGTTCGGGTTCATCCCGGAATACCGTTCGGCTTCCCTGCGGAATCAGCGTTCGGCTTCGCCGGAATCCTCACATCGAACTGGACGTGCAGCGATTTGGCGTGCGGCGTTACAGGAGGGACGGCGCGGGCGATGCCTAGCAATTCGTAGACGGCCATCTGGGCCGCTCGCACCGAATACTCCACCGTAAAGACAACATCCTCCGGAATTTCGACGAACTGGCTAATGAACGCGAGATTCTTCGATCCGCGAGGCACCGGCAGCGGACGGTCGCTGCGCACGCGGGGCATGAACATACTCGTGATGTACGGCATCCTGCAAGGAATGCAGTTCGCCGACGCAACCGTGTCGAGATCGAATCGCAAGTGGCCGCACAGCTCCCGCAGGATTTCCGCGCCATTGCACTCCGCCATCGGCTTCGGAACGAAATTGCCCACCCGGTCGGAAACAGCGAATATCCCCAGAACACCTGAACGTCGGCTGGCTGGTTCAGGAAATGCGATTGATGCGCCAGCACGATGGACATCAGCCAATTGGAGTCCTTGAATGTCACCAGCCCACCGGTTCCCGGCTCATTCCCGCTGAACTGAGTCATCTCGTCGAAGAAATCGGGATTCTTCAGCGTGACCGTGAACGACTCCCAACAAGACTGTGCGATCGAGCGATTGAAAGCCGCGGGATTGCCAAACTCCGGCCGGCCCTCCGCCAGCTTTTCCCAAAGAGTCCAGCCGCCGCTATCAGCCTTCGTCAGCTGCGCGGGCGCGCTCGTCATCGAACCCAAGCTGGATGCATCGGTCATGGAGCCGTTTTGGAGGAAAACTAAATCGCCGTCATCGACGGCAATCGCTTCGTTCTTATCCTGGCGAACACAATGGATGCCGGTCACAATGAACTGGCCGTCTTCTGTTTTGTGATCGAGATCCGTCACCTTGCAATCCGTGATCAAACGGACGCCTTGGGCTTTGAGCCACGTTTGCAAGGGTAGAACGACGGAGTCGTACTGGTTGTAGACGGTTCGTTTCACGCCCGCAAGAGTCTCGATGCGCGAAAACTCGAGCAGGAAGCGGAGCAGGTAACGCTTGAACTCAACGGCACTGTGCCAAGGCTGGAAGGCGAATGTGGTGGACCACATGTACCAGAATTCAGTCTCGAAGAAGCCCGGCGCAAGCCAGTCCGTGATACGGCTTGCTGCCAACGTATCTTCGCCGGCTTGACTGAGCTTCAGCAATTCCATGCGGTCCTGCATCGAGAAGCCCATCGAAGCTACCGGGATCTTCGCGCGGCGGCGATCCACAAGCCTCGCCATCGAATTCGACTTGTGCTTCTCGTTGAACCCCACCGTTTCTTCGAATACGGTCTTGCCTTCGTGGTTCAGGGAGGGAATCGACTTGTACAGATCCCATGTGCATTCGTAGTTATCGGTTGTCAACATGCGCCCGCCACGCATGGAGTACCCGCTGACGGGGTCTCCGGCGCCGTCCAGACTCCCGCCCAGGACGGGTGCGGCTTCCAGGATCGAGATATTTCCACCCGGCAAGTTCCCATCGCGGATCATAAACGCGGCGGCCGCTAGCGATCCGATGCCGCCACCCACTAAATAGGCCTTTGAGTTTACGCGCATGTCGATAGCTTAAGAAGGTGAAGCAGGTTCGCCCGCGCTCTTCGATTCCGCGGGTTCTTGCTGGGACTGGACGAATTCCAAGATGTCGTAGCGCTGGAACTCGCGGCCCGGGAAAAAGCTGTTGATCGCATCCTGATCCGTCTTGAATACCTCGAAGACGGTGGCCAGCTGTGCTTCTAATAGCACCTCGATATGCGATGGTTTCAAGTTAACGAGCGCCAGGCCTCCTCCGGACTTGCGAAGCTTCGCCAAGGCAAATAGCAGCGTACCCCCTCACCTAGCGTAAGATGTCCTTTCAGATCGATAATTACAATTCCTTCCTGCTCCCGTTGGACGATTTCAAGCGACATGCTTTCTCCAAGGCCGCAACTAATGGACCATCTTCATTGGGCCCTACTGTGACAGGTCTAGACTGCGGGAAGAGAACGCAACGCCCTGACCTGAGTGAAATGGCGCAGCGACGCCCTTCCTTACGCTTAAAATTAGGCCAGAAGTTCGGCCATGTGGGTGCTCAATCCCGGTTGGGACATGCCAGAAGCGTCACGACTGCAATATCACGAAAAGTTCATATCCTTCGAGCACGCGTACCTGCTGGCGTACATGCAGCTTGCAGATGCGAAAGCCGCGGTTTTCATGGCGATCACTTCCGGAGCAATTGCCTACATTGTGGGCCACTACGGGCTGGCGTGGGTGAACCTCGAACACATTCGTCTACGCCTGATATTGCTCCCAGTTTCCACCAGCCTCTTGACCTTCGCGGCTGGCTCTGCATTCTCGGTCATCGTGCCCCGTATCGGCCACGCCAATGGCATTATTCATTTCCGAGCGGTTGCAAAGCGAACTTCCGCGGCGAAATTCGCCAATGACGTCCTGGGGACATCAGAGAGCGAGATGTTCGAATTGCAAATAGCTTATTGCTACGAGCTCGCGCGGATTTGTGCCCGTAAGTATCGCTGGCTGGATCGGAGTCTTTTCGCTGGGGTGCTCGGATATGCGGCATTTCTCGCTACGCTGGTTTTTCTCTGAGGGTGGCATGAACCGGTGTTCTCCGTAATCACATACGAGAGGGCACCAGATTACAGAAAATTTGTCCACGCGGCAGCTTAAGCTTGTGCGATGTCAAGGTTGACCGGCAACGATCTTGGCTCCTAGCTCCTTTGGAACAGGGATCTGAGAGGCGTCCCAACCGCCACCGAGAGCTTTGATCAAATTGACGCCTGCCACCATTTGTTGCGCGCGAAAATTCACGGCTGCTTGCTCATCGTTCAACAGCGCGGTTTGCGCCACGATCACATTCAGGTACGGGTCGAGGCCGGCTTTGTAGCGGACTTCGGCCTCCTCAAGATTTCGTCCGGCTGCGTCGATCGCTTCGTTTTGTTGCTCGACCACCTGCGCGAGGATTCTCAAAGCCGCCAGATTGTCTTCCACCTGTTGAAAGGCAGTCAGTACGGTTTGCCGATAATTGGCGACCGTTTGGTCGTAAGTCGCTTGGTATTGTTGAACCGTAGCGCGGCGCAATCCGGCATCGAAGATCGTTTGGGCCAGGGTCGGGCCCGCGGACCAGACCCGGCTGGGCCATTGGAGCCATTTCACGATTGAGACGGCCTGCAGGCCCGCGGAGGCGCTTAAGGTCACCGTGGGAAAGAAGGCTGTCTTCGCGATGCCGATCTGCGCATTGGCTTGGGCGACGGAGCGCTCGGCGGCGGCGACATCGGGACGGCGCTCCAGAAGTTCGGAAGGAAGGCCGACAGGGATCGTGGGTGGCGCTGCATTGAGAACTTTCACGGGCAGCGAGAATGTCGACGCGGGCTGGCCGGCGAGCAGCGCGATGGCGTGTTCATATTGGGCGCGCAGGACGCCGATATTCGTATCCTGCGCCAGCGTGGCTTTCAACTGAGACTCTGCCTGTGCCACCGCTTCGTCGTTGCCGAGCCCCGATTTGTACAGATCGAACGTCAGCTCCAGCGTCTCTTGATCGGCTCTCACGGTGGAGTCGAACAGCTGTTTCAGCGCGTCTTGCGCGCGGAGCTGGTAATAATTAGTGGCGAGATCAGATTGTGCCGCAAGGCGGACATTTTCCAAATCTGCAACGCTGGCCTGGGCGGCGAAGGTATTGGCCTGGACTGTTTTTCGAATGCGCCCCCAAAGATCGGGTTCCCAGGAAGCCTCGAGCGGCAGCGAGTAGGTATTGAAAGTTGCGCTGAGCGTTTGCCCGAACGCCGTCGACAGATGTGTATTTGTGATGCCAGGGTTGGTGGTGAGCGTCGGAAAATACTGCGCGCGAGCTTCGCGGACCATGGCTCGGGCAACCTGAACATTCGCCGCGGCCGCGACAATGTTCTGGTTTGAGATGTTGAGCTGATCTTCGAGCTGGTTCAACTGAGGATCTTGGAATGCTTCCCACCATTTCCCCCGCGCAGCCTGGTCGCCCGGTTGAGCCGGCTTCCAATTGCCTTCGACCACATTGGCCGCGCCAAGTTCCTTATACGCCGGGACGGCAGGCGTGGTGGGTTTCACGTATTTGGGGCCGACGCTGCACCCGGCCAACGTTAGCAATGCCATCATAAGCGCAAGTTTTGCAACCTTGTTGGACATATCATTCACCGATATACACGTCGACCAACAGGCCTGGATACAGATTCGAGTCCTTGGGTTTCTCCACGCGAAAAATGATCGGCAATACCCTGACGTCCACGCGTTCCTGCCTTTGGTCGGAGAGCTCAATTTTCGGCGATACCACGGGCTGCACCCGGACGAACTCGAGCGGGATTTTGACGTTCGATCCGCGCACCGACATCTGAGCCTTCATCCTGGAAGGGCTGGGAATACGCGGCACCAAAATCTCGTCGACATAGCAGCGCACGTTCAGGTAGTCGTGAGAGCTTCCTAATACCAGCACGGGATCCATGCCCTGGGTGTAAGAATCGTAAGCTCCTTGCCCAGAGACGTAGCTACCTACGGTCGGGTTGATTGCAAGGACGACTCCATCTTTGGGTGCGCGCAGCGTGTACTTGGAAAGCAGCGCGCTTGCCGATAGATACGATTTATAGAGGGCGTTGTAGGTTCTTTCCTGGTTGTTGATGTCGTAGATCCAGGCGCCCGCTTTGATCAAATCACGTTGTTTGCGTGCCACTTCGAGGTTGGCTTTTGCCGTCGCGACCGCGTTGGCCGCGCTATCCAATGCGTCTTTGCTGATGGATTTAGGATTGACATCATAGGCCGCCTGTTGCTTGTCCAATTCGTCTTGAGCGGTTTTGAGCGACGCTTGCGCAGCCACCACTTGGGCTTCATTGACGTCCAACGTCTCCTTTCGCGGCTGAGCCTTTAGTTCAGCCAGAAGGGTGAAGGCGGCCTGCGCCTGCGATTCGAATTGCAGCGTGGTGGCCCTTTGGATCGAGTCATCGATTACCAAAAGAACCGTCCCTTTTTTGAGCTCTTGACCCTCTGTGGCTAAAATCTGTTTTACGGTGCCCGACACCTCGGGGTAGACATTGATGTTCTCGCCGCTGGGCTGATCGCTCTCCACCATTCCTTCCGCATAAATGCCCTGGGGATACGGATTGGTCGGTGGACTAAACGCCGGCGGCAGCGGAGGCTGGACGATGGCCGATAAGTACGCAGTCACACCTCCGGCCAGCAGGCCGATGAAAGATAATGCGAATAATAGCTTTCTCATTCGGGGCCCCCCTTCTCAATTCCAGTGAGCCGCCCGTCCTCCATTTTCAAAATCCGCGTAGCCAATTCAGAGATTCGGGCATCGTGAGTCACAATCAGAATGCAGCGCTTTTCGTTGAGAATGTTCTGTTTCACAAAGCTGACGATGGCGTGCCCGGTATCGCCGTCTAAGGACGCCGTCGGCTCGTCCATGATCAGGATGTCGGGTTGTCCGGCGATGGCGCGGGCGATTGCGACACGCTGCTGTTCTCCTCCGCTCAGCTTCACCGGCGGCAACTCGGCACGGCCCTTCAAGCCGACGATCTCCAAATATTTCTTGGCCTGCACGATCGCTTCGCCCCAATCCTGCCGTTTGAGAATCAGGGGAACAGCCACGTTTTCGGCGGTGGTCAGGCGGGGGAACAGATGATAGTCCTGGAAGACGAAGCCGATCTTGTGCAAGCGAAAATCCGCGAGCTTATCGCTGCTGAGGCTCCAGATGTTCGCACCTTCCACCGAGACGCTGCCGGAATCCGGGCGAAGGATGCCGGAAAGGACGCTCAACAATGTCGTCTTCCCGCTGCCGGAGGGTCCCACGATGTAAAGCATTTCGCCGAAATAGGCCTCGAGGCTCACGTCCCGGAGGGCCTGGGTCCGGGCCTCGCCTTCGCCGAACCACTTGATAACGCCCGATGCTCGAATCGCTGCCTCGGCCATATGGTTAACCTCGGAAAATATCGAACGGCTCGATCCGCAATACTCTGCGGACGCCGAAATAGCTGGAAACGGCGGCGATGATGATCACCATAGCCAGCGCCAGCCCGAGATTCCAATAAGTAATCATTGCGGCGTAGTCCGGGAGCCGCATTTTGGCGAGGGCGATGGTGAGAGCGCACAATCCGATTCCTAAACCGTAGCCGGTGAGCGCCACAAAGCTGGCCTGGAACAGAATCATCAGAATTAATTCGCGGCTTTTGGCGCCCATCGCTTTGAGAGCCCCGAATTTTTCCAGGTTTTCCAGCACAAACGTGTAAAAGGTCTGACCCGAAATGGAAAGGCCAACGATAAAGGCCATGGCGGTCATGATCAGAAGGTTCATGCCGAGGCCGGTCTGGAACATATAGAAGTCGGATATCTTTCCCATGAACTCGTCCTCCGTCAGAGCCAAGTAACCAAGCGCCCGCGCTTCTCGCTTGATATTGGGCACGTCGGCGGGACCCTTGGGCTTCACTAGAACATAGGAGATGGTGAAGCGCGGATTCGGGATATATTGAAGCGCTCTTTCGTATGTCGTGTATAGCGTGGGGACGCCAAACAGTCCGCTGCTGGCAACTTCGGCGATGCCGACAATGACCCCGCGGTGATCGTTCACCTCAAATTCAGTTCCCAGGCGAGGATTTCCGAGTTTCGGATATTCCGGATCCTTGACTACAATAAACGCATTTTCGCCGTAAATGTCTTGGATTTTTCCCTCAAGCAGTCGCGGGCGCCCAAACAGACTGGTATCGTCGAGCCCAACCACCGTTACCGACTGATAGTTGCCGTCCGCCATTTTCACCAGAGCACCGCCGGAATAGACCGGGACGGCGTAATCGACGCCTTGCATGCTGCGCACCGCATCCAGCACGTAGTCCGGCATGCCGATGGTATTCGCGACGGTTTGGACCGATGGGTCCATGATCCACATCGAGGCGCCGAGGTTCATGACCGTTGCCGACGCCCGCTTGAGGACGCCGGCAAACAACGAAGTCATGGCGATCATCAGGAATACGGCAAAAGTGATTCCTACTAACAGGGCCGTAAACTTCGCCTTGTCGTTGACCAGCAGCTTATAGGCGAGTTTGAGAATTCCCTTCACGGCCGCTCCTATTCAGGAGATTCGATGATGTCCAAGGAGTAGGGTGGGTTCTCCGGAACCCAGACCTTATCCGGTACCATCACTTCCAGGTCGGTGATCTTGCTCTTGACCGTCACGTGTTGCAGCGCGCCGCGTCCTTCAGCAGGATTTACAAGAAATTCCAGTAGATACTGGTTCGCAAGATGGTCGGTCATATCGGCTAAGAAAGGCGCCAGAGAAGGCAGTGGGCCAAAACCCAGAAAGTAGGCCTCGCCGCCCGTTTCATCCGCTACGTGCGCGAGTTCTACCTGTCCTGAGTAGAGCTTGGAAGAATCCGATTCCAGATAATCCGCGCTCGGATGATAAATGACGTAAAGGGTTACGCCGGCGCGCTGGGCTGCTTGCAGCGCTGCTTCCGCGGACGGGTCTTGATAGTTCTCCGTCGGCGCAGGATTGATCCCATTAGAGATCATAAGCACCGCACGCCGCGACGTACCCTGCGGCCAGCTCCGAATCAAGTCCGCAAGCGCAATAAACGGGCTGGCTGGCTTGTTTCCGGTGGGGGTGCTAAGAGCGTTGATCGCGCGCTCACGATTCGTCGTTGGATTCACGGCCAGTTGCAGGCGTCCATTGAGAATGTACGCAACACCGACAGAGGTCGTGGGTGGCTGAGAACTGATAAAGCGACTCAACTCCTCGAACTTGGAGCCGGGCTCGCAACTGGAACAGTTATCGACGAGCAGGAACAGTTCGAGTCCAGCACGGTCGCCACGCAAAGGAATCAAAGCAGTGACGGTCAGCGGCTCGAAGCGCTGCGTAACGGTGAGGTCATCCTTTGTGAGTATTGGCGGTACATGGCCGAAGTGGTGGCCAATCGTCACATTCATCTGAACCGGCGTACCGGCGGGAACCGCGGTCTGCGCCCATGAAAACAGTGCGGGCGCAAGCGCGAGCGATACAAGCTTTACAATCTTTGGCATATCGTCCTCTTAGAAGCCTTCACCCCCTCTAAGGGCATTCATCCAGCCAAAGGGTCAATCTCGTAAGCTAGTGAATCGGAATCGCGTTAGGTCATTGCGTCTTTCCAGAAACTAGCGAGTTGCGCCATTTCACGCATCGGCCTCCACGAAGGCGAGAAACTTGTTGCGCGTCGTGGCACTTAACTGCTTTGTCATAGGGATAGTGACGTGCTGTGTCAAAAGCATGCAGGTCTCCGCACCCTCATCGAACGTCCGCGGTCTTCTCGCTGAGCTAAAGGAACTTCGCGAATCGTGCTTCAGCATGGAACGGGAATTTGGCTCCTCTATCGCCGAGGCCTGCGCGCAGTCCCGTCGCAGCGTGCAGAATCTCGTACACTACCTCGCTCTGCGCAAGCGCGATTTACGCGATCTGCAATCCCGGTTGGCTGCTTTAGGGCTGTCCTCACTCGGCCGCAGCGAATCGAGCGTGATGGCCGGCCTTGAGGCTGTCATCGCCGTCCTGGAGTCGCTCGCCGGCGAGCGCTGCTTCGAAACGTCCCAGGATTGGAACGGCGTCAACTTTGCCACTGGTTCATCTTTACTGTCCGAACACGCCAACGACCTCCTGGGACCAATCCCGAAAGGCCGCGCCGGCCGCATTATGGTGACCATGCCCTCCGAAGCCGCCCAATCCTACGATCTGGTGAAGGGCTTGGTGGATGCGGGCATGAACGTTATGCGCGTTAACTGCGCCCACGATGGCGAGCAGCAGTGGGAATGCATGATCAACCACATGCGCCGCGCTAATCAGGAATCAGGCAAGCACTGCAAAGTGCTTATGGATCTCGGCGGCCCAAAGCTACGCACGGGCCCCATCCAACTCGGCCATCGCGTAGTCCGATGGAGGGTTGTCAAGGACGCGCGTGGCGCCGTTGTCGCTCCCGCGCGCATCAGGCTCGTCCCTAACCACGCGGGCTCGGAATCTGCGCCCTCCGCTGACACGCCGCTTCCTGTGCCGGCGACTCTGCTGCGCTCGGTTCGCCTCGGCGATATTGTGCTGATCAAGGATAGCGGCAACAGGAAGCGGCGACTGACAGTAGTGGAGAAAACCGGCCGCGCCTGCATATGCAGCTGCCAGCACGGCGCCTATGTCCTCAGTCGCGCCGAATGGTCGCTCGCCCGCGATGGCGAAGAAATCGCTGCCGGTCGGATCGGCGACCTTCCATTCGTCGAGGAACCGATTCGGCTGCACCAGGGTGACTTGCTGGTGCTGACGAGTGAGCCGAAGATGCGTCTGGCGGATCACCCGGAAATCCCGCGCGACGTTCCACACATCTCCTGCAGCCTTCCCGAAGCTTTTTCCGCGGCACAAGCGGGCCAGGCGATCTTCTTCGATGATGGCAAGATCGAAGGCCGCGTTCGCGAGGTTCACCCTGAGCACATGGTGGTTGAGATTGTGCACGCTGCCGCGCAGGGGAGCAAGCTAGGATCGGCGAAAGGGATCAATCTTCCGGAAACCGAGCTCGGCATCAGCGCGATGACAGAGAAAGACCGCCAAGACCTCGACTTTGTGGCCGAACATGCCGATATCGTTGGGCTCTCATTCGTGCGCCGGCCCGAAGACGTCCTCGAGTTGCAGCACGAACTGGCCGCGCGCGGAAAGAGTGAGCTTGGGATCAATCTGAAGATCGAAAGCCGCCAGGGATTTGATCAGCTCCCTCTTATCATGATGGCGGCTCTGAGGAGTCATCCGGTCGGAATCATGGTCGCGCGCGGCGACCTAGCCGTGGAAGTCGGGTTCGAACGTCTGGCCGAAGTTCAGGAAGAGATCCTGTGGCTCAGCGAGGCCGCGCACATTCCGGTGACCTGGGCGACCCAGGTGCTCGAAACGCTCGCCAAGACGGGCGTCCCGTCGCGCGCCGAGGTAACCGATGCCGCCATGGGCGTGCGCGCCGAGTGCGTCATGCTGAACAAAGGCGAGCACATCCTCGATGCCGTCCGCTTCCTGGATCACGTCCTGCACCGCATGCAAGCCCATCAGCTGAAAAAACGCTCGATGCTGCGCGGCCTGGCAGTGGCGCAAGTCAGCCACGCATCATCCTCCGCGCCATAGATGAATTTTTCCAGCCCTCAGGCCCTCGAGTGCCGCTTGGCTGGCTATCGGCACCTGGACCGATCCAGCCTCACTGCGCGCCTGTGCTCGCTGTCTGTGTAATATGGCCCAGGCGCCGTATAGATCGATGGTTCTAGTCCAGTAGTTACGAGCGCACTTTACGCTGGGTTATTGAATTGCACCGTGTAATAGCGGAGTAATCCAATGCGCACACTAGTTGCCGTACCTGACCAAGCACTCAATCATGAACTCACGGCGGCACTTAGCGAGTTCCCGGAAATCGAACTCGTCCGACAGATCCCAGTCTATCCCGAGCCCGACGATTTCCTACGAATCATCCGCGCGCGCAAGCCCGACTTCGCGTTCCTTTCGACTGAGGATTTCCCGAAATTCCAAGCCTTGGCCGCCGCGATCGACGATCGTATGCCGGGGCTGCCGGTAATCAGCGTGGCTCGCGAGATCAATCCCGTCGACTTGATCCCCAAGCTCATGCACCTCGGCATACGCGAGCTCCTGGCGTCGCCCATCACTCGCGAGAAGCTCGGTGAAGTTATCGCCTCCATCGCACAGCAACTCGCCAAACATCCCACGCCGGTTGTGCGTCTGGGCGACATCTACGCGTTCTTCCCCGCCAAACCCGGCGTCGGTTCTTCCACGATATCGGTGAGTACTAGCTGTGCGTTGGCGGATGAACTGCACGTTCGCACTCTTCTTCTCGACTGCGACCTGATGGCCGGCGTCACGAAATTTCTGCTCAAGCTGGACACTAGTTCTTCCATCGTCAATGCCTTGGAGCACGCCGATACATTGGACGAAGATCTGTGGTCGCAGATGGTTGGTCACTGGGATGGGCTGGAGGTATTGCACGCCGGCGAGTTGGCCCCTCCGGCGACTCTGACCTCTGCCAGCCTGGAGGTCGTGCTGGGCTTCGCTCGCGGGCTTTATGACACGATATGTGCGGACTTGGCCAGCAGCCTGGATCCATTTACCGTTCAAATCATGCACGAAGCGCGACGCATTTTCATGGTGACTACGCCCGAACTGGTTCCGTTGCATCTGGCCGCCGACCGGCTGAAGCATTTGAAGGATTTGGGACTAGCCGACAAGGTCAGTTTGCTACTGAACCGCAAGAATCCAGCGCGCCGGGGACTCTCGGACGCCGAAGCCTCGCACCTGGTTGGTCTCCCCATCGCGCATAGGTTCTCTAATGATTATCCGGGTGTTCAGGACGCCATTCTAGATGGCGTTCCGGTCTCTCACCGCTCCAGCCTCGGCCAAAGCATCATGACGTTGGCACGATCGTTGGCGCCCGCCGTATCCCGGGTGGACTCACCGCCAGCCCATCAGCGGAAATTCCTAGAATTCTTCCATGTGCCTTCAGTTCGGGATCCCGAGACAGTTTGGCGGGATTGAAGGCTTGCGCTCCAGGTCATTATGAATAACAGCCTCGTTGTGAATAAAAACCTCGTTGGCAATCATCGCTTGGCCCAGCGATAGCCCTCCATCGTTGGCCGGCACGCGGTGATGCACGAACACATCGAAGGCATTTTCGCGGAGTCCTCGGATGGCCTGGCTGATAAGTCGCAGATTTTGAAACGAACCGCCGCTCAGGCAGACACGGTTTAAACCTTCCGGCTCGCGAATTCGCAGGCAGGCGTCCACAACTACATCGGCCACGGTCTGATGGAAACGCGCGGCGATCAGCGGGACCGGCGTCCGCGCAACAAAATCCTGCACGATGGCTTGGATGGCCGGGCGCATGTCGTATTGAAAAGGATCCCCGGCTTGAAAAGGATCCCCGCCGCGGAGCGCGAAAGGATAGCCCTCCGGCGTATCAACTTCCGACGCGGCTGCTTCGAGCTCTATGGCCGCCTGTCCTTCGTAACTTGTTTCATGACGCAGCCCGAGAATCGAAGCGACCGCGTCGAACAGACGCCCGCAGGAGGAGGTCTCAACGGTCTGGACGTTGCCTTCGAGCATCTTCTCAACAAGTGCAATCCGCCGGGTGGGAATGTCTTGGAACAATGGAAGGGGCAGGGAGAGAGCCTCGGATCCGAATGCGGCGCGCAGGTAGGCCAGAGCGCTGCGCCAGGGCTGTTGTACCGCTCGGTCGCCCCCGGCAAGCGGAACGTAGCTCAGATGCCCGCGCCGCTGGAAACCTCCGAAGTCGCACACGAGAAATTCGCCGCCCCAGATGCGTGCGTCCGTGCCGTAGCCGGTTCCGTCAAGAGCCGCTCCGATTACTCTCCCGCGCAAGCCATTGTCAGCCATGCAACTGGCAATGTGAGCGTGATGATGTTGTATTCCGATCGGCTGCAATCCGGATTCCTGGAGCGCAAACCGGGTGCTCAGGTAACCCGGATGCAAATCATGAGCGGCCGCCACCGGCGAGACGCGGAAGAATCGCCGCAGGTGGTCCAGCGATTCGCGAAAGAACTCCATCGTTTCCAAATTCTCGAGATCGCCGATGTGCTGGCTGAGGATCGCGTAGTGGTCTTTGGTCAGGCACAACGTGTTCTTCAACTCGCCACCGCATGCCAGAATCTCGCGGACGGGCAGCGGCCCCAAATCGATCGGCTCGGGCGCAAACCCGCGAGACCGCCGCACCGGGTATATTCGTTCTTCGAAACTCCGGACCACCGAATCGTCGACACGCACTTGAATTTCGCGATTATGCAACAGAAAGTGATCGGCCAGCGTCTTCAGGCGCGGCCAGGCATCTTCGTTGCGGCTGACGATGGGCTCTTCGCTCAGGTTCCCGCTGGTCATGACGAGGGCATCGTAGCCGGGCGATTCCGCGAATAACAGGTGGTGCAGAGGAGTATAAGGCAGCATGACGCCGAGGGTCTGCGTTCCGGGAGCTATGCTCGGAGCAATAGCAGCGTCCTTGCGGCGGCGGAGCAAGACGATCGGCCGGCGGGCGCTCAGCAACAACGCGCGGTCCGCGCTGGTGACCTCACACAGCCGCTCCACGGTTGCAAGATCTTTTGCCATGACCGCGAAGGCCTTCCCGCTACGGCGCTTTCTTTCGCGCAACAGGCTGGTAGCGCTGTCGTTCGATGCGTCGCAAGCGAGATGAAACCCTCCCAGCCCTTTGATCGCCACTATCTCGCCCTGGCGAAGCAGGATTCGTAGACTGGCCATTGTCGCCGCGCTTTGCCGCGAAGACGAAAACACAGACGGGATCCCGTGTGCAAGTTGCTCCGCGGAAAGTAGAAGCAGCGACGGGCCGCAATCCGGGCACGCGTTAGGCTCGGCGTGAAACCTGCGGCTGGCTGGATCTTCATATTCGGCCTGGCAGCGAACGCACATGCGGAATGTATCCATCGTGGTTTGCCGCCGATCATAGGGCACGTCGCGGATGATCGTGTAGCGTGGACCGCAATTGGTGCAGTTGGTGAATGGGTATCCATAGCGCCGGTCGCCTGGTGTCGTGATTTCTCGCAGACAATCCGCGCAAGTGGCGACGTCGGGAGGCACCAGCGAGAACTGGCCGGCTCTGGCCACGCTCTCATGGATGACGAAAGCAGCTTCGCCGCGCGGCTCCATTTCGGACACCGTCAGCTGTCCAATGTGGGCGAGCGGAGGAAGATCCTGTTGGAGCAGGCGAAGGAACTGCTCGATCGCGGATTCCTCGCCCTCGGCTTCAATTTCCACGCCCCGGGAGGAGTTCAGAACGTGGCCATGAACCCCGGCGAGCCGCGCTATTCGATAGACGAACGGGCGGAAGCCGACTCCCTGCACGACGCCCTGAACCTCAATGTGCTTGCGTGGATTGGGATATGGCATTTCCGCTGTCCGACGGCATTCGATTGCGGCCTTCCCGGTTGGGCTCTGGCAGGTCTAGCCTCCACGCCTCCAGTTGCTCGATCACTGCGTCGAGGAGCGGCCCGAGCGCTTTCCGCACTGGTAGCGTCAACTCGGCGCTCCACTCTGTCGATAAAGGCTGGACGCCGAGTAGAACGATCTCTTCGGGTAATTCTCCCAATAGTTCGAGTGCCACCATCATGTCCGCGAATCCGAGCTGGTGGACGCTTGGTTTCCCAGGCAGGTTCTTAAGCGCGGCGCCGTCCAACCACACGAGCGTCCCAGGGGGTTCCCCGACGTCGATCGCGTCGATCACGAGCAGCCTCTGGAATGCCGAGATATGCGACAGCAAGCTTAGCCCTTGCGTACCCCCGTCCATGAGGACGACATCCGATGGAACTCGCGAGTCCGCGGTCAAGCGCTGGATCGCATGAACGCCGAGTCCGTCATCGGAATGAACCAAGTTACCTAAACCGAGCACGAGGGTTGTCATTTGCGGCTCACTTGTTCGCGGCGGCTTCTTCCTTTTCGATTTCCTCCACCGGTATCACCTTGTAGCCGATGAAAATGCTGTCCATAAGTCCGTGCTTCTCAAATCTTGAAACCAGCATGGCGAGGTGTACGTGGAAGACGCCGAACGCAATGAATACGTACATCAGGAAGAAGTGAATCTCGCGCAGGGTCTGCACGTTCACAAAGCGCGGAATCCATCCGACCAGCGCCAGCAGAAAGGCGTTGTGAAGCAGCCGCTGGTACATGACCAGGCCGGTTACGCACTCGACCAGGACCAGGCAGTAGAGCCCCACATAGGAAAGCGCCGCCAGGTGATTGTGACCGATCTTGGATACGGGCCTGGGCCGGATGAAGACATAGAATTTCACCATTTCCCACATTTCCTGGAAATGTTCCTTGCGCAACGGAATGTACTGCCTCCAGCCTTCCCATTGGTTGCCGCCGAAGAAGAGATAGATGCGCAGCAGCGCCAAGGCCAGGAACAGCATTCCGAAACACTCATGGACGAAGCGAAACCAACCCATCAGAAATGGCCTATTGGTAAGGCCGTAGATGTACGGGTCGTGAATGTAGTAACCGGTGACTGCAAGGACGCCAATGGAAATGACGATTCCCCAGTGCACCAGGCGGAGCGGATATTGCCAGACGTAGACGGGCGCCGTTGTCTCGATGCCACGAATCTGTTGAGCAGGCATGGTGGCTCCTCCTAACTGGCCTTGAGGTCTGGCCCAAGCACGGAATAGTCGCGGCCCTGGGCGTCGACCACATGTACCGCGCACGCAATGCAGGGATCGAAGGAGTGAATAGTGCGCAGAACCTCGAGTGGCCGGTTTGGATCGGCGATTGGAGTTTTTAGCAGCGACGCCTCGTAGGGGCCCCGCTGGCCTTGCGCGTCTCGCGGTCCGGCGTTCCAGGTGGTGGGGACGACGGCCTGATAGTTCTTGATGGCCTTGCCTTCGATCTCCACCCAATGGCCCAGCGAGCCGCGTGGCGCCTCGTGCCACCCGAATCCCCGGCTGCTGGCGGGCCAAGTGCTGGGATCCCACTTGGTGGTGTTGCAGATGGCCACCTTGCCATGGGCTAAGTTGGAATCCAGTTGGTCGACCCACTGCTCCAGACGCGCGGCCATCAATTGAGACTCGATCGCCCGCGCCGCGACCCGGCCCAAGGTGGAGAACAGAACCGTTGCCGGAGCGTTGAAGTGCTTGAGCACGCCGTCGATCGATGCCTTGATCTGCGGCTGTCCGGCGGCGTAACCCACGATCATGCGCGCCAAGGGTCCCACCTCCATGGGCTGGCCCTGGTAACGAGGCGATTTCAGCCAGGAGTACTTCTTGTCGACGTCCAGAAACTCGTACGGCGGCTTGGGCCCGGAGTACTTGGGATTGGTCTCGCCGTCATAGGGATGCCTGGGCTTGTCGCCGTCGGAGTAATCGTACCAGGCATGGCTGACGGACTCGGTAATCTGCGTGGCATCCACCGGATGGACCTTGGTCAGATCGCGGCCCAAAACGATTCCCCTCGGGAACAGAAACGTGCTCGCATCGTTTTGGTTGATGGATGAATAGTCGCCGTAAGAGAGGAAGTTTCCCACGCCCTCGCCGAGCGCGAACCAATCCTTATAGAAGCTGGCAACCGCCAGAACATCGGGCACGTAAACCTGCTCCACGAACTTGCGCGCTCCCTGGACCAGCGTCCTGAGGAACCCGATTCGCTCCGGATTGATCACCGCGAACGGCTCATTGGGGTCCATGGCGGTCGACATCCCGCCCACCAGAAACGTCTGCGGGTGAGGATTCTTGCCACCCAACACCGCGTGGATCCGGATAAAGTCCTTTTGCCACGACAGCGCTTCTAAGTAATGTGCGACGGCCAGCAGGTTGGCTTCCGGCGGCAAATGATAGGCGGGATGTCCCCAATAGCCGCTGGTAAACAGGCTGAGCTGGCCGCTCGCGACCAATGCCTTCACGCGATCCTGCACGCCTTTGAAGTAAACGGTGCTGGATTTTTCGTAGTCGGAAATGGACTGCGCCAGTTGTGAAGTCTTGGCCGGATCGGCCTTCAGCGCCACGGTCACATCCACCCAATCGAGCGCATGCAAGTGATAAAAGTGAATGACGTGATCCTGCACCATCTGCGACCCGGCGATGAGATCGCGAACGATGCGGGCGTTCTCGGGAACCTCGATCTGGAGCGCGTCTTCGACGGCCCGAACACTGGCCAGAGCGTGAACCATGGTGCACACTCCGCAAATCCGTTGCGCCCAGATCCAGGCTTCGCGCGGATCGCGCTTTTGCAGAATCAATTCAATGCCGCGAAACATCGTGCCCGCGCTCCAGGCGTCCGATATTTTTCCGCCGTCCACCTGGGCTTCGATGCGCAAGTGGCCTTCGATGCGGGTGACAGGATCCACCACCATGCGTGCCATGTTATTTCCCCTTTCCCGGCAGTACCAGTTCTTCCTCTGGATGCGAGCCTGCCGGCGGCGGTTCCGGTTTCGGAGCAGGCTTGATCAACTGGATCAGGCCGTGCGCGGTGACGCCCGCTACCGTCGCGCCCACCAATCCCAGGCCGATCTCGCCCGCGGTTACCTCAACTCCAAACCCCGGAACGTTCGGCAGGCGATCGTAGAACGGCGACATGTGATCCCAGAAGCGCGGCGAAGCGCAAGCGATGCAGCCGTGACCGGCGCGGATCGGCCAACTGGTATGGTCGTTCCATCCGACCACCGGGCAGTTGAACGTCGCCGCCGGGCCTTTGCAACCCATCTTGTACAGGCACCAGCCTTTGCGATGCCCCTCGTCGCCCCAATCCACCACGAAGCGTCCGGCGTCGTAATGCGCGCGCCGCTCGCATTGGTCGTGAATGATGCGGCCATACGCAAACAGCGGCCGGTTGTATTGATCGAGAGCCGGCAGATCGTTGAAGGTCAGATAATGAACCAGCGCCGCCGCCGTGTTGGCGGGATTGTGCGGGCAGCCCGCCATGTTCATGACTTTGACGTTCGGCAGCGCCTCATGCACGCCGAGCGCGCCGGTGGGATTCGGAGCCGAGCGCACCAAACCGCCGTCGAAGGCGCAGGCGCCCACCGCAATAGTAGCCGCGGCATTGCCGCAAACCTTTTCGGCGATCTCCAGCGCGTTGCGCCCCCCGATGGTGCAGAAACCATCGCCCGTTGGGATCGCGCCCTCCACCACCGCCAAGTACTTACCTTTGTCTTCGTTCATGACGCGATCCAGCACGGCGTCGGCCTGTTTGCCCGCGCCCGCCATGATTACCTCGTGGTATTCCCACGAAAGCAGGTCGAGCACGACCTCGGCGACGTCAGGGTTACTGGACCGCAGCATCGATTCCGAGCAGCCGGTGCAGTCTTGAAACTGCAGCCAGAGCAACACCGGCTTCTTGGCTTTACCGACGGCCTGCACAACTTGCGCCAGGTAGCGGTCCGGGAGCGCCAGCGTGCCCAGCATGGCGCTGCAGAATTTCACCAGTTGCCGGCGTGAGATCCCTCTACGCGCCAACGCGGTACTTACGTCAGTTTCGGATGACGAAATATTAGACAACGGCATGGCCAACCTCCTCGGACTTCTTACTCATGGCGCGGCCGGCTAGCCAGGCGAGCCATTGGTCTAGACCGGCACCGGTGGTGCAGGAAGTCTCGATAATCTCGATGTCGGGATGAATCCGCCGCGCATTCTCGAGCGCGAGCGCAGGATCGAACGGAACGTAGGGGAGCAGATCGATTTTATTTAAGATCATCAATTCTGCTTTGCGGAAAATGCCTGGATACTTCAGCGGCTTATCTTCTCCCTCGGTGACGCTGAGCAGCACGATTTTCGCGTCTTCGCCGAGATCGTAACTGGTGGGACAGACCAGGTTGCCGACATTTTCGATCAGCAAGAGGTCCAGTTGCGCATCCAGCCAATCGGCCAGGTGATTTTCGACCATCCGCGCATCCAGATGGCACGCGCCCGCGGTGGTGATCTGGCGAACCGGATAGCCGTAACGCCCCAGGCGCCGAGCGTCGTTGTCGGTCTGAATGTCGCCCGTTAGAACGGCGGCCCGCGTCCCGGTTGGCAGCATTTCCAACGTCCTTTCGAGCAACGTCGTTTTGCCTGAGCCGGGCGAGCTGATCAAGTTCACCGTCAGGGTGCCCCGGTCGCGCAGAGCTTCACGCAGCCGCGCCGCAATCCGATCGTTCTCGCTTAGAACCTTGGTCTCGATTTCCACCTTCATCGGTCACCTCTTCGAATTCGAGATACGCCAGCTTCAGTTCATCGCTTCCGGTGTGCCACGTGATGTCGAGTTCCAGCCCATTAGCGAGCGTTTCGAAGCAAAATCTTAACGACTCGGTATCGACGCCGGCGTACTCGCCAATCACGACTCCAACTTTGGACGGCCGCTGTCCCGGGTAAGGCCGCGCTTCGATCCAGGCGGCTTCCAGGATCGAACTTGCGATGCCCATTTCGTGCATTAACAAATCCTCGGTAGCTGCTCACCCGCCAGCATGTCGACGATGCGCGTCGATCCGAATGCGGTCTTCATGGTTACCATCCCCGCACTTTGATTTCCAACCGTTCCGACGATCGCAGCCTCCGCGCCTCGCGGATCGCGTTGCATCGCAGCCAGGATCTCCTCCGCCGCTTCCGGCGCCACGATAGCCAGCAACTTGCCTTCATTCGCGACATATAGCGGATCCAGCCCCAGCAACTCGCACGCGCCCCTGACTTCCTCTCGCACCGGGATGCATGTTTCTTCGATCTGGATGCTAACTTTGGATTGCGCCGCGATCTCATTCAGCGCGCTCGATACGCCGCCCCGCGTGGGATCACGCAGACAACGGATCGCGTCTGTGCGAGAGGACGCCGCAAGCATCGCAGCCACCAGATTGTGGAGGGCAGCCGAATCGCTCAAGATCTCGGTCTCAAATTCGAGCCCCGCGCGCTTGGCGAGAATCGCGATGCCATGATCGCCGATCGCCCCGCTCAGGATTACGCGGTCGCCCGGCCGGGCTTGGCTCGCCCCCAGATGCACGCCATCCGGCACAATCCCGATTCCGGTGGTGTTGATAAACAGGCCGTCGCCCTTGCCGCGCTCCACCACCTTGGTGTCGCCGGTAACGATCATGACGCCGGCCGCGGCCGCCGCTTCGGCCATCGACGAAGCTATGCGGCGCAATGCTTCGGTCGAAAAGCCTTCTTCCAAAATGAACCCGGCGCTGAGGAACAATGGACGCGCGCCGCCCATGGCCAAATCGTTGACTGTGCCATGTACAGCCAGCGATCCGATGTCGCCGCCGGGGAAGAACAGCGGCTGGACCACGAACGAATCCGTAGTGAAGGCTACGCGCGAACCGCCGATTTGGACAATCGCCTGGTCGTCCATGCGGTCCAGCACCGGATTGGAGAATATCGGCAGGAAGACGTCGTGCAAAAGCTCCGCGCTAAGACGGCCGCCGCTGCCATGCCCCAGCACAATCCGGCCGCGCTGCTGCAGTGGAGCGGGGCAAACAAACGAAGCCGTTTCCGTCGCGGCTGTTTCCGTCGCGGCTGCTTCCGGCATGATCTCAGGCATTGGCATGGCGTCTGTATTGGTAATAAGCGGCGCAAGCGCCCTCGGCCGAAACCATGGGTGCGCCCAGGGGCGTCATCGGGGTGCAGCGCTTGCCGAACGCCGGACAATCGACGGGCTTCTTCAGCCCTTGGAGGACTAGCGCGCTGATGCACTCTTTGGGCTCCTCAGCGTGCCAGTCCTCCACCCCGTAAATGCGCTCGGCGTCAAAGTCCGCAAATTCCTGGCGCAGCCGGTATCCGCTGTCGGCAATCGGCCCGATGCCGCGCCACTGGCGGTCGGAAACTTCGAAGACCTCCCGCAGGATGTTCTGCGCGGGCAGATTACCTGCCTGGTTTACCGAACGCGCATATTGATTTTCGACCTCGGCGCGCCCTTCTTCGAGCTGCGAAACCAGCATCGATATCGCTTCCAGAAGATCGAGCGGTTCAAACCCTCCGACCACCATGGGCACACGGAAATCCGAAACTAGCTCCTCATACTCGCGATAGCCCATCACGGTGCAAACGTGACCCGGAGCAATGAAGCCCTGCACACGATTCGCGGGCGAATTCAGAATCAATCGCATGGCTGGCGGTACCAGGACATGCGAAACCAACATGGAAAAATTCTTGAGACCCTCGCGCTTAGCTTGCCAGACCGCCATGCCGTTGGCCGGCGCCGTAGTTTCGAAGCCAACTCCGAAGAAAACTACCTTGCGGTCCGGATTCGCCCGCGCGATTTTGACCGCGTCCAGCGGTGAATACACCACGCGCACGTCGGCGCCGCTGGCTTTGGCTTGAAACAGATCCGATTCGGAGCCCGGCACGCGCAGCATGTCGCCATAAGACGTGAAGATCACGCCCGGAAGCGCAGCGATTCGAATGGCGCGGTCCACCATCTCGAGCGGCGTAACGCACACTGGGCATCCAGGCCCGTGTACCATTTCGATTTCGCGCGGGAGTAGTTCGTCGATGCCGTAACGCATCAACGTGTGCGTCTGGCCCCCGCACACTTCCATCAGCACCCAAGGTCGAGTGACTTTGCGAGCAATCTCGCCCGCGACGGCCTGAGCGATCTTCGGATCGCGATATTCATCGACGTACTTCACGGGACACTTTCCCTCTCGCCCTTTGGGGCGAGGCCTTCTTCGGCTAACGCCCCGATTTGAGCGAGATATTGGTAGGTGCGGTGGGCCTCTTCTTCGTCTACGCGAGTGAGGGCAAAACCGACGTGCACCAGCAAGAAGTCACCCGGCTCGGCGTCAGGGGTAAAGGCGAGATTGACTGTTTTCTTGATGCCACAGAAGTCCACGCGGCCAATGCGAAACGCGGGATCGTCGCCCGCGACGCTTAAGAGCTTTCCGGGAACGGCCAAGCACATCCTGGTCTCCTAACTCGGTGTCGTTGAAACCTTTGCAGGTTCCAGCCCACAAGAACGTTCGCCCAGCCAGAGTTCGTTATCAACAATGATTCTCGGGGTTTTAGCGATCTAGGCAGTTGATTCGCTGTAACTTCAACGAGTTCCCGGCTGCGCAGAATTGCGCTCCATTGCGCAAATTGGCGCAATCGCCTCCCACACTGAAGCGGCCGGAACCAGCGCGATGAGGCTCACACCTAAGCAGTCTGAGCCGAGGCGAGAAACGCAGCATCCCTACGCCCCCCACTACTCGATAGGTATGATGAGTTGAATCTTGGGATGCCGGGACGAATCGAATTTACTCAATGTCTTTCGCTCGGACCAGTGCTGTCGGTATTTCGCCCTCAACGTATAGTCGATATCGTCGTAGAGACCGTTGAAATAGTAACGTCCATCTTGCGCGGTGATGTAAGACATGATTGACAAGTTGTTGAGGTTCTCCAGTTGGACGGCTGCGCCAGGGAGCGCGTTCCCCCTCTTATCCGTGACAACCCCGCTGACGTCGCGCAGCTCAAATCGAGGTAGGGAAGGAAACCCGATGACCAACAAAAGCACTGCAAGGCGGATGGTGCTTTTCAACATAACGCCCCTCCAAGCCATGCGCCGTTGCTGCGTTTGGAAGCAGTCTGTGAACTATCGATGCCGATCTGGCTGCAATTGGAAGCGCCACGGCGTTCGACTTGTTTAGGGCATCTTATATACCAAAGTCAATCAGAATCCTGGAAGGGCGAACTTTTTTTGCAACAAAGGGTCCCCGGAATGCTCAAGGCGTGGTACAGGATCGCGGTATCGTGAAGCTCTCAACCCTTGCTCTGGATTTCGACGGCACCATAGCCCAAAACGATGTCCTTGATCCCGACGTGCGCAAAGCCATCGCCGAGGCTCGTGCAATGGGCGTGATCGTCCTGCTGGTCACAGGCCGAATTCTCGAGGACTTGCGCCGGGTAGCGGGCGACCTGCACTTCGTCGACGCGGTGGTAGCCGAGAACGGCGCTGTTATTGAGTTTCCCGACAGCGGATACTCAAGGGTCCTCGCGGAACCTCCGCCCGCGGTTCTGCTGAACGAGTTGCGGCGTGAAGGAATTCTCTTTGCTGTTGGACAATCCATCATTGACGCCGACCAGGACACTGCTCCGCGGATTCTCGCGGTCCTCCAACGACTAGAGCTGCCGCGGGTGCTTATATTCAACCGTAGTCGCGTGATGGTGCTGCCTCAGGCCATCAGTAAAGCGACCGGATTGCGCGAGGCGCACGCTATCCTCCGTCTGTCGCCGCACAACACCGTGGCGATCGGCGATGCCGAGAACGACCACGAGCTGCTCCGTTCGTGCGAGGTAGGTGTAGCAGTCGCCTGGGGCAGCGAGGTTTTGAAGGCGTGTGCCGATTGCGTACTTCCTGGCGATGGTCCACCCGCCGTGGCCGATTACATCCGGACGCTGGTGAACGGAGGCGTGATTCCTGAGCCTCTCAAGACGCGGCGTCATCTCCTGCTTGGTCACACCGACGACGGAAGTCCACTGGCCCTGGCCATTCGGGGACGGAACGTGCTGGTAGCCGGAGATCCAAAGACCGGGAAGTCGTGGGTTACGGGGTTGCTGTGCGAACAACTCGTCCTCTATGGCTATAGTCTTTGCATTATCGATCCAGAAGGCGATTACACTTCACTCGAAGCCCTGCCGGGGGTGGTTGTCTTTGGCGG
The DNA here is from genome assembly GCA_052148835.1 of Bryobacteraceae bacterium. Classification (GTDB taxonomy): domain Bacteria; phylum Acidobacteriota; class Terriglobia; order Bryobacterales; family Bryobacteraceae; genus Palsa-89. Next base: position 23,227 of record JBKQHJ010000118.1, read on the forward strand.
CGCATATCCATTACCGCGCCCTCGGGAGTTCTTGCACGCATTGCGTCACGCCGACGTTAGTATCGTGGTCGATTTATCTCAGACTCCTCATCAGGAGCAGCTTGAGTATCTGCACACCGTCCTACCGGCGCTCGCAACGCTCAGGCGCCACACCGGGTTGCCGCACCGGATCATCGTAGACGAAGCCCACTATTTCTTGGACGATCCTCATGCCCCCGAGCTGCTGGATCTGGACGTGAGCGGGTATACTCTCGTTACTTATCGAGCATCGAAGCTTCGCCGGGACCTGCTGGCTACTTGTCAGGCCATAATCGTAACGCGCGAATCCGATCCCAAGGAGGTCCGCGAACTCCGTGCCTTGTGCGGCTCGTGTGCAGGCTCCAAAACTGAAAGCGAATGGGCGCGACTATTCGAGAGTCTCGTCTTCGGCGAGGCAGTCGCACTGCCCATCACCCAAGAAGCAGCAGGTGACGTCCGCCGAATCCGGTTAGCGCCGCGGCTAACACCCCATGTTAGGCACTTGGCGAAGTACGTCGATCTTCCGGTCTCAGAGCGGCATGCATTCGTTTTCTGGCGCAACGGCTCACAGTCTGGGCGGCGAGCCAGGACCCTTCGTGAATTCGTTTCGATCCTGGAACAATCCCCGGCAACTGCGCTGGATGGCCACTTGAGCCGCCGCGATTTTTCAAACTGGATCGCCGGCGTCTTTGGCGATTATCCTCTGGCCAACACATTACGGCGAATTGAGAACGACTATCGCGGCATTGGCACGCCCGAGGTTGCGTCGAGTCTTATGCAGGCCATCCGTGCGCGTTATGAGTTCGTCGGTCCAAGTACCGAATCCAATGGGTAGGAGTCAGGAAGAACCCTGGAGCTGGAAACGAATCTTAGCGAACGCTCGACGAAGCGCGGTCTGGCCGGCGTCCGGTTCCACCTTCTCGGGCCAAGGATGCCGTAGGCATCGGAACCACCGCGAATCGCCCTCTGCGCAGAGCATCCTAGGGCCTGCGAGAACGACAATCCGAATGTTATCCGCCGAAAGTCTGGATCCGGTCTCTGGGGCCACGATCGAGACGCGACAACTTGTGATGAGATTGTCACGCTCTAATGTATCAACTTCGATTTGAGCTGCCTCCATCAGTCTGGGATCCGGCCGCATGTTGCAGAAATTGACCTCTAATGGGAGTGTCACGGCATCTCTACTTGAGCACTTCCCCAGCCACATCCTCATAGCTTCCTGATCCCGTCCGCCTGTCGCCGTTTCCTCGCTGAATTCGGGACCTGGACTAGCGCAGATCGTACTGGCCATTTTGAAGCGCGGACGGTCACGGCTAATGCGCGGCATTCTCGCCGCTTCGGATTGATTGCACGATTTGGCTCTCCAACGCGGAGCCTGAGTGAGATCCAGCAGCCGGCATAGGCTACCGCGCGGCAGAATCGCGGGTTTACCGCTTGACAGGTGCGGCATTCCGATTGCTCCTCGCTCCAGGCGAGGACCATGCCATGCCAACTTCGACAGAGCTGATTCCAACCAGTGGACCCTTTCCGGAGCCGCCGCGGGGCAGTTCAAGAGAGAAGTGGCTCGCGCTGATTGCACTCGTGATGGTGAGTGTAGCCGCGGTAGCCCTGCTCCATCCCCGCTAGGGAGACGCGCTATGAACGGAAAAATGCTTGGTAGCTTGACGATCATGGGTGTCCTGCTGGCTTGGGCCGCCACCGCGGCTCAAGACGGGAAGCAAGCACGAGCTGGAGCCGGCGAACAACGGCTGATCATCTCCATTCGAGGAGACAATCTCTACAAAACCTATTGCGCTTCCTGTCATGGCGAGGATGCGAAAGGCAATGGCCCGATGGCGGCATGGCTCAAAGTCCCACCTTCGGACCTGACTCGGATCGCTGCCCGCAACGGTGGAGATTTCCCGCTAGCGCGAGTAGACCGCATCATCTCCGGCGAAGAAGCCCTTCCTAGCGGCCATGGAACGCGGGCCATGCCAATTTGGGGGCCGATCTTTTCTCAAGTGACTCGCGACCAGGATCTCGGCCGCGTGCGAATCGACAACCTGGCCCGCTATCTCCGCGATATTCAAAGCAAGTAGCAGCAGTAGTCTGTGAGTAAGAGCACGCATTGCCTGAGCGATGGCACACAGATCACAAGGACACCTGAGCGGGTATCTAAGAAAAATGCTGGAGCATCAATTGCACTTTCGAGGGTGGTCCTCAAGAGGGTGGTCCTCAAGGAGAGGAGGGAAATGCCTCTGACGCTAATAGAGAGAGAGCCGACACGAGAACTTCTTTCTGGAGTAATGCAAGCCAATGTCTTCCGCCGGCCGGGGGAGTTTGGGCTAGAAGAGAAACCGATTCCAACCGCTGGTCCGGGGGAAGCGGTGATTCAGGTAAAGCTGAGTACGATTTGCGGAACGGACATTCACATCGTGCACGGCGAGTATCCCGTAGCCGAAGGGTTGACGCTGGGCCATGAGGCAGTAGGCGTGATCCACGACGTTGGCGCCGGCGTAACGGGCTATTCGGTTGGCCAGCGCGTGCTGATCGGAGCGATTACACCTTGCGGACAATGCGAGGCTTGCTTGAGGGGTGACAGGTCTCAGTGTGGCGGTCCGCTCGGCGGTTGGCGCCTCGGGAATACCATTGACGGAGTTCAGGCCGAGTATGCCTTGATTCCCAACGCACAGGCAAACCTGGCCGTGATTCCCGAGGCGCTTTCCGACGAACAGGTCATTCTGCTGGCTGACGTCGCGTCCACCGGATTCGCGGCGGCCGAGCGCGGCCAGGTCCAGTTGGGCGACACAGTGGCGGTGTTCGCGCAGGGACCGATCGGGCTGTGCGCGACGCTGGGCGCGCGTCTAATGGGAGCATCCGAGATTATTGCGATAGATGATGATCCGGAACGTCTGAAGATGGCGCAACGTTTCGGAGCGACCGCGGTAGTCCTGGCGGAGGGGGATCCGCTGGAAGAGATTCGAGAAGTAACCGAGGGCCGCGGAGTGGATGTGGCGATCGAGGCGTTAGGGTCTCAAGCAACCTTTGAGGCCGCCTTGCGCGCTCTCCGGCCCGGCGGGAGACTGTCGAGTGTTGGCGTGTATCCAGGACACCTGAGTCTGCCGCTCGAAGCGCTGCGCGCCGGGCTACGCGATCAAACGATTGTGACTACTCTCTGTCCCGGCGGCAAGGAGCGCATGCTGAGGTTGATTCGGTTGGTGCAAGCGCATCGCATCGACTTGACGCCGCTATTGACGCACTTCTATCCGCTGTCCCAAATCCGGGAAGCCTACAAGATGTTCGAAGGGCGCGAGCGCGGCGTACTGAAGATCGGGATCCGAGTTTCGTAGAAGTAGACGGAATGTGAATGCAAGCAAAATAGCAAAATAGGGGCGTGTTCGACGCCCCCGTCGTCAATCGGGTTCTTTCGAGGATTCACTTCTTGAAAGACACGGTGACGCCCCTTTTGTTTGGCGGAACAGGCGTGGGGAGCGCTGGCCGGCCTCGCACGGCCTGGTAGGTATTGTCGACATCCCTGTAGGAAATGTTTTCGCGTAGGACTTGTTCTCGCGCATGGAGCACGATGTCGTCGATCGAGAGAACTCCAACCAGCGAGCCGTCGCGATCGATGACGGGAAGCCGCCGGATTCTGGCGTCGCGTAGCGTCTTCAGAGCACAATGAATATCGTCCCCCTCCATGCACGTGAAAAGCTTTCGTGGCATTACGTCCCACACACCCACGTCGGACGGTTTGCGATTGCGAGTGCCCAACGCGATGCACATATCGCGGTCCGTAATAATTCCAATCACGTTGCCGCCGTCTCCCACCACCGGAAGAAAGCCACATTTGTTCTTCTGCATTAGAAAGGACGCTTCCTCCAGGGTCGACTCCGGCCCACAGAAACTCGCGTTCTTCGTCATGACTTCACGCACTTTCATCCGATGCCTCCTAAAATCGAGTTCCGTCGAACTACAATGAAACGTGCAATTCGATCGCCGCATTGGAGGCCGTTCTTCGAATGGAATTAAAGCTCTCTGATGCACATCGCGCAACCGCAAATGAGTGAAGCCCCGCAGTTCCAAAAGGACACCGTCGAGCAATACTTACGTTCCGTCCTCGGAAAGGATGTTCGGTTAGTGGAACTGCGCCGCCTGGGCGAGCCAGAGGAGGGCAAGGGCTTTGGATATGGCCTACCCATCCGGGTGGATTACGAATTGGCAGGCGGTCGTCGCGATAGCGCCGTCCTTCATACCATGGGCCCTGGTTCCTTCGGTCACGAACATATGTCGGACCGGGCTCGCATTCTATTGTGGTCGCACCAAGCTTTCAATCGCCTCCCGCGTCACGTGCGATCGCTGGATGTTGGTGGTTTCCAGTCCGGCGGCGGTCTGATTTCGCTCGGCGGCGTCGAGGAGTTTTGTCTACTTACGGAATATGCGGAAGGCCAGCCCTACGCTCTGGATCTAGATCGGGTGCGCGACACCGGCCGGCTGACCGATTTGGACGTGGCCCGCGCCGACGCGCTCTGCGATTACCTGGTAGAGATTCATGCCGAGCGCGGCAGCGATCCACGACTGTACATCCGCCGCAATCGCGAACTGGTGGGCGACGGAGAGTGCATCATGGGATTAGCGGATTCATATCCGCCTCACCCGTTGTTCACGCCACGAGTTCTCGAGCAGATCGAGCATCGCGCCGTCGAATGGCGTTGGCGCCTCAAGAATCGCGTGCATCGGCTGCGGAGAGTCCACGGCGATTTTCATCCCTGGAATATTCTGTTTGGATCGGACGCCGATTTTCGCCTGCTGGACCGTTCGCGCGGCGAGTATGGCGACCCGGCCGACGATGTAACGTGCATCACTCTGAATTACGTTTTCTTTTCGTTGCAGTGCACGGGGAAACTGCAAGGTCCTTTCGAAAGCTTATTTCTGAGGTTTTGGGATCGTTATCTTGAAAAGACCGGAGATCGCGAGATCCTACAGGTCGCCGCGCCCTTCTTTGTATTCAGGGCTTTAGTGCTGGCGAGCCCTGTTTGGTATCCCTCGCTGGAGGATTCAGTACGCAAGAAGCTACTCGCTTTCATCCTGGCGGTCCTGGAACAACAGAGCTTCGAGCCACGCCAAGTCAACAAATACTGTGGAACGTAAGAATGAAGCGTTCGCAATTTGGATCACTGGATTGCCCGCTTCTGGCAAGTCCAGCATCGCGAGAGCGCTAAAGGCCCAACTTGCCGACCGCGGCATAGACGTAGCGGTATTGGAGTCCGACGTTCTGCGGAAGGTCTTCGCGGGCCATTATGACGCCCAGGGGCGGGAAGCATTCTACCAACAAATGGTCTTCGTCGGATCGCTTTTAGTGGAACACGGCGTCCCGGTGGTGTTCGACGCGACGGCAAATCGACGGGCTTACCGTGAACGCGCGCGGAACCAGATTGGCCGATTCATCGAAATTTACCTGGATGTGCCCCTCGCGACCTGCAAGGTGCGAGATCCCAAAGGTATCTATCGCAGCGCTGCCGCCGGCGAGGCGACGAACGTACCAGGACTACAAGACCCTTACGAGCCACCGGAGGCGCCGGATGTTGTGCTCCAGGGAGAAACCCCGCAGTCCGATGCGCAACGAATCATCCAAAAACTGATCGAAAAGGGTTACGTGAAATAGCGTAGTGTTTGGCCCCGTGCGTGCTCCGCTGGTAGGTGGAGGCGCCATATGTTCCAAGACAAATGCGTACAGGAAGACGTGATCCGCGAATTGGACTGGGAGCCGGCGGTTCGTTCCACTGAAATCGGGGTAGGCGTCAAGGATGGCATCGTCACCCTTAGCGGTGTTGTGGATAGCCATGCTTCCAAGCGGGCGGCGGAGCGGGCAGCTGGGCGCGTTCGAGGCGTCCAAGCTGTGAGCAGCCAACTGGAAGTGCGGCCGGTTGAGTCAGCGGAACGCACGGATGCCGACATTGCCTGGGCAGCCGCCAATGTGCTTGCCTGGAATGCTCTAGTTCCACACGAACGCATTTCCGTGAGTGTCACGCGCGGTTGGATCGTGCTGGAAGGAGCAGTGGAGCGTAGATTCCAGAGGACAGCCGCTGAAGACGCGGTTGGCGACTTGAAGGGCGTGGTGGGCGTCACCAATTTGATCGAGGTGCGGCCCGCTGTTCCGGCGCTGGAGCTGAAAAACGAAATCGAAGCCGCGCTCGAGCGCTGCGCGGACGTGGATACTCACAGGGTTGTGGTCGAAGTGGAAGGCGACTGCGCGCGCTTATGGGGGTGCGTTGGTTCCATTGCCCAGCGTGAGGCAGCGGAACGGGCGGTGTGGTCAGCCCCCGGGCTCCGCGAACTATCCAACCATCTCACTGTGGAATCTCACGCTACGAGCTCTGTGTGAGGCTGGCGCTGTTGTCGGCAGTTCTCGTGGCTGGGGCTGCCGCGGTCCCGCCCACTCAGCAACTGCACGAGTTGGTGGATTCTGGCGCCCTGACAGACTTACACTGGCCGAACTTCACAAACCTGCAGCCGGATGTAGCACGTTTCTACGAGTCGAATACATATCAATTTGCATGGACCCAGAGAGGCGACGCGACTCCTCAAGCACAAGCCCTAATTCATGTTCTCGAAAACGCGTCACTGAAAGGGCTAGATCCCGAAGACTATGACGGCTCGCGATGGAATGGCCGCCTGTTGCATTTATGGACGGAACCGGAAGCAGTCCGTTTCGACCTCGCCTTGACGGTTTCGGTTATGCGCTACATTTCGGACGTCTCTTCAGGCAGGGTAGATCCTGCGGTGTTCTCTTTTGGTCTCCATTTCGACCAGAAGAAATGCGACCTTGCAGAAGCGGTCCGCGCGCTAATAAACTCTCGGAATGTTGTTGAGGACTTAAATCAGCTGGAGCCGCCCTTCGAAGGCTATTGGCGCACGCAGCAGGCCCTGGCGCGATATCTGGCTCTCGCGCGAGAAGATACCGATCCTCCAGGTTTGCCCAGAGTGGAGCGTTTATTGCGCTTGGTAGGCGATCTCGGGCCAAACGACACGCTGGTGGATGGGGTGAAGCGCTTCCAGATTCGTCATGGAATCGAACCTGACGGACATATCGGCAAAGACACACTCAAACAATTGAACACGCCGCTCAGTCAGCGAGTTCGCCAGTTGCAACTGGTGCTGGAGCGTTGGCGTTGGGTCCCGCATTCCTTCCCTCGGCCGCCCATCGTCGTAAACATTCCCGAATTCCGGCTGCGCGCCTACGACCAACAGTATCGCCCGGAACTTGAAATGAAGGTCGTGGTAGGCAAGGCGTATCGTCACAAGACTCCAGTGTTTTCCAATGAGATGACGCACGTAATCTTTCGCCCGTATTGGGACGTGCCTCTCAGCATCCAGCGAGCCGAGCTTGTGCCTAAGATCGCGAAAGATCCGGAATACCTGGCCAAGAACGATTATGAGATCGTAGATTCGCGGCGACAAGTTATATCATCGAGCGCGGTGAGCGCCGATCTGTTGGCGCAGCTTCGTTCCGGGAAGCTTTTCATCCGACAAGTTCCGGGTGAGAAGAATGCGCTAGGTCTGGTAAAGTTTCTCTTCCCGAACGAATACAACGTGTACCTGCACGGCACGCCGGCAAAATCCTTGTTTTTGAGATCGCGCCGCGATTTCAGTCATGGTTGCATCCGTGTGGAGAACCCTGAGGAACTGGCTCAATGGGTGTTGCGCGGTGTGCCGGGCTGGGATATGGACCACATCCGGGAAGCGGAGCATGGCGTCGATTCCGAGCGCGTGAATCTGGACAAACCGATTCCCGTGCTGATCGTGTATGGCACCGCGTTAGTGCGGGAGGACGAAGCGGTGTTCTTTTTCGACGACATCTACGGGCACGACGCCGCGCTGGCAGGACTCCTGGACCACGGGTATCCGTACTCAGGCTGGCAGCCTACCAGCGCCGCACGCGGCCTACGTCCACGTGAATGAAATCGGATTTGGCGTAGTAGCCAACCCCTCCACGATGTAGGGCCAGTGCGGCATCGCGAAACGCAGAAGTCTTGAGTCCAGGCAGCCGAATGTCGATGGCCTCTGCTTCCATATGCAGGCTGTGCTGTGCGACGCCGACAGTGTGAGTCCGCAGAAATTCGTTACTCCACGGCGAGCGGTAGCCGCAAATTACGTGCAGTTCAGCGCCAGCGCGGCCCACGGATGCGGTCAAATCGTTGAGCAGATCAAACAACCGGGGATCGTAATGGTGAATATCGCCGGTGCGGTGATCGCGCAGAAAGCGATCCAACTTATCGAGAGCTTCCGGAATGTACTGATCGCCAATCCGGTAAACCACGTCCAGCCGCTCGCCCGTGTGAGTATGGAAGAATCGCAAGCGGTACGCTTGAACTCCCGATTCCGCGCCCTGTGCGAATAAGGCCGAGCCCAAAGTGAAGGCGGAAAAATACAGCAAACCACGCATATATAGATGGTAGCGTGCGTGCAAGACAACCGCTTCGGAGACGCTTCCTAGCAAAGGCCGATTCACGCGTGCCATGGGAACCAACCACGATCGAGTCCGCGCCCCATTCGGTAGCTTCGCTGTAAAAGGCTTACGCGGTCAGCACGCGAAGCCAATTTCCGACTGAATAAGCCCCGACGGCCGCGCCCCCGCCAATGGCCAGAGTCATGAGGCCGGACTGCCACCAAGGCTGAATCGACCATCGACTCTTGAGCGCGCCGATCAACACGAACGTCAAGCTGGTTGCCGCCGAAGCCACCCAGAAGGCACTCGTCACACCCACCAAGAATGGAACCAGCGGAACGAGACCGCAAGCCAGAAAGGCCGAAAACGTCGATGCCGCCGCGCGCCACGGTGAACGCACTGAAGCCGGCAGACCGTATTCGTAGCGGAGCATCATACGCACCCAGCGATCGCGATCCGCTGTGATCGCCGCTACAACACGGTCGAGCAAGTCGCCGACGATCCCCAGTCCCCGGAGAATCTCGGATACCTCTTCCCGTTCGCCCTCCGGAAAGATTTTTATGTGACGGCGTTCGACCGCTTCAGCGTGGTCGAATTCCTCACGTTCGGATCGAGTAGCCAGATAGTTGCTCGCCGCCATCGCGAAGCCGTCCGCAATCAGATTGGCGACGCCGAGGATCAGGATGACGCGCGGAGCCAGACGCGCGCCAACTACGCCGGCGACGATCGCGAATGTGGTCACGGTGCCGTCGATGCCGCCATAGACCCAGTCCCTGAGATAGCTTTGCTCGGGCCCCGCAGCGAGCCGTTGGTGAATCGCCTCCCGGGTATGCTCGTGTTCCATGCCCAACTGAGCTAAGCAACTACGGGACCTTCATCTTCGTCGTAAGGGAGCGATGGCGCGCAGGCGACGAGTGAGGACTACCTGAAGAAGATCATCACTGACGGCAAAGAAATGGCCCGTAAGGAACTGCGTGGAGCGGCGCAGCGCTGGGCGAAGCTTCTCAGCTCCCGGCGGCTGCCCTCGCATGTTATTTGAATCTTCTCGATCTTCCTTGGCCTTCCCTGTGCAGGTACTAGGCACGGAATCGTACCCCCTCCGGGATCGACTCCAGAGAGGACCTGTACTATGAAAGTCCAAGATGTAATGGTGAAAGGTGTCCGATTCTGCAATCCTGATACGAATCTGGCGGCCGTTACGAAAATCTTTTGGGAACAAGGCTGTGGCGCCCTTCCGGTAGTCGAAAATGGTCGTGCAATCGGCATGATCACGGACCGGGATATCTCGATTGCGCTGGGCACTCGCAACGCGAAGGCCGGAGATATGCTCGTTCGTGACGTCGCACTGCCAAAAGTGTTTTTCTGCCTGCCATCGGATGACATTCACACCGCTCTCAGCACGATGCGGGCGCAGCAAGTGCGGCGGCTACCCGTGGTGGACTCTGAAGGCGCGCTCGCGGGCATACTAAGCCTGGACGACATCGTGCTTTTCGCTGGAGAAGGGGCGACTGACGAATTATCCTACGCAGACGTCGTGGATACGATGAAGTCCATCTACGAGCATCCGGCCCCCGCCAGGGTGCTCGCCGTCACGAATTAGAGTTTTGCTGTTCGACGACTGACGGACCTCTTCTTCCATTATTTCGCGCAAGAACAGCTGGCTCAAGCAAAGGCACCCAATAAGCGCATCCAGCAACTGGAAGCGGATCTGGAGGCACGCGATAAGGAGATCGTCGTGCTGCGCGGGCGTATCGGCAACTTGCCCAGCGGCGCTCAACGGCACTCGGCGTCCTCAAGGGGGCAGTGTAGTCCACGCCCCGACACCATCGAAACGTTAATTCCATAGAAATACGGAGTTTGCTCGCGGAAGTTGACCTGCGTTCCACCTTCGTGACTCAACAGGTTGGGCAACACGTTAGAGCGGGCTGGGTTCTACAAGGTCCGCTGGCTTTCTACTCCATCGCTCACGATCTCAGGAACCCACTGGGCACAATCTATGTGGGCGCCGAAATGCTGATGGATGTCGATGCCACGCCGGCTCAAGTGAAGCGGCTTGCTACCAATATCCACAGCGCAGCGGGACGGGTGCGCGAACTGTTGACCGACCTGGCGAGCATAGCCCGTGGACGCGAGTCAACCGTCGAGACCTGCGACATCCGAACAGTCATCGCGGCGGCATTAGCGGTCGCGGACACGCGGGACATTCGGATCTTAGTGGATGCACCGGATGCCATAGAGCCGCCATTGCTGCGCTCTCGGATGGAGCGAGTCTTCGTCAACTTGATTGCCAATTCGGTGGAGGCTATGCCAACTGGCGGAAGAGTCCGGATTGGGGTCCGGAAAGCAGGCGATTTCGTGCTGGTGGAGTTCGAAGACTCAGGGCCAGGAATTGGATTGGGGTTGGCATTCTGCCGACAGACGGTTCTTGAGCACGGCGGCGAGATTTGGAGCGAGCCAGTTGCCGAAGGCGCCCGCTTCGTCATCCGCCTTCCCTTAAACGCGTAGATCCCACGACGACGCTTCAAAGCGCGGGGGAGCCACTGGAGATCGGCCCTCGTCTCCAGTGGATCGCGACTGGATCACGCACGGCGTGCGCCGCCCACCGGTCACGTTCTGCTTTTGTCTTCCGCCGCGCGGACGGACCACGGGACCATGCGCTCCAAAAGGCCATCGCGCAGGATCAGCGTGTGGAACAACATCGCACCCATGTGGGCAAGAAAGGCCAGGAACAAAAGATACGCGAGGATGGTGTGAGTTTCACGCAACGTGGCATAGAGCTCCGGCCTCGCGGGCATAATCGGCGGCAGGTGCACCGCTCCGAACATGACGATCGGATAATGGCCAGCTGACAGCATGGCCCAACCCACCAGCGGCAGCGCGAAGAACAAAGTATACAGCAGCCGTTCGGAGGCCTTCGCCACAAAGCGTTCCTGTTGCGGCATGGACGGCGGAAACTCCGGCAGCCTCGTCAACAATCTGGTGGCCAACCGGACGACCGCCAGCAGCAGGATCAAGATTCCGAGCGGACGATGGATCGAGACGAGTGTGTGGTAGTCGCCCAACGAGGCCACCATGGACACGCCGATGAACAGCATCGCGAGAAGACAGGCGGCCATCAGCCAGTGGAGGATGCGCGACGGGAGCGCGAATTGAACGGGACTCTTTGTAAACGTGGACATGGCTACTTTTCAACCTCCGTTGTTGAGATTGCGCTGGGTTCCTTGTGCTCCCTTTCGCGACGGGTGAAGGACTGCGAATACGCCGCCGAACGCGCGCTCAGCAGCGGATCGTCCGATGGCGATATTCCATCCGGCAGCACCAGCGGATCGAAATTGATATCGCGCGTCGGACTGGTATCTTCGCTCTCGATGGTGTTGATCGCGAGCGTCCCCGCGTCGATCTGTTTCCTATTCGGCGGCCAGACCGAGGTCGCATCCGCCGTGGGGTCGCCGGGCTGGCCTATGGTGAGGATCAAATGCCAACGCAGCGGCTTGGCATGCAGCTGCGCGATCAGTCCATCGAACAAATAATTCTTGTCGCTGGTCGCCACGCTGCTTGTCTGGAGCGTTTGATCCGGCGTCACAGACCAGCGAACCGGAGCAGACTCACCTTGGGCATTGACGAAACGGAAGGCGTTCAGGGCATAATATGGGCTGTCGCCGAATCCGGACGAGAACGGATGCTGGCCGATCACTTTGAGCGCCGCGGCGGTTTCCGGGTGGTTCGCCAGAAACGCGTTCATCGCACCGGGGATGTTTTTGCCAGTGGCCGGGTCCGGGGAGGACGCCAACTGGAACTCGTTGAACGCTTGCGGTGTCTTGACGACGAATACCGGCATGTTAACCATGGCCGTCCGCCATTCTTCTCCGTCCGGCTGTTTGAACAGAATCGCCAGACTTCGTATGGTTTGCGGGGTGTCGTCGGCATACGGCTTTCCGCCCGCCAGCGCAAACCGTCCTACTATGGGTACGCGGCCGGGGAGAAATACCTGCGCCCTGGAGACCGCTTGTCCCTGGCCATTGCTCTCGAAGTAGCCCGTAACGCAGACCCCTTTGGCATGATTCCGCCGAAATCCGGGATGCGCTCCGTTTAGGTGCTCAAACGTGTTGATAATCCTCGCCGGCGTCAGCTTGTGCGGTGCGAACCAACCACCCGCATATAGAAAGAGCCCCGCGGTCACTACCAGGGCCCCAACAATTGCCGTGAGCCGCACCGCTAAACCTGCGCCTCGCAACGGAGCGGTGGGCGACTGAGAAATTCGATCTGATTCAGTAGTGTTCATACCCCTTCCTTAATCCGCAAAGCCTCTTCGGCGAGAGGCCATCTGTCGGTCAGAGGACTCGAGTTCCGACGGACGGTCACATCGCAATTGCCCGTTCGCTTCTACTGGCTTGATTCAACATCCATAACCTTGAGCAACGTGCAGCAGCCGCTCATTCTTATGCAATCGCGCCGCCGTCATCCGTTCCCTCCCCCACACAAGAAGGCATTCGGGGGCAACAGCAGCCCTCCAGCGGTATCTCAATCGGTAGCGATCGGCGCTAGCCTGTCGCCGAAGAAACACACGGAGATCTTAATGACAGAAACGACAAGCATTCCTGCTCCTGTACAAGAGGCCACGTCCTTGGACAAGCGGGTTCGCCACGCATGCATCAACGACCTTCCCATCGCCGAAGCGGACCGGAAGTTCCATTGGCCACTGGGAGGCGCCCTGATGGACACCTCGGCCTCAGCGATCTCGGGCTTTAAGGATTCCACAATCTCGCTGAATCGGTAGCGGGAGATTGCCGGTCCGCGGCTAGATCCACTGCTTTCGCAGCAACCAGACTTTTATCACCTGCGTGAGGATCATATAGCTGAGCAGCGTCAGCAGCAGGATCGGCCAGTACAACCCGGGCAGGTGCACCAGTCCGAGCGACGATGCCAGCGGAGAATATGGCAGCCACATTCCGAAGGCCATGATGGCTAACGTCGTCGCCGTCAGCGGCCAACTCGCGCGGCTCTGGATGAACGGAATCTTATTGGTCCGAATGACGTGAATGATAAGCGTCTGCGTCATCAGGGACTCGACGAACCAGCCGGTCTGAAATAATGACGCGCGCGACGGATCCCAACAGTTGAAAACCCAAAGCATGACGAAGAAGGTCGTATAGTCGAAGATCGAGCTGATGGGTCCGATGAAAAGAATAAAACGTGTGATTTCGCCGATGTTCCAGGGCCGCGGCCGAGCCACCAGCTCTTCGTCCACGGCATCGGTTGGGATCGGTACTTGCGAAAAATCGTACAGCAGGTTATTCGTCAACACCTGGATGGGGGCCATCGGAAGAAAAGGCAGGAAAGCGCTCGCTCCCAGCACGCTGAACATGTTGCCGAAATTGGAACTGGCCCCCATGCGGATGTACTTGATGATGTTGGCGAAGACCTTCCGGCCCTCTATCACGCCCCGTTCCAGGACCATGAGGTCGTTCTCTAGCAAGATCAGATCGGCGGACTCCTTGGCGATGTCGGTGGCAGTATCCACCGAAATACCGATATCCGCGGCCTTCAATGCGGGAGCGTCGTTGATTCCGTCGCCGAGAAATCCGACGACATGTCCTTTGTCCCTGAGAACGCGGATGACCCGCTGCTTGTGGGCGGGCGAGAGGCGCGCGAAGAGGGTAGCCTTCTGGGCTGCTTCGGCCAGCTCGGCATCCGACATTTTTTCCACGTCGCCGCCCAAGAGCATGGGGTCGGCCGAAAGACCCACGTCCTTGCAGACTTTTCGGCTGATGAGTGGGTTATCCCCAGTGAGAATTTTGACCGCCACGCCGTGGCCGTGAAGAGCCTCGATGGCACGTCCCGCGGTGCCCTTGGGCGGGTCCAGAAAGGCGACGTAGCCTTTGAGCACGAGATCGCGCTCGTCGTCCTTTAAGCAGGCCTGCTTACCGGACAGCTCCTTTTTCGCCACCGCCAGGACACGGAAGCCATCGTTGCTGAGGCTCTCATATTGGTCCTTCAGCTCGACGATTAGGTCGGGGTCCATGGGCGACGGTTTTCCATTCAGCTCGAAGTGCGAACACTGCTGAAAGACTTCTTCTGGAGCGCCTTTGGTAAGCAGGATCGCTTTGCCGTCGGGATCCTGCACCAGTACGGACATCATGCGGCGCGTGAAATCGAACGGGATCTCGTCCAACTTCTTGTATTGCTCGACCAATGCTTGTTCATGGAAGTCTGAGCTATTGAGGATCGCCCGGTCCAGCAGGTTCTTGAGGCCCGTCTGGAAGTAGCTAATGAGATAGCCATCCAACAGGACTTCTTCGCTTTCCTCGCCGGACACGTCGCAATGCCGCTGGAGCACGACGCGATCCTCGGTGAGCGTGCCCGTTTTGTCCGTGCACAGGACGTCCATGCCGCCAAAGTTTTGGATGGCGTTCAGCCGCTTGACGATCACCTTCTTGCGGCTCATGGCGAGTGCGCCCTTGGAGAGGCAGACCGAGACGATCATGGGCAGCATCTCGGGCGTGAGCCCGACGGCCACGGCCAGTGCGAAGAAAAAGGCGCTGGTCCAATCGTGCTTGGTGAACCCGTTGATGAGGAACACCAGGGGCACCATCACCGCCATGAGCCGGATCATGAGCCATGTAAAGCGGCTGAGACCCAGATCGAAGCTGGTGGGCGGCGCCTCTTCGGCGATCGAGTGGGCCATGCCGCCGAGATAGGTATTGACCCCCGTAGTGACCACGACAGCGGTGGCTGTGCCGCTTTCGACGCTGGTCCCCATGAAGCAGATGTTATTCAGTTCCGTCGGTGAACTCGCATCCTTGGTCTGGGGATCGTGGAACTTCTCCACAGGGAACGACTCCCCGGTGAGGCTTCCTTGACTAACGAACAGGTCCTTGGAAGCAAGCACCCGCGTGTCGCCCGGAATCATATCGCCGGCGGAAAGCTTGATGACGTCCCCGGGCACCAGGTCCCGCAGCGGCATTTCCTTGGCGACGCCATCCCGCAGAACCGTGGCGGTGACATGGATCATGGCCTTGAGCTTCGCCGCGGCCGCGTCGGCACGGGCCTCCTGTACGAAGCGGAGTGTCGCACCTAACACCACCATGGCCGCCATCACGGTTCCGGCGCGCGCGTCTCCGGTGGCGAATGAGACCGCCGACAGAGCTCCCAGCAGGATCACCAGAGGGTTGCGAAGGACTTTCAGCAACCGAATGAACCAGCCCTGCCGGCGCTCTTGCCCCACCTCATTCGGCCCCACCGTCAACGCGCGCTCTTCGGCCTCTGCTTGGGTCAGGCCGGTGGGAGTGGTTCGCAACGATTGGAGCAGCTCATCACCATCTTTTCGCGCGGCATCGATGACAGCGGGGGAAACACGGATGTTCTCGTGCTTCGTGGCGTGAATCGTTGGTCCGTGCGGAGGCTCCGGCGGCACCGGGGGGTGAGAGCTTAGTGTGCCGTCAGCGTTGACTAAGGCCATGACCTGGCTGAAAGACTCCGATGGAACGTGTGAAGCTGCTTAATTCGCTGCTGTCGCGCCCAGCTTCTTCAGCAGGTCCGCGGTATCCTGATGGACGTCGATACGCTGTCCGCCACGGCTGTTGCCGCCCGCGCGTCCCAGCGCGGAATCGATCGGCGTTTTGCCCTTCAAATCGACCGCGTTCAAATTGGCGCCATGCTCCACCAGGAACTGAACCACATCGTTCCAGCCCCAGAAGGCCGCGCCGTGCAGTGGCGTCTGGCCGCGGAAATCGGTGGCATTGATCTCGCCGCCGGCCGCAAGCAGCAGCTTGAGCGACGCGAGCGACCGCTCCTGAACATCGGGCGTGGTGAAGACGCCGCGTGTGTCCGCGTCCACCGATCCCAAGCCCGCGGCGGCCATGGTGGGTGTGGTGTTGCGAATGTTCGGAAGATTCACCAGCGCGCCGTGCGCGAGCAGCAACTGGATGGCTGGAGCGTCCAGCGCTTTCGCCGCGCGCAACAACGGCGTTACGCCAATGGTTAACATTTGATCGACACCGCGATCGGCGCCCACGCTGCGAAAAGGCGGGAGCAGCTTCAATTGCAGGTTCGGATTCGCGCCCTTGTCCAAAAGCAGTGCGATGATCTCGAGCGGCGTGGTCTCATCGAGCGACGGCCCGTCCGCTCTTCCGCCGTGTGGAATGGTATTCATGTCGACGGCGCAATACAGCGGACTGCGCCCCCACCAATCCCACTTATCTACTTTTGCGCCTTTATCGACCAGATATTTCGCCGTATCGAAATGCGCATTGGTGATGGCTTCCACCAGCGGAGTGACGCCTTCCGGGTCGGTAAGATCGAGCTTTGCGCCGGCTTCCACCAGGCTCTCGACGCACGAGAGGCAACCTTCGCGCGTGGCATAGAGCAAAGGCGTCAAGCCGCCATAGGACTGATGCTGGGCGCGGGGCTCCGAGCTGACCTGCGCCAAATCTTCGTCGATGCGTGAGTGCGCGTTCACGTCCGCGCCATGTGCGATCAGCTCGCGAACCATGGCCGGCTGGCTTTCAGCCGATGCCCACATAAGCGCGGTCTGATCCTTCTGCTTTTCTCGCGCGTCCACATGCGCGCCGTGATCAAGCAGCAGTTTCGCGGCGGCCACGTTATCGGTACGCGCCACCAGCATCAGAGCGGTTTGGCCGTCGGCGCCGGGCGAGTCGGCGTCCGCGCCCGCCTTCAGCAGCTTTTCCAGGATCGGGACGTTCCCAAGAAACGCGGCTTCGGACAAGGGAGTAGCGCCAAATTGGTTTTTGGCGCTGGCATTGGCGCCGGCGCGAAGCAACCGGTCCACTAGCTCTACGTCGCCGTTGTGCGCGGCCCAGTGCAACGCCGTCGTGCCGTCGGACGTGGGCGTGTTGACGTCGACATGCTGATCGATGAGCGCAATCGCAGCCTGCTGGTTATCGGCCTTCGCCAGTTCGACGAGCGAGACGTCGCCAGAAACGCCGGCAAACAAGGGTGCGATGACGAACACGGCGGCAAGCGAAGCTTTGCGCATGTTAGACCTCCGCGAACTTACCGGAGCTGTCGCCCAGGTGATCCATCGGCACACCCGCGCGATCGAGCACCGTCAGCAGCATGTTCGCGAGCGGCGTCTGGTCGGGATATTTCAGATGCTGGCCGCCCTTCACCGTCTTCCATCCGCCCACCAGCGACGTCGGCAGCGGATAGTGATTGTGCAAATTACTGTTGCTCATATTGCTGCCGTACAAAATCAGAGAGTGGTCCAGCATGGTGCCGTCGCCGTCCGGCATCTTCTGAAGCTTTCCCAGGAACTTCGCAAAAATCCCGCTGTGATAGGCCTGGATTTTCACCAGCCGGTCCATCTTCGCCTGCTCATTGTTGTGATGCGAGAGCGGATGGAACGCATCGGGCACGCCGATCTGGTTGTACGTCAGATTGCTGACTTCGGCCGCCATCATCATGCTGAAGATGCGCGTCATGTTGGCTTGATAGGCTAGCGCCACCAAATCGAACATGAGATTGATGTGCTGCTCAAACTGCGGCGGCGTGCCGGCGGGCGCATTGGGGACTTCGACGTGCGAAAGATCGTGCGCCTCTATTTTCTGGATGCGCCGCTCGATTTCGCGCACAGTGTCCAGATAATCGCTCAACATGGCGCGATCGGCCGGGCCTAGGGTCTTCTGCAAATCGGTCGATTCGGTGGAGATGAGATCCAGAATACTGGCATATTGCTTTCCGAGGATTTTTCGTTCCTGGGCCGTGTCGCCCTGGCCGAACAGGCTCTGGAAAACCTTGCGCGGCTCGGTCTCCATCGGAAGCGGGGTAGTGGGAGTGCGGAACGAAATGGTGCCCGAGTAGCTACAGCCGAAGTCGCGATCGCAGGAACCGCCGCCACCGCGGCCTTCAATGGCTATTTCTAGCGAAGGCAGAGGCGTGTCCTGACCGATGTGCGCCGCGGCAATCTGGTCAACAGTTGGACCGCAGAACGGATCCTGGCTGGCGCGTGGATGCACGCAATTCAACCACGTTCCGGGCGTGATGGCGTGAACGGCCGGGCTAATGGCCGGCTTGTTCTCCAGGCCGCTCACCACGGTCAGATGCTTCTGAAAAGCCTCGAGCGGCTTCAAGATGGTCGGGAGTTCGAAATTGGTTCCTTCCGTCTTCGGCGTCCAGTGGTCCATGACGGCGCCGTGCGGAAAATAGATGAACCCCAAATGGGGAGTGGGATTGGCAGCCGTTGCGGCGAGAGCGGTGCGCGCCGGAATCATGGCATCGAGTAGAGGCAGCGCCACAGCCGCGCCCATGCCGCGCAGAAACGTGCGGCGCTCGAGATGCTTCTTCGTAATGAACATGCTCAAATCTCCCTCTCCTACTGGTGAGCCACTGCAACCTGCGTCCCAACCGGCTCCGGCGTTCTTTCCATCTGAAACGGAATGCTCTGGGCAATTCCCATCACAATGGATGAGAATCGGTAGTTGTCGCGCGCGGCGTCGTGCACAATTTTCCGGACCGTCGGCATATCGTAGGCCGTCAGGCTGCGGCCGAGCGCATAGCTCAAGAACTTTTCGGTCATGGTCCCTACAAACTGGTCGGGACGCGACATCAGCGCTTTCCGCAAGTCGTCCGGACCATTGACGGCGGTGCCGTCCACCAGTTTGCCCGAGGCATCGATGGCGGTCCGCGTAAAGCGATCCTTGTCGCGCCACGCGCCTACCGTATCGAAGTTTTCGAGCGTGAATCCCAGCGGATCTATGATGCCATGACAGGCGTTGCAAACCGGATTGGCGCGATGCAGCTCCATGGTCTCGCGCACCGTGTGCGGTTTTTCGCCTTCCTTGTTTTCCTTGAACGCCGGGACGTTGGGCGGAGGCGGAGAAGGCGGCGTTCCCAGGATGTTTTCAAGAATGTAGTTGCCGCGCAGCACCACCGACGTACGATTGGCGTACGACGTCACCATCAAGATGGCGCCTTTGCCAAGGAGGCCATAGCGTTTCGAGTCCGGCAGGATCACGCGCCGGAACTCGTCGCCGCGCACGTTCGGGATGCCGTAGTGCAGCGCCAGGCGTTCATTGACGAACGTGTAATTGGCCGTCAACAGATCCAGGACGCTGCGATCTTCGCGCTGGATGCTGTCGACGAACAGCTCGAGCTCGCGCCGGAACGCACTTCGCAGACTGGGATCGAAGTTGGGATAAATAAATGGATCGGGATCGATGGTATCGATGTCGCGCAGCCTTAGCCACTCGGAGGCAAAATTCGTCACCAGCGCGCGCGATCTGTCGCTAGCCAGCATGCGCCGGACCTGCTCCGCGTATACTTTCGGGGCCTTAAGATTGCCCCGCTCGGCGACCTGGAGCAGCTCGTCGTCGGGCACGGTGCTCCACAAGAAGAACGCGAGGCGCGACGCGAGTTCCAGATCGCTGAGGCGATAACTCGTTCCCGGCGCGAGATTCGGCGGCGGGGGTTCTGCCCGATACAGGAACTTGGGGCTGGCCAGGATAGCGATAATGCCGTTCTGGATTCCGCCCTCGAAACTACCCGAGTCCTCTCGTCCTTGCTTGAAAAACGCCATCGGCGCCACTAGATCCTTTGCGGTCACAGGCCTGCGAAAAGCGCGGCGCGCGACTTCCGACAGAATCCGGGACGCGCAGGAAGCCTCTTCGCTCTCCGCGGGCGGCTGGCAAACGAAGATTCGCGCGCGGCTTTCGGTTTGAACGGGCTTGCCGGTGGGATGATATGGCCCAAGGATCTCGATGCTCGGCCCAGACGGAGCCCTGCGGCCACCAGGTCCCGCGCCACCCGGAGCAAAGCCGTAACCGGGATACGCACGGCCCGGAACAAACGACTGCAGCATCCCCTCGGGCTCCGCAAAACTGTGCGCCGCGGCCGTCAGACCGAGATGATGCAGCCCTGCCTTCACGTGTACAAAGTCATTCGTGGATGTCGTCAGACCATCGATGCTCAGAACTCGATACGGCCCGGTGATGGTGAAGTTGTAGTCTCCGTCGTAGGGGAACAGGTACTCGGCTGCAATCCCGCCCTGCGTACCCAGCGGCAATGCATCTGGATCGGCGGGCTCGCCATGCAGGACCGCTTTCACCGGCTCAGTTGGCGGAGGATGCGAAATCGCCCGACGGCTCACTTCTCGCGCGGCGGCGATGTATTGATCCAAGAACGAAGGCGACACCTTCAGGACGTTCGCGATGTTGTCGAAGCCGTTGCTGACGTCGTCGCGAGGCAGCAGCGCGGCGGCATCCACGTTGACGCCCAGGACGTCCTTGATCGCGTTCTGATATTCGGCGCGATTCAAACGGTGCAGCGAAACGGTTCCTGGATTGGGCGAATCGAGCGCAGCCTGATCGAGCGACGTTTCCAGAAAATTCACGAACGAGTTCAACGTGGCCTGGTCGGGCCTGGGCATCCCGATCGGCGGCATCATGCCACCTCGCAGCTTGCGAACCGCTCGCTCCCACACGTCCGCATCCTTGCCCACATGCGTGAGGTCCAGGGTGTCGAACATCACGTTGGCCGTTTTGGCCTTCTGGTTGTGACAGGTGACGCAATAGCGATCGAGCATCGCTCGTTGCGCGGCTAGGGAGGCGGGAGGTGTCGCGGCCTGTCGCGAGGGCGAGGCGGCGTTGATTGGGATGGATACCGGTACTACCAGCGCGAAGGAAACCGCCACAACCCAGTGACGCATTATTTTGTCAATCGCTCCTTTGCAACCGGCTCCCTCACGGTCGCGGTTCTGTAACATCTAAACGATTCCGCCGAGCTCCCGAACGTGTCCCCACATACCGCGATAGGCCAGTTCGATAAACTGGTTCGGACTGCCCCACTTCGCATCGAAATCCTTGGTGGGAGCGGCCGCCACAATCTCCGACGGCTTCAGCCCTTGCTTTATGAGCTTTGCCAATCGATCCTTCACCGTCGCCAGCATCTCATTCTCGGCCTGCAGATCGGCCTGCGCCATTGCTGGCCCATTTCCAGGGACGATGCGCGTCGCGGCATTGGTTACCTTTAGCAGGGTCTTTTGCCCTTCCACCATGCCGCCCAGCCAGCCGCCGGTGGACCAGTCGACAATCGGATAGCTGCCCATCGAGACCACGTCACCGGCAGCCAGAATGTTTGCGCCTGGAAAGTACACGTAGATGTCGCCGTCGGTATGGGCCTGCCTCATGTAGCCGTATTCGACCGATTCGGCGCCGAACGTCATCTTCTGAACGCCGCTATAGAAGGTCTGGTTCGGCAGCGATTCCTTGGGATTCGGCTCATAGGTGCGCTTCTGCCAGCGGACGTCGAATTCGGCGTTCAGCCAAAGCTTGGTGTTCTCGTGCGCGATGATTTTGGCGCCGGCTTTCCCCAGCGTTTCGTTCGAACCGGTGTTCTGCGGATGCCAACAGGTGTTGAAGAGCACCTTCACTGGCTTGTTGCCCGATTTATCGGCCACCAGCTTCAGCAATTCGTCGGATCGTTCCGCGGATCCGCCATTCACCAACAACACGCTATCGGGCCCGAGCACCGCCAGTACGTTGCCACCGGCGCCAGTGATCAGCAGGAAGTTATCGGTGAGCTTGGTGACTTCCAGCGGCGCGCTGGCAGGGACCGAACCGGTTTGGGCGCCAGTCTGCGCAAGAGCATAACGCGACAGAGCTATACCCGTCGCCCCGCCGGCCAAGCCGCGCAGGAACGCACGACGGTTTGAGGAATGAAGCACTTGTACCAGTTTACAGGAGTCCGCTCGACTCGGTACCGTGGAATTGTTTGGCTTCTGACCAACATTCCCCTCCCCTGTGGCTGTGGCCGAACCTGCTGAGCCTGGATGCGCCGCTGGTCGCCGTGCTGTGGCAGGCGTTTCTGGCCTACCAATTTTCGCTTCCATTGCGGCCGGCTTGGCGGATCGAGCTGGGCTTGACCGTTTGGGCCATTTATATTTTGGATAGGCTGCTGGATGCTCGAAAACCACCGGCTGTCATTGAGACTGGCGGAGAACCGGCGCGGCATCGCTTCTATCGGCGGCATTCCAAGCCAATGGCAACGTTGCTGGCCGTGGTGCTGGCGACCGACGCCGCGATAGCAATCCTGTGCCTGCGTCCCGCGGTTCTGCGCGATGGCTTGATTCCGCTCGCGGGCGTCGTGGTCTACCTGGCAATCTTCCACATTCCGGCGAGAGCCGGCAAGATTCCCAAGGAAATTGCAGCTGCGGTTCTGTTCACGGCGGGAACCTTTCTCACCGCTTGGATTACGCTTCCCTGCCCCGGCCTGGCCTGGGCCGCGTCCGCGTTTTTCATCCTTTGCCTGGCAAATATGATCGCAATCGAAACCTGGGAGTGGCGTGAAACCTCGCACCGCGCGCTTGCGCTCCACCCGTGCACGCGCTGGTTAGCGAGCACTTATCTGTTTTGGGTCCTACTGGCAGTGCTGGCGTGTGCGATCGTCGGACGAAACGAATGGTACGCGTCGATTGCCATGAGCGCCGGCGCATGCGCGGTTCTGTTCTGGCTTGGCGGCCGCCTGCCGCTCGACGCACGGCGCGCGTTGGTAGACGGCGTGTTGCTAAGCCCGCTTGTGTTCCTGTTGTTGAGATGAACGCCGAACGGATCGCGACCAGCTACCGGTGGCTCGAATATGCAGCGTTCGGATTCGCGCTGGAGCATGCGCGCTTCGATTTCCTGTCGCACGCCAGAGACGCTCGCCGTGTTCTGATTTTGGGCGAGGGCGATGGCAGATTTCTGGCGCGGCTCGTCGAATGCAATCGCCATGCCCGGGTCGCAGTGGTTGAATCGAGCGCCCGGATGATTCAACTGGCACGCCGGCGAGTGCCCGTGAGTGCGGCTCCGCGGGTAGAATTTCACCAAATGGACGTCGCTGCCCAGCCTTTGCCCGCCGGTCCGTTCGATCTGGCAGTGACTCATTTTTTCCTGGATATTTTGACTCCAGGCGACGCCGAGGCCCTGATTTGCAAGGTCAGCGCGCTGCTGTCGCCCCGCGCAAACTGGATGGTGAGCGAGTTTCAAGAGCCGTGCGGCCAGGTTCGAGGCCTGCATGCTCGCCTCTGGCTCGCCGCGATGTATGGTTTCTTCCGGGTGAGCGCTGGTCTCGGTGTTTCGAAGCTCCCGCCTTATCGTGACCTGCTGCGACGCTACGGCCTGACTGAAATCGAGCATCGAGAACGGAGGCTTGGCCTAATCCGATCGCAGGTCTGGCGCAAACAACTCTGACTCACCCGCGTTACTTCCAAACAAACCTCGCCAGTTCGCGATCCTTCCTCACCCGATCCACCGGGAACACCTGGTTGTGCATCACCACATAAACACCGGGCGGCAGGACGCGCGCCGCGAGCAGGCTTTCGGTCAAGTTTTGCAAGCCGTCGCTCGCTTCGAATCCGAGCGGCGTCATCGCACCCGTCAATACGATAGGATATCGCAACTCGCCCAGGTTATCTTGGAGCAGCAATCCGGTTTCAACCATGGTGTCCGTGCCATGTGTGATGATAACCGGCGCGGGCTCCGCTTCTAGCTTTTCGCGCACCGTCGCGAGCACTTGTTCGCGATCGGCATCCGTCATCTCCAGGCTGTCCTTGTTCATCAAGTGCGTCACCTCGATCTCGGCATCGGGCAAACGCAGCAGCCGAAAATAACGGTCGATTTTACTCGCGAGGTTCTGCACGTTGCCGGTCTGCTCGGAGTAAACCTTCTCGATGGTCCCGCCGGTCGCGATGACGTAAATGCGAAGCATGGATGGACAAAGGCCAATGGTATCGCGGCCTAACCTCGCGCCATCTTGGGAAGCAGGAAGTCGCTACCTGCCTTCGACAGGGTATACTGAATCCATTCGCCCGAGAGCCCTGTTTCGCGAATCGGGCCGGCAGCGCTAAATGTTTTGGCGTCGGCATTCGCGAGGAAGTTCCGGGCAGATGACTGGAGATTACTGCATGAAACGCATCACCCCGATGGTTCTCTCAATCTTGACGGTTTCAGGCTTTGCTTTCGCACAAGCCCCAACTGATGCCGTCCAAAAGGCCCTGATGGCCGCCCCGGCTCGCATGAAGAAGGAAGATGTCACCGTCATCAAATGGAAGCCTGACTTTACTTACGACACCCTGCAGAAGGGCTCAAGCAGCCTGGTCTGCTATGACCTGTCAGGTTATCCTGGGCACGCGCCCTTCACAGTGGAATGCACCGCCATGGCTAACCTGCCCCGCGTGGCTCAGAACTTGAAGTTCGAAGCAATGGGCGATAGGAAAGCAGTTCAGGCAGCGCTGGAAGCTGCCGAGAAAGACGGAACCAGGGTGAAGCCCGAGTTCGGATCGGCATTCATCCACCTGATGGGCGCTGACGCGGAGCACGCCAATCGTCACACCACCATCGCGGTGCCGGGCGCGACAGCGCAGTCGCTCGGATTGCCCGACAAACCGACCCAGGATGGCGCTTGGATCATGAATGCAGGCACGTCGACCGCCCACATCATGATTCCGGGCTCCTAAACCGAACGTTCCGTGGCTCGGAAATTCGTACTTTTTGCGCTTGTGGCGGCCGCGGCGCTGGCTGCGCCGCCCAAGCAGACGTTCAGCGGCGTGGTTACCGACAGCATGTGCGAGGATGGCGATCATTCTCACATGCGCATGGGGCCAACAGACGCCGAATGTACAGTAGCCTGTGTGAATACGCACGGCGCCACGTACGTTCTGTACGATGGCAAGAACGCCTACACGCTGAGCGACCAGAAGACGCCCGAAAAATTCGCCGGGAAAAAGGTGAGCGTCACCGGGACGCTTGACGCCAAGACCAAAATCATCCAAGTGGACTCGATCGCTGCTGCAAAATAGTCGCGGCGTGCCATCCTGAAGAGGATGGGTGTTCTCCTCAGCGTCTCGGCTCTCGGCAAACGGTTCGGCGCGCGCGTCCTCTTTGAAAACCTCGCGCTCAGCATCTCCGAAGGCGACCGGATCGGCCTGATTGGCCCTAATGGTAGCGGTAAAACCACGCTGCTCGAAGTCCTGGCCGGAAACGACACGCCCGATATCGGCACGCGCGCCCTGCGCAAACAAACCCGTCTCGCCTACGTTCCACAAGATTCGCTCTTTGCGCCCGGCGACACGGTCGTCTCCGTCCTCACAGCGGCGCTCGGGGACCTTCCTTTGGACGAAGACGAAAAGCACACTCGCGTGGAAGTGATGCTCGGCCGCGCTGAATTCGCCGACGCCGCCACGCCTGCCGAAGCACTTTCCGGCGGATGGAAAAAGCGGCTCGCCATCGCGGCCGCGCTGATCTCGTCGCCTGATGTGCTGCTCCTCGATGAACCGACCAATCATCTCGACCTCGAAGGCATTCTGTGGCTCGAAACCGCCATCGAAGCCGCGCGCGCCTCGCTAGTCGTGACACATGACCGTTATTTTCTCGAGCGAGTTGCAAACCAAATGGTCGAGATCAACCGCGTCTACCCGCAAGGCTCGTTCCAGGTGAGCGGCAATTACAGCGAGTTCCTGGAGAAGCGCGAGGATTTTCTCGAGGCGCAGGCCAAACAGCAGGATGCGCTCGCCACCAAGGTTCGCCGCGAAGTGGAGTGGCTGCGGCGCGGTCCAAAAGCCCGCACCGGCAAATCGCGCGCTCGTATCGATTCAGCCGGCCGGCTCATCGAAGAGCTTTCCGCGTCCACCGCTCGGAGCCGCACTGGCACGGCACAAATCGAGTTCACTGCGTCCGATCGCAAAACCAAGCGTTTGATCGAGGCAGAAGGCATTGGCAAAACGCTTGGCGGCCGACGGCTCTTCGAAAATCTGGACCTCGTCCTCTCGCCGGGGGTTCGCATCGGGCTGGTCGGCACCAACGGCAGCGGCAAAACCACGCTGCTCAAAATTCTCGAAGGCAAACTGGAACCTGACCAAGGGGCCATCCGGCGCGCGGACCAGCTCCGCATCGTCAGTTTCGCGCAGGACCGTGGCGCGCATCTGGATCCCGACGCCAGCCTGCGCCGCACTCTGTGTCCCGAGGGCGACATGGTGATTTATCGCGACCGTCCGATACACGTCGCCGGATGGGCCAAGCGTTTCCTCTTCCGCGACGATCAGCTCGACATGCCCGTCTCGCGGCTTTCGGGCGGCGAGCGCGCGCGCGTGATGATTGCACGCCTGATGCTGGCCACCGCCGATGTGCTCTTGCTCGACGAACCCACCAACGATCTCGACATCCCGACCCTCGAGATTCTCGAGGAAGGCCTGCTCGATTTTCCGGGCGCTATTGTGCTCGTCAGCCACGATCGCTACTTGCTGGACCGAGTCTCCACCATGGTGATTGGCCTGGATGGCGCTGCCGGCGGAGTTTTCGCCGATTACTCGCAATGGGAGGCGTTTCGTAGCGATGCGTCGCGCGCCGAGCCGTCGAAGCAGAAGGCCGTCATCAAGGAATCGCGCTCGGTTGCGCCTCCTGACGAACCGAAGAAAAAACTTTCCTACTTGCAGCAGCGCGAATGGGATGCCATGGAAGCGAAGATCCTCGAAGCCGAACAGGAACTGTCCGCATGCCGGCAAGACCTGGAAGCTTTTGCGTCGGACGCGAACCGCGTCGCCGACGTATACGAAAAGACGCAAGCCGCGCAGCGTCGCGTGGACGAACTTTACGCGCGCTGGGCCGAGTTGGAAGCCTTGATCGCTAAATGAGCCGCTGTCCGGCAAAACTCCACAATCGGCGGATGAGGATTCAGTCCGAAGTTGCAATAGAACTTCTCCATCGATCGCATGGCGTCGCAGGCAATCCACGCTTTGCTCCCAGGTTTGATCGCGACCTCCATCGTCTTTCCAACCAGCGAGCAGCTTAGCGGAGTAATGAAGAGGCATGAGGCATACGGATCGGACTCCGCGTGGGCCGCATCTCGAAATCCCATCACGTTGCGCGCGTACTCAACCACCAAGTGCTGAAAGCCACCACAGGTGCCGATGAACGGAATGTCGCGTTCCCCCGAACTCCGCTGGCCGATCGGTGAGCAGCCATACCGCTTCGAACTGTTGGACAAGCACATCCGCCGCGTGCTGAATGCCGCTTGTCGTCGCAACGCGGGTCGGATTATTGGCGTTGAAATCGCCGATAATTCCGATTCTGACTGTCATCGCCGCATCAACTTAATTCGATACGGACATGACCGGGTCGTTCGAGGAATAGCCGGCTATCGTGATCACCACCGGGTAAGTTCCTGGGTCGAGCTGCGGCACATTGATATTGGCCTGATACAGCCCAATGCCAAAAGGCGTTAAGCCCATATATACGACGTTCGCCGCAACCCCGCCCACCGTTGCTGAGTTCTGTCCGGTCACTGGCGACAATCCACTCGGAGCCGGAGCGCCTGTGGTCAACGTACCGGCGGCCTGTACCGGTCCACCGCCTGTGAAATACACCACTACTTCATCACCCACGCTGGCCTGATCCGTCGCCGAATTTACGTTGCCGTCCGCATTCACCACCACGGCGCGATTATTGCCGTAGACGCTGATACCGGGTGTTCCAGTACCTGACACGTAGAGGGCCGCTGCGCTGCTGGTGGAGCTTCCGTTAGTCACAATCACCGACGCTACGGTGTTGCCGGGAATGTCCCACGGTACCTGCGCGTCAATCTGTCCGGTATTCACATAGAACAGCGGCGCGGATTCTCCGTTCACGGTGACAGAGGTGTTAAATATCGTGGTCGGGAGAGTCGTTGATACCGCGCCCCCGGCACTCGGGGCGAGATTTTGCCCGAATAGAACAAAAACGCTTCCCGGCGGCGTGGAATTAATAGCGTAGCTCGCCACGTTTCCGATGGACTGGCTGGGATTCAGAAATGCTGAGTGCGCGCTGCCCAGACGGTTGTATTGCGAGTCGAACGCAAGCACCTCCGCGTTTTGACCGTACGCGCCCTCGATCACGAAATTCAGCGTGTTGGCATTTCCCGAAGAATCTGTCCAGCTCGCCGACGCCGTACAATCGGACGCCACCATGTAAGTCCCGGTCGCCGTGTAAGAGACCGGCGTTGTGCCTCCCTGCGTATCGGTATATGAGGCTGTGACGTTCCCTTGGCCGTCGAACTGCATTATGCCCGCCTCGTCCTGAGCACCGATCAGCGTAGTCCCGGATAAGGGGAAACCGCTCGCCGTGAACGTGTACTCTCCCGACAGAGTGGGCGTGTCGCAGGCAGGCGGCGAGGTGTTGTTGCCGCTAGCCGTGTTGACGACCTTTCCATCAAACGCAACCATGGCGAAGTTAGCGCCGCCGTTCCAGACCACCAGCGACCAGGTTACCGAGTTCCCGGTTAACGTTCCGGAACAATCGCTGGACAAGGTATAAGTTCCCGCATAGGAATACGTATTGTTTTGAGACCCATTGGTGTTGAACGTTCCCGCCAGGGTCGCGTTGCCGTTTCCGTCAAAGGTCACAGTGCCGACCGACTGGAGCGATCCGGTGAGCACTCCGCTGCTCGAGATTCCGCGCCCACCCACGTTGAGCGAGTAGCCACCGTTCAAACTCGATGTACTACAAGTTCCGGTCGCCTGTGTATAGGCAGTGTGTCCCGCGCCTGAAGAAAGGGCATTTCCAGTGCTCGCCAGCGTGAGATAGAAATTCGTGTTCGCCGAGGATGTGCTGTAGATGCTGAAGTTCATCGCATAAGCATTGGAATTAGAATCGGTCAACATCGCCATTCCGGTGCAGTCCGAAGATACCGTATACGTTCCCGTAAGCGAGTCCTGGCTGATGGGTGGCGTGCTGGTAGCAGTAGACGTGTTCGCCGTCACGTTGCCCTGCCCATCAAACTGTAGCGTTCCGTTGGTGTCCGCCGCGTCACTCACGGCATTGGACGTAATCTGGAACCCGGTGGTGTTGAATGTGAAAGGGCCGTTTAGCGTGGACGTTGAACACGTAGCGGGTTGGGGAAAAGGGAAAACTCCGGAGCCGGTATAAGAGTACGTGGCGTCATTCCCGGTGAGCAGAAAGTCCCTGCCCTGGTTGTAGAGCATTAGATTTAACGTGATGGTGCCACCGGTAGTGATGTTCACCACGGCCGCGCAATTGACCGGCACACTGTAAGTTCCCGACCAGTTCAGCGCCGTGGACGTCGCCTGGTTGGTATCCGCGGTGCTGGTGATCGTGACGCCGCTCAGCCCATCGAAAGTCGCGGTCCCATTGGCCTGCAGCACGCTCAGGAAGGTTCCCGAACTATTGACTTGCCGTCCGGTAACGGAGACGGCATAAGTTCCATTCAAAGAGGATGAATCGCAGGCGCCTCCGCCGATCTGTGTTTGCGCCAACAGCGGCACAGCCAGAAGTGCGGCAACGATAGTCAGGGCAACTCGGGACAATAGTTTCACGTAACCTCCGATAGAGTATTCTAGCGTTCCCCGGAATACTTCCGCCAGGAAATTGCGGCGCTAGGGCTGAGCGTAATACCCAGTCCGCGCGTATGTCTTTAGTCCAGGCCTGTCGAGCTTGATCTGGAGCGAATGATATTCGTCGGGGCCATCACCAGGAAGGCCCTCAAAGGTGAGAACATAAAACGCGTTGGAGTCCGCGACACACGTCGCGATTTCACCCGCTACGTCGTTATCGGAATTGAGAACGCGCCCCCCGCTTTGAGTGGCGATCGCCTGCAACGCCAGGTTTCCGATTTGCGCCTGGCCCGGTTTTTTCACGCCTTTTACGAACTGCTCGTAATAAAACGTCCGAAATCCTCCCGCGTCGTTGGTTCCCAACGGATCGATGGTGTCGAGCGTAATGCGGCCGCGCCTCAGACTGTCGGAAATCGCGACAATTTGATTGAAAATTCCCTGCTGCTCTTTGGAGGTTAGTATTTCATTCGGGCCGGTCAAAAGCGGCCACCCTGGACTGACCCAAATCACCAGTTTTCGCCCAGGCCGCGGAGCTTCGTAAGCCGCGAGTTGCTGGAGCGCCTTGAGAGACAGCCCAACCCGGTCATCGGCGCCGTAGAACCCTTGATCCCTGGTAATGCTGCGCAAACCGTTCTTGTTCTGATCTAATTCCGCAATCAGAGCCTTTCCATCTTGAGTGGTTATGTCGCTGATCCTTATTCCCGAATCGGTTAGAAAAGCCAGCGATACCGGCCGCGGAAGCTCTCCGCCGCCCTGCGCTAGAAATTTCTGGATCTGCCCCCGCTCCACCGAGACGTTCGTGAACGCAGTGTTCACTTCATCGCTCAGCAAAATGACTTCCACCGGTGGATCGGCCGTCGCGGCGCCTCCTGTCACAGCTTCAAACGACAGAATTTTCTGCGGTTGTTTGTTGTCCAGAAGTTTGAAATCCTTTTGCTCCAGACCGGAAACCGGCTTTCCGGATTTGTCGGTTACCACCACATCGAGAGTGATCCGCCGAGCCGAGGGTACTGACTGTTGTGCCAGCCCTGAAAAAACTAATAGGCACAATAGAGGGATCGAGCGCACACACCAAGTGCTCATTGACAGTTCACCTCGTCTCCACCTTAGACTCACCGGAGCGCGGAGCGGTTTCGACCTAATTATCTGTCGGCGTCTTCTCGGCGTGATCGATCACCAGAACTTCCACCGGCGACTTTCGCGATTCCAGCTTCAGCCCCAGCTTTTCCAGGGCATTGGAGAGCGAATCACCGGAGGCGGCCTCGGCCATCTGGATGGCTTGTGGAGGAACTGTGGCGCCCGCCGCGATCGCAGCCCGGATCCCCATTGCCTGGAAGTCCTCAGGCGAAAGCTCGAGCACGAAATCGTAGCTACCCTTGAGCTCCGTCAAATCGACCACCGGCCTATCCATGAAAGCCGCCAACGCATTCGTTATGTTGGGGACCTTCATTCTTCTGCCCTCGAACTTATTGTCGGCAAACGTGTAATAAGTGCCGTTGCCTTCGTTGACCGTCACGCCCCCGGGACGCGGTACCGCGGAAGAATTGAAGCCCTGCCGGGCCTCGTTCTGGGTTGCCACAGGGGAGTCGGGGGGCGACTCTTGCATCTTCAGCCCACCCTTTCCGATCACCAGAGCATACACCAGAAGTTCCTTGCTCTCGCGATGCACTTTCATTTGGAACCGGTCCTCCAGCAGCGCCTGCAATATCTCTGGAAGCTGTTTGGCTATTGCGCCGGCCGGCAGCTTGGCCGTGATATCGAACCGTTCCGATGCCATCCAGTCGGGCCCGGAGATCGCGTAGTTTTTCACGCGGTATGCGTACGCGATGTAATTACCCAACGAGAGGAACTTAAAACTGACCTGCGAACCATCGACGTGCGAGCCGGCGTTACCCCGGTCGAACTCGCCGGGCGCCGACGCCTTTATGGATGCCACCTCGAATTCCGGACGCGCCGCCCCAGCCGGTGCCGGAGCCTGGCCAAATGAGGCTACCGCGGCCAACATGCCGAGGAGACCTTGCCGCATGCACCCCCCCTGATTAAAATCGGCTTTTACAAGTCCAAGGGAAGCTTTCATCAGTGTAGGCCAGTTTTTCGGAGGCGGGTACACTGGATGTGCGCCGCATGCCGCAAGAATATCGCGCGTTTCTATTCGATGCTTATGGGACATTGTTCGATGTCCACTCCGTGGTGGCGCGGGCGGGCGCGGGAATTGCCGGCGATCTGGCCAGCCTATCCCAGCTTTGGCGGCAGAAGCAGCTCGAATTCACCTGGCTGCGCGCACTGATGGATCGCTATCAAGACTTCTGGCAAATCACGGAAGCCTCGCTCCGCACGGCTTTAACGCAACTGAAGATGGAAGCGAGCGAACCTCAGCTGCGGCAACTGCTCGATGCTTATCTGACGCCGGCCGTGTTCCCGGATGTAATAGTTGCTCTCGATGCGCTCAGCGCTTTTCCGTGCGCGATCCTCTCCAACGGCTCGCCCGCCATGTTGAAGGCCGCGGTTCGCAATAATGGCCTGGAGTCTTACTTCGCCGGCATCATTTCCGTGGACCAGATCAAAACCTACAAGCCCTCTCCCCGCGTTTACCAACTTGGAGCCGAGGCCCTGGATTTGCCCAAGGAAGAGATACTTTTCGTCTCGTCCAATGCATGGGATGCCGCGGGTGCGAAAGCCTTCGGCTACGGCGTTTGTTGGTGTAACCGGTCCGGCCGCGTGATGGATCAACTCGGCTTCGTCCCCGACATGATTGTGACCAGTCTGGACCAAATACTGAGCCGCGCGCGTCAGCAAGCGGTCCCGCTACAATAAAGTTGCTCCACTCTTCATCTCCCATGATTCAAATATGATTCAGACGTTATTTGGCGCCGTAGAACAAGAACCCAACCTGCTGGAGCGCCTGAAGGCGGGCATCCAGAAGACGCGCTCGGGCCTGTTGGATCGGCTGGAAGACGTGGTGGCCGGGCGCAAGGAGATCGACGCCGAGTTGCTCGACGAGTTGGAGTACGCGCTCATCACCGCCGACATCGGCGTCAATACCGTCAACGAGGTTCTCGAAAGCATCCGCCAGCGCGCGGACCGCCGGCAACTGGCCGACGCGGGTGAAATCAAGCAGATGATCGCGCAACATCTTTTGGAGGTCTTGGAAGCCGCCGAACGGCCGGTTCCGCACGTGGCGGAGCCTCCGGCGGTCGTGTTCGTGGTGGGCGTGAACGGCGCGGGCAAAACCACCACCATTGGAAAGCTGGCCAGCCGATATAAATCCGAAGGCCGCAGCGTGCTGCTGTGCGCCGCGGACACCTTCCGCGCGGCCGCGATCGAACAGTTGCAGATTTGGGGTGCGCGTACTTCCACCGAAGTGATTAAGCAATCGGCGGGAGCCGATCCGAGCGCCGTGGTGTTCGACGCGCTGCAAGCAGCCAAGGCCCGCAAAATGGATTACGTCATCGTCGACACCGCGGGCCGCCTGCACACCAAAACCAACCTCATGTCGGAGCTCGAAAAGATGCGGCGTACCGCGGCGAAAGTGATTCCCTCGGCGCCGCACGAAGTGCTGCTGGTCCTGGATGCCACCACCGGGCAGAACGGACTCGAGCAGGCCCGCAAGTTCACCGAATCGAGCGGCGTCACGGGCCTGGTATTAACTAAATTGGACGGAACGGCCAAGGGCGGGGTGGTGGTGGCCATCGCTAGAGAGCTGAACCTGCCCATTCGTTACGTCGGCGTCGGCGAGCAGGCGGCGGACTTGCTGCCGTTCGAACCGGACAAATTCATAGCGTCGTTATTCGCGGCATGATCTTGAAATCTTGCGGCATGATTCTGAAATGATGAGAAGCCCGCTCATGGACGAAGCGCTGGAACTGGCGCGGCAGGGTCTGGGACGCACCAGCCCCAACCCGGCCGTCGGCGCCGTGCTGGTGAAGGATGGCCAGATCGTGGGACGCGGCTTTCACACCTTCGCGCAGGCCAAGCACGCCGAGGTGATGGCCCTGGAAGAGGCCGGCGCCGAATCGCGCGGAGCAACGCTATACATCACGCTCGAGCCCTGCTCCCATCATGGACGTACGCCGCCCTGCGCGGATGCCTTGGTGCGGGCCGGAGTCGCGCGAGTGATCGCCGCCATGGAAGATCCCAATCCCCAAGTGGCCGGCCAGGGATTCCGGCGATTGCATGAGGCCGGCGTTGCGGTGGAGGTGGCCTCTGAATATTCAGATGAGGCGGCGCGCTTAAATGAGCCCTTCATTCACTCGATGAAGACCGGACTTCCGCTCGTCACCTTGAAAGCCGCGCTGACGTTGGACGGCAAGATCGCGGCGCCCGAAGACAATACCGGCTGGATCACCAGCGACCGCGCCCGCGCGCACGTGCAGGAGGTTCGCCACAACTCCGACGCGATTCTCACCGGCATCGGCACCGTCTTGTCCGACGATTGCCTGCTCACCGACCGCACCGGCGAAGAGCGCAGCCGTCCGCTGCTGCGGATCGTAGCCGATTCCACGCTTCGCATCCCGCTCGATTCACGCATGATCGCGAGCGCCAACGGCGACGTCGCGGTGATTACTACTTCAGCCGCGTCCGATGAACGCCGCCGCGCGCTCGAATACCGTGGTGTGCGAGTGCTGGTTTTCGATGATCCGGGCGGGCGCGTGGACCTCACCAAGCTCCCCGGTTGGCTCGCGAGCCAACAATACCGGTCTCTGATGATCGAATCGGGAAGCAAGCTGAATTGGGCGGCGCTGGAATCCGGCATCGTCGACAAGATCTTCTTTTATTACGCGCCGAAGATCCTCGGCGGCCTGCAATCGCTCCCTGTGGCCGGTGGCGTAGGCCGGTTACGCCGGACCGACGCTATTCAACTGCATCGCGTCCGTCTGCATTCCATCCCTCCCGATGAATTCGCCGTTGAGGCATACATTCTAAACCCCGAGCCGCGATCGTGAGGGAGCCGGTATAAATGTTCACCGGCATCATCGAAGAGCTGGGTACCGTGGCGTCCGCCGGATCGCGCACCCGCATTCGATGCCAGCACGTCCTGCGGGATATTCATGAGGGCGCCAGCATTGCGGTGAACGGCGTGTGCCTGACAGCCGTGAATGTTCGATCCGACGGCTTCTGGTGCGACCTGTCGCCGGAAACTTTGGCCCGCACGAACCTCGGCGCATTGCGCGAAGGCTCGCTCGTGAATCTGGAGCGCCCGGCCGCGGTGGGCGATCGGTTAAGCGGCCACATCGTGCAGGGACACGTCGATGGCACCGCGGAGTTCCTCGCGCTGGAGCCGTTGCCGGAGGGCAACTGGTGGCTCACCGTCCGTATCCCCGCCGGCCTGGATCGCTATGTCATCCAGAAGGGTTCCATCACCTTGGATGGCGTGAGCCTTACCGTTGCGTCCATCGACCGGGATGTCGTCGGAGTCGCCGTCATCCCTCACACCTACCAGAACACGGTGATGCAAACCTACGGGCCTGGTACTGCCATCAATGTCGAAGTGGACCTGATCGGTAAATATGTGGAAAAGCTAATGATTCCCAGATAGAATAGGTGCCAGAATTCGGTATCCGAAGGTAACCGCCCCGCGTCTCATAGTCGGAAGACGTCCGGCCCAAGGAGTTTGTGATGCGCCCGCTGCAAATCGCCCTCATTTCATTGGTATTTGCTACAGCTACCTGTTTCGCCCAAAGGGGCGGGGGCGGTCATGGGGGCGGCGGGGGCGGTCATGCCATGGGTGGCGGCGGGGGCGGATTCCGCAGCGGTTCCGGCGGCGGTGGATTTCGCGGCGGCTCGGCTGGAGGCTTCCGTGGCGGCTCTGCAGGCGGGTATCGTGGCGGTTATGGCGGCGGGTATCGTGGCGGCTACGGCGGATATGGTGGCGGTCGCGGCGGTTACGGCGGCTACGGATATGGTCGTGGCTATGGCGGCTACGGCTATGGCGGCTGGGGGCTCGGATTCGGATTTGGATTCGGCTATCCCTGGTACGGCGGCTATTATGGCTACCCGTACGCCTATGGGTATCCATATGGCGGCTATTATACCGATCCCTACTATTCCGATCCCTACGCTTATGCCCCGGATCCTTCCTATGGCGCTCCTCCTCCGCAGCAGTATCAATACGGGCCGCCTCCGCAACAGCAGTATCAGCAGCAGCAGTATCCGTATCCGCAGCAGCCTCAGTATCGATCCCCGTATGGTGCGCCACCGCCGGCTCAAACCGCGCCTCAGCAGCCAGCGCCGCAGCCCAATGCGGCTCCTAACAACGCACCAGCGCCGCCGCCTCAGGCCAGCAGCTACACTTCGCCCTACGCGCCCTCGGGCCAGTGGCGTCACTTTGGCCAGGCTACTTCTCAGTTAAGCCAACCAAGCACTCAGTAGTTTGAAGTCCTCAATAACTCTGCTGAGCCGCGCACGTCAGTAAGCGCTTGGTTGAGGTGAGAATATCGCCCCAACCATCGCACCAATAGGGCGTGAAATCCCCAGTAATAATCGCCGCGCGCGGGGTTCTCTGCTGCGCTCTCGCGTTCGCTGTTGGCGCCAACGCTTCCGTGATCGTGCAGTTGCAAGTCGTGGAAGGCGACGGCGTCACCTATCAGACCGGCACGCGGGCCACACGCGGGCTCACCGTCCTGGTTACCGATGAAGCCGGCCAGCCGGTGGACAAGGCGTCCGTGAGTTTTCGGCTTCCCGACCAGGGCGCCACCGGCACGTTCAGCTCCGGACTGCGCACCGAATTGGTCACCACCGGCTCCGACGGGCGCGCCTCCGTTTGGGGCATGCAATGGAATAAGACGGCGGGTCCGGTCGAGATCCACATTACCGCAATGAAGGATCAGGCGCGCGCGGGCATCATCGGCACCCAGCACCTGAGCGATGTAGCCGTCGCGCCCACGGCCGGGGGGCAAGGCGAATTCAAGGCGTCTCACGGCGGCCACAAATGGATCTGGCTGATAGCAGCTGCGGCTGCTGGGGCGGGCGGCGCTGGGTTCGCATTCATGCACTCCGGCGGGTCGTCGAATCCCGCACCCAATCCGGCGGTCGCCGGCCTCAGCATCGGCACGCCCAGCATCACGATAGGACATCCGTAATGAAAAAGTTGTTGATCACCGCCCTTCTCCTGTCCCCGGCGATCGTCTGGGCTCAGCCCACCATCGCACCGCCGCAACTCGGATTTGTGCAAGACAGCGGGCGTGGCCTCCGGCCGGCCTTCGGAGTATCCGGGAGCTTTATTCTCGGGCCCTCCGTCACGCCGGCAAACGCCGCCGGCCAGATCGTCACCGAGGCGTTCTCCGGATCCCTTGGACTGCTGAAAACAGATTCGTCGCTCACTGCATTTAACTCACAGGGCAAGGTCCTCACGTCGATAATCGCGGCTCCGGGACCGGCGCTCTTCGCGTTTTCGCCCAGCGGCGCCACGGCCCTCGCCTATATCGCATCCACCAAAGCCTTGATCGAGTGGCGCGGGAGTGCATTCGCGCCCGTTTCTTTTTCTTGCGACCAGATCGGGGCGGACACCGTGCTCGCCATCGCATTCCCCTCACCCTTTGAAGCGACGCTGATGGTCCAGAGAAACGCCGGCCTGTGGGAAGTTCACGTACCGCTCGGCGCGGCCGGCGCCCTGTCGCAGACCGCGCTGCCCGGTGTTCACGCTCCGCTGCTCGCGCTTCCTTCAGGTGACCTGGTCTATTCCGACGCCGCCGGAATCGTGGTGCGCCGGCCCGATGCCTCCGAAGTCCACATAACAGCTTCGCTGCCCGCAAGTTTTTCGCTGCAACAGATGAATCAGGACTGGGTGCAACTCACCGATCTCGCGAGCAGCGCGCGTTTTGCAATCCACGCCACGCCCGGCCGCGAAGGTTTTTATCGGCTACCGGAGTCCGGCCAATGATTCTGCGCGCCGCTCTACTTTCTTCGCTCGTGCCTCTCGCGGCGCTCGCCCAGCTTCAAGTCTTCGTTCTGAACGGCTCAACCCAAACAGCGGTCGGCTCTTCGCTACCGGTTGGCACAGCGGCGCTCGGCGACACCATTCAGACCCAATTTCGGGTTTACAACACGGGAAGCCAATCGGTGCCGTTGACGGTCTCGCTTTCGGGCGAGGGGTTCACCATCCAATGCCTGCCCGCGCCCTACGTTCCTCCCCCTCCCGCCAATGAGTCCGCCTTTTGCGTGAACTTCACGCCCGCGATTTTGGGCTCATTCTCAGCGATTCTTGATGTGAACAGCTTGAGCATTGCTCTTACCGGCAGCGCCGTCGCGGGGGCTACTGTAACGGTTTCCGGAAGCACAACGCCACTCACGGCGGGCGCGGTCGTAAGTTTTAAGCCGGAAGTCATCAACCAGGCCGAGGCCCAGACTTTCATCCTCTCCAATTCATCCAGTTCCACTCTCACGGTAAATTCGGTCACCGTCTCCGGCTCCGCGTTCAGCGGACCCACCGGCGCGTCGTTTCCTCTGCAAATCGGTCCGGGCCAATCACCCACGTTCCAGGTGACGTTTACTCCGCAATCGGGCACGCCTTACCAAGGAACGCTCACGGTTGATGGCCGCTCCTTCACTTTGAACGGCCAGGGTCTCGATCCGCCGCTGCCCAGCGCATCCATCGTCCTCGCCTCGACCGTCGGCGCCAGTGCGCAACAAAATAGCCTGACCATTCCGCTCGCATCGGCCGCCCAAGTCGCGG
The DNA here is from genome assembly GCA_052148835.1 of Bryobacteraceae bacterium. Taxonomy (GTDB): domain Bacteria; phylum Acidobacteriota; class Terriglobia; order Bryobacterales; family Bryobacteraceae; genus Palsa-89. Next base: position 61,654 of record JBKQHJ010000118.1, read on the forward strand.
GCACCGGAACCCTGACCATGGCGTTTCAGCCCAGCGTCGCCGGCGTGACCGACGACCCGGCAATTCAGTTTCTTTCCGGACCATTTCGCCAAGCGACTGTGACCATCGCGGTGGGCGCAAGCTCTGCCACTATCGGCGGCCAATCCAGCATGCCATTCCAAACCGGGACAACGGCCGGAACCATCACGTTCACTCTTACGCTAGAGAATAACGCGCCCCAGCAGTCCACGCTGACCATCCCCGGCGCGACGATCGTTCTCGATTCCGCGACTGCCGTCCGGGAATTGGGTTCGCTTCAGGTTGCCTTCTCTGGATTCGACAACACCTACTCGGCCTCGCAACTGGCTTTTACGTTTTACGACCTGAACAGCAACCCGATCCCGCAAGGCGTCATCAACGTGGACGCCAGCGCCGGCTTCCAGCAGTATTTCAGCAGCACGCAAGCCGGCGGCTCGTTTGCTTTGTTAGCGACATTTCCGGTCAGCGGGAACACCGCGGCGATCGGGTTCGTCACCGCCGCAGTCACCAATTCGCTCGGCACCACCTCGGCAAAGCAGATCACTATTGGAAACTGACGTGGCGCACGCACTCCTGCGTGCCGCGTCCCCCCACTCCTGGGGACGCTTGGCTTTGTTCGTGAGCTATGCTGCAAGCATGCAGCTCGATAGCGTGGTGGAGACGTCGCGCCGCGTCGCCGATACCACTAAACGGCTGGAGAAGATCGATCTTCTGGCACGCTTGATCCGCCAGCTCGCTCCCGAAGAGATCGAAGTCGGCGTCCTGTTTCTCTCCGGTCAAACTCGCCAAGGGCGCACCGGCATCGGCTACTCAACTTTGCGCGACGCCCGCCATTCGCCTGCCACGAACCCGTCGCTCGGAATCCTCGAAGTAGACGCGTTTCTCCAGTCGATCACCCAAACCAGCGGAAGCGGGTCCGAGCGGCGCCGCCTGGAACTTCTCGAAACGATGTTCGCTCGCGCCACCGAGGCTGAGCAGAAATTTCTAGCCGGCCTGCTCATGGGCGCGCTTCGCCAGGGCGCGCTCGAAGGAGTGATGGCGGAGGCTGTCGCTAAAGCCGCCGGACTGGTTCCGGAGCGAGTTCGCCGCGCGGCGATGATGGCCGGCGATATCGCGCGTGTGGCCCGTGCGGCGCTCGAACAGGGCGAAGCCGGCCTCGCACAATACGATGTCCAATTGTTTCGGCCCATCCAGCCGATGCTCGCGCAATCGGCCGATGACGTTCCCGAGGCCCTGGCTTCGGTCGGCGAAGCCGCGCTCGAATACAAAATGGACGGCGCCCGCGTGCAGGTCCACAAATCCGGCGACGACGTCATGGTCTATTCGCGCAGCTTGAAGGATGTGACGCCCGCGGTGCCCGAGGTCGTCGAAGTGGCGCGGGCCCTGCCGGCGAAAGATCTGATCTTGGACGGAGAAGTGATCAGCCTGCTGCCCGGCGGCCGCCCGCGGCCTTTCCAGATCACGATGCGGCGCTTTGGACGCAAACTGGATGTCGAACGCCTGCGCCAGGAATTGCCGATGACGCCCTTCTGGTTCGATCTACTCTATCTTAACGGCGGCCCGCTCCTCGACGAACCCCAAGCCCGGCGCTTCGCCGCGCTTTCCGAGCTTTCGCGCGAACACCTGATCCCTCACATGGTCACGGGCGACCCGCAAGCCGGAGACGAATTCCTGGAGCAAGCGTTGGCGAGCGGGCACGAAGGCATCATGGCCAAAGCCATCGATGCAAAATATGCGGCCGGCGCCCGCGGCCAAAGCTGGGTCAAAGTAAAACGCGCTCGTACGCTCGACCTCGTGATCCTGGCCGCCGAATGGGGCAGCGGCAGGCGCAAGGGCTGGCTTAGCAATCTGCACCTGGGCGCGCGCGACACCCAAAAGGGTGGATTCGCTATGCTCGGCAAAACGTTTAAGGGTCTCACCGATGAAATGTTGGCCTGGCAAACTCAGCAGCTATTGGGATTGGAAATCGGCCGCGATAGTTATACCGTCTTTGTGAAGCCCGAACTCGTGGCAGAGATCGCGTTCAATGAAATCCAGGTCAGCTCCCGCTACGCGAGCGGCCTCGCGCTGCGTTTCGCGCGCGTGAAGCGTTACCGGACGGATAAGACCGCCGCCGAAGCGGATACCTTTGAGACTGTACAACAGCTCGCGGACCCCATGCCTCGACTCACAGAAGCATGAGGTCCGCGGACCGTCCCCCGGGGCTAACTCGAATGAATCGCCATAGTCGCTGTCGCGGTCGTCGATCCGGGCATTGATACCGTCAGCGGAACTGAGTCTCCCTCGGTAACTCCGGTGGGAACCGTGAAGTCGATTTGATATTCACCGGAGGTGCCCGGAGTGATCCCGGAGAAAAGCACTTTCACCGGCATCCCGCCAAGTTGTACGGTGGGCGTCGCAATGGTTTCGTACAGCACGCTGCCATCGGCTGGCGCAACCACGCCCGTGGCCAGAGGAGTGCCGTTGGGATCGCCCTTGGGCGTCGCTTCTCCCAGGCCGGTCACATAAACCTCTACCGTGTCGCCTGGCGACGCGGGCTGTCCACAGGCTGAAAGCGGATTCGCCATCGATGCCGTGCAGTTCTGCGCAATCCCCAGCGCGGTGGCCGCCGACGTCGGAACCACTAACCACACGGTGCTCGCAAACTGCGCCGCGGCTATGTCGGCCTTCGCATTCGACGGGTCGTTAATCAAGAAAACTCCCGGCACCGCCGCATTCATGATGATCGGATAGTTCGAACTCGTGCCCGTGGGAGTGGTGAGTTGCACCTGCACCGTTCCCGTGGCCGGCAGCTCCGACGGCACGATTAGATTGATCTGCCCTTGTTCGGTGACCAGATCGGCGATGGGCGCCGCGATTCCATTGAACGTCACTGAGATACCCTGAACCGTCGTCGCGGGAAACGAATAGAGCTGGTCCTTCGATCCCAGGCCGTTGGCAAATAGGCTGACGTATTCGCCGGGAGCCACCGTGCCAGTACTGAGGAACGAACCGCCGTTCACGATCGCCGAAATTCCCGTCAGCGGAAGTGTCGCGCTATTGCTGGTTTGGCCATCGATGCTCACAACCACCGGCACGTTGCCCTGGACCGTTGTCGGAACCGTGAAATTGATCTGGTACAGCCCCGCAAGGCCTGGAGACAAACCAGCAAACAACACAGTTGCGGCCACTCCGCCCACCGTGAGGGTCGGCTGGGTTGCGGTGCTAGCTGCCTTTGATGCTGGGCCGACCGCTATCACGGGATTCGTTGCGCCCAAGCCGGTCGCATAAAGGCTTACTGTGTCTCCCGGATTCGCCAAAGTGGAACTGCTCAGGAATGCGCCCTTTAGGTTCGCGAAGATGCCGTACGGCGTGCCTGAGGCCAGCGGCAACGTCGGAGCTGCGGTCTGCAAAGTGATGCTAAACGGCGTGGCCGAGACCCCACCGACTGTCACCACCACAAAGGCTTGACCAGCCGGCACATCGTAAGGT
>JBKQHJ010000119.1:0-6008 GCA_052148835.1 Bryobacteraceae bacterium
CGTTCGGCGGGTAGCTCAGACTAATCTGCCCGGCGTGAAGTTGAGAGGCGATTTGTTTGGCGCGCGTCACGTCCGGCGTGTAGTCGAACAGAAACGCATAGCCTGAGAGCCATTCGGGGAGCAAGCCGAAAGCCGCGTCTGCCTTGTGCTGGGCGAGTACGTTTGCGATCGGCGCGCGGTCGATTGCGAGCGCCAGCGCCTGAACGAGCGCTGGGTTCGTGCTCCCTGCCGTAATCGCCACCAGAGTGCGCGGTGAAGACGACCACGTCGCCAAGCCTTCCGGCAGGATCCTGCGCGCTGGCCCAACCGGGATGTCGAACAGGTCGGCGCGCCCGCGCCCGGTCGCAAACTCGACCGAAACAGCGTCCAGAAATGGCCGTCCGCCCCAGTAGTCGTCAAACGCGGCCAGCGTCAAACGGCGCCCCGGCTCCCACGCCCTCACGCGGAACGGTCCAGTGCCAATCAACGGGTTGACATCGCTCTTGCGATAGATTGCGGAAGCCGGCAATGCTAGGACCTCGAGCAGATCCGGCATGGCGTGTTCGGATTTCACTTCGATGGCTTGACCACCGGACTCGATCGCGACGTCGCTGTATTGTTGCTTCACTGCCGCGAGCAGCGACGGAACCACGCTGGCCCCGGTAAGCGCTTCGCCGTCATGAAACGTGACTTTCGGGCGCAGCGAGAATCTCCAGCGCTTGAAATCGGGATCGTGCTGCCAAGCCACGGCGAGCACCGGATCGATCTCGCCGCGCGAGCCGGCGCGCACCAGTGTCTCAGCGATGGGCATCGAGAGTGCTGCGCCGACGCCGCCGGGTTCCAGGCTTGCCGCGGTGGTGGACAGTTCAACCGTCAGCGTGCCGCCATAATGCGGACGCACTGCTCCCGGCAAAAGACTTGCAATGACGAAGCTACTGAGCGCAAGCCACGAGCAGCCGGGAAGCCTCATACTCTCCTGTTTGCAGGTTGTGGACCACTACTGTCGCTTCTCGATCCGATTCGGCCGGCCACAGCGCGGTTACCGGGCCCGGCAACGCCATTGCGTCGCTGAGGGGCGTGGCCTGGCCGTTCGCCAGTTGGTAGACGCGAACAGAATCGTGATCGTCGTTCGCGCTGTCGGCCATGACCGCGGTTCCAGTTTCACAGGGATCGGCTATGACTGCCGTGTTGCTCCCCCAACCGTCTAAACTCAGTGCCGGCGCGTCGGACTGCAAAACGTTGCGATCCGGCACCCAACGCACCGCCGATCCGGACCAGGAAGCAGTACCGCCGGCGCACGTCAATTTCGGCTCGGGATCGTGCGTCCCCGCGCAGGTAGCCACGGGCAGGAAAGCGCGGAATCCGTCAGGGGTGGGTTCCAAGCGCCCTCGCGGATCGCGGGGCATGGGCCTGGGTAGGGCGAGCGATCGAGTGGCCGATAGCATCCACTTGTCGCCCGCTGAACGATAGCTGGCGATGTGATCGGTGCTCAGAACCAGCATTTCGGAGCCGGAGTCTTCGACCATAATGTCGAGGATCGGCTCGGCTTGTGTCAGGAGAAGCTTCTTGGTGAGTGTGATGCGCGGTGTCGACTCAGCCAGGGCGGGCAGCCCCCACGGCAGCATCGCGATCTGCCGGTTTTCGCCGGTGGAAACTTCCGCTACCAACAACCAACCGGTGGCATCTTCGGACGCCGTGACGCGCACCCGCGAGTCAGGCTGCGTCGTTACTATCCCCACCCCAAGCTTGCGCAACTCGTCCAGCAACCGCGACCGGAAGTTCGACCACTCGGCCGCTGGAAGCGCCGTTAGATTCTGAAACTCGAACGACGAGGTTGAGCGGCGCGGCAGCAGGGACGAGATACGGGCCGCCAGCCCGGAGGCCGCCCCCGTCGCCGACGGATCCTGCGTCTGAGCGGGCAACAGCAGCACCCAGCTGAAGAAGAGAGCCAACGTGACTCGGATCATTGTTTACATTATGGGTCACATTGTACTCGTGGCGCGTCATCAGGCCCAAAAGAAAGCGGAGGCAAAGGAACGCGAGAAGCAGCGCGCACCCGAGGCTGAAGGCCAAGCCCAGCACCATTTCCGGAAATTCGCCCAGCGCGCTCAGGAACATCATTGCAAACCTTCTGCGATTCCATCGGCCGAGGCCACGGTGGTCTGTAGATGCGCGGCATGAATTTTTTCTGAAGCGGGAATTTTGTCCGGAGCGGTTTCAAACAGGCTGGCTTCTTCCGGCGTCGGGTTGGCGATCAGATCCACCTCATCGCCCACGCGTACCAGTTCAAACAATTCCTCCACATCGTGATTTCGCATCCGAATGCACCCGTGGGACGCCGCGTGGCCGATGGACTCCGGATGATTGGTCCCGTGCAGGCCATAACCTTTGTAGCCCAAGCTCATCCAGCGCGTGCCCACCGGATTCGCCGGCCCCGGACGCACCACCTTGCCTGCATGTGTGTACGTCGGGTTGGCCACGTGGCTCGCGATGTGGAAGGCGCCGCTCGGACTAGGCGTGCTCTTCTTGCCCACCGCTACCGGATACACTTTCACCACCTTGCCGTCCTCCACCAGTGCGATCTTGCGCGCCGGGATGTTCACGATCAGCCTCCGCGTGGTTGCGCTCTCCGCGGCCATCTCGCTGGCAGCCGCCATCAGGATCGCCACGAACTTTAGTGTGTGCATCTCGGGGTCCTCTCGGGGAAAGAGGATGCAGAATCGTAGCCAGCCAGTAACTATCAGATTCCACAGAAGATGCTGTGAGGAATGCTTGTGTGCATTCTGACACGCCGTGTCAGGCCACTGACGGCCACCATGCCAAAACTGCCACCGCGACCCTAATCCGTCAGCAAATGCAGCACGACGCTCCGCCGGTGCGGCCGCTCGCGATGCTCGAACAGATAGACGCCCTGCCAGGTGCCCAGCCCGAGCTTGCCTTGATGAATCGGGATCGACAACTGAGTTTGCGTCAGCGCGGACCGTATGTGCGACGTCATGTCGTCCGGCCCCTCGGCCGTGTGCCGATAGAGCCTCGTGTCTTCCGGTACCAGCCGCGTCATGAAATCCGCTAGATCGGCCACCACATCCGGATCGGCGTTCTCCTGAATCACCAGCGACGCGGAAGTGTGCTGGCAGAAGACGGTCAGCAGTCCGGTTTGCGTCGCGTACCCGCTAAGCCAGCTCTCAATCTGGCGGGTAAAGTCGTACAGCCCTTTGCCGTGCGTCGCGATATGAATCTGATGGGTGAACTGCTTCAACTACTCGCCGCTCTATTCAACTGTCACACTCTTGGCCAGGTTCCGAGGCTGATCCACGTCGCAACCCCGGCGCACCGCGATGTGATAGGCGAGCAACTGAAGCGGCACGGTTTCGAGAATCGGCAGCAGCATTTCGCTGGTGGCTGGAACCGCGATCGTGTAGTCGGCGATTTTGCCAACCTCTTCGGCATCTTGCTCGCACACCACCGCGATCACAATGCCGTTGCGCGCTTTCACTTCCTGAATGTTCGACAGCGTCTTCTCGTACCGGACGCGGCTTTCTTCGCTGGCCGGATCGCGCGTCGCGATCACCACCACGGGCAGATTCTCGTCGATCAACGCGTTCGGCCCATGCTTCATTTCACCCGCCGGGTACCCTTCGGCGTGGATGTAGGAAATCTCCTTCAGCTTGAGCGCGCCTTCCAATGCGATGGGGAAGTGAATGCCGCGTCCCAGGAACAGAAAATCGGTCGAGCGGAACAGCTTCTTCACCAGTTCATCGTATATATCCTCGTGGCTCAGCACCGTCTCCAGTTTTCCGGGCAGCTTCACCAGTTCCTGCACCAGACAGCTCGATTCTTCCGCGGATAACGTCTCGCGCACCTGGCCCAGGTACATCGCCAGAATGAACAGTGCCGTAAGCTGCGATGTGAATGCTTTCGTTGACGCCACGCCGATCTCAGGGCCCGCGTGCGTCATCAATGTACCGGCCGCCTCGCGCGTAATCATCGATCCCATGACATTGCAGATGGCCAATGTTTTCGAGCCGTGCTGCTTGGCTTCGCGCTGCGCCGCAATGGTGTCCGCCGTTTCCCCGGATTGCGAAATCACCACCGTCAGCATGTCGGACGAAATGATCGGATCGCGATACCGGAACTCGCTGCCATAATCCACTTCCACCGGGATCCTGGCCAGCTTCTCGATCATGAATTTGCCGACCAGCGCGGCGTGCCAGGCTGTCCCGCACCCGATGATCTTCAACGACTTGAAATCCTTGAAGGCCTTGGGATTGATGTCCATCTCGTCCAGGAACACCCGGCCGGTTTCCTGCCCCACGCGTCCCAGCACCGTATCGCGCACCGCGCGCGGCTGCTCAAAAATCTCCTTGAGCATGAAATGCTTGTAGCCGCCCTTTTCGGCCAGGATCGGATCCCACAGAATGTGCCGCACCTCGCGCTTGATGGCGCGCCCGTTGAAATCGGTCAAATGCACGCCGTCGGGCGTGAGTACCGCGATGTCGCCGTCGCCCAGGAAGAACATGTCGCGCGTATGGCTCAGGATGGCCGGCACGTCGGACGCCACGAAGTATTCGCCATCGCCCAGCCCGATCACCACCGGTGGCCCCATGCGGGCTGCCACGATTTTGTTGGGATCGGAGCTCGCAATCACGCTCAGCGCGAAAACACCGCGCAGCTCTCTTACCGCGCGCCGGACCGCTTCCTCCAGATTCCCTTCGTTGTACTTCTCAACCAGGTGCGCGATCACCTCGGTATCGGTCTCGGTAACGAACTTGTGCCCTTCCAGTTGCAACTGGTGTTTGAGACTCAAGTAATTCTCGACGATGCCGTTGTGGACCACGACGATATCGCCCGTGCAGTCGCGATGCGGGTGCGCGTTCTCTTCCGTGGGACGCCCGTGCGTCGCCCAGCGCGTGTGGCCGATGCCGTAAGGGCCGTCGACCGGATTGTTGCGAATTGCATCTTCCAGGTTGCGCAGTTTTCCCGACGCCCTTCGAACCGCCAGATGGTGATCGCCGTTCAGGACTGCGATCCCGGCGGAGTCATATCCGCGGTATTCGAGCCTGCGCAAGCCATCCAGAATGATGGGGACTGCTCGTCTGTTCCCGATATAGCCGACAATGCCGCACATGTAACTAGGATACAAGGCCGCGCGCTGGCCGCGTGGGCCCCCGCGGTTAAGGATTGGCTAGCCAGGCACGCACAATGAGGTAAGCGGCGCCCACCACAAACCCGATCAAGGCCTGATATTCCCGGTTGCGAACGTATAACTCCCATCGAAAATGCGCGCGCTTGGGGACTGGCGCGAGCGTCGGCCACAGAGCAGGAACCCGTTGGGCGTAAGCCGCGAACCCGGGAAACAACTTCCGCAAATGTTGTTCTTCGAGCTCGATCGCCGGCAGGTAGACGAACAGAAAGACAACCGCAAACAACACCGCGAGGCCCCATTTTCGCGACGTGATCGCAAATCCGGCGGCAACCAATAAAGTCCCTAAATACAAAGGATTGCGGGCATAAGCATAAGGACCGCTTTCAGCCAACTTGATGTTCTTCTCCACGTGCCCGGTGGCCCAGGCCCGCAGCGCCAGCCCCAGCGCGGATACCGGCAGACCGATCGCCAAGGAACGCGCATCGGGCCTTGAAAACCAGGCGAACGCCGCCACCATGATGAACCCGCACGTCACGCGCAGACGCGCCACCAGATCGGCGTACGGCTTCGGAAAGAAACTCATGCGCGCTTAGCGATCCTTGTGTGCCGCCCCGGCGCCGCCAGCCAAAATGATCGGAACGAGTGCATCGAATACCTGATCCGGCGTGATCTCGCGCATGCTCGCATTCGGTTCCGAAGTCCGGCGATACGTTAGTCAATAACGGTAGGCTCCGTGTTGACTACGGGCTTCAAGGCCATGACCGACATGTTGGAAACGCACACCGAGACGCGCCGCCGCCGCAAGGCCGAGCGGCCGCATGAAATACTCGAAGCAGCATTTCTGGAGTTTTCCCGCAACGGCTACGCGATGACCACGCTCGAT
>JBKQHJ010000120.1:0-8163 GCA_052148835.1 Bryobacteraceae bacterium
AGTCGCACGGGATGAGCTTGGTTCCTTGGTGTATGAGTTGATAGAAAGAGTGCTGGCCATTCGTGCCCGGCTCGCCCCAGTAGATCGGTCCGGTCTGATAGTCGACCTGCGTACCCTGCAGCGTCACATGCTTGCCGTTGCTCTCCATGGTCAGTTGTTGGAGGTAGGCCGGGAAGCGCTTCAAGTATTGCTCGTACGGCAGCACTGCGACCGTCTGGGCATCGAAAAAGGCGTTGTACAACACCACGAGCAGACCCATCAGGACGGGCAGGTTGCGTTCGAAGGGCGCGGTGCGGAAGTGCTCATCCATCGCGTGGAAGCCAGCGAGCATCTCGCGGAACTGCTCGGGACCGATCGCGATCATCGTCGACAAACCGATCGCCGAGTCCATCGAGTAGCGCCCGCCCACCCAGTCCCAGAAACCGAACATGTTGGCGCTATCGATTCCGAACGCCTCGACCTTCGCGGTGTTTGTCGAGACCGCGACGAAGTGCCGTGCAACCGCCTTCTTCTCATCCCCTAGCGCCTTGAGCACCCACTCGCGAGCGGTGTGTGCGTTGGTCATGGTCTCGAGTGTTGTGAATGTCTTGGAGCAGACGATGAACAACGTCTCCTCGGCCTTTAGCTCTTGCGTCGCCTCGACGAAATCGGTGCCATCTACATTTGAGACGAAATGGAACGTTATGTCGCGTTGGCTGTAGTATCTCAGCGCCTCGTAGGCCATCACGGGCCCGAGGTCCGAGCCGCCGATGCCAATGTTGACTACATTTCGGATGCGCTTGCCGGTATGCCCCTTCCACGCGCCGCTGCGAATTTGTTGGACAAACACCGCCATCTTGTCGAGCACGGCGTGAACCTCGGGAACGACGTCAACGCCATCGGAGAAGATTTGCTGACCCTTTGGGGCGCGCAACGCGACATGCAAAACGGAGCGCTGTTCGGTGACGTTGATCTTCTCACCCGCGAACATGGCGTCGATGTGCCGGCGCAGGCCGGATTGCTCCGCAAGCTCAAGGAGCAGCCGAATCGTTTCGCTGGTAATGCGGTTCTTCGAGTAATCGAAGTAGAGACCCAGCGCCTGCAACGTGAAGCGTTTGCTACGCTCGGGATCCTCCGCGAAGAGCTGCCGAAGGCTTAAGTTGCGCACTTTGGCACAATGCTCCTCCAGCGCTTTCCAGGCCGGCCGGTTACGGAGCGGAACACTGTGTGAGGGGGTGCTTGACGGTTGCTGAATTGCCATAGTGGATCTCAGCCGGCGGCTTTGAGCGCGGTAACTTTCGACTCGATGCAGTTGAGGAGATCCTTCCAGGATGCAACGAACGACGCGGCCCCTTCGCGCTGAAGCTCGGCTGCGAGTTTCTCATCGTCGACGCCGGCCTTGCCAAATGCGGCGATCACGCTTTCGGCGTCGCCTCCATCTTCCGGCAAGACATCACCCAGTGTGCCGTGCTCGGCGAATGCCAGCAGTGTCTTCTCGGGAATCGTATTGATGGTGTCCGGCGCAGCCAGCGCCTTGATGTAAAGGACGTCGGAGGCCTTGGGATCTTTGGTGCCGGTACTGGCCCAAAGCAGACGCTGCGGGGCTGCACAGGAACTGGCAACTTTCTTCCAGCGTGGTGAAGCGAGCATCCCGCGGTACGCTTTGTAGGTTCGTTTTGCGACGGCAATGCCCAAACGATCCTGTAGTTCCTTGGGAACCTTCCCCATCACTGCCTTGTCCCAGCGGCTAATGAACATCGATGCCACGGAATGTATCTTCGGATCCAGCCCCGCGGCAATCCGGCGCTCGATTCCACGCAAGTAAGCTTCAGCGGCGGCAATGTACTGTGCGGCTGAGAACAAGAGCGTGACGTTCACCGGCACTCCTCGAAAGATGGCTTCCTCAATGGCGGCCTGCCCCTCCTTGGTCCCGGGGATCTTAATGAAGAGATTGGGCCGCTGCGCTTGAGCATGGAGACGGGCCGCCTCTTTCACCGTGCCGCTTGAATCGTACGCCAGTGAGGGAGAAACTTCCAAAGACACCCAGCCATCCATGCCAGCGGTGGCTTCGTGGACGGGACGAAAGAGATCGGCGGCCTGCCTCAGGTCCTCAATCGCGAGTTCGAAGAAGAGCGCTTCGCCGGACTTGCCTTCCTTCCTCTTCTGGCGGATGGCATCGTCGTAGAAGTTCGAGTTCTTGATCGCGAGGTCGAAGATCGAAGGATTCGAAGTGAGGCCTGTGACCGAGAGATCGTCGATGTAACGGCGTAGCGTCCCGCTCGACAGCAGGCCTCGCGTGATGTTATCCAGCCAGAGGCTCTGCCCAATGTCATGGAGCTGTTGCGTCGGCTTCATAGTTCTCTCCTTAACAGAAGGAACGAGACACCTGTCTCGCCCTTCGACACCCTGCTTCCGGCCTCCGAAGAGTGGAGACGCGCGCCGCCGGGAATATGTGTCATGTGCCGGCCGACTATATCAAGGTCCGGCGTCAAGGCCCGCACGCGTTTATCCGAACCTGGAATGGGAGTGCGTCGAACCGCCTTCACTTCACTCACGTATCCGTCCCGGCCGGATTGTCGGCGCCAAGCGTGCCCTGCGCGGCGATCCTGCCGGCCGCGGTTGGCTTCCCTTTGAGAATCCACTCGAAGGCCACTCCGATCAGGGCGCCCACCGCGGGACCGACGAAGTAGATCCAAGTGGTGTGGAAGTCGCCGCGCACCAGATCCGGCGCAAACGAACGGGCCGGGTTCATCGAAGCGCCGGTAACCGGTGCCGCCCAAAGTCCTGCCAGAGCAATGTACCCGCCCACGGCGATGGCGCCATTCGTGCCGGTGTTCCGCGCGCCGGACGCCGTGCCCAGGATCGTGTTCACCAGTCCGGCCGTCAGCACCACTTCCATCGCCAGCGCTTTTCCGGTGGTCACACCACTACCCGGCAGGGTCGCGCCGAGCGCGCCAATTGTCCCGAACATGGCGCGAAGGAAAACTGCCGCCCCGATGCCCCCGATCATTTGTCCCACGATGTAGCCCGGGACTCTCTTCCAAGGGAAGTTGCGCCGCACCGCAAAGGCCAGTGTGACCGCCGGATTCAAATGGGCTCCGCTCACTGCGCCCATAAAGTAGATGATCGCCATTACCATGATTCCCGGCGCCACCACCATCATGCCCAGCGTGACCCTGCCCCCGCTCATTGCGGCAACGACACCGCCACCGGCAGCGACGAGCACCAACAGGAAAGTGCCCCAGGTCTCCCCGAAGACACGTCGCCACTCAAGGGAGGAGTCGAAGAAATCGAGCGCTAATTTCCGTTGGACGACACGTTGCTGCTGCACCGGGTCCCGCTGGTCCCGCCAAGTCGACTGCATGCCCACCTCCCGTTTAATGCCGCGCCGCCGCGCTCCCAAAACACTGCTTCGATTGAAAAACGCTCAACCCTTCACTTTGCTGGAAAACTTCCGCCTCGATGGGAGTTGAGGTTCTGTCTGGTTTCGTCAAACAGGCGACCGGTTCTGGAGCCTTACGCCCGAGTCGTTTCCCGATCTTTCTCTGATTCAATTCGAGCGGCCTCTTTTTTCTGATTCACTCTATCACCGCATCGCGGAGCACGGCGCCTCTGATCGGAAACTGCAGACAGCGCGTGCTCAACTCGGGGGAGAAACCTGGTTTGCTGGGGTGAAGTCCGTCGTCACCAGCTTAATATTTTCGGCCCGAATCAATGGACTACCCGCGAGTGACCGCAGGCAGCAACTGGCTGCCCTTGAGCGCTTCTAGGACCAGCCGTTCGTCGAACAGCAGGATGTTTGCCAGCAAAGGCTCGCCAGACGGCAAAAACCAGCGGTCGGAACCCGAAGATCCCGCGTGGACGCGCGCTGGCGGCAATTTCGTTGCTTTGAAAAGGGGCGGAAGCGTACAATGTGCGAGCCGGAGGTCCAAATCGGAAATTCCGGCCAAGAGTAAGAGATGGTGAACAATACTCTAGTAGGTTCCTCGGGAGTCGTTCCTCAATCCGGAGTCCGGCAATGAGCGGTACCGGTGGGCTAACGAACGTTCCGCCGTTTTCGCCCGAATACCGCGCTTCCGGCTTGCAGCTGCATGTCACGTCTCGCCTTATGGTATCGGCGATCTGGGATCGTCGGCCTTTTCATGGGTCGATCGCCTTCATGATGCTGGCCAAGGATGGTGGCAGGCGCTACCACTCGGCCCGACCGGTTATGGAAACTCGCCCTATCAATCGCTCTCGTCGTTTGCGGGCAACGGCCTGCTGATCAGTCCCAACTCCCTCATCTCGGACGGGCTGCTACAGGCGAGCGACTGTGAGTGTCACTTCGCTCCGGAAGCGGTCGACTACAATTCCGTTATCCCGTTCAAGCATCGGCTACTGGAAAGGGCGTGGAGTCACTTTAAAGCCGGGGAGCGCAAAGACCTGCGGCCTTCCTATGACGAGTTCTGCGCTAAGCAGGCCCATTGGCTGGAAGACTATGCTCTATTCCGGGCGCTGAAAGCCAAGTATCGGGGTGCCTATTACCAGGAGTGGTCAGCCGAGTTGGTACAGCGCAGCCCCGATGCCCTAGCCGAGGCGCGGCGAGAGTTGGCAAGTCAAATCGATCAGGCTCGCTTTGCACAATCCTGCTGTTTCGACAGGCCGACCAACTCAAGGAGCACGCCCATGCCAAGGGCGTGAGCTTGATCGGCGACCTGCCAGTCGGGCGAATGGGCGCCGGGCCCGGGCGCCGGCTTTTTCCAAGCAGTGCAAACAGAACTGGGCCGTCTACCATTCATCGCTGAAGATCTGGGTCTGATTACGCCCGCCGTGCGCGCGCTACGCGACGAATTCCAGGTGCCGGGAACTCGGGCCCTGCAATTCGCCTTCGACGGCCATGCAGACAATCCAAACCTTCCGCACAACTTCGTCCCCAACACAGTCGTGTACACCGGCACTCATGACAATGCCACAACCAGACAATGGTACGAAGAATCGAACGCTCCCCAGCGGCATGACCTATGGAGTTATCTGAAGCGCGCACCGGGCAAAACCGCTGAAGTTGCGCCGGCGCTGATGCGCCTCGCGTGGTCGTCGGTTGCCGCACTGGCGATTGCTCCGTTACAGGATCTTGTCAACCTTGGCGGAGAGGCCCGGATGAACGTACCCGGCCGCGCCGACGGGAACTGGCGGTGGCGCTGCCAGGAAAAAATGCTGGGCTCCGAGGCTTTTCAATGGCTGAAGGATCTGACCAAAAGCTCAAAGCGCTCAGCCCCCGGCTGAAACACCGCAGCCCTCAGACGCTCAGGAGCGGGACACGCGTTCAACCGCGTGGCGGTTTGCTCAGGATGTGCTTCACTTCTTGGATCAGCTTCGCAGGGGCATAGGGCCTTGGGAAGACCTCAAATCCTTGCAGCGCCTCGCGAGAATGAAGCCGCTCGTCATCAAGAAGACCCCCGAGAATAAGAACCTTCATTTTCAGGCATTTCGTGCGCAGATATATCGCTGCATCGTGCCCCGACAAGCCCTCAATATAGGGCAAATATATACTTGACTAATCCATGATTCTGCCGTACACTTGAATCATGGAAGCCGTTAGAGAACCCCAAAGCCTGCAAGAAGCCATTCTGTATTTCGCGGACCAAGAGAACTGCCTGAACTATCTCGTTGCTCGTCGGCCTGAGTGGAAGGACGGCGTTGTATGCCCTACTTGCGGCTCGAAGAAAGTCAGTTTTCTCAATAATCAATTGCGTTGGCAGTGCAGCGCTCGGCATCCCAAACGGCAATTCTCCGTCAAAGTCGGAACCATTTTTGAAGACTCTCCGCTTGGCCTGGACAAGTGGTTGCCCGCAATGTGGCTCATCCTGAATTGCAAGAACGGTATCAGCTCTTGCGAGATCGCCCGCGCCCTTGATGTCACCCAGAAGACCGCATGGTTCATGCTTCACCGAATTCGTCTCGCGCAGCAAAGTAAGCAAGGCGGGAAGTTGGCCGGTGAAGTCGAGATCGATGAGACCTTCATCGGCGGCAAGGCCCGCAACATGCATAAGAGCAAACGCGCACGTGTCATTACCGGAACTGGCGGCAAAGATAAGACCGTTGTGATGGGAATGCTGGAACGCGGCGGAAACGTGCGGGCGATGGTCGTGGACAATCGCCGCAAGAAGGAACTCCAGAGGAACATCCACGAGCATGTAGAAGCGGGCGCTGCAATCTTCACCGATGAACTCCGCTCCTACGATGGCTTGGATGATAGCTTCAAACACCAAGTCATCAATCACGCGGTCGAGTACGCGAATGGCAATGTCCACACTAACGGCATGGAAAACTTCTGGAGTCTCGTTAAGCGGCAATTGCACGGCACCTACATCAGCGTAGAGCCATTTCACTTGTTCCGGTACATCGACGAGCAGGCGTTTCGGTTCAATAACCGGAAGATGACCGATGCGGAGCGGTTCGATATCGGCGTGCGGGAGATCGTTGGTAAGCGTCTGACTTACGAAGAACTCATCGGTAAGGTGGGAGCCGCCGAAACGATCAACTAAGCGCTGGCGCGGGAAACGCGGACCTAAACCGAGGGAGTGACCTTTGGCTTGGGTCCCCTGCGATTCGGATTGGCTAAGGATCTCTTCTTGTACGAACGTTCGCGGCGCACAAGCGTAGAGCGCGGGACTGATAGAATCTGCCGCACGCCCACGTCGAACCGCTGGAAGGCTTCTGGCCCCTCGATACACTCTGGTAATCTGGCCTCTGATTCTTTCATGGTCCTTCCTCATTGTGGCACCGTTAAGGCTGGATTAGATTCCTGGCAATCAATTCTGTAATCATCGCCTCAATTGCCGTTTGCGACAACGAGAACAGTCCGATTGCTTGGCCGATATCGAGCGTGTCTTCTGGATGCATCAGTGGATTTCGATAGTGGTCCTTCATTGAACGCAAAAGATTTCGGATCTTGTCCGAGCCACCACATCCGTCGATTGCCACAATGTATTCATGCCATGTCTTGATGGCCGGAATGGTTCCTTGAGCCTTGATGATATAGTGCTCCATCACACTTTCGACGCCGCGCAAGATATGGAAACCGCATGCGGTAGCTCTCTCGAAAGCAAGACACCGTCCAGCTTCGTTGATGTCTTCCCTAGTAATGGCCGGAAGATGCGAGGACACCCTATTCGAATATCCAGTAACGGCTCCGCTGATGAGCGCATCAATTGATAGATTTCCCATTGCGGCAAGACTATAGACGTTTGCCGCTTCTAGGCTAGCCAGGAACACCGTTTCAAACTTCTGAAGATCCTCCTTCAAAAGATTCGCGTCACCTAGGGTCAGTATCTTGTTCTCGACATCCATTTTCGTCGATTGGCCAGGTTGTGGTGATTCAGGGAGACGTGGGTAAAAAACGTCTATCTGGCGTATGATGCCTTCGGCTCGTGGAACACAAAGAGGAAGATTGACATCGTCGGATCTTACAAGGCGTAATAGATCCTCGCGCGCCCAAATCATCTCCATACCAAAGCCTGGATCGCCCGTGTATGATCCTTCACGAACAATTCCTTGAAGCGCGCGCAAATGGCCCCCCAAGTAATAAAGCCATCGCATATTGAGACGAGTCATACGATCACAACCGACTTGGAGCACAATCCAATGATGCTCCCAGTAGCCTTCTGGCCAAAAGAATTGCGCCAATCCACTCATGACGCACCCTGGCCGATTTCCAGCGTACCATCGGAGTCTGGATTAGGCAAATATATAATTGCCCAATATAGGTTCGGGTTATCAACAGATCCGGTGGGCACTCCTTGATCCGGTCTACCGCCTGCCCCAGGTCTCCGGCAGCCACCACCGTATATCCCTCGCGCTCCAACGTCTCCTTAAGAATGGAACGTACAATCGGGTCGGAGACTAAGAGCAGAATCGTCGTATTCATCAAGGATTGGTACGCCACAATGTCCTCAGACGCTCAGCACCGGGATTTGCGATGCCCGAATGATCCCATAGCCGTTGCCGTTGTCCCCCAAATGGCTGCGCCCAGGAATGTGTCCCTGTGGCGCGATCGACATGGTCCCAGAGCAACTCTGAACAGCACTCACCGCTGAGTGACCCGTCGGGGCAAGTTCCAGGTACTTCTGGTACGACTCCGCGCAACCCGGAGGCAGAACGATGCGATTTATCTTGGTGTCGAAAGTGGCCTTTTGGATCATCCCC
>JBKQHJ010000121.1:0-3336 GCA_052148835.1 Bryobacteraceae bacterium
GCCCGGACGACGCTCGCGGGCATTAATCCGAACCTGACGGTGGCGCAGTTTGAGACTTTCAATGAACAGATAGCCGATCGGTTTACCGAGGAGAGGATGATTTCGCGGCTTTCCACGCTCTTTGGCGCATTGGCGCTGCTGCTGGCGATCATCGGCTTATACGGCGTGACCGCCTATTCCGTCGTACGGCGGACTCCGGAGATTGGTATCCGCATGGCGCTCGGTGCCGAGCGCGGCGGCGTGATTGCGATGGTGATGCAGGGAGCGATGATTCAAGCCGCGCTTGGGCTGGCGATCGGAATCCCTGTTGCGCTGCTCTGTGTACGATTTGTGAAGTCCCAACTGTATGAGATCACCAGCGCCGATTTCAACGTGATGGCGGGCGCAATTGTGATCCTGGCTCTGGCGGCATTCACTGCTGGAATCATTCCCGCACGGCGTGCGGCATCCATAAACCCGGTCACAGCCTTGAGGATGGACTAGTTTGATGGAGTTTGAATCTGCCCGAAAGAGCCTTGCGCACCGAAGAGCCGGAACAAACACGTACCGACTCTCAGTCTCGATCAACCATCCAAACGATTTGGCCTTGATGAGTGGTAACTCGCTCGTTAACGGCCGATTAGTAATGAAATGTTGGCAAGGGTTCGCTAATCTCCCTCGCGCCTTCCCATCACCCACACCAAAGTGCTGCCGCCCACGCCGCCCGTTTGCCGATTAATCTCCTCCACTCCTGCACAATCGTCTCAGTGAATTCTTCTGCTTTCACTAAGAACCGCCCTAACTCCTTTCGTCTCTAGTCTTTACTATCTAAACCGTTTGCTTTCATCGGCTTACGGTCGTCGCTCAAACATATAGGTAACTGAAAATAAACCACTTAACCCGACCGGAGTGGGGAGGGGGAGAGCAATTTCTGAGTCACTGTATCCCGGAGGCACATGAGTCAAGTCGACGCGACACCGGGGTCCCCAACGAGAGGTCTTCGTCGCTGGGGTGGACACCAAGGAGCGGCGACCCTGCACGAAATCGAAAAGGCCGCAGCAACTCAGAAATTGCCGTAGGGCGAGGTGCGCGCAAAAAAAAGGACCCCCCACCTCTTTCGAAATGGGGGTGAAAAGGAAGGACTACAAGCACGGGAATAGATTGAATCAACCAGCGGAAAGTGCTGGAAGTGTGTTGCGGCTCACTCGCCCGACGCTGTCGCGCCGGTGAGCATAAGGCTCACATTATCGAGCTGAATTCCTTGAAGAATCTGCACACCATTGACTGTGTTGGTCTGCAAAGCAACATGGCCGTTCTTGGCATCCACCAACTTGGCAGGAACAGTGACCGAAGCCTTGCCCTTTGCCGCGATCGTGACCTGAACATTGGGGGCGGTGCCTGTCCACGTGATTTTGTAATCACCCGCAGGCAACTGGGTCGAACCTACCTTTACGCTGTTGTCGAGCGTGATGGACTGCGTGTTTTTCGCGAAGGCTGGAATGGAGAGCAATGCAAGTAAGAGTGCAAATCCGAAAAAGCGCTTCATGGATGTCTCCTCAATCTGCTCGGCCCCAAACACCATCGGCCTGAAGCATTAGAGACATTACACACGCTTGTCGACTCATCGAAGCTTAAGAATTCTTAATTGGTTCGAGCGGCTTCCCATTCTGCGCACTGACGTGGGCGTACACGTCGCCCGTGTGCGCAGCAAGAGGAATTGTGATGCGGACACGCAGCCCCGGCACGGCATTTTCTGCCGCGATCGCTCCGTGATGCACTTGCACGGCGCGCTTGGCAATGGACAAACCCATTCCCGTTCCACCGCTGTTGGCATCCCGCGCATCCTCCACGCGGAAGAATGGATCGAAGAGGCGTGCGATCGCCTTTTCGGGCACACCCGGTCCAAAGTCGCGCACCGAGATGACAGCCTCGCGCTCGTTCTCGGCAATCGACACCTGAATCTCCGAATGCTCCGGCGAGTAACGAATGCCATTGCGTAGCACGTTTTCAATTGCGCGGCGCAGCAACTCACGGCTGCCAATCACCGCGCCCGTCAGGCTGCCGCCGGTGTGAATCGTACATTCGCGAAACTGTGCCTCGAGAGCGCAGTCGCGCACAACCTCGTCAACGATTTCGCCCAGGCGCACAACACCCGTGTCCTGCACGGCCGGATCGCCCTCGATAAAGGTGATCTCGACAATGTCCGCCACAAGCGAAGTGATCCGGTCCACATCGCGTTCAATGCGGTCCAGAGCGGCCTTATTGTCCTGAGAGGTGCGCGCCAGTTTCACGGCGAACTTCAGCCGAGCCAGAGGCGATCGCAGTTCATGGGAGATATCGCCCAGTAGCCTGCGCTCGCTCACAATGAGCCGCTCGAGACGCTCGGCCATCTGGTTGAACGTGCTCGCAAGCTGTCCGATCTCGTCTCTGCGTCTGGTGCGAATGCGAACGGTCAGGTCCCCTTGGCCGAATTGACCGATGGTGGCCGCGATGCGTCGAATCGGTGAAACCACGCCAATGTACGCGAGCCACACCAGCAACGCCGTCGTGCCGATCACCAGAAAATAGTAGGGAAGAAAGGTCCAGATTTGCGGCGGGCCGGTCTCGCCCTCAACCGTGAACCAGTATCGTCCGTCGGGCGAGCGATGCGCGAGCGTCCAGTGTCCGTGCGCCCGGACACGCGCCTTGTCGGCTGGTGGGGGTGGAAGCATTCTGGATCGGTCTTCGCCGGTCACCAGATCGATTCCATGCGCGTCGAGTAGATAGTGCGGCTCGCCGAAAAGGCGATCGAGACTCGACAAGTAATCCTGTAATCCTTCACGGCCGCGGCGTTGCAGCGCGCTGCGGGCGTTCTCCAGTTGCATCTCATCGAACTTGTCGAAGGTCGGCAGAATCTCCATCTTCTGCACCCGATCGGCAATCAGATGGAAGGCGAGGAACGAAAGCGACAGCGTGCTGACCACCGCCAGCAGGACGCCGACGTTGAGGGGTATCGCGGGCAGTGCTCTAAGCCGTTCCCGTAAAGACATATCCCACTCCACGTATGGTACGTATCAGCTTCCGGCCGCCCTGGAGCTTCTTGCGCAGATGGCTGATGTGCACGTCGAGAAACCGATCGTAGGGTGTTGCCTCCCGTTCAAACAGGACCGCCGTGATCTGATCGCGCGAGACCACCTGCCCCGCCGACCGCATCAGCAGATCCAGAAGATCGAATTCCATCGCAGTCAATTCAACCGGTGCGCCCCCGCTCCACACCTCGCGTGTCGCCTGATTCACAAGACGCCCCGTGAAAAGCTTTGCCGCGGGAGGCAGCACTAGTGGGGGCGGTATTCTGACTACTAGCGGTGGCGGTTATAC
>JBKQHJ010000122.1:0-5312 GCA_052148835.1 Bryobacteraceae bacterium
CGGAATTCGTCTCCGCCGCTCCCATGGCATTGCGCATTTCGCTTCCCTGGAAGGCCGAGAACGATGGGGATTACCAACCGGAGCTCTCCGGGCAAGATCACCTCGGGCTAAGTGTTTTGGTCGCCGAGGACTCTGACGAGAGCTTCGCACTCACCGGGATTCTGCTCCGAAACGAAACAGTGTGGCGCGCCCGCGATGGCCTGGAAGCGCTCGACATGATGAAGGCGCGGCGTTTCGATGTGGTCTTGATGGACATTCACATGCCGGGACTGGACGGCTACAAAGCCATCCGCTCCATGCGCGATTGGGAGACTCAAACCGGGAATGCGAGAACGCCCATCGTGGTCCTCTCTTCCGACGACCTCGACAAGCAGAAGCGCTCGGCGTCCCAATCCGGCTGCTCCGGTTTTCTGCGCAAGCCGCTGGACCACCATGATCTGCTGGACCTGCTGGATCGCCTGAAGGCGGTCCGCACCGCTTCGGCGTAAATCCGCGGGTGAAAAATCGCTTCCTCACGGTCGCGGCTCATTAACGGGACTGGTTGCGGCTCGGTAACGGCGTCGATGGCCTATTCGCGGAGCGCGAAGGTGAACAGCGCAGTACCCGCGGACACGGCGATATATTGCTTTCCATCCAACGCGTAGCTCATGGGCGCGCTGTTGATCTGCCCGCCGAGCGACGCTTTCCACAGCAGCTTGCCGGTGCGGTCGTCCAAGGCGTAGAAGTAGCCTTCGCGCCCCCCGCTGAACAGAAGGTCCGACTCGGTGGTGAGCACCCCGGCCCAAGTGATGTCGGTCATCTTGAACTCCCACTTGCGCTCGCCGGTCTTGGGATCAAACGCCCGCACCGCGCCATAGCCTTCGTCTTCCGTTTTGAAGTCGGGCTGCAAATTGACCGCGCCCATGGGATTATTTCCGACGCCCTTGGGGAACGCACCCAAAGTCGCAACGGTCGCGGTGTTCTCCCAGGCGGGGATGTAGAACCAACCAGTGCGCGGGCTGTAGGACGGCGGATACCAGTTGGTGGCGCCCAGTACGGTGGGCATGATGGTGCTACCTTCCGGCGTCGGCACTTTGCCGGGAACGCGCATCGGCCGGCCTTTCTCGTCGAAGCCGGACATCCAATTCACTTTCACGAACGGCTTGCCGGAGAGAAACTGACCGCTGGTGCGGTCGAACACGTACATTAACCCGTTCCGATTAGCCCACAACATCACTTTGCGCGGAGAGCCTTGCCAATCGAGATCGACCAGCACCGGGACCTGCGTGGCGTCGTAGTCCACTTCGTCGTGCGGCGTGAACTGGTAAAACCATTTCAACTGGCCGGTGTCGGCGTCGAGCGCGACCACCGAATCGCTGTACAGATTGTCGCCGAGGCGCTGGCGGCCGTCCCAGTCCGGCGCGGGGTTTCCGGTGCCCCAGAAGGTGAGATTGGTTTCCGGATCGTAGGAGCCGGTGTTCCAAATCGCGGCGCCGCCGCGTTTCCAGGAATCGCCGGACCAGGTGTCGTGTCCAGGCTCGCCGGGTTGCGGGATGGTGTGGAAGCGCCAAGCTTCCTTGCCGGTATGAGCGTCATACGCGGCGATGATACCGCCGGCGCCCCGGTCGCCGCCCGCGGTCCCAATGATGACCTTGTCCTTAACGATGAGCGGGGCGTGCGTGATGGCGTAGGACTCCTCGACAGGCGCTACCGTGGCGTTCCAAAGAAGGTGGCCGTTCTTGGCGTCAATCGCCAGCAGGTGCGCATCGATGGTGCCCATGAACAGCGTGTCGCCCAATATCGCCAGGCCCCGGTTGACGCGCCCGCAGCAAGGGCTCGCTTTGGGATGCGGGCTGTAGGTGTAACTCCAGAAGATGCGTCCGGTGGCGGCGTCGAGAGCGAAGACGTCGTTGGGAGGCTGCACGGTGTAGAGGACGCCGTTGACCACCAGCGGAGTGGCTTCGAATTTTTCGAGCGACTTGGCTTGAAAAACCCACTGCAGTTCGAGCTTGGTCACATTCTCAGGCGTGATCTGGGTGAGGGGGCTATGCCGCTGGCTGAACGTGGTGCCCGAGTAGGTGAGCCAGTTTTGCGGTTCCTGGGTAGCGTGCAAGATGCGGTCGAACGACACCGAGTCTTGTTGCGCCTGGAGCGAGCAGCCGGCCAGGAAGATGAACAGTGCGTAAGTCTTCATTTTGTTGGCACTGCGCAGCTATCTTATCGCCACCAGCGCCATAGCGCAAGCCGTGGCGCGGGTACTGGTACCTACACTAGAACCGGACAGGGCCCTTTCGCTTGACTTGTAACAATGGGGGCCACATACTGTGCTTACTCTTCGATCTGACGATCCGCCGCCGAGATGCGAAAGGCTTATCAGACATCGCGGAGAAAGTAAGTTGAGTTCGACGACGGAGGAAAATCGTAAATGAACAAATCCAGTGTAATGAAGCTTACCGGAATGTTTCTTCTCGCTATCGGTATGGCTACTGTTGCTTCCGCATACGCGGTTCCTGAAATCGATGCGGCTACCGGCGTCAACGCACTAGCCCTGCTCAGCGGAGTTATGTTGATCATCCGCAGCAGAAAGCGTTAGATTCTCCCGGAAAATCTAGTACTGCGTGCCCAGCTCCTTCCTTAAAACCACGGGGCTGGGTATTTTTGTTCATGCCTTCTGCCCTAGCTTCCGCTGAGGATCGTCTCTCACCCCCTTCTGCCAGTGGTCGAAGGCTGATTTGGCGTATTAGCGGTCTTGCCCTCCTTTTGTTCGTCGAAATATTGGCGATCTCCGGGCCAGCGCAACATTCCGCCTTCCAGGGCGCATCTGCATTGGCGGGTGTGCTGTACTATTTGGGCCCCTGGAAAATCAGGCTGCCGATTACGCTCGCAGTCGTGTTTCTGCTGTTCTGGCAGGCCAAGGGCCGACATAATATACAGCGTGTTTTAGATTGGCCGCTCAGGGCCGGCATCGAGTGGCGCTGGCTGTGGATTCACCTGGGTCTGGTGTCCTTTTTTGCTTGGCTGTCGTTGAACTTGCTGAGCAGTCCTCCAACGGGCGCGCGCCTGAACAGTCTGCTTTTCTTATGCCTGGCGCTTTGCGCGGCGTCCGTAGTCTCCTGTTTCCTCACGTTCCTGCCGGCCGGGCTATGGTGCGAGGTCTTTCGGGGGACCGGCGACGGCTGGGCGTACGCGCTGGTGCTAGGAGTCGGCGCTTGCCTGGCTGCGGTGGCCGCCGAGCGCATCTGGATGCCTCTGACGCAGGGGACGCTTTTTCTGGCCCGCGTCATGCTTCACCCGCTGATATCAGGGATCGTCTTCGACCCGGCGACGCGGATGCTAGGCACTCCTAGCTTTCATGTCGAAGTGGCGCCTGCGTGTTCAGGTTACGAAGGCATCGGTTTGATGCTGGTCTTCAGCAGCGCATATCTGTGGTTTCTGCGCCGGGAATGGCGCTTTCCCAGGGCTTTATTGCTGATCCCGATCGGAGTGGCGGCCATCTGGCTGTTTAACGCCGTGCGCATCGCCGGGCTGATTCTCATCGGCGCGGCAGGAGCGCCCGATGTTGCGATGGGCGGCTTTCATTCGCACGCAGGCTGGATTCTGTTCAACGTGGTGGCGGTGGCTGGTTGCGTGGGGGCGCGGCGTGTGGCTTGGTTTAGCGCGTCTGGACCAGACGGCACTTCCGACTCCGCCAAACACGAGTCCAATCCTGTGGCCGCTTATTTACTGCCATTCCTCGCGATTCTCGCGGCGGGCATGCTCGCCGGAACGGCCTCCGCAGGCTTTGAATGGCTGTATCCGCTGCGCATCTTCGCGGCTGGCGCGGCACTTTGGTATTTCCGCGCTACTTATCAGCGTCTGGATTGGCGCGCCGGTTGGCTATCGCTCGCGGCGGGTGCGGCGGTATTCGCGCTTTGGGTTGGATTGGAACGCTACACCGGGTCAGGCGCGTCTGTGGGGGTTCCCGCGGCTCTGGCGCAGGCATCGGTCCCGGCGCGGACGGCATGGATTGCGCTACGCGTTTTCGGCGCAGTGGTCACCGTGCCCATCGCCGAAGAGCTGGCGTTCCGCGGATTTCTTTTACGCCGGCTTGCTTGCGCCGACTTCGAATCGGTAGCCTGGCGGACCTTCCAGTGGTTGCCTTTCGTGATTTCCTCGATCGCATTCGGGATTCTACACGGCGAGCGATGGCTGGCCGGAACGCTGGCCGGAATGATCTACGCGCTGGTGATGATGCGACGGGGCAGAATCGGCGAAGCGGTAATAGCGCACGCCGTCACGAACGCGCTGCTCGCGGTGTTTGTGCTGGCCACTGGCCAATGGCAGCTTTGGTGATCGGCACTTTGGTAAACCCTCTAGCGCTTGTCGGGCAGCGCGAATACATACAGTGCGTTCCCGTTCGATGGATGGTGGATGTCGGGCGCGATGAGTCCCGGCACCTGTCGCGGACTGCCGCCGCCGAGGCCCGTAGGCACTGCAATATACTGCTTGCCATCCACGCTGAACGAGATGGGAAAACCCTGCACCGACGTTCCCAGCCGCGTCTGCCACAAAATTTTGCCGGTGCTGACATCGACGGCTTTGAAGCGCCGATCCAGGTCGCCCGCGAACACCACTCCGCCCGCCGTGGATAGCGCCGCGGTCAGAAATGGCGCGCGCTGTTCGATGGACCATAGCTGCTTCATCGTGTTCACGTCGAAGGCCGCCAGCTTGCCGATGTTACCGTTAGTGCCAGGCATTTCATAGAAGCGCCGGCCCGCGCCGTTTCCGCTGCCACCGCCCTCCTTCAAATCGACCTTCTGCCCGTTCATCGAGAGACAGCTTTGGCTCAGCGGAATGATCAGGCGATTGGTGCCCGGGTGGTAGCTCATGGCCGGCCAATTGTGGCCGCCTTCGGTGCTGGGGCACGCATCTATCCATTCGCCGAGCTGCTGCTCGACGATGTCGTTGCGGTAATGCGGCTCGCCGGTTTTGGGATCGAACGAATCGTATACGTTTTGGAACACGGTCTCTTTGTGCCCCAGATATTTCCCGGTCTTGCGATCCAGCTTCCAAAGAACTCCCGGCTTCCCGACACTAAATACGAACTTCTGGCCGCCGGAATCGACCAGCACGCGTTCGAAGACTTCGTCCAGATCGAGCGATTCGCCGGGCGAGTGCTGATAATACCAGGCGAGCTTGCCGGTATCGACGTCCAGCGCCAGCGTGGAACTGCTGTAAAGCGCCGCGCCTCCGCCCGATTGGCGGCTGGCACGCATCCAGGGTTTGGCCTGCGCCACGCCCCAATACGTCAGATTCAGATCCGGATCGTAGCTGCCGGTGATCCAGGTTTCGCC
>JBKQHJ010000123.1:0-5221 GCA_052148835.1 Bryobacteraceae bacterium
CGAGCGAACTCCTCGTAGGAGTCATCTGCCCCGGGGAGGCTGTTAAAGGCGAACTCCAACGCCCTATCGCTATTCTGTGCGCAGAGCGTGCAGCCGTCAATAGCGAGTAGTGTTATTATGTTGACGGATAGATCGTCAGCGGTGGAGTCCGCTTATCGTCGCCACGGCGGCCAATGACTCCTGCGGTTGTGTACAACTGCGGGAACGCTGGCGAGTTCCCAGCAGTTTGATGGGAGCTCGACAGTGAAAAGGACTATTGGCAAAGGCCAGGCACCTGTTCTAAAGAACGTTGTCGCCCAAGCCGCGCTCATCAAAGCGGCGGCGGCGCTCCTGGTCGAGGAAGCTGGTTCCGAGCTTCTGGCAAGACGCCGGATTGCCGCCAGTATCCGCGTTCTTGAGAGCAATGGCGACTCCCTCGTTCGGGAAAACGCTGCGCTTTTTGCCGCCAATTCACCGAGCATCTTCTCCAGTAGCTACCAGCCGGAAGATCTCCGTGCGCTGACATCTCGCCTGAACGACATCCTGGACGCGATTGAAGAAGCCGCCTTTCGGTTGAGCGTGTATCAGTTTGCGTGGCTCGCCCCAGGCATCCAGCGGTCTTGCCTCTGCCTGAAGACATGTGCGGAGGGGATCTACTCTGCCATCGAGGCTATGGTTCACCGCAATGAGCTGCCAGCGGAATGCCTAGAGATTCCGTTCATCACCAAGCGCGGCGATACGCTACTGCGGGAATCCGTGTGCGAACTATTCTCGGGCGACGGTGAGGCTCTAACGATTTTCACAAACAAAGAGATCTGCAACACGCTATACCAAGCCCTCTCATTCTGCAAAACGGCCGTCAAACAAATTCTCATGCTGGAGTCGTCCGGTGCCTAAACCTGAACCCCCGAAATTTCCTCCGTCCACCTTTCCCGGCACGCTGTACGGCATCGATCCTGGCCCGGATTGCCCACGGATTGTTCGGATGATCGTCGAGATTCCCAAGAATTCGAGCAACAAGTTCGAGTACGATCCCGTGGCTCGGACTTTCCGGCTGGACAGAGCACTCTATTCCCCGATGCACTACCCCGCTGATTACGGGTTCGTTCCTGGAACCATCGCCGAAGACGGTGATCCGATTGACGTGCTGTGCTTGATCGACCACCCAACGTTTACCGGCTGCCTGATCGAAGTTCGTCCCGTCGGAGTTCTGGATCTGGTGGACCAAACGACAACGGATCACAAAATCATTGCCGTGCCCGTTAAAGATCCGCGGTTCGAGCAGGTAACCACTATCCAAAACCTGCCCCCGCATGTAATCCGCGAATTTGAGCATTTCTTTACGATCTACAAGGAACTCGAAGACAAGGTGGTCGAGACGCGCGGATGGCACGATCTCGATCATGCGTTGGAGGTTATCAATGCCAGCCGCCTGCGCTATACCGACGCAACGCAACCGCGGAAAAAGGCTCGAACCTCATGATTGCCATCAGCATCGTCGGAACAACCGAACTGCTGTGTTTGGGTGAGAAAGGAGTTTCGTGTGGCCCCGAATGAACAAGCACTCGAACTCGTTTCGGAGCTTGCCGCAAAATACCAGCTCTCGTCAATTCGTCCGCTCTTGGAGATCTGTCGGAACACTCGGCAGGACAGCACTCTCAGCGTCGCCGTATTGGGTCGCTTCAAAGCCGGGAAGAGCAGTTTCCTGAATCATCTGATCGGACGAGATGTCCTTCCAGTGGGTGTTGTTCCAGTCACATCTGTAGTGACGGAAGTGGCCTATGGCGCGACTGACGGGGCCACAGTGCGCTTCGACGATCGCCGAACGATTGAGGTGGGATTGCAGGAAGTTCGTCAGTACGTTTCCGAGGCTGAGAATCCGCTGAACCGTAAGCACGTAGCCTCGGTCTCGGCGCGAGTCTCGACACTGTCGGACTGGCCGGAACTGCGATTTATCGATACCCCTGGTCTCGAAAGCGCGTTCGCTCACAATTCGGAAGCGTCGCTCAAGTGGGTGCCGAACGTCGATGTCGCTCTGGTTGCGATTAGCGTGGATCCTCCTTTGTCGGAGCACGACGTTGAACTCATCCGCAATCTTTTTCGGTACACCCCTCGCATCGCAATCCTGCTGACAAAAGCCGACATTCTGGAACCGGCTCAACTGCGGGAGGTGGTCGAATACATAAGAGTTCAGCTCAAGTCGAGGTTCGATCAACCGATCGCTGTTTATCCGTATTCGACGCGTCCTGGATTCGAGGGCTTGAAGTTCGCTTTGGAGAGCCAGCTTCTGAGGCCGGTCGCCGCCGATATCGGCTCGCAACGCCGCCGCATCACAGAAAGAAAACTCTCGACACTCCTTGGCGACTGCGAGCAGTACCTCGCGCTCACGCTGAAGTCCGCTGAGATGCTCGACACCGAACGCGCCAGCCTCTTGCAGCAGCTGTCCACGGAGGAAAGTTCTATGGCTGACACGCGCCTCGAGATCCAATTGATCGCCCGGCACGCGATGGCGGGCACACGAACAGCGATCGAGAAGGCTTTGGCGCCTACCGAGGGTCCCATTCGGCAGCGTGTCCTTCAAGCGTTCGAAGAGCACTCTGTGCAGTTGCCGGCGAGCTTTGCTCGCCTGATCGAAGCTTTTAGCGACTGGCTGCGCGCCGAACTCACCAATGAACTCGTTGCAACCTCAGGCGGAAAGAGGTCAGAATTTGTTCGGCCGCTGGCGGATGTTCAGCGCCAATACCAAAGAGTCTTGCAAAATTTCCGGGACCGGCTCTCCGACCGGACCTTCACGCTATTCGGCGTGCCATTGAAGACCACCGAACCCGAAATCGTGCCTGAGCCGCCAAAGTCCCCGGACGTGAATATCGGTCGCGCGTTCGATCACAGCTGGGAACTTCTTTCACCCCTCCTTCCGATGCGCCTTCTGCGCGGGCCCGTATTCAAGCGTTTTCGGCGAAAGATTGCAGACGAAACCTTCAAGAATCTCTCGCGGTTAACCAGTCAATGGGAGGAGATCGTTACGTCCGCTATCCGCGGCTTGCAACGAGAAGCCGAACGACGTCTGGTGGATCTGTTGATGACGGTCCAAACGCTCGTCTCCGCCAGCAGCGAAGGCGCGCCGGAGATCAGAAGGGACCTCGAACGCCTTCAAGTGATGGCTGGAACCACGAGGAATTGAGTTTGACTATGAGAATCGCAATCATTTCCGATATTCATGGAAATCTGGAAGCTTTGGAAGCCCTTACCGAGCCCTACGACGAACTGTGGGTGCTGGGTGATCTTGTGAACTACGGCCCCGATCCAGCGGCCGTGGTCGATTTCGTAAGAGCGCATGCCGCAATTGTCATTAGGGGCAATCACGACGACGCCGTGGGATTCGATCGCGATCCGCGGTGCTCGGCTCCGTACCGGGCAATGGCTAAAGAGACCATGGATTTCAGTCTCTCGGCCCTCTCCGCGGATCAACGTGACTACTTGGCGAGCTTGCCTCTCGTCGCAAACCGAACTGTGGACAATACGGAGTTCATTCTCTGCCACGCTGCGCCGTCCGATCCTCTTTACAAGTACATTCCTGCGAATTCGCCGGATTGGGAGCTAGAGATGGAAGGAAAAGACGCTGATCTGCTGCTCGTCGGACATACCCACACGCCATTTGTGCAGACCGTAGGCGCGTCCCTGGTCGTGAATCCGGGCAGCCTCGGCCAACCGAAGACAGGCAATCCCAAAGCGTGCTACGCGATCTGGGACCGTGGCGTCGTTCTGCGGGAGATCGACTACGAGATCGACAAGACACTCCGCAAGATCGACAAGATGCCGGTGTCAGCCGGCGTGAAGGAGGACCTGAAGGCTGTGCTGCGCTCGGGCGGGTTCGAGACAGCGTCAGTTTCGCTTGTTCCGAAGGGAACGGGAACCGGAAAGAGTTTATGACTGAAATCATTCAAGTAGTAGGCCGTGAGATCCTCGATTCGCGAGGCAACCCAACCGTCGAGGCCGAAGTTCGGCTCAACGGAGGAGCGGTGGGCGTCGCTGCGGTGCCGTCTGGGGCTTCAACCGGAGAAAAAGAAGCCGTCGAATTGCGAGACGGGGATAAGCACCGATACGCCGGCAAAGGCGTGACAAAGGCGGTCAAGCACATTTCGAATGAACTTGCATCGTATGTGAAGGGGCGGGACGCTTGCGACCAGCGTGCGATCGACGGCGCCATGATCGCTGGGGATGGAACTCCGAACAAATCGCGCCTGGGCGCCAACGCGATGCTGGCGATCTCGATGGCCGTTGCGCGCGCGGCCGCCAATGCCCACTCGTTGCCGCTTTACCGTTACCTCGGTGGCGTGAACGCGGGAACGCTTCCGGTTCCGTGCCTCAACGTTCTCAATGGTGGGCGTCACGCCGACAACACCGTGGACTTCCAGGAATTCATGATCGCACCGCACAACGCCACGACGTTTGCGGAAGCGATCCGCATGGGAATCGAAACCTTCCATTCACTGAAAGCCGTGTTGCGCAGCCGTGGCTACAGCACTGCGGTCGGTGACGAAGGTGGCTTCGCGCCGGATCTCAAAACGAACGAGGAAGCGATCGAACTGATTCTCGAAGCGATTTCGAAGGCGGGCTATGAGCCCTCGAAGGACATTTCGATCTGCCTCGACCCTGCCGCAAGCGAAATGTGGGAGGAAGACAAATACGTTCTGTTCAAGTCCACGAAGCAGGTCATGAGCTCCGACGATCTAATCCGCTTATACCAATCCTGGGTTCGGCAGTACCCGATCGTCCTGCTCGAGGATGGGATGGGCGAGAACGACTGGAACGGCTGGCGTGAACTGACGGCAGCACTCGGTTCCAGCATCGAACTCGTCGGAGACGACATCTTCTGTACCAACCCTCGAATTCTGTGCCAGGGGATCGAGCAGAAAATCGCGAATTCGATCCTCATCAAGCTCAACCAAATTGGCACCGTCACGGAAACCCTCGACACGATGAAGCTGGCGGAGCAGAACGGATACCGCTGTTTCGTTTCCCATCGTTCGGGGGAGACGGAAGATACGTTTATCGCCGACCTTACTGTAGCGACTGGCGCTGGACACATCAAAACGGGGTCCGGTTGCCGGAGCGAGAGGATCGCAAAGTTTAATCAGTTTCTAAGAATCGAAGAGGGGCTCCATGGCGGCGCACGATTTGCAGGGCGCGGGGCATTCATTCATTGATGCCCCTCAGAAAGAGGCTGTTTGGAGGATCGAGT
>JBKQHJ010000124.1:0-3002 GCA_052148835.1 Bryobacteraceae bacterium
CCGCCAGGAGGAATTGGCCGCGGAGGCTTTCGATTACACCTGGGATGCCGCTTGGAACGCCCGCCAGGTGCATGTGGATGAAAAGGCGAATGGCATCGACAAACTTAAGCAGTTTATTGCGAATTTCGTGGATCGCCGGCCGGCGGTCCCGGGCGGCTGTCCCGTTTTGAATACCGCCGTGGATGCCGACGACGGCAATCCCGTGCTTCGGGCGCGGGTCGCGAAGGCTCTGCGGTCCTGGTTGGGTTGCTTAGAGGCGATAGTGGAGCAGGCCAGTGATCGCGGCGAGACGCGGCCGGGGGTTGATCCGAAAGTGGTGGCAACGCTGATTGTGGCATCGCTCGAAGGCGCTCTGATGATCAGCCGCCTGCAGCGAAATGACGAAGCGCTCCGGCGCGTTCAGCAGCATCTAAATGGATATCTGGAACGCGAGGTGGCTCGATGAGCGAACCAGAGCACGCCTTGGAGCAGGCGGCTCGGAAATTGTACCTGGATGATCTCGAGGTTGGCCGGCGATTCACTTCCGGAACGTATGTCATGGAGTCGGCGCGCATCAAGGAATTCGCCGCGGAGTTCGATCCGCAACCCTTCCATCTGGATGAAGCCGCCGCGCAGGCGAGCATCTTTAAGGGGCTCGCGGCCAGCGGCTGGCATACAGCGGCCGTGGCCATGCGGCTACTGGTTCGGGACGGTCTCCCGTTCGCGGCCGGGATCATCGGTTTGGGCGGGGAGATCGCTTGGCCCAGGCCTACGCGTCCGGGCGACGTCCTTCGAGTGGAAAGCGAAATCGTAGAAATTAACCCCTCACGTTCGAAACCAAATCAGGGCATCGTCACGGTGCGGAGCACGATGCTGAATCAGAACGGGGAGGCTGTTTACGTCTTTTCCGCAAAGATCCTGGTACCCAAGAAGCCCGACGGCGTGGGTTGAAAATTCCCGGCAAAGGAGAACTATGCGGGACGAGAGTACGCTAATCCATTGCGAGCACGTAAGCGCTCGAACCTTCGATCAGGTTGTGGCTGCTTTCGAATCGCAAATCGGACGAGCCGAGGACGAATCCCTTCGGAAGGCAGTAGAAGATTCCACCGGCCACCAGAACTTCGAAGCTCGTATCCGGGCTATGGAAGGCCCCAGCGGATTCATGCTTTTTTGGATGGCCGATCACGGCGCGTGGATGACGCGCACCGGTCTGAAGGCAAAGGCCAGGCTGTACATCATCGGAAATCCACTGATCGCGCGCACGATGATCCAGCATGATCTCGGAGTAGGTCTGAATGTTCCGGTGCGCGTGCTGATCTACGAAGACCCGAAGGACGGCGCGTGCCGCCTCGTCTATGACCTGCCTTCTTCTTTGATGGGGCACTTGAAGAACGAACAGGTGACCGCGGCGGCGAAACGGTTGGACGAAAAACTCAACGCTCTGGCGCAAAACGCCACCGGAGCTGCCGCGTGAACCAGCCTGCCAAGATACACGAAGCCCCCGCGGTTGTCTTCAATCCCGATGAAGCCGCCCGTCTTTTCTTGACACCGAAATGTCGCGGCGATTCGCGCGGCATCAGCGAAGATCGAGTATGGATCGACGGGCCCTCAGGCCGGATCGCCATCACGCAAGCTGGAGCAGGACCCATCGTCATGTTGGTTCATGGCTGGGATGGCGAGGCCGCGGATCTTAGGTATTTCGTCCCTGGATTTCTGAAAGCCGGGTACCGCGTGATCGCGCCGGATCTCCCAGGTCACGGCTTCTCCGATGGACCGCTCGCTTCAATCCCGGCTTGCGCGGCCGCGTTGCTGTCCGTGCAGCGCCATTTCGGCCCCCTGGATGCGGTGGTGGCGCACTCGATCGGTTGTCCGATGTCGGTCCTGGCTGTGTCGAACGGATTGGCGGTCCAGAAAGTAGCGCTTCTCGCCGCGCCGGCGCGTTACGTGGACTACGCTAGAGTGTTTGCGAAACAAGCGGGCCTGGGATCACAGCAAACCGAATTGATGATTGGGGCGCTTAAGAATATCGGAGTGGACGTTGAATCGCTCTCCCTGCCTGCTATTGCCGCGGCCCTGCGGCAGCCGGCGCTCTTCATTCATTCCACCGACGATCGCGTGGTCCCGATTGCCGATGCATGCGAAACAGCCGCTGCGTGGCCGGGCGCCCGGATGGTTGAAGTGGAAGGGCTGGGACACAGGCGGATTCTCCGCTCGCCGGCTGTTATCGAAACCGTACTCGAATTCGTGGGCGCTGAAACCCGCGATGCCCAGGTCCGATAGACTTAGGTTTGGAACGAAAAATCTTCTGGACAACCTTCGCGCTTCTGGGTTTGATAGCGGATTTCGTGCTGCCGCTGTGGTGGGCCCTGGGGGCCACGATTCCTATTTTCTTCGTGAGTTGGTGGGTGGCGTATCGCAGCGATTGGTTCTAACAGATTCGGGGCAGGGGATCGCCTACCAGCATATCCACAACGCGGCTGCCTCCGTACAGTGTCGTCACCAGCACCGATCCAGCGGGTTGCTCATGCACTTCACCGATAAGAACGGCATCCTCGCCACCGGGCGTTGCGTGTAACGCATCCAGCGCTGCCGCCGTGAACTCCGGCGCGACCACGGCCAGGAATTGACCCTCGTTGGCGATGTGCAGCGGGTCCAGTCCCAAAAGCTCGCACGCACCCCTTACCTCGTCCCGCACGGGGATCAGGTTCTCCGCGATCCGCATCCCCAGCCCGCAATCACGCGCCAGTTCATTGAGCGAAGTGGCCGCGCCGCCGCGCGTCGGGTCGCGCATCCAACGAATTCCGGCCCCGGCTGCCTTCGCCAGAGCTTCCACCAGCGGCAGGATGGAACGCGTATCCGAGCGCAGATCGGCCTCGAAATCCAGCTCTCCGCGAGCCAGCAGAATGGTGATGCCGTGATCGCCGATGGGGCCCGACAATAAAATAGTGTCGCCCGGCCGGACGGAGGCAGCCGAGAGATTTATCCCCGGGATCAACCGCCCGATACCGGAGGTCGAAATGTAC
>JBKQHJ010000125.1:0-17507 GCA_052148835.1 Bryobacteraceae bacterium
GCATGGATGCCGAAACCAAGGCTCATCTCTTCGAGCCCTTCTTCACCACCAAGCCAATTGGCAAGGGCACAGGCCTCGGGCTGTCTACCGTGTACGGCATTGTGAAACAGAGCGGCGGCACGATCGAAGTAGACAGTGTGCCTGGTGAGGGCACTACTTTCAGAGTTTACCTTCCCATCGTGGAGGAACCGGTAAGCCCACGAAAGGTCCCCAAGGTCTCGAGTCCGGTAACGACTGGCTCGGAAACGTTGCTCTTGGCGGAGGATCAATCTTCCATTAGGACCGTATTGCGCGAGTTCCTCGAATCCGAAGGGTACAAGGTATTGGAGGCTCAGAACGGTACCGAGGCGCTTGAGATCGCGAAGCACTACACGGGATCGATCGACGTGCTGGTCACCGATGTGATCATGCCGCAACTCCGAGGGATCGAGTTGGCGAAACGTCTCACCGAGATCTATCCCGGTCTTTGCGTGATCTTGATGTCGGGCTATTCCGAGGACGCGCTCGTGGAAAACCAGTTGTTGTCTGAGAGAAATATGACATTGATCCAAAAGCCATTTGATCCAGAGGAATTGGCTCAGAAGATCAGGGAATCGCTAAGTCGAAACTCTAGTCCTTCGTAGCCGGCACGGAAGAATGGTCCTGAGTTTAGGGAGCCGCACGTAGTCCTACTGTCTTGACGCGCGGCGGTACTGGTCGACCATTGATCGTGAAATGGCACGCAACGACGAACCGGAGCCGTCAACACAGGTAACTTCCTCAATCGGGGCCGGATTAGCAAGGGCGTCTTCGTCGCACTCAGGACCACAATGATGGATCAGCACCGAAGCGAGTACTTTGCCATCCCGTCCGAGGCATTCCACCCTGCCTTCTTCTCGATTGCGGATCGCCTCGGCTGTCCGGAGCAGCGCTGACTGCAATGGCCTCATACTCTTCGGCTGTGTTGCCATCGCAGAACGTGCAATCGTAGCCGTTTATCCCGAGAGCAGTCTGGATCATGATTCACCTCAGAAGCGTACCTTGCAGGTTGAGGATTCCACGGCGGAAATATAACGCCATTGCCCGAACGCCACAAGTGGGATTCGCTGTCAACGGTACAAGCAGACGACCATCCAGACAACGTGCAGGCAACACACTGGTGGTGCAATGGAGAGAAAGGATCCACCAGGATTGACGAATGACTGCCGATCAGCCGACTCCGTCTTCGAGCGGCAGGGCCGTTGTGAACATGCCTGGTTACGTCGCCTATTCAGAAGCCATGCTTCAATCGGTGCCGGGCCAGATTTGACCGGTGGACATCGGTCAATCCCACAAGGGCCCTCTTAGTGTAAAGATCGAGCGTAACGGCAGCTGAGGATGACAATCTCGGCGAGGCGAGAACAGCGCCGTCATCGGCAAAGCTGACAAGGCCTGTGTCGAACGCGGCGTCCCATAGAGCAGAAAGCAGCAAACCGTTGTGAACATCGAGGCGCAGCGCCTCCGTCTCGCAATCGGCCCACGCCACGATGTGGGAGGCGCGCAAGAGTGGCTCATCTGCGATGCCTGTCAGCGGGCATCGACCGTTCCAATAGTCAAGAAGCGCCTGCCGAAACAGCGTTTGCCCAATCCGCCGGACCGCCTGGCATTCTGCTTCAGTCGCCTGGGGCATGTGTTCGGTGGCGGCACGGAACTTTCCGAGCGGAGCATCAGGCAAACTGACTCCGAGGCGATAAGCGCGATTCAACGCTGAATACAATCCGTCAAGTTTGTCAAAAACGAATGTCGCCGCGCCGGGGCCGGACGTTTCCGGCCACACAGGCATTCCGATCTCCGCCGCAATATCAGGGTACTGGATAGAGAGAAACCATGGCCCATTTTTCGAAGTACCCGCGATCCAGACATCGCCCCGCGCAGTCGTGGAACCATAACGTAGCCAGCCTGATTCAAGCCCGTGTTCCAAACGAAAGCCATTGTCGAAGGCGGCCTTCTGCGCCTCGGTGCGAACGACAAATCCCGGTGGACTCTCAATTTCAATCATCGAGCAGTTGTTTCCGCCGCAAGGCTGACAGCGTCACAAGTCAACCATGAGCAGCCGTTCCGATGCTGGCGCTCCTCGTATCGTAAGCCGCCGCCACTCATCGTCAAGGAATTCCTTCGGCGGCTCGGTTGTTGTAGTCACGATGTACTGGAATAGAGGAGCCGGACCAAAGCGCTGCAGGTTGCGGGCGAATTCGAAAAGTCGATGGTAGATGGACAGGCCCAAATCTGCTTCGCGAGGGCTGTCGTGAAGCAGAAAAGCAGGCAGATGGGTTAGCCCTTCAATCGACATAGCCAGCGATGCAAGATCGAATGCCACAACCTTAAGAGAATCGATCGCGGCTGTTGATCGCTCGCCTCCGAGTTCTACTTTGAGAGACAGGCCATTGCCGTCAAGCTTTACTTCGCCCTTGATCTCGCCAGGAACAAGCTCGCCAAGGACATCACTGAACAGTAGAGAAAGGTGCCGAATCCGGTCGGAGACGGACGCGCGGTCCGCAGAGAGGGTCACGCGCATCTCGTCCAAACGCTTTGAGATTGTGCCCGCCGTCTTCTCAGTGGCTGCTTCTTCGGCGATCAGAGCTTCGTACCGCTGAACTTCGTAAACAAGGGTGCGCGCGTTGCGAACCGATTCCGAGCGCTCTCGTTCGGCACGTTCCAGAGCCTTGACCGTTTGTTCAAGTGGTTGCAATTGGCGTGTTGCCAGAGCGATGCTTCTTTCGAGGTCGGGCACTGTGCTCCGAAGCCTTTTCATTTCGATCTCTTCGGCTTGAACGTGCTCGCGCAATTTAGCAATGCTCTTCTGCAGCGCATGCAAATCGCAGGTCGCTGTGGAGATACCGCAGCCTTCCGCAAGTGCTCTGTCAATCGGCACCTCGCAGATGGGACAGATGGGATTTTCCTCTGTGACCAGTTGATTCCAGACTCCACCGTGTTCTGCTCGCATCATTGCGAGACTCCTGCTCTTCTCATCAAGACGAGTTCGAGTGTTGCTGAGTTCGCTTTCCAGCCGTCGACGATCCTCGGCGACTGCGTCGCGCTCGCGACGCGCCTTGTCCACGTCCGTCGTGGTGTGTCCGGTTGGAAGCTTCAAGGCTCGCGCCAGGCCCTCCACTGCCATTGCCTTGAACGCTTCCGTTTCCATTG
This sequence comes from Bryobacteraceae bacterium, assembly GCA_052148835.1. Classification (GTDB taxonomy): domain Bacteria; phylum Acidobacteriota; class Terriglobia; order Bryobacterales; family Bryobacteraceae; genus Palsa-89. The sequence continues at coordinate 3,163 of JBKQHJ010000125.1, forward strand.
GCGATTGCGGATTTGCCTTTTCGGGTGCGCCCAGCTTGCTAACCAGGGAGGAACGTGCTCTGGCTAGTTGCCAACTGAGCCGCTCGATTTCCTGCCGCTGTGTTGCGGCTTCCTTTTCGTCTTCCTCCACCCGTTGCTGGGTCGATATCTCCTCCATCGTGAGCGCACCGATAAGGGCACGCACGATCATGAGTAGTTCACTACTCCCGAGTTGGCGCACGGGCGAGCGGGAATCCGTGTTTGGATCGCGCCAGCGAAGGTGATCGCCGAACCGGCATTCTTGATCCCGCGTAGCCCAAGCTAGGGCAGCCTCCCAGGCCCTCGATTCCCCAACACCGAAGGGCATCAACTTGGCGGCGTCGCCTAGTATCGTTCCGGTGATGGCTCCTAGCAGAGGCTCGATACCCGTCGGAGATGAGCTCTGACGCAGTGCGTCTTCAAGAGATACATTCTCGATAACGATATCGCGACGGCGGGGACCCAATGCGCGGACAACCGCCCAGAGTTGCCCGTTCAGCATGATCTCTGCACCTGCGTAGCCCTTCGGGAGTTTCTCCGCTATCCGATGGCGCTGTGTTTCGGAGGCAAAGCTATCCTCACCCAAGCAATAACGGAGAAGCCGGCAAAACATCGTCTTGCCTCCCCCGTGGCCCATGGCTGCATCCGCGGTTCTGGGATCAGGCGACCAGATGATATTCAGGCCCCGTTTAAGCCGGATGTCCCGGATGATCGTGTTGGGATCGCTCCAAATTGCCAACCGTCGCACCCAGAGACGCGGCTCGGTGCGCCCGGCTTCAGGCGTGATTGAAAACTCGGCTCGCGGAAATAGATCAGGCGACATAGGCCGCCCTGACCCAGTCCTGATCCTCGGAGGGAAGATCGGCTGTCAACTCCTCAATGGTGAAGCCTTCCAAGGCTCGAAGGACAAAACCGGCACGACCGTCTGCCCAGCTAGCTGTGGCGTATTTCGAAGCGCTCGTACCAGGCGCCCAAGTCTGTGCTTCAACGTCCTCGATGATTTCACCCATGCCGCGGAGCTGGGTGACCGCTTTTCCCCAGTTGATGTTTAATTTCGGCGCAAACGCAATGACGTTGGCTGCCTCGGGTACCTTCGCGGCTGGACCTACGAGACGGAGCCACGTGTCGCGTTGTTCCTCCGACAAATGGGGGGGCAGATATCTGGGCTCCAGCGCCAACAAAGCCGCCAAACGAACACGGTTGATCGGCACCGCGCCAGGCAGTTTGTGAATCAGTGCAGCTAGTTGGGTAATGGTGTAGCTGGGATTGTCACTTGCCGCAGCCCAAGCGGAGTTGGGAAGCGTAGCAGGATCAATGAACACTGGAGGCGCTGCCATTGGCATTCTGTTATCGAGGAGTTCTCCCTTCTCTAAGCGATCCCAGGCCTCTAACACCAGGCGGCGAGTGCGATATTCACCGTAGCGCCTGACCTCGTTGTTCTTCAGCACGCGGAAGGTTTCGGAGGGATAGTCCTCGCCTTTTACGTCGGCGGGATCGAGGATGTAGCGCAACTCATCGCGAGTAAGACCGTAGGCGCGAGCGTACCAGGCATCGAGTTCGGCCCGCACTTGTGCGCGGCGATCTTCATCCCATGCAAACGGTGGGCCGTCATAGCCGAGGTCGTGCGCGAACGGGGCCATGGAAGGATTGGTGTATGTCAATTCCAATGCTCGCGGAACAATGAATGTGAGGTCAGCGTTACTATACGAGCTGGGTCCCAAGATAGGAAGTTGTGAAAAGTTATGCTTCCTTATGTCCGTTCCCCCAATCTTCTGAGCGCAAGCATAGTCAAGCACGAGAGAGTTCAGATTCGCCAACAAAGCACATTCCTGCTCTAAGGTGCCATCGACAACTATTAGTGAAGCTGTGTCATCTGTTCCCACCGCCGGAAGGATCGCTGCAATTAAAGTCCGCTCGTCCGTTGATCTGGCGATCCGTCTAATTGCAACGTGATAGCGGGCACGAATCGTTTTAGAAAGCATTCGTTTTTCGTAGTAAGGTTGCGAGACGCTTTTGTCGGCCTTAACTCCAATCAGAACTGCTTTTTCGGATGGTGGGACAGGTATGAATTCATCAATCTCATACCTCGCAAACAACGGGTCGTATTGGTGGAACATCGATCCACGGAAGATTGGAACCCCCACATCTTCAGACTCTTTGGCGCGGTCAAACTCATTTAGATCGGATGCATTGGACGAGGTGAACACATTCTGCTTCAGGTCCAGCCAATCGGCAGGCCTTTCACATGTGGCGGTAGGTCGGTAAATCGTCGCGGTGCGCGCGGCATCCTCGGTCGTTCGGAAAATCGGCGCAGTCTTGGTATCAGGATTTATGTTGGCAATATCACTTGCTGTGAGAGTGTAAACGCGTCGGGTATCGGCCAACTCGTTGGTGTCGGTCAAGAAAAAAGCAAATTTGGCAGGTCGTTCATTAGCTCCGATTGTAAGAAGGCCGAACGGATTCCGATCATCTGTGGCCGGAAACCATTGCCTAATTTCAAAGAAATTGAAGCAGGAAACCAGTCGCCCAGTCGTTACGAGACTATTAAAAAATAGCTTTGTGCCATCGGCTATCGCAATGCCTGTTGGAACGATTAGTCCCGCTCTTCCGTTGGGACTTATCAAATGAGAGAACAGTTCAGCAAACAAAGCATAGGTGTTGATTTTCCCATGTGCTGTTAAATCAAACCGCCCGGACTCTCGAGCAAACTCATTGGTGGCTTCGAACGTTCGCTTGTCTGCAAGAAACGTGGAATAAACTGCGGGCTGCTCCTTCTCCAGTCCAGCTATAGCGTGCTTTCGAGCTGCTCCTGACAGTTCTGCAATCTCTGGTGAGCGCTGAGCGAAGTATTCCTCTTCTCCGAGTTGCATCACATCCCAGGGTGGATTACCCAGAACAACATCAAAGCCGCCGGACACCATCACATCTGGGAACTCCAGTGGCCAGTGAAAAGCGCGCGTGGTGAGTGCAAGCTCCTGCACCCGGCCTACTAGCGGCCCATAGAGTTGGCCGCCCGAAATCACGTCCCAAATGTCTCCCGTTGTAGGAATGGTTGTCGTCTTCTGGCTAGCAAGGTCTCCCTTTGTCTTGGGTGCCAAAAAGGCCGCTACGTAGGCATCCGCCGCGATGCGCCATTTCCAGCGGAGTGGGTCCTTCTGCGCCGCATCGAATTTCTTGCGTTTCTCCGCGATCTGCTGCGTGTCGTCCTCGGGCAGTCCACGAAGTGCTTGCGCGACACTTGCCAGTGGCGGCGGGGCCGGCAGTTCGCCACTGCCCCCCAATAATTTCAACCTGCCCTGGCCCGTACGCTCTGCCTTATTCCGCTTTTCAAAATCTTGCGCACTTACCTTGTCGTCACCTGTGAGCCCCTTGTATGCCGCGTCAGGAATTCCTTCTTCCAATATTTCGAGATCAAATATACCGAGCAAGGCATCGCCGCAGCGGATGTTGGCATCGAGGAACCCGAGGGGCTTGCCGGGTTCCACCGTTTCAATCCAGAGGGCGACTTTTGTTAGCTCCACCGCCATTGGATTGCGGTCCACACCGTGTATGCAGGAGCGAGCCACATCGCGCAACGCGTGGCGGTAATCTTCCGCGGAGGCGACGCCCTCCGCCCGTGCGTGCGCCACACGCGTAGCAATGCGGCGAGCCGCCGCCAGCAGAAAGTGTCCAGAGCCACAGGCGGGATCAATTACGGTAACTCTCAGTAGAGCTTTAGCGGAATCAGCGGCTTCGGATTCCACGCGGTCGAGCACTGGGTTGAGGGCACTATCGAGCAGCGTTTGAACGAGGCTGTCAGGAGTGTAGTAACTGCCTGTGATCTTACGCTCGTTCCCCTTGGTTTCCGCGCCCTCCGCGAAGGCGAAGCCTCGGCCCTCATCCACAAGGCGCGGCGTGAGTTCCAACAAGCTCTCATACACCGAGCCAAGCTCTTCGGTCTCCATATCGCGCCAGTTGACCGGGATGAGGCTTGCGGAGTCCTTGAGCCAGGCAAGGCGGTAAATGGCATCCATCAGAAAGCGATTCGAAAGGCGAACGCTCTCAAGATCCGGAATAACACCATGATCGAAGATTCCACCAAGCGCCGGAAGGCCGAGTTGAGATTCGCCCCGTGCAAGCGCCACGAAGGTAATAAGTAGTCCTTCCCAGCGATCGTAATAGCGGTTCCAACCGGCGCGGCGCACGGCGGAATCCCGCAACGAGCCCACGGAATAGCCATCGGCGTAGAGCTTGCGTATTGACGGAGATGTACCCGGCGGATGAAGCAGTCCACGATCTTCCGCCGCCAGCAGGAATATCAGGCGATAAACCAGGCGGAGGAGTTGGCCGAAAAACTCCAGAAGCGCCAGTTGGCCTTTGATAACGCGCTCGCGCAAGGCACCGTTGTCCTGATGCGCGAGAAATCCGTTGCCGAGCGCAAGGAGTGCAGCCTTGACGCCATCGCGAAGGCGCTCCCTCGCCGCCTCTCCTTGTTTACTTCCAACTTCGCGCCAACGTTCCAGAGCGCAGTCGGCAACGGGCGAGTCGGCCGTGCCGAATCGAGTGGCATGGACCAGTAGCCAGAGCGCGGCAAAGTCCGCAAAGTCTTCGCCGTCGAACAATTGACGCAGATTCGCTTCAACATACGCAGGCCGCGTAAGGCTAGCGTTGTCTCGCACCAATCGCAGACGCTCGCCATTACAGCAGAAGCCCCAACGTGCGTCATCGTTGGCATTGAGCCAATCTTGCACCGACGAGGCAGCGGAACGGCGACGTCCATCTCCTGCTAGGTTCACAGTAGCATGATCCAAATCGTCCGCGGGCGGCACTGCCACCATGGGAACGCGCCCGCCCTGGCCCTCAAGGGTTACGGCAAAGACGCGCTCGCCGTGCAATCGGGTTCCAATGCGTCGCACGTCAGAGAAGCCAAAGACGTCGCGCATCAACGACTCAACGAAAGTGATGGTGGCACTCGTCGAAGGTGTCGGGCTGGCAAACAATTCTGTGAAAAGAGCCTGGCCGATACGGAAGTAGCGAGCGATCTCGTCGCGTAGAGTCAGGCCCTTTAGAACCCCGTAATCCGTTTCTGTCTGGTTCCCGGCCTCGCGTGCTGCAATGTGGGCCAGCATGGCGGGCGTGATCAGGTTGCCTTCAAGGGTGATTGAGTCAAATAGGGCGGCGGCGGACTTACGGATACGCGCCATCTCAGACCCCTCCGGGAGTCAGCACGAAAAGGCCGACAATGTCAGCTGGCTGAACCGGTTCGACCGTAACACGCGGAACGTTGGCGCCAGATGTGCGCACCCTAGCATGATCCTTGCTCAAAGCCTGTGCCCGCTCAACCGCATACGCCGCTATCATTCCGCCAAGTGCGGCCTCAATGCGCTGCCGGGCCTGGACTACCAATCGGTTGCGCGCAACCTCGGCGAGATTGCCGCTTGCTTCCGCTTCCAGAAGAGTCCTAGCAGTTTCCCCCGTGGCGAAAGGAACCTTGTCTGAGCCCTGAAACGCGATGGCACCAGCCTCTTCCACCAGCAATAGTCTTTCACGCCTTCCGTGGACGATGAGCTTGTAGCGCAGGCGAAGGATGGCAACGATTGTAAGCACCTTCACGGCGGAGTTTGGCCAAGCGCCGGTTCGTCCTAGTGATGGCACGGGACTAGAGCCCGGATTCAACGCACCCTCCAACAACGCTTCAGCGAGTGTTGCCGGTAACGGGTGGCTGCGGACCACAACGGTCGCGCCTGTCGGGGCAGGCTCTTCGAACACCAGGCGGATCGAGCCTTCCATACCGCGCGACGCGAGACGTTCTGACACGATGCTGGGAAGCGCTGCTAGATGAGCTCGTGCCGCCCCCGCCTTACCTATTTCCAACGGAGCGTCTAGGCGACTCATTGCCCGCGCAACAAACTGACGCACTTCGACCGGGCCACCCAGAAGCTCGCGCCAGCGACGCCATTCCGGCGCGACTTCTTCCGGCTTTATGGCGTTCTGTGCAAAACGAGCACGCGAGCGACGCTCACCCTCTTCCGCATCGCGCCAACGCGTCTCAAACGAAGCTGCATCCCTTGCGAATCCAAATTCGAGACTGAGCTGTTCGGTACGGCCTTTGTGCAGCAGGACGGCGTTCAGCAGTGCGCCGGTGACCGCCTCCCGTTGTTCGGGCAATGGCACAGTCACGCCCGTGGCTTTACGAATAGCCTCGGCCTTACGCAGAATAACCTCCAGAACCGCGCCGTCAATTGCGCTATCTGGTGAATAGAGGATCACCGAGCGAACTAACGGCGCCGGCTGGCCGAATCGGTCCACCCGGCCCTCACGTTGCTGATGTCGGGTTGGGTTCCACGAGAGGTCGTAGTGAAGGACAGTATCGAACAAGGCTTGAAGGTTGATACCTTCTGACAGGCAGTCGGTGGCTACCAGAAGACGCTGTTCCGCCTCCGCCATGTCCTCCACTCGAGAGCGCCGCTCCTCAGGTGTAAGCGCCCCCGTGACGGCATCGATGCGCATTTTGGGGAAGGCCTTGCGCAGGCCGACGGCCACATGCTCGGCTGTGGCGATAAAGCGGCAAAAGACCACCGGGTTCGCGCCTTCCGCCAGGAGAGGTCTCAAAACCTCGACCGTAGCGTCGAGTTTTGGGTCCCGGGCCTTTGTGAGTCGCTGGGCACGCTCCAGAAGCGCAGCGAGGGGGCCCGTCCCGTCCAAGCCTGAAGTGGGTTCGACATCGATAGCGTCGGCCTCAGACTCATCGTCGAAGATCTGCTCCTCCAGACGCTCATCGTCGGCTCGCAATCGGTTACGTAGCGCACTAACCGCAGCTGCGGGCGAGGAACCAACACAGCGCATAAGGGCTAGCGTGCCCCAGAAGGCCAAGCGGCGCCGTTGCTGATCTGGGCCGGCACCGGCAACCACGCCAAAGCAGTAATCGAGCACATCCTCGTGGAAGGCACGGTGATCGGCGTCGAATTCGTATGGACGCTCCGCCGTCTCGTGGCGTGGAAATACCCGATCCTCTCCCCAATTCCGACCGGTAATGTCGATTCGCCGACGCTGCACGAAATGACGAGCTAGCCGGACACGGAATGCCTCGTCTTCCAGGACGCCCTCTCCAAAACCAGCATCGAGAAGGCCAAGCAACCGGTCGAAGGCAGCCTCATCTCCGCTGTGCGGCGTCGCGGTCAGCAGAATCAGGTGGCGTTCGGCATCCTTGGACAAGTGCCTCAAGAGATCAAACCTCTGGTGCCGGCCTTGATGAGTGCCTACACAGGCGTGGGCTTCGTCCACGACCACGAGGCTGGGACACGAGCGGGCAAAACTGTCGCGGCGCTTATCAGCCTTGATGTAGTCGAGGCTCACAACGGTGAACGGGTGGGCTTCGAAGAGGGTCTGTGAAGCCGGAAGCCCGCGCTCCAGGCGAGCGGCAGACGCTGCTGTGACGGCAACCGCATCCATGTCGAATTTCGCGCTCAGTTCACCGGTCCACTGCTCTACCAAATGGGGCGGACAAAGCACGGAGAAGCGATCGATCTCGCCGCGGTCAACCAACTCCCTAAGAATTAGTCCCGCTTCAATGGTCTTACCAACACCGACATCATCGGCGATCAAGAGGCGGACAACTGGCAAGCGCAGTGCCATCAGGAGAGGCACAAGCTGATAGGCGCGCGGCTCGAAAGCCAAGCGGGCTGCCGAACGGAACGGCCCAGCGCCTCGCCGTAAGGAAAGGCGAAGAGCTTCGGAGAGCAGCCGTGCGGCATCTTGCGTCGCCAACTCGTGCGGCTCCGGCAGGCTGAAGCGAGCCGACCTGATGGGCTCCCGCTCCAGCGCTGGACATAGAAGCTGAATATCCGCTTCTCCACCAGAAAGCGGGCGCAAGCAGAGCCAATTGTTGTCGCGAGAGGGCATTGTCACCCACTCGCGTCCACGCGCGAACACGAGATCGCCTGGGGAGAAGGATGTACTCATGCGTCAGTTCCCAATAGGCCGACCAGCTCTGGGGGAGGCGCAACTCCTGGGTTTGCCGGAACGGTCACCACAGCGAAGCCCAACGCCTCGAGTGCGGCGAGCGCTCCTGGCGCAAGCGGTTGGACACTAGCCACTGCCAGCCGCGAACGCCAAACCAACAGAAGAGAGATTCCCTCGACATGCAAGGGCTGGGTGTCAGGAGCTGGCAGTCGCCACCTAGCAAAGGCTGCGGACCATTCGCCGGCTTCCACCCCTGCAGCTTGATTTATCGGCAAGACTTTGCTGCGTGCCAAGCGCACCAGGACACGGCGAGCATCGGAGTCCGTCCTGTCGATTAGTTCATGATCGGGCTGGTTGTAATAGGAGAGCAGGCAGCGATAGCAACCCCTGACGCATTCCGCACCCGGATTGTCTGTCAATGCAGCGGGATCGCCGGCAGTGATCGCGGAATCAATATTCTCATAGTGCATCAACTCCAGTGTCGCTCGCGCGATCTGGGAGAGTGCATTGGGTTCGCCCACCAAGCGACTGAGCACGCCTGCACCACCCTCGGTCGCTTCAAATGCCAAAATCGATTTGCGACTTTCGCGAGAGGGAACGGGCTCGGTCAAGATCTCGCTTTCCTCAAGTTGAAAGACTAGTCCCAATCCCCGGGCCAGGGCGTGCTGTAGCGTTGTAATTGCTGTGTCCGACAAGGAATCGTCCGCAAGCCGCAGTAGAACTGCGTTCTTGTTGTCTTGCACGATAGGGACAACGCGCTGTTTGATCGCACCCTCGGGCGTTTGCTCGTCGTCGCCGTCGGCTGGGCCTCCTGTCCATCGCCCAGTGGCCGGATCGATCCCAAATCCTAGAATGCTCTTTTCCCTTCGGCGGCGAAGGCCTTTGTTGACGCGACTGATCGTGGCACCCGAAGCGTAATCGAGACGGAGGATTGGCCCCTCGTCATCTGACGCGATTGCTGAGGTGACATCGATTCCGCCATCTCGGTGCGGCCAAGCGAAGACGGTCTGAATGTCGAAACCCTGCCGTTGACGATCTTCGTCATTGGCCGTGATGCGTTCGGCCGGTTGGGTTTCAACGTTGTCGATCCTGAGGATGTTCCGGATCGGATGAACGGCGCCCATCAGGGCGTCGCAAACGTGGCAACGATCAAGGTCGTCTTGATGTGCTGCACCACACTCATCGCACACCCAGAGTGTGCTGGTTGCCAGGCGCCCGCCTTCCTCGCCGCGGAGTCCAGGCGGCAACTTGGCTTTATACACGCGGAACGCGCGCCCTTCATGGTAGATAAGGCTCCCTGGGCCAAATTCAGCGATCGCCAAGAAGCGCGCTCGCTGCAGATATGCTGCCTTTGGGCCCCCTGTGCCCACGGCAGGTACATAGGCATAAAGCGGCAAGCGCGGGAAGTTGTATCCGGGCAGGAAACCCTCAGTTGCCAGATACCGATAGGTATAGAAGTCGGAACCACCGCTGGCCTTGCCTCTCTCCAACAAGGCCAACTGCTCGTTCGCCTGTGCCTGCTCAAGCTTGGCGTTTCTGCGCTCCGGGGCACTCAGGCCATGTATCTCCGACTTTCGGTTGGCTTCGAGCAACTGCGCGCGGGCACTCTCGTACAGTTCCCGCCAACGCTTGAATGCCTCCGAGAAACGATCAGCGGATTGATCGGCGGTTGCCTTGATGAAAGCTTCCCTGTCAACGGCCCACGGGGCATTGGAACACGACAATTCGGGATCGATACTATTTAGGATCCGACGCATGCACGAAACGGCTCGATCCGCCAGTCCGGGTTCCCAGAAAGCGGTCGCAATCTCATCTTGGACAGGCAGACCAGCGGTGCGCAAATCGAGGACATGAGGAATGTCAGCGTGCAACTCCTGCCCGGACTCGGCGAGCCAGACGGCATGAAGGTGGGCCTCGACCAGTTCCCGGTTGGCAAGCTCCAAGGCGGGTGGCCTCACGATGCCTTTTACCATCGCCTGTGGTTGAGCGAAATAGTGCTGGTCGTGCGGGCTCTGGGCTGCGCAGTAAGAGATCACCAAGGCAGCTTGTCCCGAGCGGCCGGCACGTCCAGAGCGCTGAGCATAGTTGGCTGGTGTAGGCGGAATGTTCCGCAAGTACACAGCGTTCAGTGCCGAAATATCGACGCCAAGCTCCATAGTCGGCGAGCAAAACAAGGCGGGCAGAAACACGGCCGGTTCGCCAACTTGCCGTAGGTTGTCTTTTTCTGCGGCAAGTCTCTTTTGGTCGTCTTCGGTCCAGCGGAACCGCCATTCTCGCCACTCGCGACGTTCCTGGTCGACTTGGGCGGTATGTTCGCGGCCTTCAAGGCCAAACAGGCCATCGCCGCCGCTGGCAAGCGCCTCGGCCAGAGACTCATACAGGCTGATGAAGTATGGATTCGCTAGGCGCCCATCCGCACGTCCATCGCCGGGCGCTAGGCGCACCGCATTGGCCGCGAGGCGCCAACCTTCCACATCGAAGGCCGTAGGAACGGGACGGACAAGTTGATACGCCGCCGCCGCCGCGAGCAGAGCGTTGAGGACTTCCACGTAGGCTGTAGCTGGCAGTCGCCTACCCCAGATCTCAATGCGGTTAATCTGTCTCGCCAAGCCGCTACGCGGACCTCCACGAACAATCAGAGGCTCTCCTCGAACCCCAGCTTGAGCCTTTCGAGGTGCTTCAACGATCAAGGCGGCTGCGACTCGAGGGTTTTCTTGTTGGGCGATTGACCAAGGCTCGCGCAAGGTCTGGCGCGCGGCATTGGCAATGATTTCGACTGTCACCGGATCAAGAGCATCGGATGTCACCGCCAAGCCATGGCGAAGAGTGTCGAGAAGGATAGCCAGCGCTTGCTTCCGTTTTTCCGGTTCCGCATTCCGGAGTTCTGGGGGAGCATTGGCGAAGGCATCGCCATCCGCAGCCAGATCATTCAGGGAAACGTATCGTGTGTGAACCAAACCGAGGTCTTCCAGACTGGGATTCGTAAAACGCCAGCCTCGCCGTTGATCTGCCCAAGCACGATGCGCGAGCACTCGCGACAGTGCACGCTCCGCGTCAAGTTGTCCGACGCCCTTTGCGTCCGGATCGAGCATCCATTCCTGACGCCGGTTTTTGTTTATCGCCGTGAACCCAAGCGCGGCTTGTATACGTCGGCCGAATTCATCGTCAGCCAATCCGTCCGGCCCAGCGGCACGGACTGCCGCGAGGGTTGCAGCGCGGAATAAAGAAACAAACAGGAAGTCGTTGAAGTGACCAGCCTGGAGGGCGGCATCCTGGCGGTTGTCGGTGAAACCGAGGAGCTTTCGTTTATCCGGCGGGACACGATTGCCTTGCGCGTTCATCCAGCGCAGAGCACTTGATACCAGCAGTGTAGTGGCGGAGCTGCGGCCTTCGGCGGAAAGGCCCGCTAGCTTGTTAATTTCCCGTGCCTGCCCCGGTGGCTGATGTCCGCAAGCAGGGCAGAAACGGAACTTGCCGGGAAGGAACCATGCCCTTCGTCCAACCTCTCCGACTGCGCCGGAGGCTTCAACGTTGACTGAACGAGGTGCGAACTTGCGCCGCTCGCTGCGCAGGCGAACCCCGCCACTGGGTGCAGGCTCCACCCATTCCTCCGGATAGTCTTCCGGGACGCCCGTGAAGCCATATTCGGAATCCTGGTCCGGCTCGGGCATCAAGTATCCGGCCTCTTCATCCAAGTCAGCATCCTCAAGCGGAGTCTCGTCAATTGAACGCGGAATCGCACGCCGAACTCCGTCGTCATCCACCAGAACGACAGGGTGGTGTTCTTGGCCGCAGCTGCGACAAAAGAATGTAGGGTAGAGCCGCGCCTCGCCATCAGTTGGGTCGAAGCGTTGGCCGTCGAGCGTCACGCGACGCTGCCGCGGCCCTCTCAGCGTCGCATACACTTGTCCGGCGCCGGCGATGAATCGATGCAACTTGAAAGCCAAGAAGGCACGATCACTGGAACCGCCGCGCTCTCTCGCTGGCACGCTCATAAGAGTCAGCATGGATTGCAGTCGCAGCCGGCAGGTCCCAACATCGCGACCAGTCGCCGCAGCCAGACGGTCTGCCGCTTCCGCGATCGTCACCGGCGGGCGACGAGTGAGGCGTTGACCATCCTGCAAACCGATTTCGAGCTCTATCCAGACTGCAAGGGGGTTCAACCGGAGCGCATTGTCATCGAGTTTGACCGCGATCTCGTCTAACGCAGTCGACAATGATGTTCCGAGGGTATGCGCGCTAAGAGCGCTGTCAGTGGCGCGCTCGAGACTCTCGTCGATGACCGCATCTGGCGAGATTGGGGTACCGAACAACCGCGAAGCGACGTTGGCTACTGCGATAGCGCGAGACTCCTCGCCTCCTTCGCTTGCCATGGTAGCGGAGGTGCCAATGCAGATCGGTGCCTTGTTCCGGCAAAGGCGGTCGCGTACTCTCCGGACCAGCATGGCCACGTCAGCGCCCTGTCGGCCTCTATATGTGTGGAGTTCATCCAGAACGAGGAAATCCAAGCCTTCGGCGTTGGAGATGACGGTACGATCACGCTCGTTTTGCCGAGTCATCAGCAGCTCGAGCATCATGAAATTCGTTAGGAGAATATCGGGCTTGGACTCGCTAACGAGTTTGCGCTCGTCCTCATCTTCTTGACCGGTGTACCGGGCAAAGGTCGGGCGCAGACCGCCAGCCAGTCCTGATTGCTCGATGAACTTCTCGAGCTCCTTCATTTGGCTGTTTGCCAGCGCGTTCATCGGATATACGACGATTGCGCGAGTGCGCGATGACTCACCTGCGGCCCGCGCACGGATGGCGGCGTCAATGATCGGGACAAAAAAACACAGCGACTTTCCGGATCCGGTTCCCGTCGTGACGACAAAGCTCTGGCGAGCCGTCGCCTTGGCAACCGCTTGCTCCTGATGCCGGTAAAGCCTGATCGGCTCTCCATCAATACGAAAAACCCGAGCGGTATGGGGATGGAGTGATCTCTCCGCCACAAGATCCTGGACACTGGCTCCCCGTTCGAAGTGCGGATTGATGCTTATCAGCGGCTCGGGCCAGAAACGTCGACTCTGATAAAGAGCGTCAACCTTGGACCGGATGTCTTCAGCGCGTATCTTGGTGAAAGATCGCGCAAACCGCTCGTAGTCTTTTACGAGTGCGTCATCCAGATCAAATACATCCATGTTGCCCCTTCTGGCTCCACACGAATGCGCAAGCCGGCAACGTGCGAAGCCGCATGTCGATTTCTAACTGCGGGTCGATTTCTGTGATATTGCGTTCGGAGTTTCGCAATTCATTGTAGTTGACTTCAACCGGCGATTATTTACTTGACTCGCCCACGGTGTCATTTCTCGCCTTGTCCTGCATTGCGAACCAACGGAAGCGATTTGACAGGTTGTCCACTAGTCTGTGCTTGTGCCTCCATTCGTCATATTCCGCGTGCAACTCACCGCTCACCTGATAGTCCACAGCCGCATCATCCATATCTTTCTTGAATTGATCTCCGAGTACGAACTTGAACTTGAAACGCTTCGTGCCTAGTAGCGTGTTCCACTGCGGCCTCGAATTCGCCCGCGAGTCAAAAAGATGAGTATCGCAGCGCTTCATCAGTTCTCGTGCCCATAGGTCGGCTCCCTGGATTCCAGGTTCCTTGCGAGTGCCGAAGCTCACCTTTTCAACAACATCGTCCCTATAGTGCGTAAGCCAATCATAGAGAAGGCCAGCATTGTATTGAGTGTCCTTGTGCTGATCAAAAGTAAACTCAACACGATCACGAGGAACGAAGACATGTGCCATGTCAGACAAATACCCCACGGCTTTCACGAAACAGTCATAGTAGGGCATGTCTGGGAACTGTTTCATTACGTGTGGCACCACCTTGTGGCAACTAGCTAAATCAACTGCATGGCCGTACCCCATGAGTTTGCTATCAGCCAATATCTGCGTGAGATCAAGATGCAGTTTCAATCTCTCAGGCTCTGGCATCTCCTCAAAGTCTCCATGCCCGGACTCGCAATCGGCTGCATGAAAGATGAAACCTCTGATTCGATCTTTCCACTGTTGTCTAAAACTCTCCCAGTCTTTAACGTTGCCGAGCAAGCCCGCGACGACAAACACGCGCTTCTTTGTTTGATCGTGGCTTTCGTCTCCGAATACTGAAAGCATTAGAATTTCAACTTGCCTCCATTCTGCGGGCGAGTAAAGTAAGTAATTGTCCTAATTGGTCACAATGATTGAGCATAGGGGAAACGCTGCATAGCGTACGCCGGAGTCGACATCTGCTTCCTCTCTTCGGCGATACTGATCGATCAGAGCAGCCTCCGCCGCACTCATGCGATCCACCAGTTCCGGATCCGCCTCAGCCTTGGTTCGCACGCTTGCAGCGATGACGC
>JBKQHJ010000126.1:0-36755 GCA_052148835.1 Bryobacteraceae bacterium
GGCGCGCACCTACGATCCGAACGCCGTCTACGGGGGCAAGAAGTGAAACTGAAACTTGGTCTCCCCAAGGGAAGCCTTGAAACCGCCACCATCGATCTGTTTCGCCGCGCCGGCTACAACATCACCACCAGCTCGCGCTCCTATTTTCCCGCCATTGACGACCCGGAAATCGAGTGCATGATGATCCGCGCCCAAGAGATGGCGCGCTACGTCGAAGATGGCGTGCTCGACGCCGGGCTCACCGGACGCGACTGGATTGAAGAGAGCGAAGCCAATGTTCATGCGGTCGCCGACTTGATCTACGCCAAACAGAGTTTCGGCAAGGTGCGCTGGGTGCTCGCCGTGCCCGAAGCGTCCGCTTTCCAAAGTGTGAAAGATCTGGAAGGGAAGATCATCGCTACCGAGCTGGTCGCCACCACGCGCCGATATCTCGCGAAAAACGGCGTGACGGCGAAAGTGGAATTCAGTTGGGGCGCCACCGAAGTGAAGCCGCCCGTGCTGGCCGACGCGATCGTCGAAGTAACCGAAACCGGCTCATCGCTGCGTGCCAACAAACTGCGCATCGTCGAAACGGTGCTCGAATCCAACACCCAGCTCATTGCCAATGTCGAAGCGTGGAAGGATGCCGCGAAGCGCCGCAAATTGGAGGATATTCGCCTGTTGCTGGATGGCGCCATCAATGCGCTCGGCCGCGTTGGGCTCATGCTCAATGTGCGCAAGGAATGTTTGCCCGCGATCCTGGGCATTCTTCCCGCCCTCAAGAAACCGACCATCTCGAACTTGAGCGACGACGAGTGGGTGGCCGTCCACACCATCCTCGAAGAGATCACCGTGCGCAATATCATTCCGCGCTTGAAGGAAGCCGGCGGACAGGGAATCGTCGAGTATCCGTTGAACAAGATCGTGATGTAGCCGGGGATCGTTACCAAAATGCTCAGAATTATTTCACTCAACGAAGCACAAAGCTTCGTTACGCGAAAAACGGTACGCCTGGCTGAGGCGGAACAAACGGTGGCGCCGATCCTCGAAGCAGTCCGCACCAGAGGTGACGAGGCGGTGCTCGAATATGCGCGCAAGTTCGATGGCTTCGATGGGACCAGTCTAACGATTTCCACCGCTGGTTCGCGCGTTTCAACCGAATTCCAAACCGCCCTCGAAACGGCCGCTAACAATATCCGCGAATATGCCGCCTTGCAGTTGCCGCGTGAAACCTGGATGGAGTTTCCCGATGGCCGTCGTCTCGGCTACGTTGTGCGGCCTCTCGAATCGATGGGCGCCTACATTCCCGCTGGCCGCTATCCGCTGCCCTCGACGTTGCTGATGACCGCGATCCCCGCGCAGGTCGCCGGCGTCAAGACGATTTGTGTGACGTCACCGCATCCCAGCGCCGAGATCCTGGCCGCCGCGCGATTTCTCGGAGTCGAAAACATTTTCCGCCTCGGAGGCGCACAGGCCATCGCAGCCTTGGCGTTTGGCACGGCGACCATCCCCAAGGTGGACCGCATTGTGGGCCCGGGCAACATCTATGTGGCCGCCGCAAAGAAACTGCTCGCGGGCGAAGTTGGAATCGACTTTGTCGCCGGCCCCACCGAAATCGTGATCATTGCCGATGATGCGGATCCGCGCTGCATTGCGGCCGACATGCTGGCGCAGGCCGAGCACGATGTCGAGGCGTCGTCGGTTCTATTAACTACTTCGCGATCGCTTGCTGAGCGGGTGGTCCTGGAGGTATCGCGCCAGCTTGAAACATTACCCACCGCGCCTGTCGCCTGCGAAGCCATCCGTCACAACAGCGCTGTCATTCTGTGCCCATCGATGGACGCCGCGGTGGAAGCCTCCAATCAGCTCGCGCCGGAGCACCTAGCCATTTATGACCCAGCTCTACTTCCGAAGATCCAGCATGCCGGAAGCATTTTCGTCGGCCCCAACAGCCCTGAAGCCGCGGGCGATTACGCCACCGGTCCCAATCACGTGTTGCCCACTTCCGGCGCTGCTCGCATTCGTGGCGGCCTTTCATCCGCCGACTTCGTAAAGGTAATCTCGGTGCAAGAATTGACTCCTGCCGGACTTCGGAACCTCGCCCCTTCCGTCACGACGCTGGCACGCGCGGAGGGCTTGGAAGCACACGCTCGCTCTGTGGAGGTTCGTCTTGGCAACTAAGCGCATGGATCTGCCCCCAGGTGTTCTGCACCCGCGAGACGCAGTGCTGAAAATGGCTCCTTACTCGCCGCCCACCTCTGGCCGAGATGGCAAGCTGCGTCTCGATTTCAACGAGAACACGGTGGGCGCTTCGCCCAAAGTAATCGAATATCTGCGCGAGCATCTGAGCGAATCGGGGCTTGCCGTCTATCCCGAATATGGCGAGATCAAGCAGGAGCTTGCCGGTTTCTTCGGCGTCGAGCCGGATGATTTCGTCCTCACCAACGGAACCGACGAAGCGATTCAGGTACTGATCAATACTTACATCGACGATGGCGGCGAGGTTCTGCTGCTACAGCCGTCCTATGCGATGTATCGCTTTTATGCCGAAGTTGCCGGCGCCAACATTCGTGAGATTCCCTATCGCGCGCAGAAGCTCGCATTTCCTCTTGAAGAGCTGCTGGATGCCATTCGGCCCACTACGCGCGCCGTCCTGATTGCGAACCCCAACAATCCCACCGGTACTGGAACCTCTCGCGCGGGTATCGAGCGAATCCTCGAAAAGGCTACCAATGCGGCCGTTTTGATCGATGAAGCGTACTACGAATTCTCCGGCATCACCGCACTGCCGCTGCTCAACGATTATCCGAATCTGTTCGTCAGCCGCACGTTCTCGAAAGTCTACGGGATGGCGGCCATGCGCCTCGGTTGCCTGTTCTCGCAATCCGGCAATGTTGATTTTCTGCACAAGGCGCAATCGCCCTACAGCGTGAACACTCTCGCAACGCTGGCCGCGCACGCCGCGATTCAAGACAAAAGCTACATCGAAAAGTATGTCACCGAAGTGCTGGCCGCGCGTGAACTGCTCTATGTAGGTCTCGAAAAGCTGGGCATCCCCTATTACGAAAGCAAAGCGAACTTCGTCCTCTTCGAGGCCGGCCAGCGCGCGATTCCCGTGCGCGATGAGCTGCGCCGCCGAGGCGTCCTGGTGCGCGACCGCAGTTATGAGATCCGCGGCTGTGTTCGCGTGACAGTGGGCACGCGCGAGCAGATCCGGCGATTCCTTGCTGAATTGGAGCAAATCTGGTGAGTGGCGCTCTAAAGGAAAGCGGGCAGATGCTGGTGTTCGACATGGACGGCGTCCTGGTGGACGTCACCGAATCGTATCGGGAAACCATCGTACGGACCGTAGAACATTTCACCGGTAAAACGATTTCACGCGATTCGATCCAGGATTACAAAAACCAAGGCGGCTGGAATAACGATTGGCTGCTTTCGCAAAGAATCTGCCGTGATCTAGGCGTCGACCTGCCCTACGCGTCCATTGTCGAATATTTCAATTACCTATTTCTGGATCAGGGCATGATCCATCGCGAGCGCTGGCTGCCCAGCAACGGCCTGCTCGACCGCCTGGGCGAGCGGTTCGAATTCGCCATCTTTACCGGACGTACCACTCAGGAAGCTGAAATCACGCTCCATCGCGAGGGCGTGCGCGACCGCTTCTTCCTGGTTTCAGCCAACGACGTCGAATGCGAGAAGCCTGCTCCCGAAGGCTTGCTCAAGATCGCCGCCATGCATCCGGGAAAAAAGCTGCTCTACATCGGCGACACCGTCGACGATGCCCGTTGTGCCAAGGCCGCGTATGTGCCCTTCATCGGAATCGCCGCGCGTCATAGTCCGCGCCGTGAAGAACTGGTGGACCTGTTGCGGCTGGAGGGCGCCATCCAGGTGATCGAGGACATTAATGAGATCGGCCAATAGATCAGCGAGACTCGAACGGATCACCAAGGAAACGCAGATCCAGGGTTCGTTGAAAATCGAGGGCCGCGGCCGCTACGAAATCTCCACTGGCATTCGATTCTTCGATCATATGCTGGAGCTCTTCACAAAACACGGCGGCTTTGACCTCAGATTGAAAGCGGAGGGCGATTTGGATGTCGATCAGCATCACACCGTCGAGGACGTCGGCATCGTGCTCGGCCAGCTTTTCTCGAAAGCGCTCAGCGATCGCAAGGGCATCAACCGCGCCGGATACTTCGTCATGACCATGGATGAAACGCTCGCCGTCGTCGCTCTCGATCTCGGCGGGCGCCCCGCATTGGTTTACAAAGATAAGGTCAAGGTGCGGCTGGTGGGCGATCTACAAACGGAACTCGTCGAAGACTTCTTCGGCGGTTTCGTGAATCACGCCGGCGCGAATTTGCACGCCAAGGTGCTCTACGGCCGGTCGAATCATCACAAGATCGAAGCCATCTTCAAATGTTTTGCGCGGGCGTTGCGCTATGCCTGTTCTAAAGACGCGCGGCTGAAAGAGCAACTGCCGTCGACCAAGGGACTGCTATGATCACGATTCTCGACTACGGTGCCGGAAATCTTCGATCGGTACAGAATACTCTCGCCGAGATCGGCGCCACGTATGAACTGGTCAGCGACGCGCCCGGGCTGGGCGGCGCGGCCAAAATCATTCTTCCGGGCGTCGGCCACTTTGGGCAAATCATGCGCGCGCTCGATCAAATGCAGGTGCGCGACGCGTTGCTGGAACGAATCCGCGCGGGCGTTCCGTTCTTGGGAATTTGCCTTGGCCTGCAAGCGTTGTTCGAATCGAGCGAGGAAGCGCCCGAACAGCGCGGCCTCGGATTGTTTCCGGGCGAAATCCGCCGTTTTCCCGCCACCGCGCGCGTGCCTCACATGGGTTGGAACGAAATCGAGCCGCGAAACGGAGCCAGGTTGTTGGCCAAACTCGCATCCCATCCCTATCTTTACTTCGCGCACAGCTATTACGCGCCGGTGACGGATGCCACGGCCGCGATTTGCAATTACACTGTTCCGTACACCGCAGTGCTTGAAACAAAAAACATCTTCGGCGTTCAATTCCATCCCGAGAAATCCGGGCCACTCGGATTGCAGATCGTGCGCAACTTCGTCGAACTCTAGCCATGCTTGCCAAACGCATTATCCCTTGCCTGGATGTCACCGGAGGCCGCGTCGTCAAAGGCGTGCATTTTGTCGGCCTGCGCGACGCGGGCGATCCAGTGGAATTGGCCGAGCGCTACAACGCGCAAGGCGCCGACGAATTGGTCTTCCTCGACATCACAGCTTCGAGCGACGCGCGGGAAATCATGGCTGATGTCGTCGCCCGCACTGCTCGAAAAGTTTTCATCCCGCTTACCGTGGGCGGCGGCATCCGGTCCGTCGCCGATGCCCGCAGGATCCTGCTGTCGGGCGCTGATAAGGTCAGCGTGAATACCGCGGCGGTCCGCCGGCCCAAGCTGATCACCGAGTTGAGCGAGGAGTTCGGCGCGCAAGCCGTCGTGCTCGCGATCGACGCTCGCCGCAATACAAATGACGGTTGGAATGTTTTTACGCGCGGTGGCCGCGACGATGAAGGCCTCGATGCAGTTGAGTGGGCGCTCGAAGGAGAAATGCTGGGCGCGGGCGAAATCCTGCTGACTTCCATGGACACCGATGGCGTGCAGACTGGTTTCGATTGCGAGCTGACGCATGCCGTCTCCCAAACCACGCACATTCCAGTGATCGCGTCCGGCGGGGCGGGAAAGCCGGAAGATTTTGAGCGAGTACTCACCGAAGGCTGCGCTGATGCGGCTCTCGCAGCTTCGATTTTCCACTACGGCACATACACCGTGAAAGACCTGAAAGACTATCTGCAACTGCACAACGTTCCTGTTAGGCCCGCTCTGTGAGGACAAACCCGTGATTATTCCTTGCATCGATTTGATGGACGGCAAAGTCGTCCAATTAGTGCAAGGCCGCGAAAAAGTTCTCGAGGGCGGATCGCCACTTGAAATGCTGGACCGGTTCGCTGCGTTTCCACAAATTCAGGTGATCGACCTCGACGCAGCGATGAACAAAGGTTCGAACGATGCGCTGGTCGAGTTGCTTGCTTCGCGGGCCATCGCGCGCGTCGGCGGCGGAGTTCGCTCTCCCGAGCGTGCCCGCGCGTTGTTGGAACAAGGCGCCTATCGCGTGATCGTGGGCACGGCGGCGTTCGATCGCCAGAAACTCATCGAGATCGCCGATGCCGCAACTCCCGAGCGGCTGATCGTCGCGCTCGATTCCAAGGGCGGCAAAGTAGTTACGCACGGTTGGCAGGAAGCCACAAAACATACTGCCGAGGAAATGATTCCGCACCTGGAACCGTTTTGCTCCGGATTTCTTTGCACCTACGTCGATAAAGAGGGCATGCTGCAGGGCACCGACCTCGATTGGTTCCGGCGGCTGCGCGCCGCCACGAAGCACGAATTGACAGCGGCCGGGGGCATCACAACCATCGAAGAGATCCAGCAACTGCACAAGCTCGGCATTCACGCCGCGCTCGGCATGGCGATTTATACCGGCCGGCTGAACCTTGAAGAACTCGCGCTCTTAAACTCGTAGCTCGCTCGGATGCTCCACCCAGTAGTCTGGCTCCCAGCGAGCCATCTCTTCACGGTTTCCGTACCCCCACAGCACCGCGCAGGTTTTGACTCCCGCGCGTCGGCCGGCTTCCATGTCGGTTGGCGAATCGCCCACGAATAAACAGTCCTCGGGCTTCACGCCGAAAAACTTCGAGTGATGCCAGGATCACATTCGGCTCGGGCTTGGCGGGGAATCCATCGGTGCCCTGGACGTGATCGAAGTAAGGAAGCAATCCAAACATTTCGAGCACCGCGCGTGTGGTGGGAGTGCCCTTGGTGGTAGCGGTCGATTTCCGGCCTGGCAGGCCAGCCAGTGCTTCCGAGATGCCAGGGTAAGGCTTGGTCGACGCGTGACAGCGCGCCAGGTAGCGGGTGCGATAGTCCGCGATCATCTGGTCCATGTGCTCGCGAGTTCGATCCGGGAAAAGATCCTGGAACAGATCGTACAGGTGCCGGCCGATGTACGTCCGCAGAAACTCGTCGGTGACGCCCGTCGGCGTGGTTGAGCCGAGTACGTCTTGAATTGCGCCGCAAATGTCAGCGGCGGAATCGAGCAAAGTCCCGTCCACGTCGAACAGGTAAACCGGAAATTTCGGGATCACAGGCGCACCGCTTGCTGACGCGCGCGGCACAGTTTAAGCGGGTTGCGGGCGCTCGCCGCCCAACAGTCCCGTAATCGGGGGCTTGCCGCCTTCGGGCCGGACGACTTGCTGTTTTTCGCCGTCGCTCGGCGGCATGGTCTTGGGACGCACGGGCGTTGTCAACACTCCGCCCTCGATCAGTAGCCGGACCTCGGCGCCATCCAGGACTTCGCGTTCCAGCAGCGCCTCGGCGATCCGCGCCAGACCGTCCTGGCGTTCTTCGATGATCTTGCGTGCGCGGTCGTAACCTTCATCCACCATCTTGCGAACCTGCTCGTCGATCAGGATGGCCGTGGCTTCGCTGTAATCGCGATGCTGGGCGATCTCGCGGCCCAAGAAGATCTGCTCTTCCTTTTTGCCGAAGCTCATCGGACCCAGATCGCTCATACCCCATTCGCACACCATCTTGCGGGCTAGGTCGGTGGCGCGTTCAATATCGTTACCGGCGCCGGTGGTGATATGATGCATGAAAATTTCTTCGGCGATCCTGCCAGCCATCAAGATCGCAATCTGCGCATCGAGATAGCCCTTGTTATAGGAGTGCTTGTCATCGAGAGGCAACTGCATGGTGAGGCCCAACGCCATCCCGCGCGGGATGATGGTGACCTTATGTAGCGGATCGGCTTCGGGCGTCAAAGCCGCCACCAGGGCGTGCCCGGCTTCGTGATACGCCGTATTGCGTTTTTCCTCGTCGCTGATGATGAGCGACTTGCGTTCCACGCCCATCATGACCTTGTCCTTGGCCAGCTCGAAATCGAATTGCGTGACAACCTTGCGATTCTGCCGTGCCGCCACCAGCGCGGCTTCATTCACCAGGTTCGCCAGATCCGCTCCGGCAAATCCAGGCGTTCCGCGCGCGACGACGCTCAAATCCACGTCATCGCCCAGCGGCGTCTTCTTGGTATGGACGCGGAGAATCATCTCGCGGCCTCTGACGTCCGGACGGCCAACCACGACGCGCCGATCGAAACGGCCCGGCCGCAGCAGAGCGGGATCCAAAACATCCGGTCGGTTGGTGGCCGCCACCAGGATCACGCCTTCGTTCGATTCAAAGCCGTCCATCTCCACGAGCAACTGATTCAAGGTCTGCTCGCGCTCATCGTGACCGCCGCCGAGACCCGCGCCGCGATGCCGTCCCACAGCGTCGATTTCATCGATGAAGACGATGCACGGCGCATTCTTTTTGCCTTGCTCGAACAGGTCGCGCACGCGGCTGGCGCCCACACCCACGAACATTTCGACGAAGTCCGAACCTGAGATCGAAAAGAATGGAACGTTCGCTTCGCCCGCGATAGCGCGTGCGAGCAGCGTCTTGCCGGTTCCGGGAGGTCCGATCAGCAGCACGCCTTTGGGAATGCGTCCGCCCAGCTTCTGGAATTTCTGCGGCTCGCGCAGGAACTCGATGATCTCCTGCAGCTCCTCTTTGGCCTCTTCCACACCGGCCACGTCCTTGAACGTTACTTTCTTTTGTTGGGACGAATGCAAACGCGCGCGGCTCTTGCCGAAACTCAGCGCCTTGTTCCCGCCGCTCTGCATCTGCCGCATCATGAAGATCCAGAACGCCAGCAGAAGTACGAACGGAATGGCGTTGATCAGAATGGAAACCCAGCCGCCGCCCGCTTCCTTGTTGTACTTGATGTCTACGCCCTTGGCGAGCATGGCGTCATCCAGACTCTGATGGACGTTGGGGATTACCGCGTGCAGCTCCTGGTTGTCGTCTTTATACACGCCGTGCAGATCGTTTCCGCTGATGGTCGCCGACTTGATCTTGCCCGCGTTCACGTCGTTCATCAGCTGCGTGTATGAGAGCTGGGCATCCGGCCGGGACTTGGTGTTGTGGACCACCGTCCAGAACAGAACCACGATCACGATGATGACCACCCAGAATATGGCGGTTTTAAAATTGGAATTATTCATGCCTTCTCCCTACACGTGGGGCTATACGGACCTACTAGCTTGGACGCTCCAGCTGCTCGGATCGATTCGAAAGTTGGTGTTCTGTTTCCGCGACCTGGAGCACGGAGCGGGTCTCAGGCCCCGTGGCGAACTCCGCGGCCGGCCCGAACTGTCTGGCCCATACAATGTCTTCATTATAGGTGATAATCGGCCAGTTGCCCCGTTCCCACAAGGGTATGCGGGCTTCCTGAAAGAAAAACTTGATCTTTTCCGGTTTGGAGTGGCCCACTCGTCGATACTGGTCACCTGGTCTCCAGTTACGCAGCTCAAGGCTGGGCGCGCCTCTGCCCCTGCGGAAACGCTGCCAGTCCAGTTCATTCACCAATGTAACACACGGCGACGTGGCCGCTTCTTTCTCTAGTACCTGCAATGTAATACGGGCGCCCGACCTAGGGAGTTCCACCGATCCCGGTATTTGTAGGGAAAACGAGAAATCGTCCTGAGCATCCGGGGCGGTTCCTGCTGGCGCCAGCCGGATCCAATCGAAGGACCGGCAGACGTCGAGGCCGGGGACCTGCACTCGATCGTGCCCTTCGTGTGATCGAGCCATTTCGAGCACGCGTTCGATGTGGAGGAAGCTCGCCCCGGGGAGTGCATGGCGAAGGCGCCTTCGGGCCACGGCAACGGGCACATTCGTGAGTTCCGACACGGCGAGAACCAGGGGCTCGCCGCCGTTGGCTATTGGCTGTTGGCTATTGGCAAGTTGGGTTTCCCAGTAGGCTTCTTCGTCGCGGGCGACAGTTGCGAGATTGGATAGTGCGGCGTCGAGTTGGGGATTGAAGGCGTCGCGCAAAAGGGGCAAGATTTCGTGGCGCAGGCGGTTGCGGGCGTAGGTGCGATCTTGGTTGGTCGCGTCCTCGCGCCAGTTGATGCCGCGCTCGCGGAGCCAGGCTTCGATTTCGGAGCGGTCGATCTCGAGCAGCGGCCGGACCAGTCCTTCGTTAGTAACCGGCAAAATGCCGGAGAGCCCGGTTAATCCCGATCCGCGCAGGATGCGGTAGAGGACGGTTTCCGCTTGGTCGGAACGGGTATGGCCGGTGGCGATGCGGTCCACTGCGCCGGAGGCGATCAGTTCGGCGTAGAAAGCCTGTCGCACGTTGCGCGCGGCTTCCTCCAGGTTGCCGTCGAACGAGAGAACGTCGGCGCGGCGAATGTAGAACGGTAGGGTGTACGTGGAAGCCAAGTGCGCGACGTAGTCGCCATCCGCGGTGGATGCCGCGCCGCGAATCCCATGATCGATGTGAATTACGCTGAGCTTATAACCAAGCTCCCGCAGGGCGTGTAGCAGGAACACCGAATCCGCGCCGCCCGACACCGCGACCCCGACACGCTGGCCGGGCGAGAGCATGCGATGCCATGCGATGAATTCGGCTACCCGCTCCAGCATTCTGCCCTATGCGCCTTTTGCCGAGCTCGTTTCCGCTGCCCGGCGGCGGCGTCCGCTGATCAGATAGAGTGCCGCGCGCAATTGGAGCAACGGATCGTCAGACGGATCGATTCCATCCACGCGCGGGATTGGATCGAAGATGGTGTGCTGTTGTTCCGGCGCATCGTTGGCGGCCGGCGCGGTCAAGGCGATCGTGCCCAGCTCCAACAGCGTCCGGTCTTCGGGCCACTGCTCGGTCGCGTCATTGACCGGGTCGCCCGGGTTGGGAAGCTGGACCATCACGCGAAACGTGACTGGCCCTTTGCCGACTCGTTCCTTCAGATCGTCGAAGAGATAATTTCCGCTCTTGGCGGCGGCCTCGGCATCGCTCAGATGCGCGACGCCGGCCGCGGGGACGATCCGGTAGCGTCCGTATTGGCTCTTGCCGTCTTTATTCGTGAAGCGCATCGCCGTGATTCCGAAGTATGCTTCGGTCGCGAAACTGGCGGGCGCCGGCTTCGGCAACTGTACGAACGCCAGCGCCTTGGGATGGCTGCCGAGGAAGGCTTCGAGCGGAGAACCCTTGATGTTGGCCGGATCGCTGGCCGCTAGCGCGCGCAGGAACTCCAGGAACTCCTGGCCGGTGTGGACCGGAAAGCCGTTGGCGGAATGCGCAATGATGTCGGTGTGAACGCGGTCGGCGAGTAAAAAGCGAATCGCGCACCCGTGCGGATTGGCGTTGGGATTGTTGTCGGGGATGAGCGGCAGGCCGGTGGCATCGGAGAACCGAACTATGACGCGCGTGGAGGGCCGATTCATGTGCGGGGCGCGGGTGAGGGAGGCCGCGGCGGATGACGGTGTGAATGTTCCAGTAAGTAGCGTGCCCTTGGCATGAGCCGGCCGGAAGCCGGGGTGCTGGCCGAAAATGGTGTCGAATTGCTGAATCAGATCCTGACTCAGTGCGATGAGTTTTTCGTCCGAAGGAAGTGGCATTGTTTCTATTATTCTCCCATCGGATTCGACGCGCGGTAGGATGTTCGAGTGACAGGGCTTTTGTGATGGATGCATTGACGACGCCGCGCCTGGAACTGCGGCCGCTCGAAATCGCCGATGCGGAGCAGACGCAGAAGCTGTTTCCGCATTGGGAAATCGTCAAGTTTCTTGGCAGCCACATTCCGTGGCCATATCCCGAAGACGGCGCTCTCACTCATTATCGTGAACGAGCGCTGCCGGGCATGGAGCGCGGCGATGAGTGGCATTGGTCGCTGCGATTGAAAAGCCGCCCCGAGCAATTGATCGGCAGCATCTCGGTCATGAAAACAGAGAACAACAATCGAGGCTTTTGGCTGGGCTTGGATTGGCAGCGGCAAGGCCTCATGACGGAGGCCGTCGAGGTTGTGAATGATTACTGGTTCGACGAACTGGGATTTCCGGTGCTGCGCGCGCCCAAAGCGGTTGCCAATACAGCTTCGCGCCGGATTTCTGAAAAGAGCGGCATGCGCGTGATCGCAACAGAGGAAAGAGACTACGTGAGCGGGCGGTTCCTTACCGAGCTGTGGGAGATCACGGCGGACGAGTGGCGCGCGCATCAGCGTTCTAGGCGCTAGCGAGATTCCAGACGCCGAGACACGGGATGGCTTGCTTTTCCAGCACCGATCCGGCGTCCGTCTTTTTTTCGGTCGGGATCTTGACGGCGAGTCCGCAGTCGGAGCTGATGTGGCGCGGCTTGGTGACGAGCGTGCAAGCGATTCCGGCGGATTTGAAGGCACGCTCGGCGCGGAACGTTAGATAGGTGCTCTTGAAAACGTAGATGCAGGTCGTCATACGGCCACCGTCCGATCGATCGCGATGCGGCTGACGGCCTCCACGGTCTGGGCGATTTCTTCGGCCGTATTGAAATAACCGGGGCTCATGCGGACGCCGCCGATCGGAAAAGTCCCGAGCGTTCGATGCGCTTGCGGAGCGCAGTGCAGGCCGACGCGAACCGCGATGCCGAACTCCTGATCCAACCGGTCGCCAATCTCGGCGGGATCGATGCCATCGAGCGTGAAAAGAACCACGCCGGTTTTGCGAGCGGGATCGCGAGCGCCGTGGATCGTGAGGCCATCGATAGTAGCGAGCCCATCCATCAATTGGCGAAGCCGCGCGAGTTCATGAGCGCGTACTTGTTCGACGCCGCGATCGAGCAGGAAGTCGACGCCCGCGCCGAGTCCCGCGATTCCGGGTGTATTCAACGTGCCCGCTTCGTAACGATCCGGCGCGAAATCGGGCATGTCTTCGAGATCGGAGCGGCTGCCGGTACCACCGAAGAGGATGGGTTCCGGATTCAAGTGCGGAGCGATGTAGAGGAAGCCGGTGCCTTGCGGTCCAAAGAGGCCTTTGTGCCCGGGACAGGCCAGCAGATCCACCCCGAGCGCTTGCACATCGATGGGCACGCAGCCGGCGGTTTGGGCGGCATCCACAAGCACCGGGACGCCTTGCGCGTGCGAGGCCGCGATGATTTCCGCAACGGGATTCAGGTCGCCTGAGACGTTCGAGGCGTGGGTAAGTGCTACCAGGCGAGTTTGCGGTTCGATGGCGGCGGCGATGGATCGAGGATCGGCGCCAGTTCGGGTCACCCGGACGCATTTCTGTTCCAACGCATGCAAAGGACGAACGACGGAGTTGTGCTCCATCGTCGAGGTGACGCAATGGTCGCCGGGTTCGAGCAGACCCAGGATGGCGAGGTTCAGCGCACCAGTGGCATTCCCGGTAAAGATGATGCGATCGGGATCGGCAATGTTAAAGAGCTTCGCGATGCTCTCCCGCGTTTGGAAGATGATGCGCGCAGCCTCGATCGCCATCGCATGGCCGGATCGGCCGGGGTTTGCAGACCAATTTCGCAGGACATCGTCCACGCGTTCGTAAACGGAGGGAGGCTTGGGATGAGTGGTGGCGGCATTATCCAGATAGATCATGCGGGTTGCTCCGATTCCCTCATGCGCAAAACCAGGCCCATGATCAAAATAAAGGCGAAGCTGAGGAGGGTAGCGATCTTGCCGGCCGGGGTGGGGCCGACGTTGGTGCTGCCGATGGACCAGGTCTGAACGAGGGCCGCGCCGCCCAGCATACCGAGAACCGCTGCTGCCGCATCGGTGCTGCCTTGGCTCGCGAGTACAACCTGGCGAAATGGGCAGCCACCGATCAGGACTGAGGTGATGCCCACGAGTCCCATGCCGAGGAAGCTCCAACCGTAGGCCAGGTTCGATCCCGGCTGGGCATCGAAGCCCGGATGGAACGAACCCAACAAGAGGCTGACGATCACCGCCGAGCCGAGCATCGCCAAAACGCCCGAGGCCATTTTGTAGTCGCGTGCCGCCAGGAAATTACCGATGTTGCCGGTGATGCAGAATCGCGAGCGTTGCGCGAGCGCGCCGATCAAAAGCCCGGCGCCCAGAGCGATGGCGAATGGCGCACGCTCCGCTCCGGGGCCGCTGGCACTCGATTGAAGCAGCGGCGACTTCATAAGGACCGCGACCAGAGTTCCCACGGCAATTAGCGGCAGGATCAGTCCGTTAATAAGGGGCATGGGCGAGGCTTCGCCGAGATAGAATCCGCGTTTTAGAAAAACGAACCCAAGCCAGACGCCGGCTACGAGTCCAACGAAGCCGCTAGCGGCCGTGAAATCGCCCGCGCCGAGCCGGAGCGCCATCCGGATGGGGCATCCCATAAATACGCCGCACCCGACAATGAGTATTCCACCCCCCAGGAAGCGGAGTATGGGCGAGGAACCGCCTTCGGAGCGAAACTCCCTGGCGAGGAATGCCATGACGGCTGCGCCCAGAATGAAACCAATGAGTTCGGGACGAACGTACTCCATGCGCGCGTTGCCGTGCAGACTCAAGGCGCCAGCCAGGTTTTCCATGAAGCAAGAGATGCAAATCCCCGCGTTTCTTGGGTTTCCAAGGAACGACAGCCAGACGCCGAGTCCGCCGATGGCAAGACCCGTGGCGGTGATGAGCAGCATATCCTGGTGGCGGCGCAACCAGCTTCCATCTTCGACCAGTGTGTTTTCGACCAGGGTGTTTTCAGCCAATGTTTCTTCGATCGGCGGCGGGGCTAGAAGAGTCTCTGTTTCCATGAACTTAGTTGCAACCTCCGGCCAACATTCGTTGCAGATACGCGGCGTCGTCCTTCACGGCGGCGCGGGCCGCGTCATTTCGCTCAGGGGTCAACGTGATTTCGCACGGGGCCCATCCGTGCGAGAGGACCGATTTGATGCCCTTGCCGATGTATTTGTCGGAATTCAGGTCGGCGTATTCGGGGTCCATTATGACTGCGGTCTTATACTCCCGGATGGCAGTGGCGTAATCCCCCAGCGCCGCGTGGGCCTTCGCCAACAATACGTGCGCCTCGGCGATGTCCGGGTTTGCAGCCGCGAACTTGGTGAGCTGATCGATTGCTTTCTGATGTTTACCGGCGTCCAGGGCGGCGCGCGCCCGGCTAAGGTCGCTGATAGCGGTGCGTGTAGAGCTGGCCGATACTCGCGGGCTGGATGACGGGCCACCTCGCGAAACTCCGACAAAACCCGAGGCCAGGAGCACGCCGGCGGCACACGTTGCGATCGCTACGTCGAATCGGTCGAACTTCAAATCGCTGGCCTCCTGAGCCATGGTCGAGTGCACGCGGGGTTCCAGGGGGGAGAAAGGGAATACGAGGAATACGAGGGAGACGAGGAATACGAGGAATACGAGGAATACGAGGAATACAAGGGAGACGGGGAATACAAGGGAGACGAGGAATACAAGGGAGACGAGGAATACGAGGGAGACGAGGGAGACGAGGAATACGATCGCGGAGGGCTTATTCGTAGCGCAAAGCTACGGTCGGGTCGACGCGCATGGCCCGGCGAACGGGAATGAGCGTGGCGAGCACGGCCACCACGGCCAGAAGTAATGCGACGCTCGCGAAGGTCGCCGGATCGGTCGCGGTGACGCCCCACAGCCGGAACGCGATCAGGCGCGTGAGAGCGAGCGAGCCGCCGAGGCCGACGACTAGCCCGGTTGCAATCAGCAGCAGCGCGCTTCCCATGACGAGCTGGATCACGTCGCGCCAATGCGCACCGAGCGCCATGCGAATGCCGATTTCCCGCGTACGCTCGGCCACCGAATGCGCCATCACGCCATAGATGCCGACGGTGGCCAGCAGCGTGGCGATGCCCGCGAAAATGCTCAACAGCAGCATGTAGTAGCGCGGTTCCTTTACTTCGGTAGCCAGCGCTTCATCCATGGTCCGGAAGTTTCCGACTGGCCGGCTGGGGTCCATTTCCGCGACGGCCTGGCGCAATTGGGGAATCACGCTAGCCGCGCTGCCGGACGGGCGAACCAAGTACGTCATATATGCGCGCGTCCATTGGTACGGTCCGCGCACGTGCGGCGGACGTTGCAGGTGCGAGATATACATGGCGGGTTCCGGTTTCTTTTGGAGCACGCCCACCTTGATGTCGGGCGCGATGCCGACGATCTGGCGCGGGCGCTCTTCTGGCACCAGATCCAGCGTGATTCGTTTGCCGATGGGATCTTCGTTCGGCCAGAAGGTCCGCGCCATGGTTTGATTGACGATGGCCACCCAGGGCGCCGATGCGATATCGCGAGCGGTGAAATCGCGGCCGCGCAACAAGGGGGCGCGAATGGTGGTGAAAAGGCCTGGGGTGACAGGGAAAACAACCGCGCTCATCGCGTTCCGCTGGGCATCGTTTTGCGGCACTGGACGGCCCTGGATGGTGAACGTGAAGGCATCCATTTCATCCACGACAGGCATCAGGACGCTGCCGGCTGCCGATTGAACGCCGGGCAGTGCGCGAATGCGGTCGTACAAGCGGTCGAATTTCTGGGCCGGGAGCGGGTTGACATCGAGCAGCGGAAAGTTGTGATACGAGCCGATCATTTTGACGTTCTGGGAAACCGGGAAATCGTATTCGAAGGTGATGACTCCCGAAGGTTTGCACCCGAGCTCGGCGCCGGTGATCCTAAGAAAGCTGTTGATCATCAAACCCGCGCCAGCAAGCAGGATGAGCGCCAACGCGATCTGTCCGGCTACTAGAGCGCCGCGCAGGCGGTGATGGCCGGGGCCGAGCGATCCGCGTCCGGCGTCTTTGAGCGAATCGGCCAAGTTCGGCCGCGAGGCGCGCCAGGCGGGGACAATGCCGAAGGCGATGCCGGCAACGATGGAGAGCGCGGCGGTGAAGGCCAGCACGCCCCAGCTAATGCCGATGTGGTCGAGCATCGGGAACCACGAGGGACTGATCGCGATCAGCAGGCGCAGTCCGGCCCACGCGAACGCAACGCCCAGGAGTCCGCCGAGCAGGGACAACAAGACGCTTTCCACAAGAAACTGCCGCACGATTCGCCAGCGCCCGGCTCCCAGGGCAGCGCGCAGGGCGATCTCGGCACGACGGCTTTGGCCTCGCGCCAACTGCAGCCCGGCCACATTGGCGCACGCGATGAGTAAGACAAAAGCGACCACGCCTTCCAGCATCCCGAGCGGCTGCTTCATCCATCCGAAGATGGCGTCATGCAGCGGCTCGACGCGCAGGCCGCGGCCTTTGTTGCGAGTGGGGAAATTACGCGCGAGCTGGTCGGCGATGCTCTTCATTTCCTCGCGCGCTTGCTCGATCGAAACGCCCGGTTTGAGCCGTGCCACGACGCTGAGGTATGTGCCCGAACCCTGCAACTGGAAATGGTTGATGCTTAACGGCATCCAGTATTCGGCTTTCTCATTGACGAAATGAAAACCGGGCGGCATCACGCCGATGATGGTGGCGGTGCCACGCGTGAGCTGGATGGTCTTGTTGACGATGTTCGGATCGCCGCCGTAGCGGCGCTGCCAGAGCCGGTGGCTGATGACGAGGACGGTGGCGGGCGAGTCGACTGCATCTTCTTCGTCGGTGAAAGTGCGGCCCATCAGGGGAGGGACGCCGAGCGCGCGGAACACGCCGGGGCTGAACTCCTCGCCCTCGATTCGTTCGGGCGCCGTCCCGTTCTCGCCCGCGCCGAATTCCTTAGCGTCGATGTCGCCCGCGCCTAAACTCTCGAAGCTGCGGCTTTGGTCGCGCCAGGCGATGAAGTCGGGCACGGTGGCTGTGTCGGACTGCTCGGGATGGCCGGGCGGCGTGGTCTCGATCATCACCAGGCGGCTAGGATCGCGATAGGCAAGCGAAGTCAGCAGAACGGTATTTACTATGCTGAAGATCGCGGTGTTGGCGCCGATGCCTAACGCGAGAGATAGTGCCGCGACTGCGGTGAATCCGGGCTTGGTGCGAAGCAGACGCAGGCCGAAGAGCACGTCCTGCCAGAGCGTCATGTAGTTACTTTACACCCCGAATTGGCGCAGCTGGTGGCCGACGTGACGGTAGCCCCAAATCAGCCGATCGTGTTGGCACTTCGCATTATCCCCGGCAGGGCGCGCTGTCACTTGTTACCGGCACATCCACGAGTAGGCCGTTACCCGTCAAGGTGGGATAAATTTCGAGTGCGCCGTAATACAGGACCACCGGCAGAGTGGACCGCAGCCCAGTGTTATATCTATACTGAACTCTAAGCTACGTGGAAGTATACAAGCGTGAAACTCGAAAGGTGATAAGACGCTTCCTCGATCACAGGCTCAGCTTCCCTGATTGTGTTGCTGCCCTGGATGCCGCGCTTGCCGATCTCACCCTCAGACTAACCGACGAACAAATCGTCGCGGCTCGCGCTCTGATAATGGAGAACAACGACATTGTGATGAAGGAAATGGCAAGACGCGGCCCACCGCCTTTCGATGCCAAGATTCTCGCCACGCTCGGTGATGGAATCACAGTTTCAGACTATCGTTCAGGCCAAGTGATTTTTGCGCAAGGGGATTCCGGGGAGGCCGTCTTTTACATTCAGAAAGGCCAGGTCAAGCTCACGGTCGTTTCCAAATTCGGTAAAAAAGCAGTGACGGGCGTTTTGGGCGCAGGTAGCTTTCTTGGTGAACGATGTCTGAGTGGACAGGAGCAGGCGGTAACCGCCACCGTCATGGTCAAATCTTCGATCATGCGGCTGGATAAGTTGAGCGTGATGCGTCTATTAAGCACACACTTGGCCTTTTCCGAGCTGTTTCTTGAGCATATGCTCTCCCGCAACCTCAGCATGGAAGAGGATATGATTTCCCAGGTCTTAAACTCCCAGGAGAAGCGGCTGGCGCGCGCGCTTCTCTTGCTGGCCGACTTCGGAAAAGAAGGCAGACCAAAGAGCGTTATTCCGAAGATGAGTTTTGGAGCCTTGGCGCAGATGGTTGGCACCACCATTTCACGGGTGCGCTATTTTATGAAGAAGTTCCGCAAACTGGGATTCATCGACTACAACGGTGAATTGCAAATTAACAACTCTCTGCTAAACGTTGTCCTTCACGATCAATTCGTCAGCATGGAAAATGATCCGTTGCCTGTAACTCGGCCGCCCCACGGAACGCTTGGCAGGAGATCGAAGGTGAAAGATGCCTAACCTATTCTGCCGACCCAGATATCCTTCTTCAGAATGTCTCAATTAGCGGTTGTCGCTTGCCAGCCTGTCGCAGGGTATGAGGACTAGGTAAAACGGTACCCGAGTCGCGCCGCATTGAGTAGAAGACTCTTTGCTTCCAGGTACCGCAAGTGAGCTTCATGCTCGATGACGCCCTGAGACGTTATCGCCAAGCGCTTTTTTAGGGGCATCGGCTCTGCAGTGCATTCTGCAAGCATCGTGGACGATTTCTCGACCTCAGCGAAGTAGGATCGCATTAGTGCTACCGCGGCTGCATGCAGTTCAATAAACTCCGTGTGATTCACCTAAAGCCGCCTTCTATAAACATGTGCCTGGAGATGGCGGTTCCCGTCACAGGAAGCACAAAAGTATCGCCAGCTGAACAAGCACGGCGAGCGCACCAGGAACAAATTACGGATCTTGTCGAGTTCTCGGGAACGCAACAGGCGCCTGTTACAATGCTGATTCCGGTTCAGCATTCCTACAGTTAATTATGCTGACTCCGCTTCAGCAGTGTCAAGGGGCCATTGAAACTTTCCTGAAGCCGCTTTAGAATCAATAGTGGCTCGCAAGACGGCGGTATCGAAATACTTGGCTGAGATCGGCCGCAAGGGTGGCAAAGCCAGCGGCAAGGCCCGCATGGAGAAGCTCACGCCAGAGCAACGCGCGGCAGTCGCCAGGACGGCCGCCGCCGCCAGATGGGCGAAACCGGTTACCCAAGCAGATCTGAAACGGCAATCAGCGCTTCAGGACGCTGAATGGACCGCCGACCGCGTTGCACAGATGGGCGCGGAAGACATCGACGTGAGGCTAGAAGACGGCGCCCAGGTGAGGCCCGGGAAACTTACGTTTGACAAGAAGCAAAAGAGGGCGACTCCGGCGAAGAAGGCCCCGGCGAGTCCCTCCGTACCGATGGTGGCAGCAAAGAAAAGCAAAGCTCAGCCTCGATCCCGACGTAAACCAAAACCTTAAGCCTAAAGATACCGGTAACGACTTCACCGCGCATTTCGCCTTGGATAGTTTCCGGAAGAACAGGATATTGAACTGCGCTATCTGCGCGCGACGACCGTGGTCCGCCGGATTCTACGAGCTTGTACGCTGCAGTCCGCGTTGGCCCAAGCTGGCGAAAATGATGAGTTTGCCGGGGCCTACCTGGAGGTGGGTTTTTGGCCCGCAATAACAAATCAGTTATCCGCAGCCTCGTCTGCCGAAGAGCACGTCCTGCCAGAACGTCATGTTGTTGCTTTACACCCCGAATTGGCGTAGGTGATGGTCTACGTGACGGTAGCCCCAAATCAGCCAATCGCGCTGGCTCATCTTACCGAACGCCGGATGCTCTCCGAAGGTTCGGCGATTGGCGAACGCCTCCATCACCTGGATGAGGCCGGCGCGATCGGTTTCCCAGTCGGCCGGCGGGGTTCCTCCGCGGCCTTGTTCTATTTCCGGACGGGTCTGTACTCCTGGCGGCCATTTTAGAGGCGTTCGAAGCGCCACCCACTTCAGGAATGTTCTTTGCAATATGCCGGTGGCCGGGCTGGCGTATTTTTCGCCCGTGCAGGCGCGGAACGCATCGCTGAGATGGCAGATCATTTGGGGCGCGGTCATACGTCCCCATTTCGCGCCGGCCTCGGGCATGAGGCGCTCAATGCGCCGCCGGCAAAGCGCTAGGACGGCAGGTTCGGCGAGAGTGCTCACTGTTTATTTTGACCCAGGCCGGTCGTGCGTGGGCTCCAGGCCACTCTTTTTGATAGCGGGGATGGACTGAGGCAAGGTGAAAAAATCGATGAGCGTTCGCGCCGCATCCGGATTGTGCGAATCCACCGAAATGCCGGCCGAAAATAGGACAACTTTCTGAGCTCCGGGAGGCAGCGGTCCGACGATTTCAATTCCAGGCACTGGCAGCAGCTCGCTGATTTGCTGGAAGCCGATCTCGACGTCGCCGCGCGCCACCGGGATGCCGACTTGTCCACCGAATCTCTTGCTCTTCGGCAGGACTTCATCGGCGATCCCGAGCTTTTGAAACAGCTCCGTCGAAATATAAACGCCGCTGGCGCTGTCGGAATATCCGATCGATTTCGCATCGAGCAGCGCCTTTTTAAAGGCTTCGAGCGTGCTGATATCGGGCTTGGGCGCCCCGGCTTTCACGGCCATGCCGGTTTTTGAGCGCACCAGGTCGACGCAGCTATCCGGAAGAACCTTGCCGCGTTTGACGAGATCATCGAGCGCGGGGCGGGCCAGAATCACGACGTCCACCGGCTCGCCGCGATCGATCCGCACCGGAATGGAATCGGGCGCGCCACCCATCGAGGCGCCGAAAGAAGTGGAGACTTTGTAGTGGGTCTTGTGTTCGAACTGGGGGACGAGCTCGCGATAGGCGGCCGTGAATGCGCCGGAGGTCATCACCTTGATTTCTTGCGCGAACGCCAGGCTCTGGCTTAGTAAAACCGAGAGCACTGTAAGTGCGAAATTTCTACGGCCCAAAGTCATTGTTTTATTTTACGCTCCGCAAGATGCCATGATTACTGGAAAGACCGTGCGCTTCTGGATCACGAAAAATAGCGAATTACCGGTTCGCGAACAATTGGTGCGCCAGGTTTTGCTTGGGATTTTGAGCGAGGATCTGCCGGCGGGTCACAAACTGCCTAGCGTTCGCGCGGTGGCGCGGCGCCATCAGATCCACTCGAACACGGTGAGCGCCGCCTATCACGATCTGCTGGAGCAGGGATGGCTGGAACTGCGGCGGGGCAGCGGTCTCTACGTGCGGTCGCTCGCTTCGTCGTCCGACGGCCAACTGGATCGGCTCCTGACCAGCTTGCTACAGGCCGCGCGCCGCCAGAACTACGAACCCGAGGAAGTGCTGCAGCGTTTGGAGCACATGGTTCATCCGGTTCGGTACGAGCGGATCCTGATCGCGGAAGCCGATCCCGCGATGCGCGAAATCCTCGAGGCGGAACTTACGGAAGCTTTGGGTGTGCCAGTTGGCGCGCTAGGGTCGGATGTTGGTGGTGCGCTGGTCGTGGCGCTGCCAACGCGAGCGGCCAAAGTTCGGCGGCAACTGCCGGGTGGCGTTCCTTGCATCGCGCTGCGTTTGCGTTCGGTCCAAGCCTCCATCGAGAGCCAGACCAAGCCGCCGCCCGACATCGTGATCACGATCGTTTCGCGCTCCGCCGAGATCCGTCTGTGGTCGCGAGCGATGTTGATCGCCGTCGGCGTGGATCCCGACGCTTTGACGGAGATCGATGCGAGCGATGTTCGATGGCGGGACCGTTTGGCTCGCAACGCGCTAGTGGTGGCGGATGTGATCGCGGCGCGCGAGCTCCCGGATCACTTCGAGCGGCGAATATTTCGCATCATCGCTGATTCGTCCATCGCTGAACTGAAGCAATTTTGCGGGCTGTGACGCCTCCCAAAGTGACACAAGCGCGCCTTCACGCCGGAGGGTTCCGCTTTACTCTGGGTTCACTATGAAAAACAAAACCTGCTTGTTTGCTTTTGGCATTTTGGTGGCGATGGCTCCGCTTCACGCCGCCGATGTTCAGGCCCGCTGGAACGACTTGTGCCGCGTCGCCGGCGCTCACCAGCTCAACGTAACCACTTCGGACGGTAAGACGGTCAGCGGCACGTGCATTGGCACCAGCGGCGATGACCTGTCTCTCACCGTAAAGCACCTCACATCAAATCAAGGAGCGATCAAGGTGGCGCGCTCCACGCTCACGCGCATTCAAATGTACGACCCGGGCAATGGCCATCACCTGGCGGACCTGGGCGACGGCATGTCCAAGAGCTTTAAGAAAGGCTTCGGCTGGTTGTTCTCGCCCGCCGCGCCGCTCGGATTAGTTGCAATTCCCGCCACCGTCGCGTGGGGCGCAGTGTCCGCGCCGTTTTGCCTGCTCGGCGACATGGGCAGCAACGGCCCCACCACGCAGGACATCAAGTTGAGCGATTAACAGCAGCCTCCGGACGAGTTTCGGACCGTTATGATAGCATCTGGAGTTCGAACCGAATCCGGAGGTTTCCCATGCGCGCATTCGCAATCAGTTTGGTGCTCACCATTGGCGCCGCCACCGCGGGCTGGTCCCAGCAACCAGCGCCGCCGACCAAAACTTACTCCTCAGCCGCCGACGTCGCCGCGCTTTGGGCTAAAGCGAAGGCCGATCACAAAGATGGCCAGGCGATCGTCGTGGAGCGCATCCTGACACTCGCACCCTACGGCGCGAACCTGGAATATCGAACCGCCGTCGGCCCGGCCGCCGTCCACGAGAAGGAAGCGGAGTTGTTCTACGTAATCGATGGCTCGGCGACGTTGACCACCGGCGGCAAGCTCACAGGTGAAAAACGAAATGGCGATAACCTGACCGGCACTGCCATTGAGGGCGGAAAATCGCAAGCGGTCGCGAAAGGCGATTTTGTGATCGTGCCGGAGAACACGCCGCACTGGTTCAGCGCCATTAACGGGACCATCGTGCTTATGTCGCTGCACGTGCCGCGATCCGGCGAGTCGAAACCCTAATAGACCCTCGCATGCTCGCACGGCTGCGCCCCTACGTTCTGTTGTTTCTGGGGCTCAACGTCGTTTACCACGCTAACCTTCGTCCGGTGGATTCCGGCGACTCGTTGCCGGCGTCGCTGATCCCGTTGTCGGTGATGCTCGATCACTCCGTCACGCTGGATCGTTTCGCCCCTTGGCTGAAAGGGCATGTTTGGTATACGCGGTCCGTGATTCAAGAGGCGCACGGCCACTACTTCAGCCACTATCCGATCGGTGGTCCGATTCTCGCGTCTCCACTTTATCTGCCGGTCGCTCTTTTGGGTCTACGCGGCTGGGATCCGGGGACGCTCGCGACGTTCGCGAGGATCGCACAAAAGCTAACGGCCAGCGCCATTGCGGCACTCTCGGCCGTGGTACTTCTGGCGCTGCTAAAGCGAATCACCAGCGCACCTTGGGCGTGGTGTTTGACGTTGGTTTATGCCCTCGCCACCGAGACGTGGTCCATTTCGAGCCAGGCTCTTTGGCAGCACGGCCCTGGCGAATTGGTCATCATCGCGAGCCTCTACGGCTTGGAGAGATGGTCGGTGGATCGGTCGCGCGAAAGGTGGCTGTGGCTCTCGGGCGTGTGTGCGGCGGCTGCATTCACGATTCGTCCCACCAACATCGTTCTGGTGCTCGCGCTGGCCGCCGCGCTATGGACCGCTCACGCCACTATCGCGCAACAAATTCGTTTGCTGGTGGCGCCTGTGATCGTAGGCTCGCTACTGGGCGCGTACAACTGGTACGTGTTTCACCGCCTTTCCGGCGGCTATGCGGTCACTCAGGTGAAGGGGTCCATCCTGATGGATCTCGCGGGACTCCTGCTGAGCCCCGCGCGCGGGTTGTTGATTTACACGCCGGTGGCGCTCTTCGCGTTGTGTGCATTTTTTCGCGGTGCCTCAGAAGTGCGCCGCGGGCACAAGCCGCTGCTGATCGCGGCCGTTGCTTTTCTCATTCTGGAATCGGCGGCCATCGCCGGATCGATGGTGATCTCGCGTTCGATTGTGTGGTGGGGCGGGTATTGCTGGGGACCGCGCATGCTCACCGAACTGGTTCCGCCGTTGATCGTTCTGATGGCGTTCGGGGTGTCTGTGATCGAGCGCCCTTGGCCCCGCGCGGCATTTGCGGCGCTGGTTTTGTACTCCGTACTGATCCAGGCGCTCGGGGTGTTTTTTTATCCCCATGGACACTGGGACGCTGGACCTCCTAGCGTCGATGCCGCGCCGGGGAGGGTGTGGGATTGGCGCGATAATCCCATCGCTCGAACTTTGAGCGGCGGTTTCTATTGGGAACCCTACGCCGTCGCGCGAGCCGCGATCCAGGGCGGATTTCCCGCCGCCGAACGGCGGCTTGGCGAGTTGAACCTGAGTCCCAACGAGGAAGCCAAACCGATCGATATCAAATCGAAAAGAGTGCCGAAGAAGTTGTCTCCCGAAAGCCGTGGGTTACCATGATGTCTGTGAAAAGTACCTCGGGGGTTACCGACATCGCAGCTGTCACCGAAATCGCAGCTAACATCCGCATGCTTCTAATGGACGTCGACGGCGTTCTCACCGACGGGAAGGTCTTCGGCATTCCGGATAGCTCAGGCGCCGTCATCGAGAGCAAAGGCTTCGATACGCAGGACGGCATCGCGCTGCAATGGCTTTCCTGGAAGGGATTCGTGACGGGGGTGATCAGCGGCCGCGTGTCGCCCGCCACCGAAGAGCGCGCCAAGCAATGCAACATGACGTACGTCTACCAGGGCCATCTGGAAAAGATTCCGATCCTCGAAGAGATTCTCCAGCGCTCCGGCATCCCCGCTTCGCAGGTCGCTTATATCGGCGACGATTTAACCGACGTGGTGGTGATGAATCGCGTGGGCTTGAGTTTCGCGCCGGCCAATGCTCGGCCCGAAGTGAAGCGGTGCGTCCAGCACATCACCGAGAAGCCGGGCGGATCCGGGGCGGTGCGTGAGGTTTGCGAGATGCTGCTCAAGGCGCAGGGCCACTGGGACGATCTGCTGCGGAAGTACGAAATAGCACCCGCGGCGGTACAAGTATGAGCGAGCCAACTGGAATCGTGGTTGTGGCGCGGTCGGGACCCGGAGTGCTGCACGAATTGACCGGCGTGATTGCCGATCACAAAGGGGACATTGCCTCGGTGTCGATTATTGAGGAGCAGCCGGAGTCGCGCATTTATTTCGAGATCAATCTGCCGGAAGCGCCGGAGATCTTGCAGGCCGACCTGGTCAAGCTTCCGATTGTCCGGCAGGTGGACATTGTCAAGACGCTGCAGAAGGTGTACGGCAAACGGATCATTATTGTAGGCGGCGGCGCGCAAGTGGGCCAGGTGGCGATCGGGGCCATTTCGGAGGCGGACCGTCACAACATCCGCGGCGAGCACATATCGGTGGACACCATTCCGTTGGTGGGCGAGCAGGTGCTGGCCGATGCCGTGCGTGCGGTGGGACGATTATCGCGGGCCCGCGCTTTGGTGCTGGCGGGCGCGCTGATGGGCGGCGATATCGAGAAAGCGGTGCGCGAAGTGCGTGCCCAAGGATTGCTGGTGATCAGCTTGAACATGGCCGGCAGCGTGCCGGAGGCTTCGGATTTGGTGGTTAGCGATCCAGTGCAAGCTGGAGTGATGGCGGTGATGGCAATCGCGGACACAGCCAAGTTCACGATCGCTCGGCTGCATCGCCGAGTTTTCTAGTACCGTGTGCCAGACACGGTTGCCGCCGCCGCCACCGCTTTTGACAGACGCCTTCGCGTCCGAAAATCCGTGACTAACGGCTCCCCCCTGCTATCTTCGGGTGTCTGCAAGGCCAGGGCGGCTTTAGCGATCTGAATGTACTCGTCTGCGTCGGCGAGCAAATCCTGACACGCGCAACAAACGAGAAGGTGTTCTTCCAAAGGCGCACAATCTTGATCGGACAGCATGCCCATGGCGTAATCTTCCAATAGTTGGTAGTAGAGGTGACAATGAAAGCCAGCGTTCACGACAAGAATCTCCTTTGGGGAAGGAGCTGGATCCCCGTCGGCTCCATCTGAGTCAAAGCCTGCGCTCTTGTCGGTTCTAGTGGCGCTAGCGCGCAGAAACTCTCGAAAAATATGGCGTCAGCGTCTTTTGCTGGAGCTTCCGCTTTCCCAGCTCTCCAAAGCGAGCCTTGGCGCGCGATTTGAGCAGGCGGAATTGCGTCTCCGTCAGGTTCATCCCATCGCAAATCTGTTCCTGTGTCTCTTCATGTAGATAGAATCGAGTCAGTATATCCCGATCCCGTTCGCTAAGCTGTCCCAAAATCTCAAGCATAAAATCCACTTTTTGCTGGAACGCCATGTTTTGTTCGGGGTTACGTCCTCGGTCCACAATCCGTACGCCGACGTCCAAATGTAGCTCTTCCCGCCGGCTGTGCACCACCTGATCGATGTGCGCCGCCACCTGTCGCCTAACCACAGTCCGGACAAAGCCCATCAGGCGCTCCGGCTCTCGCAAATCTCCGCGCCGGATCGCTTGCACCACAATCAGAAACGTGTCGTGAACCTTGTCGTCCAGCTCTTGCACCCCTAGCTGACGGCACAAGTAATAGCGAACGCCGCGCGCGAACAGCCGGTACAAGTCTTCCATCCCGCTATCTTCTCCGCGCTGGATGCGCATAACCAATTCCGGCCAGTCGACGGAACTGCTCGCTTGAGTTTCCTCGCCTGGATCCGCCATTTGCACAACATTGGGAAGCGTTTCGATCGATGGTTGATCATTTGCTTCTAAGTGCTTCGTATGGTTGTTGCTTGTGGACGCGCGTTGTGTTCCGAGAGAGGCAGTCATGGCGTAATGGTTCCTTTCCAAGGCGAAGCGTTCGATGGGAAATTCGGCGCGCTCTGGACGGATACGCCATGCACCTGAATGCGGCCTATTGCCCGCGTTCCGGAGCTTTGCTTTCGACTAACCGCGGAATACCTGCCGGCATTATGCACACGTAGGACCAAACGTCAATGGAGTAAGGTGCGGCCCGGACTTCCGAGTCGCACAGTGGGGTCGCTAATCTAAGGTAATAGGTTGCGTTGGCGCTTCAAAGAGCAGGATTGCAAGGTAATTCGCGGCGTGCTGAAAACGCGGCTCGCGAATTCCTCTTTAAAATGGTGCCGATGGGCCCCCGCCGAAAAATTGTCAGGCGTGCGGCCGATGACAAAATTTCTCACGCAATTTTCGCGCGTTTTCTCCCCCATGTGGGGCATGGAAGAATACTGGCTCTTACTATAGGAATCAAATGGCGCCAGAGTGGCGCTTCAAGATCTGCGGGAGGTTTTGAGAAAATGCAGAGCGCGCCATCACGATGTTCGCGCCGGCTTCTTGCGCCTGCTGCTTCAGTTCACCTTGCACGTGCGATAAATACCCGATCACGCTGATCTGCTTCATCTCGCCGTTGCTCTTCACCTTGGAGATCAGCTTCAGAGGTTGAACCGCGGTGAAGTTCAGATCCAGAATGATGAGCAGCGGCTTCTCTTGAGTGGCCTTCTCGATGACGTCCCGCTCGGACTTCACGAACTCCACTTCCAGGCCGGCCCGTTTGGCCGCATCGCTAATTTTGACGGTGAACAACAGATCTTCCACCACTGCCAGGATTTTCTTCTTACCGTGCTTCTGCATAGAGTGCTACACGCCTGTTTTTGCTCGCTGCTCCTTCAGAATATGTATTCCCTGAAAACTTGAAACCGCAAGTTGTGTGGAAGGTAAGAAGTATTCTAGCATGGCCACGTGGGCGCTTTTGGTGAACTGGCTCTTATCGGTGAGAATGCAACAGTGGCAGCGGAGTCCTGCGCGGGGCAAATTCTGACGTTGCTCAAAAACGCGCTTGCCAGTCAGCCTCATGCGACGCTGGCAGTCTCCGGCGGGACCAGCCCCAAACTGATGTTCGCCGAAATGGCGAGAAGCTCCTTCGACTGGAGCCGCGTCCATCTGTTTTGGGTGGATGAGCGCTGCGTTCCGCCCACCGATTCTCAAAGCAACTACAAATTGGCCAAGGACCACTTCATCGATGCCGCCCATTTTCCGCCGGCCAACGTGCATCGCGTCCATGGCGAACTTCCACCCCAGGAAGCCGCGAAGCTCTACGACGAGGATATACGGGCGTTCTTCCAATTAGGGGACGGTGCCGTGCCCCAATTCGACGTGATTCATCGCGGCATCGGGCCCGACGCACACACCGCGAGCCTGTTTCCTGGCGAGCCCTTGATCGACGACCACAAGAATCGGGTGGCCGCGGTGTACGTTGAAAAATTTCATCAGTGGCGAGTCACTCTCTTGCCGGCGGTGCTCGAAGCCGCCAAGGTCACGGTGACGCTCGCGACCGGCGACGACAAGGCCGAGCCGCTTCGCGCCGTGATGCGAGGCCCCTATGATCCCAAGAAATACCCCGCGCAGATTGCGACGCGCAAGGAGGGTCGACGGGAGGCCTTCGGTACGGTTTGGTGTTTGGACAAAGCGGCGGCGAGGCTGATAAGTGACGCCGGAGCGTAATCCGGCCTAAGGATGACGGCACTCGTGCTATCCGCCGGCGGCATGTACGGCGCTTATCAAGCGGGAGCCTGGCGATCGTTGGCCGATGTGTTTCATCCAGACCTGGTGGTGGGCGCTTCCATCGGCGCGATCACCGGCTGGGCTATCGCGGGCGGCTGCGATCCTGATGAACTGGTGGATCGCTGGCTGCACTTGGAAGCGGCGGGACACTACCGCTGGAAATTCCCGCGCAGCCCGCTCGACGGCATCTTCGATACGACACCGCTGCAGCGTGCCATCCGCGACGTGTATGAATCCTATCAACCGCGTACGCACTTCGCGATGGTGGTGACCGATCTGATGAAGCTGCGTCCGCGCGTACTGCACGGCAATGAAGTGAGCTGGCAACATTTGGTGGCTACCACCGCGATTGTCGGCCTGTTCGATCAGGTGCGCCTGGGCGGCCGCATCTATTCCGATGGCGGCCTGCTTTCCGCGGTTCCGTTGTGGGCCGCGGCCGAAATGGGCGCGACCAAGGCCTTGGTGATCGATGTTTTGCCGGCGCCGCCTGGAACCATCGCTCGAACTTTCGTCGGAGCCATGCGCATCCTCTCGCCGTTTCGGGCGCCAGCGCCGGCGGGCGTCGAAGTGGTTCGCCTGGCTCCGCCGCGGTTGCTGGGCGCGCCGCTCGAAGCCATCTATTGGACCCGCGCCAATGCCGAGGCCTGGATCCGGGCCGGGGAACAGCAGGCGGCAGCAATAAAACATTCCATTGCGAATTGTTTTGAGCGAGAATAGAGGCTGACATGCCGGCATATCAAATTCATCGTTTGAAGGAAACACCGCGCCAGCAGTTTCGCTGGGCGCCGCACACTCCGGGCGTCACCATCGTGAAGTTGAAAGATTACGAGCAGGGGACCGTGGTCGAAGCGGCGAGTCCCTATGCGCTCTGGCTGGCGTTGCGCGAAAGCGACCATGCGCTCGCGGTAGGCGATCTGATAGAAGTGGTGAGCGATCTGATGTCCGCGCCAGGCGGCGAGCTTCGGATTCTCAAAT
Organism: Bryobacteraceae bacterium; assembly: GCA_052148835.1. Classification (GTDB taxonomy): domain Bacteria; phylum Acidobacteriota; class Terriglobia; order Bryobacterales; family Bryobacteraceae; genus Palsa-89. The sequence continues at coordinate 30,099 of JBKQHJ010000126.1, forward strand.
ATATTGGTTTCGAGGAGGCGCGTTGGTACGTACCAGAACCCGCGCCAAGCGCCACCGAGGAGCCAGTGGCGGTAACATAGGATTAACTAAGTTATGTACAACGATCCCGCCGCGTGGGATCGGATCAACTCCTTCGCTTTGGTCAGTTACATCCCCGAGCCGCTGGCCGGTTTTCTGGATGGCCTCCGGCAGGAGTTGGTTCCGAATTGTTTTTTGCGGGCCCACGTGACGATCTTGCCGCCCCGTCCCATTTCCTCCAGCCCGGAGGCAGCCTGGGAAACTATCCGTGTTCTGGCGCCGCGTTTCGCTCCCTTTGACATTGAAATGACCGAGGTTGAAGTGTTCCCGGTGTCGGACGTGATTCATGTCGGCATCGGCGGCGGCCGCCAGGAGATGGAATGCATGCACGCCGAGCTAAACGTGAACGGGCTGAAATCCGTGGAGCCCTATCCTTATCACCCCCACGTCACGCTGGCGCAAGATCTGAAGGGCGACGAGGTGGACGAGCTGGCCCGCGTCGCGCGCCTGCGCTGGGCTGAAGCGACGCTTCCCAAAACCTTTCGAGTGGACCGGGTATTCTTTGTCCAAAACACTCGCCGCAAGGAATGGCTGGACCTGGGCGAAAGCGCGCTCGGGCACTCGGAGTCGAGGCTGGTTGGGGAATTGGTGGATCTGCTAACAGGGTAAGTAGGGGTTCGGCACAGACATTCGCTTTTTTCTCCCGCCACTCTATCCACCGTCCGTGACTGATTGGCCGCAGCCTTTCAGTCGTGCGTGGCGAGGTAGTACAGTAATGAAAAGATTCCTGTCATGGATACCTTAACGGTCGCCGAGCGCAGCCGGCGGATGAGCCTGGTGAGAGGAAAGGATACGAAGGCCGAGATGGTAGTTCGCCGGCTGATACACCGTATGGGTTACCGTTATCGCCTCCATGATCGAGATTTGCCTGGAAATCCCGATATGGTGTTTGCAGGCCAAAGGAAGGTAATTTTTGTTCATGGTTGTTTCTGGCATCGGCACGGCGGCTGCAAACTGACGAGATGGCCGAAGTCGAAGCTCGATTTCTGGCGACCTAAATTGGAGCAGAACCATGAGAGAGACAAGGTCAACAAGCGGAAGCTTGTAAGACTTGGATGGAAAGTGTTGGTGGTATGGGAGTGCCAGTTGAACAAGGTCGGGGCCTTGACGGCGCGTCTGAGCGAGTTTCTAGAAAGACAATGAGGTCCATAGAGTTATTCACCGGTGCCGGGGGGCTGGCCCTTGGTATCGAAAAGGCAGGGTTTCGTCACGACGTCGTGGTGGAGCGAAATAAATACTGTTGTTACACCATTCGTCAGAACCAAGATCGAGGATTCAAGCCGCTGGCGGGTTGGCGCCTGTTCTCGGGCGACGTGCGCGCCTTTGACTACTCAGAGGTAAAAGGCAACGTGGATCTTGTGGCTGGCGGACCTCCATGCCAACCGTTTTCGATCGGGGGCAAGCATCGCGGTCCCCTCGACGCGCGAGACATGTTTCCCGAGGTCGTGCGCGCGATGCGTGAACTTCGGCCGCGAGCGGTGCTAGTTGAGAACGTGCGCGGATTGTTGCGGGAATCGTTCGCGAAGTATTTCGAGTACGTAACGCTCCAGATGCGTTATCCAGAGATTCTTTTCAAGCCCGACGAGGACTGGACCGACCATCTCTCCCGACTCGAGCGCCATCATACGAAAGGCCGCGAGAAGGGTCTCCACTACAACATTGTTTATCGATCGCTTAACGCGGCAAATTACGGCGTCCCTCAGAAGCGCGAGCGCGTCATCATAGTGGGGTTCAGATCGGATCTTGGAGTGGAGTGGTCGTTCCCCGACCACACACACTCCCTCGACGCGCTGCTGCTGGACCAATGGGTTACCGGCAACTACTGGGAACGACATAGGATTTCACGAAGGAAACGACCTGTTTTGCCGGAGCGGTATGCAGAACGCGTAGAGAGGCTGAAAGCGGAGCGTTCCCTTTTTGAACCCGACGAAAGGCCGTGGCAGACGGTCCGCGACGCAATCGCCGATCTTCCCGATCCCGAACGTGAAGACTGCTCGAGATTCCACAACCACGAGCATAACCCCGGCGCTCGCAGGTACATCGGTCACACCGGCAGCCCGCTCGATGAGCCGGCTAAAACGCTGAAGGCTGGAGACCATGGGGTTCCTGGCGGTGAAAACACCGTCGTGTTCAACGACGGGTCCGTCCGGTATTTAACGGTTCGCGAATCAGCACGCCTTCAAAATTTCCCCGACGACTACGTTTTCCATGGTGTGTGGACGGAAGCGATGCGTCAAATCGGTAATGCGGTTCCGGTCGATTTGGCGGCGGCGATAGCTTCCGCCATCGTGTCGCGCCTGCCACGCTGACCGTCGTTACGGCTTGCGAAGTATTACCGTTTGATGTTCGCCGGCCAGCCACTGTTCTGGGGGCCATGTTTCCGGGTTGACGAGCGCTCCGGGCGGAATTTCAACATGTCGTTGCAAAAGGATTCGGACCGGATCGACCTGCACTGACCAAACGCTCGGCAAATTTGCCAGTAGCATGTCGAGTGTCCGCCGCACGGTGGCGCTAGGATTCTGGATCAGGACCTTTGTGTTTTGCAGATCTGGATGGACTCCGAGCTGAGTCGGGGCGATGCGGATCGTGTATGGCGCCGAATTCTTGAGGCGATTAAAGAGTTGCTTCGCGGTAAACTCACCTGCGGCGAGTAGATTCGGCTTGGCAAGGGTGATATCGATGGGGTATCTTCGGTCAAACCCTGAAGGCTTCTGCATGTCTCGGCGGCCTCCGGTATCGTTCGAGCCGATGCCCGATCCGTTCCAGCCGCTAAGCGGATCGTCCTTGCTCCAGCGGGTTTTGTATTCAGCGATGAGTCTCTCCTCAAGGGCGACCGAATCGAAGATTATTACGCCAAGAGCCTTGAACCATACGTGCGCGTACGGCAAACTAAATCGGTCCTGCAAGAACTTCGCATGTCTGGAAAGTCGATCGTACAATGCACTGTTGGATTGCCCAACGTACACGGTCGGCACATCACCGCCAGGGCCTCGGCCCAGCAGATACACACCTCGCGCGTCGCGATCTTCGATCTTGAACTGTGTCTCGACCTCCGATGGATTCAAGGGCGACCATCGCGTTATGGCGAACCGCGCGACAAGCTGGTTCACCAATGCGTCCGTCATCGCGAACACAAATTGAGCAAAAGCCATCAGAATACATTACACAATAGCGCGAGCTATTGATACTGAGTCCAGGCTGTCCACGAGAGGGCCGATCAACGCGGCGCGCGCTTCCGGAGGCAGCGCAAGGGCATCTTTCAAAACCTCTGCTGCATTGCGTGACATGCTTACAGTTTACTGTCGTGGAGTGCAGTCCTGGACCGCTTACCGGGTAAGCGGGCGGCTGATCATCACCCTCGCATAGACGAGTTGAAACCCGGCGCGCTCGTAGTTGCGATGGGAAACGCTGCCAGGCAGCACGGACGCCGTCGCGAGGTCGCAGCCGAGTTGCGCGGCTCTTCGCAGACGATGACGGATCAGCGCAAGTTGCAGGCCACGACTTCGCGCGTGAACCAGCGTCGCGTCGCCAAACAAGCTCGCCATTCCAGCCTGAACATCCATGGCGGCGGTAGCGGCGCGCGAGAAGTCCCAAAGGCCGAAGAACGATTCCGGCCAAGGTTGCGCCGAAGCCATCATTGCGATCTGTTCCTCTGGAACGTCGTGTTGGCCGGAGAAGCCTTGCAGCGTCATGCGCACCCAAGTTGGGAATTCGTCGGGCGCAATTGCTTCGACCGTGATCCCTGGCGCAACATCGGCGAAGCTTTCATTTGGATCGAGGCGCCTGGCGAGAACATGGCTGATCTCGCGAACAGTGTACCCTCGCTCTGGCATCATAGCGAGCAAGCTCGAATCGGCGAGCGTGCAAAGGTCGATGATCGCGGCCGATTCTCGGGAATGAAAGAACGCTTCCAGGCGATCCAACTCGGTGGCGTCGACAGCGCCATTCATTCCCACGCCGATCGCCTGGGTCACCGGCGAATCCGCTTGATGAAAGATGGCCCGGCCGCCCGCAATGTCCTCGACCGCAAGCCCTTGTGTGGAAGCCGTTGCTGAATGCGCGTGCCCGGCTTCGATTCTGCGCGCGAGCGCCAGATCGGCACTCGAAAAAAGCTCTGTCATGTGATTGCCCCTCGTTAAATTGGATTTGATTTGCGGAGCAGGGCTGACGCATGATCCATCAGGCACACGAATTCCACGGTCGGGCCTCGAAGGAATTGGATCAGCGTCTAGCGAACAATCACAGGCGTGCAACCAGTTTACAACACATGAGTCAGGGCGATTAAATCAGGTACCGCTCACCCACACCGTGAAATAGCTGGCGGGCCACGGACCAGCAAATAGGAGTATGGTGGGCGTCTGGCTAAGATTTTCGGGGAGCTGGAAGTTGACCTGCATTGCTCCGGCGACTTGGCCTGGAGCCGGTCCAGCATAGAGAACGCTCGCGATATCCGACGTGAAAACGCCGACCGTTTGCTGCAACGCCGGTAGCGAGCCTATTAGCAGCGACCCATCTTGCGGCTGCGGAGTGAGCGCGCCGAAGCCGGTTGCGAAAACGGAGACGATGCTGCCAGGCGCAGCCCTGTTGCTCTGACTATTAATGGACCCGTCCTGGTTTAATGCCGCCGCGACGGGCAGATTCTGATAGGCGCTCCCGGTGACAAATACGCCCGGAACCGCCGAAACAACGCCCAGCTGGGCCTGGTTGGAGCTCCCGCCGGCGTTCTTGACAACCATCGTTGTTTCCTGGCGGTCACCAATTCCGAACGGCACAATCGCGTTGATCTGCGTGCTGGAAACGTACAGCAAGGGCGCGGCCACGCCGTCGAACAAGACTTGCGCACCGCCCAGTGAGGACGGAAGCATTTGCTGCCCGGGCGAGAGGCTGGCCGTTATCGCAGTGGCCGGTCCCAGATTCAAGCCCGTGATCGAGATGATTTCCCCGCTGCTCACCTGACCATTCGCATCAAAAGAGGCGCTGTTTGTGACGCCGAAGACGCTGGGCGTCGTCGGACTGCCAGCCACCAACTGCGCGATCATGCTTCCGCTGCCCACGACGGTGATGGCGCCGGTTGCGGAAAACGCGAGCCCACCATCCGCGCCGTAGCGTAGGAATGGCGTCACGTTGATCCCGGAAGCGGTGAGGACACCGACAAAGTCATACCCAAAGCTGTAAGGGTCGGCGGCGTTGGAATCGAGAATGCCCGAAAAAACCGGGCCGCCAGCGGGCTCGATCGCCAACTTGGCTATGCTGTTCGTTCCCTCGCTACCGAAGTAAGTGGCGTAAACGAGCTTGTTGGCGGTAGGATCGAACTCCAGCACAAAGCCGTCTTGATCGCCCATCAATGACGACTGAGCGGCATCGGACGTGACAGGCAAGTCCGTGCCGTTGGTGGCGCCGGCGAGCCAGATGAGGCCCGAAGCGTCCATCGCGGCGGAGGTGATGGTGTCGTTTCCGGATTGGTCGGACGCGCTCTGGGTGGATGTTCCCAGATAAGTTGCATAGAGCAAGCTGGAGCCGTCGGCGCTGAATTCGGCCAGGTAGCCGTCGCCGGAATACAAGCTGCAACCGCACGTCGTCTTCAATGCGTTCGAGGTGAGGGGCAGATCGATCTCGTTGGTAGAACCCGCTACCCAAATGTGTCCTTGCGAATCCAGCAGGACCGACGCGGCGCTGGTGCGAGGATTCGACAGGCATTCAAAGAAGGGACTAATCACGCACGTGCTGGTTCCGTTGATGGAATGGCCGCCATAGGTTGCCATGAAAACGGCGTCGCCATTGGCCGTCAGACGGGCAATTCCCATCGGTGGCGCCATCTCCTTGGGAGACTGATAAGCGCCGGGGGTGGTGAAGCCGGGTGCGGTGGTTGCCACTCCGGCCACGATGACCAGCCCGCTAGGGTCCACCGTGATGGCTTCGGGCTGCAGCGCTTCCAATTCTGCTGCCCAGAGGATTGCGCCGTCGGCGCCGCGAAACTTGACCACGAAACCCGGCGTCGCTGAGCCGGTGTTAGAGGCCGGCAAGATCGTTTTGGTAAATGGAAAAACGAAGCCAGGAGCACCGCCTGTGCCGATCCAGTAAACGTCGCCGTTCGTATCGACGGCCGCACCCGCGGGAAAGGCTCCAAAGTTGACGAAGTTGAAGATCAGGTTGCCGCCAGGGTCGAGTTTGGAGAGGAAACCTCCCTTCCCATTCGAGCCGGTCACGATCATGTTTCCGCCGGCATCCACTGTTAGGGAGTTTATGCTTTGGGCGGGCTGGAGCGGCACCTGAATGAGCTGCTGCACATAGAAGCTGGGAGCGGCGAAGACTGCATTGCAGGTCACAACCGCGAAGAGGACCGCTCGGGATAGCATGGAGGGCGCACCTGTTATGATAGCCCTTGTGGATAGCCTGGGCTTTTATGAGAGCTGAAGTGTATCCTCTACAACGGAATGGAAGGCTGGTAATATCGCCCCCAGGGCTATCTGTTGTACCGTTCTATGCATAACCCCAACATCTAGTCAAATACCCGCTTTACTTTCTGTCCGACCCCGGTTACCATAGACCCATCCCCCGAGACGATAATGGAAGGGGAAG
>JBKQHJ010000127.1:0-5082 GCA_052148835.1 Bryobacteraceae bacterium
GGCCAAGGTCGACATGCCTGATATCACAATCAGGCACTTCCTAATTTTAGTATTGTAGTGGCTTTCGTAGTCGCTGGAGAGCGTTTCAACTAACGGCACCTTCTTCGATACGTTTTCCCATTCCTGAAATGCTTTCCGCGCTTGCGCGGCGCACCTTTCCTGATCGTCGGGCGTTTGCGAACGTGCCGGTATAGTACTTGCAAGCAGCACCACAGCAAGTGCCGCAAAACGCGATCTCATTTTGGCACTTCTCCGCAACCGTGTGCCGCGCCGCAGAGATACTAGCGGCGAACCGCCGTGCTGTCATTCTCCGTGCCTGATCGCCTGTCAGGCCGCCGCTGGTGCTATCATCCCTCCATGCCCTCCGAACGCCGCTTCCCACCGCCTTGGACCATCGAGGAGCACAACGACGCCTGCTTCATCGTCCGCGACAATACCGGGCAGGCACTGGGCTATTTCTATTTCGAGGATGAGCCCGGCCGACGATCAGCGGCCAAGCTGCTCACCAGGGACGAGGCCCGCCGCATGGCGGCGAACTTCGCCAAGCTGCCGGAGCTACTGCAGCGGCCGACCTCATCCAAGTAAGTCCCCGAGGCATCGCGCTGCAATGCAGCGACATGTCCGAAGTTGGGGCTAAACCGGAAGTGACAGACGCACGCCCGAAATGACGCGAGTGACCCGTAAGAGAAGTCCCAGACGAGTGGGTTAGTTATCGGCCAGGAGCGGGACGGAGCGCGATCCGGGCGGTAATGTCGGTGTCGTAAGTGACGGATGTCTGCAGCGGATTTGCTTTGGTCCATTCTGGACCCCCGAAGAGCCAGTCGAAAACGACACCGTTGTCACTCTTTGTGACCCGAACGACGCCAGTCATAACGTCCAGAAACCCATCGAGTGATATCCGGAAAGAAGATGAAGATGCGGTCGTCGCAGCGGCAAGGTGGCCTGTTGGCGGCAGCGGTGGCTCGAAGTTGATTTCAAGCACGTGGCTGCCGTCTCTGTGGCGGTAGTGCTGGATCCCGCTATTGGCAGCGTCGACGAGTTCGATTTGGGTACCATCGCCGAGATCAACCGCAGAAACACCTTGCGATGCGGTAGGGGCAAGACGCAACACACTTTGGTCTAGATGGCCTCCAGCGCGAAAGGCAACGCGCCGTTCCGCGAACGGAAAGACGGCCACGAATATGTTGCTGCTGTAGGCGGCGGGCCAAGGGGCCCGATGGTTCTGGTCTGGCTGCGGATGAGCGACATCGACGCCTGCCCGCATGACGTGCCAGTCCTGGGCGAAGGCGTTTTTCTCTCGGAAGAAAGCAAGCAGATGTTGATCTGCGCTGTGGCCACTCTGATCGGTGAGCCCCGCCCCCCTGGTGACGAGCTGAGCCCCGGTGGCGAAATGCACCTGGATGATAACTGGGCTGCCATCTGTATCGGTGAGTGCTACGTCGACGCCCTGAGGCTGATCTTGCGCACCGGTCATCGTGAAAGTGATTTCGCGGAAGTGCTCGTCCCTGACCTTGGCAACTCGGGTATCATTGAAGTAGTGAACTTGGCGCTTTGGCACGGCGCGCTCGGTAAAGAAAACCCAAATCAAAGGCGGCGCGTCCGCGCCGCGCTCGTTGCTCATCACCTCGACCGCCTCATAAATCGGATCCCCTGGCAGCCAAATGTACCAGTGGTGATCCCAGTGACGAAAAGTTGAGATAATCGGCAGCATATTCGTCTCCCCGGCTACCGTTGGAAGTGAAACGGACGCAACGCCGAGAAAAACGAGAACTGCAAGGACAGCCAAACGCATGACAATTGCCCGCTTCGGGCACAGCGGCGACTTAGGAAAAATAACAACAGCCTGCTACAGGAGCAACTTCCGAATCTGGCCCTTAGCGTCGGATCACGGTTTGGTGGCTGACGGTCGCTATCGGAGTTGAGCGGACATGTACGAGCCTGGGCCTTGACCATCTCAGTCGAAAATGACCCGAAGCGGACGTGCACCCCTCAGTTTTGCACCGGCGGAAGACGTTTCCGATCGATGAAAGACTGGAGGGCGCCGCGGAGCGCGTCTCGAGTGTCGACCGCAGCGTTGAAGCCGGCCTTGCGAAGCTTGACAGTGCTTACAAAGGCCACGGGGCCCGCTGGGGCTCCGTACGCAAACGCAAAGTCGGCGTGTTGGTCGCTCTGACCGACAAACGAGCGCAGATCACCACTCGCAAGGCCGTACTTTGCGACGACCTTCGCCCATACGTCAGCGTTATCACGAATATACGTCGCAAGGCGGGTGGGCTTATCGGGCCCCACATCTACCCCTAGCGTCTCAGCCAATGCCGGCCACGCACTTCGCCACTCGAAGACGTCGCCATTGGTGACGTTGAATATCTCGTTCGCAGCTTGCGGAGCTTGCGCCGCCCACACCATTACTTGGCCAACCAGATCAGCATCGGCCATTTCCCAGACAAACGACGGGCCGCCAGGAAAGCTGAACGCCTCACCCTTCTCGCGGCGGATAGCAGCATATACGCCGATTGCCGGGAGGATGTTCAGGGCGCCGGGTGTCTTCCCGGTGACAAGCTGAGGACGCAGCACGGTGTAAGTGAACCCGTGTTTCGAACCCACGTCGCGAACATAGTCCTACTGATCGAAGAAAAAGTTCGCGTGGTTGTCGCGCGGGTCGCTTTCACGAGCCGGGATAGCAATAGGGTGAAGGTGGACACCATAGGCCTTTGTTCCCTGTACGATGGACACGTGCTTGAGCGCGGACTTCCCCGAAAGGGGTTCGATCACGTTGCGCAGCATTGCATTGTTGGCCTCGATCTGGGCAGAGTTAGACCAACCGCCGACCAGATCATCGGCATTCTCGTAAATCGCCGCATACGCAACGTGCGTAATATCGGCGAGCGGAGATAGCGCCTGACGGGCCGCTTTCTCATCACGCAAGTCCACCGGGATGAACCGAAAATCGCGCCCACTCGGCAGCTCCGGTTTGCGCCTCGAAATACCGGCAACATCCCAGCCCGCAACCAGAAACGCCTCAACAGCCGCAGCCCCGACATGGCCGCTCGCTCCCGCCACCAGAACCTTATTCTTCACGTCCTTGCCCTGTTTGTCCTACTTCCCATGACCTCTTGATCGGCGCGGATCCGTCGCCATTCGCCCCGACAACGCTGGTTAGGAGCCGAGGTATGTTTTCCGCGCCTAGCTCATTTTGACGCGCCTCGGGCGACATCGGCGGCGCTGATCCCCTCCAATGCGAGCCCGAGTGTGACGCCTTCATCGATGATACGCCGCAGCTTTTGAGTCATCGCGATGCGCGTATACTTCGTCGTGAGTGATGGGAGTTTGGCGAGCCCTTCCGCGATCTCGCGGGCGCGCGTAAGCAACTTCTCGGCTGGCACTATTTCGTTGACCGCGCCCCAGTCCTTCGCCGTCTGGGCATCGAGTTCCTGGCGGGTCATGATAAAGTAGCGGCCGCGTATGCCGCCGATGGCTTCCTGCCACAACAAATGGACGCCATCACCGGACGCGACGCCTAATTCGAAATGGGGTTTGTCCTGAAATACGGTTGTCGGCGTCGCCAGCACAATATCGGCGAGCAAGATGTACTCGGAGTGCAGTCGCACTGGGCCGTTCACTGCCGCGATCAGCGGCACCTCGATGTCGAGAATGTTCATGAGGACTTTCCTGCCCTCGCGATAAATCTTGTCGTAGCCTTGCGGGGTGAAGAAGTCGAAACCTTCAGGACTGATTGTCTCCATGAACGCACTGCCGCTGCCGGTCAGGATGACAACACGGTTATCGCGATCGGAGCCGATTGCGTGAAACAGGTCGACGAACTGTTCGTGGGTATACCCGTTAAAGGCCAGCGTGCCGCCATTTGTGTGAAGCGCCACTTCCAGCACGCCAGTCTTGGAACGGGTCAGTCGAGCATTTGGAAAACTGTCGCGATAAGCGTCAAAGTGACTCATGACTGGCTCCCTTTATAAAGTCCGCGGCCAACTCCGGCTTACGGTCCGACACATGGCAAAACGATCAGCCACCGGGTAGATGCGGCCGACGCATAGGATTTATTCCTGCCGGAAATAGCGCGGCGAGAGGGCAACAATATGGATCGATTGGCCGCAATGGGGGCGTTCGTGGTCGTAGTCGATACGGGGTCCTTTTCCGCTGCAGCGCGCCGCCTCAACGTAGGACAGCCAGCAGTGTCAAAAACGGTGGCCCAACTAGAAGAACGTCTGGGCGTCAAGCTGTTAGTACGTACGACACGTGGACTGACGGCGACAGAAGCGGGACTGAACTACTACGAACGGGCGCGACGATCGATCGTGGAGGCGGACGAGGCGGAACTCGCCGCGCGCGGTGCGGGGAGCGGTCTCACGGGCCGGCTGCGCATCTGCGGAGCGGTCACATTTGCACGCATTCACCTGATACCCCGCTTACCGGAATTCCTAGCGCGTCATCCGGAACTTGAAATGGAAGTCGTTTTGGACGATCGGAACATCGACCTCGTTCAAGAGGGGATCGATGTCGCTCTGCGCATGGGACAGCTCACTGACTCCAGGCTGACTGCGCGGCGTATCGCCAGCGGGCGTCTGGTGGTTGTCGGCACCCCGGCCTATTTCGAGCGGACAGGCGAGCCTACTGCACCCGGTGACCTCGCCGCGCATCAAGCCGTGATTTATGACCAAGGAGGTGGCGGTGCCGACTGGACATTTCAGCGTGATGGCGTGGAAATTGCGGTCACGTTGAAGGGTCGCTTGCGCGTCAGTGCTGCGGAGGGAGTGCGCGCGGCCGTTCTTGCCAATGTCGGCATCGCGGTCGCTTCTGAGTGGATGTTCTCGCCCGAGATCGCGGATCGAACGGTCCAGACGGTGCTGCAAGACTGGGAATTGCCCCGGATCGATCTCTGGGCCGTATTCCCAGCCGGGCGAACGGCGACCGCCAAAGCACGGGTCTTTACCCAGTTCGCCGAAGAGGTGATGCGCGTCCCAAGCGGCGCTACGAGTGCAGAGAAATCCTGATCCATTGCCAATGTCTGAAATTGGCCCATCTCTGCCGCGTCGACCTCGCTCCTCCGTGTCCGTTATTAGGTGTCTA
>JBKQHJ010000128.1:0-29871 GCA_052148835.1 Bryobacteraceae bacterium
CAACTGGAAGGTTTGAAGCGCGATAAGGCGGCGCTCGAGACTACCTACACCCCTAAGCACGAGAAGGTGCGGAAAGTAGACGCGCAGATTGGAGAAGTCCAGAAGGCTTACGACAGCGAAATCACGAGCGTTGTCCGGCGCATCAAGAACGATTATGACGCGGCCGTGCGGCAGCAGAAGCTGCTGACGGCGGAGTATCAATCGCAGTCGTCGCGAGTGGGATCGGAAGCCGGCAAAGCTGCCCAGTACGGCGGCTTGAAGCGCGAGGTGGACATGGAGCGCCAACAATACCAATATTTGCTGGGACAGTTGAACGAAGCCAACATGAGCAGTTCGGTGCCCATCAATCCTATCCGCGTAGTGGAGCAAGCCAACCCTCCCGACAGCCCCTACACCCCACGGCCCGTTTTGAACGTTTCTTTTGGCCTGATGCTGGGCGTCGTACTGGCTGGCGGAGTGGCTTTTCTACGGGAGCGGATGGACCGCAGTATTAGTTCGCCAGGTCTGTCGCGGCAGCTGTTTAATGCTCCCGAGTTGGGTGTAATTCCGAACCTTGGACAGATTGGCAACGGATTCCCTAAGCCGAGCTGGCGCCGCGGCGGCAAAGCGCCCGCGCTGAATGGCGCGCACGAGGATACGGCGACCGCACTGGCCACCTGGCAGAGCCGCCCAGCTTTCATCGCTGAATCATTTCGAGGTACTCTCGCTTCCATCCTGCGGAATCAGACTTCGGGCAAGGCGCACAAGATACTTTTGGTTACTAGTCCGGGACCAGCCGAAGGCAAAACCACGGTGGTCCAAAACCTGGGCATCGCGCTGGCCGAGACAGGGCGGCGAGTGGTGCTGGTCGACGCGGACTTCCGGCGCCCTCACCTGCATCGGGAATTTAGCCTTCCCAACGAATGGGGACTGATCGACCTGTTGCTCGAAGATCAGCCGCTCAGTGAATACCCGCCGGAGCGTCTGGGAGTGTTCACCGGACTGCCCGGTCTGTCGATTCTACCGAACCGGGTGACGTCCAACAACGTGTCCAAGGCGCTCTACTCCCCGCGTCTTCGAACCACTCTCGAGACTCTGACCAAGCGATACGACATGGTTCTGGTGGATGCTCCGCCGTTGTTGAGCGTGGCCGACGCCCGCATCATCGCTCCTTTGACCGACGCGCTGATTCTGGTGCTAAGGTCCGGCGTCACGAACCGGGAGAGTGCTTTGGAAGCCTATCAGAGAATCCAAGAAGACGGGCTAACGCTGCTCGGAACCGTTCTCACCGACCACAATCTCAGCGGCGATCGCAAGCGACAGTATTACTACGACTATGGAAACCCGAGCCGAGTTTGATCGTCAGGATGCCGCCGCATCCCCCACTGGAACCGCGTCCGGATCGGGCATAGTGGGCCCCTCGTCGTTGCGTCTGACCGGCAAGCTGGACATGCTGGTCCTGGGTGCGCTGTTGCTGGTGGCTTTTTGGCCCATTCTGATCAGCATGTACGGAAGCTGGTTTGACGAAAACGCTTACATGGAGCACGGGATCCTGGTCATTCCGGCGGCTGCTTACATGGCATGGACTCAAAAGGATAAGCTGAAGGCCACGCCCCTCCGACCATCCGGTTGGGGCGTGATGCTACTGCTGTGGGGCGCTCTCCAAGCCCTGCTCGGCCTGGCAGCCCAGTGGGTCTGGGTGAGCCGGATGTCTTTTCTAATTTCGCTGGTGGGCTACCTCGCAGCGGTTTTCGGTTGGCGGATCGTGCGGGAATTAATGTATCCGCTGGCCACGCTGATCCTCATGATCACGCCGCCGACGTTCATCTTCGAACGCCTCACTCTATCCTTGCAATTGCTGGCCAGCCGTTTGGGAGAGTTCTTCCTGGAGTTGCTGGGCTATTCGGTCCTGCGCGAAGGGAACATCCTCGAAATGGTGGGTATCAAGCTTTCGGTGGAGGAGGCTTGCAGCGGCATTCGCTCTTTGGTGGCGATCTTTTTCATGTGTGTCTTATACAACTATTTTTTCGTGCAGGGCCGTTCAATGAAAGCCCTACTGCTGGTGATGGCGATCCCGATCGCGATTTTCGGCAACGCGGTGCGTATCGTGGCGACCGGCGTGGCCAGCCAATATAATCCCGCGCTGGTCAGCGGCACGGCTCATGAAATGTTCGGTTATGTGAGCGTGGTCGCCGCCGCGTTGGGTGTGGTCGCCTTTCATTTGGGCTTAAAATCGATCCTAAAAACCTCTTGGATTCATCATGCCTAAATATTCCTCACTAGCCTCCTTGCGGCTTCCTTTATTCGCGTCGGCGTGCCTGATCCTGGCGTTGCAAGCCGGCGCCTCGCACATGCTGAAAGTGGATGAAGGCAAGATCGGCGTGCCCGGATTGCATGGGCTGCCTTGGCGCATCGACCATTGGCAAGCATCCAACGAACAGTCTATCGGCCCAGAGGTGGAAGCCTACCTCAAACCGGATGAATATATTCTCAGAGACTATGCCGATGAACGAGGCGGCGCTGGCATTAGTCTCTTCGTGGCGTATTTCAAATCGTTGCAGAATACCTACGGTCCACACTCGCCTAGAATCTGCTTGCCTGGGTCGGGGTGGCTGGTCAGTTCCTCGAAGATCGTCAACATCCCGGTGCCCGGTCACCCGGACGGGATTCCCGCGAACCGCTTCACCATGGAAAAAGCCAACCAACGCATCCTGGTCTTGTACTGGTATCAAAACGACCGGGACGTTTGGGCCGAGGAATACCACGCGAAGCTGCGCCTTTTGCCGGACCTGATCCGTTACCGCCGTTCCGACGTTAGTCTGGTGCGATTGATCACGCCCTTGAATGGCTCCACAGCCGAGAAGGAGTTGGCGAACTGCGTGCAATTTACCCAGCACCTCTTTCCGGACCTGGCGGGACATTTCGCGTCCGTGAGCACACGGCCCTAGCGTGAGAATTGTCTATCTGAATCCGAGCGGCCGGTTGGGTGGGGCCGAGACCAGTCTGCGCGAGCTATTAGCCAGCGTGCGTGCCGCGGAACCGGCCTGGGATCTTTGGCTGGTGCTCGGCGAAGACGGCCCTCTAGCCGGCATAGCGCGCGATCTCGGAGTGAAAGTGTCGGTGAGGCCTTTCCCGCCCGCGTTGGCGCAACTAGGCGATGCGGGGCGACGGTCGGCTGCGGCGGGTTTACTCAGAGCAGCGGCCGCCACCGCAAAATACTCACGCGGCTTGGCCCGCTGGCTCAGCGAAATAGAGCCGGACATCATTCACAGCAACGGCCTAAAAATGCATTTGCTGGGCGCTTGGGCGCGCCCGCGCCGCTCGCGCCTGATCTGGCACATCCACGATTTCGTCAGTTTGCGCCCGTTGATGCGCCGCTTGCTGTACCCGTTTCGAAAAGCCTGTAGCGCGGCGGTGGTCAATTCCGAGAGTGTGGCTAGGGATCTGGAGCAGGTCTTACCCGGTCTGCGGACCATACCCATCTATAACGCGATCGATTTGCAGCGGTTCTCGCCCGGAGGGACCCGCCTGGACCTGGACGCTAAAGCCGGGTTGGAGCCCGCCGCGCCGGGAACGGTGCGAGTCGGCTTGGTAGCTGCCTTCGCGAGATGGAAGGGACATAAAGTTTTCCTGGAGGCGTTGGCCCGTCTCAGTCCGGGCAAGCCCATTCGCGGATACATCATCGGCGGCCCCATTTACCAGACGGACGGCAGCCAATGGTCCGAGTTCGAGCTCGAACGGGAGGCGGAGCGGTTGGGACTCGCCGGAAAAGTGGGGTTCACCGGCTTTCTGGAAGATACGCCGGCAGCGATGCGATCGTTGGACATAATCGTGCACTCCAGCACGCAACCCGAGCCTTTCGGCATGGTGATTATCGAGGGTATGGCTTGCGGCAGGCCGGTGATCGCTAGCCAAGCAGGCGGAGCGGCCGAGCTTTTTGTCGATGGCGAAAACGCACTGGCTCACGCTCCCGGAGATTCCATTGGACTGGCACGGCAGATCGAGCGACTGGGCCGCGACCCGAAATTGCGGAGCCAGCTGGGCGAGGCCGGGCGGAAGACGGTGGAGCGCCATTATCACGGTAAGCGCTTGGCGGCCGAGTTGTTGAGCCTCTACCGCGACACGGTAGGCAATGCACCCGTGAAGGCAAAAGCCAAGCTGCAATTGCCCGTCAACGCTGTCGGCGATGAACGCGAGAACCTGTGTCCGTGAACGCGCTATCTAGCCCCAGTCCGGTTCCCACCATGGCAGCGCCCACCGAGGCGTACCCGGTACAGATGCTGCATGTGCACGCGGGAAATCTTTACGGAGGCGTAGAAACAGTGCTGGTGACGTTGGCAAAGTTTCGCCATCTTTGTCCGGGTGTGGAGCCCCACTTCGCGCTCTCTTTTGAAGGGCGCTTGAGCGGCGAACTCGTGTCGGCCGGCGTTCCAGTGCATCTGCTGGGGCCAGTGCGCATCAGCCGGCCCTGGACGGCGTGGCGAGCGCGCCGTCGATTGCGCGAACTTCTGCGGCTCGAACGCTTCGACGCGGTGGTGTGTCATATGCCTTGGCCGTTGGTGGTTTTTGGACGCGCCGCCAGAGCCCAAGGTTCGAAGCTGATTTTTTGGGGGCACGGTTACCACTCCGGAAAGAGTTGGCTCGAGCGCATGGCACGGCGGACGGTGCCGGATTTGGCTGTTTCCACGAGTCGCTTTGTCGGGGCTTCGGTAAGGAACTTGTATCCCAACACCCAAGTTGAAGCCGTATATGCTCCGTTGGCGCTGGTCGATTCACCAGAAGCGGCTCAATGGCGAACCGCGGTGCGGCGCGAGCAGGGGGTTGGCGACGGCCAGGTGGTGATCATTCAGGTGAGCCGCTTCGAGTCGTGGAAAGGACATCTCCTGCACTTGCAGGCTTTGTCGCAACTTCAAACTAGGAGCGGATGGGTTTGTTGGTTCGTGGGTGGCGCTCAGAACGAAGCGGAGCGGATCCACTTCCTCGAAGTCCAGGAGACAGCAAAACGCTTAGGCCTCTCCGATCGAGTCCGCTTCCTGGGGCAGCGGGCGGACGTGGCGCAGTTGTTAGCCGGCGCGGACATATTCTGCCAACCGAATCAGGGTCCAGAACCGTTCGGAATCGTGTTTGTCGAGGCGCTTTGGGCGGGCCGGCCGGTGGTGACCACGGCGCTGGGCGGGGCGCTGGAGATCGTCAATGAATCTTGCGGACTTCTCGCCGAACCCAACAGTCCGGCCAGTCTGGCCGCGGCGCTCGATGGCTTGATCCAGTCACCGGAGCTGCGTTCGCAATTGGGCCAGGCGGGACCGGCGCGCGCGCGCGAATTGTGCGATCCCGCCACCCAGATGCACGTTTTGGAAAAGTTGGTCCGCAAAGTAACGAGAGGCGAAACGGACTAATGCCCCCCTCGGGATCTCCAATTTTGGTGGAAGAAACGCAGGATAAGTTTGTTCGCGATCGCATGCCGCCTCCTTGGGTACTGGTGGCGGGTGGATTCCACAGCCGCGGCGGGATGGACAAAGCGAATCTGGTGCTGGCGCAATATCTGGTGGAGCAAGGCATACGAGTCGAGATTGTGTGTTACCACGTCGATGCCGACTTGGCGCGGCATCCCCTGGTGACAGTTCATACCGTGTCACGGCCCGCGAAGTCGTATTTTCTCGGAGCGCCCCTGTTGGATTTTACCGGGCGGAGCGTCGCCCGGCGCGTGTTGCGCCACTTCCCCGAGGCGCGTGTGCTGGTGAATGGAACAAACTGTATGTGGCCCGGCATCAACTGGATTCATTGCGTCCATCATGTCTGGCAAGCGGGGCCGCTGCGGGGTCCTTTCTGGTCTCGGGCCAAACAGGGACTAAACCGCTGGCTGCTGCGGCGGGGGGAACGTTCGGCGGCCCGGATCGGACGCCTTTTTATCGCAAATTCCAACCGGACGAAGCGCGACCTGATGGAGCAATTGGGTATCGATGCCCGGCTCATCCACACCATCTATCTCGGCGCCGAATCCGAGTGGGGCCTGGTAACCCCTGAGGAGAAAGCCGAAAGCAGGAGATCCTTTGACATCCCTGAAGGCCGTCCAGTCGCGGTCTTCATCGGCGCGATCGGGCAGGACCGGAACAAGGGATTCGACGTTCTGCTGGAAGCGTGGAGAAGATTGTGCGCCGACCCGCGGTGGGACGTGGATCTGCTGGTGGCCGGAGGCGGCGGCGCGCTCGCTTCGTGCCGCAGACAGATAGCGCAATGCAAACTGGAGCACCGCATTCGCATGCTCGGCTTCTGCAGCCGCGTGCGGGATCTTCTGGCCGCCGCCGACCTGCTGGTCAGTCCAGTTCGTTACGAAGCCTACGGGCTTAACGTGCAAGAGGCCATCTGCCGGGGCGTGCCGGCTATCGTTTCATCGCTCGCGGGAGTGGCGGAGCGCTATGGGCCGGAATGCGCGCCTCTGTTGCTGCCCGATCCGGAAGACATTGACGATTTAGTGGCTCGATTGCGCCAGTGGCGTTCGAACATGCCGGAGTGGAGAACGCGCTTTGAGCTGTTCGGCAACCGGCTTCGGGCTTATGGCTGGGAAGAGATGGCGCGCCAGATGGTTTCAATGGTAGACCAGGAGCGCGCGCCGGAATCCGTATCGCACACGCGCGCTGGATGAGAAGGGTGGCGCCCGAACATGCAAACCACGAATGACTTGATCACGCCTGCCGCAGTCAAAGAACGAGCGCGCCAAAGCCGAGGAATCAGCAACGACGCCATCCTGCAAATGGTCGTCGGTGCGCTACAAGCACGGGACATCTCGGGGGGCTGCTTTGTGGACGTAGGTTGCGGCGCCGGCAACCTCTATCACCATGTGCGCGAGCGCTTCGCGCGGTACGTCGGAGTGGATGCGGTGCGGTATGAAGATTTTCCCGCGCGCGCCGAGTTTTGCTATCTCGATCTGGACAGCGGCCGGATGCCATTGCCCGACGGGAGCGGGGACGTAGTTGCCGCCGTCGAGGTCATCGAACACCTGGAGAACCCGCGGGACTTTATGCGCAAGCTGGTTGGCCTCGCCGCGCCGGGCGGCTGGATCGTCGTTACTACTCCGAATCAGCTCAGCTTGCTCAGCCTGGCGTCACTAGTGATCAAGCAGCGCTTTCTGGCATTTCAGGACATCCACTACCCAACGCACTTGACCGCTCTATTGGAAATCGACTTGAGACGTATCGCGGCCGAGTGCAATCTGGCGAACGTCGCTATCGAGTACAGCCGTTCGGGCCGGATTCCGCTCACCGCACGGGCTTATCCACGTTGGCTGTCACGGACGTGGCCGCGCGCCTTTTCAGAGAATGTGCTCCTCATCGGTCAACGGCAAAACAGCGGTCAACGGGAAAACGAATGACCGGTCTAATTCTGTGTTTGATAGCTTTTGGAACCACCTATTGGGCCGGCAAGCGGTCGCTTGGTATTGGCATCGTCGGTCTCCTCACGTTTGGCTATTTCTTCGGGATCATCCGCGCCAATCTGCTGAGCACCACCACTTACTTCATATTTGATGCAGCTTTAGTCGGTCTATATCTGTCGCAGAAATGGAGTGCTTCGAGCGATTCGAGAAATGCGAGCGCGTTGCGCACGTGGTTCTTGCTCCTGCTATTTTGGCCAGTCCTACTTCTGTTGATGCCTTTTCAACCCCTGCTCGTGTCGCTGGTCGGGTTGCGCGGTTGTGTTTTCTTTCTGCCTATGTTGTGGCTGGGGAGCCGATTACGGGAGCGAGACCTCTACCAAGTGTCCATGGGCATAGCAGCCCTCAACTTAGCGGCATTGGGCTTCGCGCTCGCCGAGTACGTCCTGGGCGTCCCACGTTTCTTTCCCATGAACGTCGTCACCCAGATCATCTACAACAGCCGCGATGTGGCCGGTGGATTTTTGCGGATTCCAGCGACGTTCTCGAGCGCTCACGCCTTCGGAGGCATGATGGTGTACTCGATTCCTTACCTGATCGGCATTTGGGATCAGGCGGAAAATCCCAGAGTCCGTCTACTGGCGGTGTTGGGAGCTGCGGCGGCGCTGTTGGGCGTGCTTTTATGTGCCGCGCGTCTGGATTTCGTGCTGAGCGTCGCATTGGTTCTGGTGGCCATCTGGAACGGCCGCATGAAAGCCAGCCGCCGGGCCCTTTTTGCGATCCTGATCGCGATCCTAATGATCGTCGCCTTGAAGAACGAGCGGTTGCAACGATTCAAGACGTTGTCGGATACCGACGCTGTGGAGGGTCGCATTTCCGGCAGCGTCAATCGCGGCTTCTTCGAGATCCTGATCGAACACCCGCTGGGAAATGGTTTAGGCGGCGGTGGAACCAACATGCCCAGTTTCCTGCAAAGCCAGGTGAGGAATCCGATTGGATTGGAAAATGAGTACGCCCGTATTCTGTCCGAGCAAGGTGTCATCGGCTTGATGCTGTGGATGGGTTTCATAGGCTGGTTCCTGAGCCGCACCAAGGTCATTTTCAGGAAGGGTCCCTGGGCCACCAGCCGCAGATTAATCTGGGGTCTTAGCATTGTGGGATTAGCTACCGGTGTGATGGGGACCGGCCTGCTGGCATCGATCCCTGGTACTGCCGTTCTCCTGTTGGGCATGGGCTTTGTGGCAAGCCCGCTGAAATCGCAAGTTGCCGAAAGGCGGCGGGTTGGAATGCGGCAGCCGATGGTGCCTCAGCGGACGTATCAACCGCTGCCTAGTCAATAGCCCGCGGCTCAGAAACCGGGAACCATTCCATTTCGCAACAGACATGCAAGCATTAGAATCACGACACAAGGGTAAGGTGGCATGACCCGAACCCGGCGTTTTTGGGGCGGTTTGCGGCTCAGCTATTTGTACCAGGCGGTGACCCTGGCGGCCGGCTTATGGCTAACACCTTTCCTGCTGAAGCACCTCGGGCAGCACGACTACGGCCTGTGGCTGGTGGGATTGCAGACGCTGTCCTATTTGGTCCTGATGGATTTCGGTGTCATCGCGATTTTGCCGCGAGAGACCGCCTATGCAACCGGTCACGCGATTTCCGGCAATGCCGGGCACGACTTATCGGAGTTGATAGGCCGGACCGCTCGAGTGGTTCTTTACCAAACGCCGCTGGTGGCGATCGCCGTAGCCGCCATGTGGTTCGTGGTGCCCGCGCCGCCGGCCATTCGCGGACCCATTCTGGTTGCCATGGTGGGATTTGTGGTTTTGTTTCCCTTGCGGATGTTTCAGGCGGTTTTGCATGGACTGCAGGAAACACCATACCTTGGAAAGCTGCAGTTTGTCAGCTGGGGCATCAGCACCGGGCTGATGGTTGTTTTTGTCTGGCGAGGCATCGGTTTATATGCGCTCGCGATCGGGTGGGCCTTGGGCCAAGTTCTTCCAGCGGCGTTTTCGTTTTATCGCTTGAAGACCGCTTTTCCCGGCGTTCTGCCTTCCAAGCTCCCGAAGCTGACCCGCACCGAATTGATGCGCGCCATGACCAGCGGTTCATGGATCAGCCTTTCTCAGGTCGCGCAGATGCTGGTGGTTGGGACGGATTTCATTATCATCGGCCGGTTCTTGGGCGCCGCCGCCGTAGTGCCTTACGCCTGCACGCAAAAATTGATCAACGTGCTGGCGAACCAGCCGCATCTGATCATGGAAATGGCCATGCCGGGCCTCAGTCAAATGAAGACCAGCGAAAACCGCGACCGGATTTTCCGGGTCTGTAATGCTCTCGCGCTGAGCATGCTGACGGCTTCTGGGGCGGTGGTTTGCGTCTATGTGGCAGTGAATCATAGCTTCGTAACTTGGTGGATCGGCGAGAGCCAGTTTGGCGGGCAAATGCTGACCTTCGCCCTGGCGGCCAGCCTGCTGCTTCGCCAGTGGAACACCACTTCGATCTACACCATCTTCGCTCTGGGCTACGAGCGGCGGATCTCAATTACGACTCTGGTGGAGGGACTGGTCAACCTGGCCGCCGCATTGATCTTGGTGCGATGGCTGGGGCCGATCGGAGCGCCGCTGGGAACGATCCTGGGGGTTTGCCTAATCAGCATTCCCGGAAATCTCTCGGCGCTGGCCCACGAACTCGGAATGTCGATGTTTCGGGTCGCCGCGCCCCTATGGTCCTGGTTCTGGCGATTCGTGCTCGTCGCGGGCTGCGCGGGAGCCGCAAGCCTGCGCTGGCGCCCTAATTTGCCTTATATCGTCGCCACAACCGCCGTCATTGGCGCATTGTATCTGGTAGTGATGTTACCGATGATCATGGACTCGCATTTGAAAGACTATCTCCCTGCGCGGGCCATCCGGCTATGGGAGCTATTTCTGCGCCGTTTCAACTGGTCGCCGGTGGCCGCCATCGGGCAACCAGCCGAAGCGCCGAAGAACTCCTAAACACAAGTCCGATGCCAGAGTTTCGTGTGCTCCATATCGTCCCGCGATTGTTCGGCCAGCGGGATGGGGTTGTCGGCGGCGCGGAGCGTTATGCGCTGGAATTGGCTCGCTACATGGCGAATGAAGTGCCCACCTCGCTGGTCTGCTTCGGCCAGGAAGAGGAGCGCCATGAGACGGTGGGACAATTGAGCATCCATGTAATCGACAATCCCTGGTGGGTCCGGCAGCAACCGGATAATCCAATGGCGTTGCGGCTGTGGGGCGATGTGCGCCGGGCGAGCGTGGTTCATTGCCATCAACAACACATCCTGGCCAGCAGTTTCGCGGCGGCGGCTTGCCGGTTGAGCGGGCGAAAAGTGTTTGTCAGCGATCTTGGCGGAGGAGGATGGGACGTCTCGGCATATGTTTCGACGGATCGCTGGTACCACGGCCACCTGCACATTAGCGAATATAGCCGGACCGTGTTCGGTCACGCCCGCGAGCCTTGGGCACACGTGATTCTGGGTGGCGTCGACACCCAGAGGTTCAGCCCGGATCCAGGCGTAATCAGGAAGCCGCGCGTTCTATTTGCCGGACGGCTCCTACCGCACAAAGGGATCAATGATCTGATCAACGGGCTACCACCTGGCCTGGAATTGGAGCTAATTGGCCAGCCGTACGATCAGCGCTTTCTCAGCGATCTTAAAAAATTGGCGGCCGGTAAGCCGGTTGTTTTCCGGCACGACTGTGGCGATGACGAGTTGCTGGAGGCCTATCGCAGCGCGATGTGCGTGGTGCTGCCGAGCGTATACCGAAGCATGTACGGCGTGGAGGGTAAAGTGCCCGAGCTGCTGGGACAAACTCTGCTGGAGGGAATGGCCTGCGGCACGCCTGCGATTTGCACCAACGTCGCTAGCATGCCCGAAGTAGTGGAAGACGGAGTCACAGGCTTCGTAGTGCCTCCCAACGATCCCATGGCACTGGGAGAAAAGCTAAAGTGGCTGTGGGAGCATCCCGAGCAAGCCCGCGCCATGGGCGATGCGAGCCGTGCCAGGGTCCTGCGGATGTTCACCTGGCCGGCCGTGGTGCGCCGTTGCCTCCAGATTTATCAATCCGCCGGGAACTAAGCGCCGGCCCATATCGATCGATATGCAGAACGATACCGAGGAGAACGGGGCCCCCAGACAGGAGCGTACCGGGCGGCTTTGCTGGCATCTGATCACCAGCGAATATCCACCGCAAAGGGGCGGCGTGGGGGATTACACGCGTCTGCTGGCGGCCGGCTTGGCGGACTCCGGGGACGAGGTGCATGTGTGGTGTCCGGCGTTCCCTCAACCCGCACCGGTAACGCGGGGCGTCGTCGTTCACCAGCAACTCGGCACATTTTCGCCGGAAGACCTGCGGCGCGTGGGAACGGAATTGGAAAAGTTCCCGGGCCCGCGGCGCTTGCTGGTGCAATGGGTGCCGCACGGCTACGGCTACCGGTCAATGAACGTCGGATTCTGTTGGTGGCTTTTGCAGCGAGCCAAACGGCATGGCGATCGAGTGGAGCTCATCGTTCACGAACCGTTCTTGCGGTTCCGTCTGCGATCGCTGCGGCAGAACGCGGCTGCGCTGGTCCACCGCCTGATGACGATATTGCTGCTCCGCGCCGCGAATCAGGTTTGGATGTGCATACCCGGATGGGAACCGCAATTGAGGCCTTTCGCGCTCGGACGGCGCGTGCGGTTTGAATGGCTACCTATCTTCAGCAACATTCTGGTCGCCAATAATCCGCGACGCACCCTCGAAATTCGGCAGCAATATGCCGCCAACCCGAGCCAACTGTTGGTCGGCCACTTTGGAACGTTTGGCGCAACCATTACCGACCTGCTGGAACCCATTCTCCTGAACTTGGCCGAAGAATACGATCGACAGGTATTTCTGCTAATGGGCGATCAAAGCGAGCGCTACCGCGAGGAACTCATTCGAAAGCACGGCCGGCTCGCCAATCGGGTGCACGCCACAGGCAAGTTGCCGGCCGACGAGCTATCCAGTCATCTGGCCGCGTGCGACATATTGATTCAGCCCTATCCGGACGGCGTGAGCAGCCGGCGGGGCAGCTTCATGGCAGGTCTTTCGCACGGAAAACCCATGATTACAACAGCGGGAGAATTCACAGAAACTCTGTGGAGCCAAGTGGAGGGAGTGTTTCTGGCGCCATCGGGAGATACGCGCGTGTTTGTCGAGAAGGTGCGACGACTCGACGGCAGTCCCGCCGAGCGATTGCGCGCCGGAGCTGCCGCACGCCGGTTGTATGAGGAACGCTTCGACAGCTCCCACCTCATCCATACCTTGCGGCAGGCGGTGACGAGGGATGCCGAGTGCGCATACTAATCGGCACGCTGAGCCGCAGTTTGATCGGCGGAGTTGAGAAGTATCTGCAGTCGCTGATTCCCGCCTTGTTGCGCCACGGGCACTCGGTCGGCCTGCTGTACCAATATCCTCCCGAAGCCAACATCGAACGAATCGATTCCGGGTTGGACCGGCTGCCTGCCTGGTGTTCGATGGAGCTCGGACGGGAATCTGCATTGCGATCGATCGAAGCCTGGGCGCCGGACGTTGTATATTCACAAGGCATGGATGATGGAGAATTGGAACGTTCCCTGCTGGAATCGTATCCGGTGGCGCTCTATGCGCACACCTATTGGGGCACCTGCATTTCGGGACGAAAATGCCATTCTCTGCCCCGGCTCTCCCCCTGTGCCCGCCAGTTCGGCGCCGCGTGCCTTTTGCTTTATTACCCACGGCGCTGCGGCGGATTGAATCCGCGCACCATGTGGAAACTGTTCCAGCTCCAGTCAGAAAAGAAATCGAGGCTGGCCGAATACCAGGCCGTTCTGGTCGCCAGCCGGCATATGTATCGCGAATACCAGCAGCATGGCGTAGGCGAGGACCGCTTGCATCTGGTCCCGTTGCCCATGGACGACAACCCTGCCGGCGCGGCGTCGCCTCCGCGAAAGGCCCTTGGCTATCGAGTCTTGTTCGTCGGGCGGCTGATGGATGTGAAGGGCATCACTTATTTACTGCGGGCGATCCCTCGGGCGGCCGCGAAGCTGGAGCGTTCTCTTCATCTGACGATCGCGGGCGATGGGCCCCAAGGCGCGGAGCTTGAGGGCCTGGCGCGGCGGCTTAGCCTCGCCGTGGAGTTTACCGGTTGGGTTGATACCGAGCAGCGGTCGAATCTCATGCGCCAAGCCGATCTGCTGGCTGTTCCGAGTCTATGGCCCGAGCCTTTCGGCATGGTCGGCATCGAGGCTGGGCGATTCGGTGTGCCGGCCGTCGGGTTTCGAGTGGGCGGAATTCCCGACTGGTTGATTCCCGGACAAACCGGCGAGCTGGCGCCCGGAGATCCGCCTGCGGTGGAGGGCCTGGCAGAGGCCATCGTGCGTGCTTTAGGGGATGGGGAGCATTATCAAAAGCTGTGTGCTGGCGCCTGGGAATTTGCCAGGCAGTTTAGCCTGGACCGACACATCCCGCAGCTCGAGGCGATTCTCAGCGCCCGAACTCCCGCTCAACCCTTGATCCCGTCGATCGTTTAGCTTCTCGATCATTTAGCTTCTCGCCATGAACTCGGATATGATCGCCGCCTCGGGTGAAGACACCTGCCAAAGAGGATCGCCCAGCGCACCCGGTGCGCTGAAACTGGCGCTGATCTGTGACTTGTTAGAAGAACTCTGGCCGAGCATGGACCTGTTCGGAGACATGCTTTTTCAAAGCTTCACCAACCAATACGCCTCCCAGATCGAAGCAGAGCAGCTGCGCCCGGCCTTTCGTTATCGATTTTCGAAGTTGCCCGGCGTGGGGCGCGCGGGAGCACTCTGGAACGCGGATCGTCTTTTGAACCGCTTTCATGACTATCCGGCGTGGCTGAAGGAGCGCGCCGCGCGCTTCGATCTGTTTCACCTGGTAGATCACAGCTACTCGCAATTGATTCTCGACTTGCCTCGCGAGCGCACGGTAGTCACCTGCCACGATCTCGACACATTCAACTGCCTACTGGAACCGCGGTCCGATCCGCGCCCGCGCTGGTTCCGAGCCATGGCCCGACGAAGCTTGGATGGATTCCTCCAAGCGGCCCACGTTATATGCGTGAGCTCGTTCACGCGCGCGAACTTGCTGCGGCACGGCCTGTTCGCTCCCGATCGCATTACCGTCATCCCCCCCGGTGTGGATCCGGTCTTCTTTACCGGTGCCGAAAGGCATGAGGAGGCCCAAATCGAAGCTTGGCTCCCCCATGCGCCGTATCTGCTGCATGTCGGCAGCACGATCCGCCGCAAGAGGATCGATATTCTACTCGGCGTCTTCGCTTGCGTGATTCGCCAGTATCCGAACATCCAACTGGTGCGGGTGGGCGGCCCTTTTACGGCCGAACAACAGCGTTTGGCCGAGCAGCTTGGGATAGCGGACAAGATCGTCCAGGCCTCGTACCTGTCGAAGCAGCAGTTAGCCGCAGTCTATCGAAAGGCTGAAATGGTCCTGCAGACTTCCGATGCCGAGGGCTTTGGTTTGCCTGTAATTGAGGCCATGGCTTGCGGCTCCCAGGTAATCGCGAGCGACATCGCGCCATTGCGGGAAGCCGGGGGGGCGGAAGCCGAGTATTGTGCGGTGGGCGACATGGAAGCCTGGAGTGAGACGGTGATCCGGCTCATCCGCGAACGGGAAGGAACTCCCGAAACCCGGGTACTTCGCCGTCACCGGGCGCGCCAGCACGCCTTGCGCTATACCTGGTCCGAAAATGCAAAACAGACGATAGGTGTATATGGGCGTCTGCGCAACTAGGATGCCGCGGCACGGGCGGGATAACAAAGAATGAATAGCATAGGAAGTTCAATTCTGGGGCTGGTTCCTTCCAGATTTCTTCAATTTCTGTCACTTCAGCAACAGCGCAGCCGCACCTTGCGGCGAATCTGCGCCTGGGGCGCGTCCTGGGTAAAAGGCCAGGATGCAACGATTCTGCGCGGCGCCGGAAAGGGACTGCGTTTCAATGTAGCCGCTTCGCACAGCGCTTTCATTCTGGGCAATCACGAGCCCGAGGTTCAAGAGCTTTTGGCGAACATCCTGCGGCCTGGTATGACGTATTACGATGTTGGCGCAAACGTGGGTTTTTTCGCCGTGATCGCGGCGCGCTTGCTGGGCCCTGCGGGCCGTGTGTTCTGTTTCGAGCCGCTGCCTGACAATGCGCGGCAAATAGAGTACAACTCCCGGCTGAATGGTTTTTCCAACATTTCGGTCCGCTGCCAAGCGCTGGGAGGTTCCAACCGCACTGACGTCTTTAACACTTCCGACGAACCCACTTGGGGCATGCTTTCAACAGTCGGGAAGCTGCCGGAACAGGCTTCCGGTCAAATTGAGGTTGAAGTGCGGACCATGGATTCGCTGTGCGGCCCAGGCGGCCTACCTCTTCCCGACGTGATTCAAGTTGACATTGAGGGGGCCGAGGCCGAGTTTCTGGAAGGCGCTTGGGAGACCCTCTCGGCCAGCCGCCCCGTTTTGCTTATCGAGCTGCACGGAACTAACCAGGCGGTCACCGCGGTCTTGGATCGCTTGGGATATGTGTACGCGGTTTTGGGGAGTTCGATCTCGGTTCAGGATGTACCTTATGACGCCAACATTGTCGCGGTTCCCCAAGAACGCCATGACCTGGTGGAGCTAGCGAGGCCCGCCGAAAGGACTGCTCTGTCTTGAACCGCCTCCGCGTCCTGACGATCGGTCACTCTTACTGTGTGGCCATGAACCGGGCTTTGGTGCGGGAAGTGGCGCGCGACCCGGAACTGGAAATCACCGTGGCGGCGCCCAGCTACTTCCATGGCGATTTGCGGCCCATTGCGCTCGAACCGGAGCCACCCGGGTCGCCGCTGCGAGTGGTTCCTCTGAACACCCGGCTGAGCCGCTACATTCACATCTTTCGCTACGACGGCTCCGCGTTGAAAGCCCTGATACAAGAAGGCCAATTCGATGTCGTGCACGCCTGGGAGGAGCCCTATGTGTTCGCGGGCTATCAGATTGCGCGGGCGCTCCACGACAGTCCAGCCCGGTTCTGTTTTCGCACGGCTCAAAGCTACGTAAAGAACTACCCGCCCCCGTTCTCCTATTTCGAACGCGCCGTGCTGGCTCGCGCGCAGGGATGGATCGCCGGTGCTAGTTTGGTTTACCAAGCGATGCTGAAGAGAGGCTTTCCCGAAGGTACGGGCCGGATCCTAAACTTGGCGGTTGATTTGGCCGAATTCCGGCCTATATCGCCGTCCGCCCGGGCTCAGGTACTCGAAGAATTGGGTTTGCAATCCCCGGTGATCGGCTTTGTCGGAAGGCTGACTCGAGCCAAGGGGCTGGACGTTCTTATGCAGGCCATGGAAAAAGTGGGCGCGCGGCCCTGGAGCCTGTTGCTTTTGGGCAGTGGGGAGTACCAGCAGAAGCTGCACGAGTGGGCCGCCCACCACGGTTGGTCGAACCGCGTCAAGGTGCTTCTGGTAAAACACGGCGACATGCCGCGCTACGTGGCCTCGATGGACCTGTTGGCCGCGCCTAGTCAGACCATGAAGAACTGGAGAGAGCAGTTTGGTCGCATGATTATCGAAGCCTTCGCCTGCGGAGTGCCGGTGATCGGGAGCGATTCTGGAGAAATTCCGTTCGTCATCGGCGACGCAGGCCGCGTGGTGGGGGAGGCGGATGTGGCGGGGTGGGCGCAGTCAATCGAACAGCTCCTGGGCAGTCCCCAGATGCGCGGCGAGCTGATGGCCCGCAGTTTGGCGCGGGCGCCTCAGTATTCGGTCGCCACCATTGCCCGACAGTACAGAGATTATTACAGGTGGCTTGCGGAACAGTCGCCGCGCATGGCCGCCCATGCGGTACCACAAGCGGCCATTCAATAATTGGCACTACACTAAACAGGAAACATTTTTATGAAAAAAGCGTTAATTACGGGAATTACAGGACAGGACGGCAGCTACCTTACGGAACATCTGCTGGGGCTGGGCTATGAAGTCCATGGCATCGTCCGGCGGGTCGCCTTGGAGCAGCCAGAGCAGCGTTTGGGCCGGCTGAAAGCGGTGCTCGACAAGGTCAAGATTCATCCCGCGAATCTGGACAGCTATGCCAGCATCTTTCATGTCTTCACCCGCGAACAGTTCGATGAATGCTATCACCTGGCGGCTCAGAGCTTTGTGGCAGAGAGCTTTGCCGACGGCTTTTCCACTATGTCCACCAACATCAACGGCACTCACTATGTGTTGGCGGCGCTGCGCGAATTGCAGCCCAAATGTAAGTTCTATTTCGCCGGCTCCAGCGAGATGTTCGGCAAAGTGCGCGAGACCCCGCAAAAGGAGTCCACGCCGTT
The DNA here is from genome assembly GCA_052148835.1 of Bryobacteraceae bacterium. GTDB lineage: Bacteria > Acidobacteriota > Terriglobia > Bryobacterales > Bryobacteraceae > Palsa-89. The sequence continues at coordinate 17,693 of JBKQHJ010000128.1, forward strand.
TCATCCACGCAGCCCCTACGGGATCAGCAAATGCGCGGGATTTCAACTGGCGGTCAACTATCGTGAGGCTTATGGCATGTTCTGCTGCAACGGTATTCTGTTCAATCACGAGAGCCCGCGGCGCGGCCTGGAATTCGTCACCAGGAAGATCACCAACGGCGTGGCCCGCATCAAGGTCGGCTTGGCTTCCGAGCTACGTTTGGGCAATCTCGACGCTAAGCGCGATTGGGGACACGCCGACGACTATGTGCGTGCCATGCATTTGATGCTACAGCAGCCCGCGCCCAACGACTACGTGGTTGCCACGGGCCAAACTCACAGCGTGCGCGAACTATGCGAGCTGGCGTTTACCGAAGCCGGTCTGGATTATAACGACTACGTCAAAATCGATCAAAGCGTCTATCGTCCGGCTGAAGTCGACCTGTTGATCGGCGATGCCTCCAAAGCGCATGCGGTTTTACAATGGCAGCCTCGGGTGGATTTTGCCGGCTTGATTAAGGAAATGGTGCACGCCGACTTGGAGGCCTTGGCCTCGCCGTCCAGAGCTGAACTGGCTCTCGCCAACTCCTAGAATGGGCCAAGGACCAGTCAAAACAGGTTGGCCATGCCTCGCGGGAGGCTGAGTGAGCGTTAATCCAGTGATTTCGAAAGCCAGGTTCGATAAGGCGGGGAGTTCCGGGGACGACGTACAACCATCTCCGGATGCAGGCATATTGCAACCGCGCCGGGGCAAAACTGGATGGTTCGTAAATGCGCTGGGTAATTTTCAACGGACGTGCTTCTGGTGTGCCATTGCGGGCCTCCTCATCCCCCTTTTCTCGGTTCATTACTTCCCGTCCGGGGACGGGCCCGCACATGTGTTAAACGCCTCGCTGCTGAACCGCATCCTGTTTCAGCACGACGCGCAACTTGGAACTTGGTACACTCTGAATCCGGTTGTAGTTCCGAATTGGACCGGCCACCTGATCCTCATGGCCCTGGTGCCCCTCTTATCGGGTCCGTTGGCCGAGCGCGTGCTGATCGCGATTTATGTGGTCTCGTTGCCGCTTGCATTTCGTTTTATGCTGCGCGGCCTGATGCGCGATACTCAAGGCCTCGAATTTCTCGCGTTGCCTCTGGTATACAACATGCACGTCTACTGGGGCTTTTATAACTTCTGTCTTAGTCTGAGCATTTATCTTCTGCTAGTCGGCGTATTCTTCCGCTGGAGCCACGCCTGGACCAGGGCGCGCCTGATTTCATTGGCGGGCTTGGCATTGCTCCTGTACCTCAGTCACCCCCTGATGTTCCTTTTCGCCGTGCTGACCGTAACGCTGGTGACGCTGGTCCGGCACCGCACCAGGGTTTCCGACGGGATCGCGGCGCTGTGGCTCCCGGCGATTGCCTTCGTACCTTCCGCGCTGTTGTATCTCGATTACGCGCTATTTCGGTCCAAGCGCGCCGAAAGTATCTTAGCGTGGCCTTCGCTTCGATACTCCGCCTCGCTTCTTTTCACTTTGGCTCCGTTGAACGTATTTGGCGGTCCGGAGCGATACCTCACATTAGGTTTCGCGGCATTCCTTTTTGGTTTGGCCGGCGTTCGTCTTTGGCAGCTTCGCAAAAAATGGCCGGCGCCGGAGCTGCTGTGTTTGACTTTGGTGGGCGCGCTGAGTGTTTTCCTGATGCCGGTGACCGCGTCTGGAGGCACCATGATCACGCCCCGGTTGGTCTATCTTCCGGTCTTTGCTTTGATCGCCTGGCTGGCCGTGGCCCGGATTCCGGCGCCGTGGCCGGGCGTGATTCTGGTCCTTGGCATGGGAATCGCCGCCGGGATTCAGCTCGCGCGCATTCCCATTTACCGGAACTACGATCGCGAGTTGACTGAGCTCATCCATTCGCTGGCGCCGCGGGTCCATTCCGGCGATCAGATTGCGCAGGGTAACGGCCCAGCCATCGGCCCGATCACCAACTCGGGAAAAAAGTACGTTCCGGATATCAGCCCGAATGCCATTGCGTTTCTGGGCGTTGATGAGCGGGCCATGATCCTTTCCAACTATGAGGCGGAGCAGGACCACTTCCCGCTGATTTTCCGCCCCGATCGAGATCCGTACGTCCAATTTCTCCAGGCTTTGTCCGGGCCCTCGCGGCCGCCAGAAGCAAGCCTCTCGCAGGTGGACGCTATTTTGTTTTGGTGCAATAGCGCCGGGCAAGGCAACTGCTCCACCGACCAGCTCGGCGCTGCCTTTCAACGCGAGAAACTGGCCGCGGGTCCTTCGGCGGCAAGATGGTTCGTCCGCAAGACGGCGAGCGCCCGCGACCAGCCCGGGTCCCTTGAAGCAGGAGATCACCACTAACCATGCCGGACACCCGCGCCGGGCTGGAACGCGTGCCGTCCCCCAGCGAGGGTTGGCCGGTTTCGGCGCGCCTGTTGGCGCCATACCGGCGGATCACGTCCTCCGGAAAGTTTGTTCCTGAAGTCGATGGGCTGCGGTTTATCGCAATACTGGCGGTATACATCTATCATTTCGCCGGCGACGTCTTACGCCACTCCCCGTCCGGAGATGGCCTGGCGCTTCGCGGTCAATGGATCTTTTCAATTACCCAAATTCTGAATATCGGTGTGCCGCTGTTTTTCGTGATTAGCGGCTTCATTCTCGGCCTGCCCTTTGCCGAGGCCCGCCTTGACCGCCAGACGATATCGCTGAAGAAGTACTATTTGCGGCGCATCACTCGACTCGAGCCGCCCTATTTGCTCTGTTTGTTGTTGTTCTTCGTCGTCAAGATCCTGGCCAGGCGCGGCACGGCCGGCCAGTTGCTTCCCAACTTGTTTGCCAGTATGTTCTATGTCCACAACCTGGTCTACGGTGCGCCCAGTGCGATCAATTACGTCGCCTGGTCCTTGGAGATCGAGGTTCAGTTCTATATCCTGGCTCCCCTGCTGGCTACGCTTTTCGCGATCTCGAACGCTTCGCTCCGCCGTTCTTTCCTAGCGGTTCTGATGCTGCTGGCCACCGGGGTGAGCGGCCTGGTCTCGGCCGATGGCGCCCTCGGGCATTCGCTGCTAGGGTATGCGCAATATTTCTTGGCCGGCTTTCTCTTGGTGGAATTTCAGCTCTGCGGCGGCCTGCAACGGAAAGGCAGCGTGCTTTGGGATTTTGTCTCGATCTCGGGCTGGTGTTTATTGCTCGCCTTGCTGGTGCGGGGTGGACGGATGGCCGCATGGACGGCGCCCTGGCTCATGGTATTGCTCTATGTGGCCGCCTTCCGCGGGCGTGCGATCAACCACTTCGTCACCAATACCTGGGTGGCCACCATCGGAGGCATGTGTTACAGCATCTATCTTCTTCACAACTACCTGATCGCGGCTCTCGGTATGCTCACCGAACGGTTCTTCTCCTCCTATGCGTTTGAATGGCGTCTGGCGATCCAATTCGCGCTGATCACACCCGCCGTGTTGGTTCTGAGTGCGATGTATTTCCGGTGGGTAGAGCGCCCCTGTATGCGCCCGGATTGGCCGCGGCGTGTCAAGGCTGCTTTTGAGCGCCCCCCAATCTGGTACCCCTCGCCTGCCGCGGCAGTGTCCTCGCAAACATCCGCCGACGATTAGGCCGGATGGAAAAGCATATGCAAACGACGGAAATGATGAGTCCGGAACTCTTAGAAGCGCTGGGGAAATACAACGTTCTCAATCTGGGCGCCGGAAAGAAGCGCCGGCCGGACGCGGTGAATATCGACCTGGTGGCCGGCACCAATCCGGATTTGGTTTGGGACCTCAATCGGCTGCCGTGGCCGCTCCCCAGCGATCACTTTCGCGAGGTCTTCGCCTTGGACGTCCTCGAGCACCTCGACAACATCGTAGCCGTCATGGAGGAGATCCATCGGGTTTGTCTTCCCGGCGCCATCGTGCGAATTACGCTGCCGCATTTCTCTTGCGCCAATGCCTTCCGCGATCCGACGCACCGGCACTACTTTTCCTGGTTCAGCTTCCACTACTTCACCGGCGAAAATCAATGGGAGTTTTATACCGGCTCCCGATTCCGAAGAGTGAGCAACCACATCTGGTTTTATTCGACATTGCTAAATCGCGTGGTTCAGCGCCTGGCCGAGCGCTACCCGGAAACCTACGAGCGCCACTGGACCTGGATGTTTCCGGCCTGGTATCTCTCGTTCGAGCTGGAGGTGCTGAAATAGCGCCGACGTTCCGATTACAGGCTAAGCACGCCTCACCACCGCGACATAATTCCCTTTCTTGAATCCCTTTTCGCGATTCTTGGGAACCCCGAAAACCGCCCGGGGAGCGATCCATTCCGAGGTGCACTCCAGGCCGTTGGCGGCGATCTGCGCGCGGCAGCTGGCGATATCGGGATAGAGAAACACGTGATCTTCCTGCGCGATATTGATCGCCATCGTCACGAATGCCCTGCCATCCTCGCGCAAACACTCCCGGACCGCGCGTAGGGCCGCCCCCGGGTCGGTCAAATGCTCCAGGATTTCGCACAATACGATCGCGTCATACTGCTGCCGCAGATTCGCCGCGGGAACGTCGAACGGAAAGAGATCTTCAAAGTGGATGGGGACGCGAACCTGAAAGAAGTCCAAACATTTAGCCGCCCGGTGATGCGCCTCTTGGCTGGTATCGTAGCTTTCGATCTTCCAGCCCGGAAGAGCGTCGCTGATCAATTTGATTTCATAACCGGGACCCGCGCCGATCGACGCGATGCGCCCCTGTTTCGCCGGCAAGCTCTTTAGGAAGCTCTTCAGCTGTTGGATGATCTCGAAGCGGTGATTGGTAAACAGGATGGATAGGAGCAACCCAAGATCGTAAACGCCGCGGTCGACCTGGAGCGTCGGATCTCCCAGCGTTTCAGCGGACGGACTACGGGTAAATCGGCTGTCCAACTCCTGCAACTGCTCCACCCTCGCAATATATTGCCGAATGTAATCGTCGGCGTACTGGCTGTTCACATAACTTAGGATCTCGTCCGCGATCGGTCCCAGTTCCTCCCCATGATTCTCATATACACCGGCCGCGGCCAACGACAGCACGCGGCTTTGCTCCTCGATCCTCTGGTAGGCGGCATAGTAGGCAGGATGGTTGCGGAGGAATTCCTCAAAATCGGGCATATGCCCACTATACCTGCGTCTATTTGAGAATCACTAGGACATTCCGTCTAGTTGGCTAGTGTGCTATCCCTAAGCGCCCACGTACCTTCGTACTATTCTCGTTCCGCAGGCCTGATGTATGATGAGCTTTAGGCGGAGCGGACGCTGCGCGGCTGGACCTGCAGCAACTATCGGAACCCTTTTGGAGCAAACCCGTTGTTAACAGCGAAGTCCTTGGATTAGATTATTTCCATCTCAACTCCAAGGTCAAAAACATCGATTTCTCCCAATGCCGGGAGACCGTTCGTTTGGCCCTGGTCGGCGATGCCGCCACGCAACAATTGGCCTCGCTGCTGACGGTCCTCTTCGCCGAACACGGTATTCGCCTCGAACTATGGGAGGGACCGTTCGACGCCATCGAGCTCCAGGCCTACGACTCGAATTCCGAGCTTTACCGGTTCGCTCCCGATTTCATTGCGGTGATGAACGTTACCCAGGCGCTGCGGACGCGCTACTACCGCCGGACGTGCACGGGCGCGGAATTCCTGGAGAATGAAAACCGGCGCATCACGTCCATCTGGGACGCCCTGCGGGAACACACCCCGGCGGCCATTATTCAAAGCAATTTCGCACTCCCCATCGAGCGGGTTTTTGGGAATTTCGATCATAAAGTTCCGGACTCACTGTACTCCATCGTTTCCGCGCTGAACCAGCGAATCGCCGAAGGGGCCCGCTCGCGGAATCAGCTTTTCATCAACGATGTCGACTCCATCGCTTCGCACGTGGGGCGGCGGAATTGGTATGACAACCGGTTCTGGAACATGTACAAAAGTCTGTGCGCGTTGGAACACTTGCCATTGGTCGGGCAGAACATCATCGATGTGGCGCTGTCCATCCGCGGCCGCGCCGTCAAATGCGTGGTTCTCGATTTGGACAACACCTTGTGGGGCGGCGTCATCGGCGATGACGGCGTGGATGGCATTGCGCTGAGCGCCCATGGCGACGGCGAGAGCTTTCACGAATTTCAATCCTTTCTGTTGGAGCTCCAGAAGCGTGGCATTCTGCTGGCCGTTTGCAGTAAAAACAATCTGGAGAATGCGCTGAAACCTTTCCTGGAACATAGCGAAATGGTGCTGCGCCGCGAGCACATTTCCGTTTTTGTGGCTAACTGGGAGGATAAAGCGCAGAACATTCGCCGCATCCGCGAAACATTGAATATCGGATTCGACACCATGGTGTTCCTCGACGACAATCCGTTCGAGCGCAATCTGGTGCGTAGTCTGCTGCCTGACGTCATTGTTCCCGAACTCCCCGAGGAACCGGCGGAGTACGTGCGCGCCATCTGCGAATTGAATCTTTTCGAAACCAGCTCGTTTTCCGCCGAGGATAGCCAGCGCACCGAAATGTACCGTCAAAAAGCGGAACGGGAGGAGATGCAGTCCTCGTTTGGGAGCGTGGAGGAATATCTGCAATCGCTCGAAACCGAAATCACGATCGGCCGTTTCGAGCAAAAGCGTATTCCGCGCATCGCGCAACTGATGCAGCGCAGCAATCAGTTCAATTTGACCACGCGTCGCCGCAGCGAGGCCGAGTGCGAAGAGCTGATTCAGAACCCGGCCTGCTACCCCATCTTCGCCGAACTCAAGGACCGGCTCGGCAACCATGGCCTGATATCGATCGTGGTGGCCTGGACGCAGGAAGAGGAACTGTTCCTTTCGGACTGGCTCATGAGCTGCCGTGTGCTCAAGCGGGGCGTCGAACAGTTCTTGATGAACCATTGCGTGGAATACGCGGCCAGCCGCGGCAAGAAATGGGTTGTGGGTGAATACCGCCCCACTCCGAAGAACGCCATGGTGAAGAATTTCTACCAGCAGTTCGGTTTTGAGCCTTGCGGCGGCGCAAGTGAAGGTAGCTTCCGTTTCCGCCTGGACGTAGCTCAGTACCGGCCGGCCGTAACGTATATGAACGCCATCGGCGTGTCATTGGAAACCGTCGCGGAAACGGCCGCGGAAATAGCCGCCAACTCCTAATTGCGAGGGAACATCCATGGACAACACTCAACTGCGATCGCGCGTGACAGACACCTTCCGGAATGTATTTGGCGAGCCCGATCTGGCGATCTGGGATGATATGACCGCCGAAGACGTCGAGCAATGGGATTCTCTCACCCACATCAATCTCATCGTGGCGCTCGAACGCGAGTTTCGAGTCAAGTTCACCACGGGTGAGGTCAGCAAGCTGAAGAACGTGGGAGACCTGGTCTCCTTGATTCAAGCCAAGACTTCCTGATTCACGCGAGCTAGAGCGGTGAATTTTCTTTCCATACAGTTCGCTTTCTTTCTCGGCGCCGCCTTCGCCGCTTTCCATTTGTGTCCGCCCCGCTACCGGCATGTGGTTCTGCTAGTCGCCTCGTACGCCTTCTATTTTCTCTCCAGCCAGTTCGTCATCGTCGGCATCATCGGCGCAACGGTATTCACGTTTTTCCTGGCTCAGGCGCTGGAACGGAAACCTTCCCGGGACGGAGGCGGGAAGAATTTCGCGCCTCGTATGGTAATTATGGGGCTGGCCGTAGCCGCCCTGGTCTGCTACCTGGCGTTCTTCAAGGCTATTGCCACGCTGAGACCGCTGCTCACCGACACTGCGACTACATTCCACTGGCTCGCGACATTCGTCAGCGGCAACCCGCTTCTGCCTCTCGGAATCTCTTACTATACATTCCGGTTGATTAGTTACGTCGTCGATGTCTATTGGGAAAAGATTCCGGCCGAGCGCAATTTCATCTACTTCGCCACCTACGTTTCCTTCTTCCCGCAAATTTTGGCCGGGCCCATTCAGCGCAGCGGGGACTTTCTAGAACAAATCCGCAGTCCTAGAGTTACCCCGGCCATCATGACCGAGGGGTTGCGCCGCATGCTGATCGGCGTTGTCAAGAAAGCCGTGATCGCGGATAATTTGGGCTACCTCGTGGGACTGGCGTATCCCAGCATCCAGCCGCTCGCGCCCTCGTCCAGCCTGCTCGCTTTCTATTTGTTTCCCGTGCAACTGTACGCGGATTTCTCGGCGCTAACCGATATCGCCATCGGATGCTCGCTGTTGTTCGGAATCCGCTCACCGGAAAATTTCGATTCGCCCTTCTCCGGCACCAGCATCAGCCAATACTGGCGGCGCTGGCATATGTCCTTGACCAACTGGCTGAAGGATTACGTTTTCATCCCCCTGCGAATGGCCACGCGCCAGGCGGGAAACTGGGGCCTCGCCTTCAGCCTCATGGTGAACATGATCCTGATTGGGCTGTGGCACAATCTGAGCTGGACTTTCTTCATCTTCGGCGTGATGCACGGCGTTTTCCTAATCGTCGACGCTTTCACCTCCCGAGCTCGCGCGGCGTTCTTCAAATCTCACTCGCAATGGGATCAGGCGGCGAACTGGATTGGCCCGGTGTTTACCTTCCATCTGGTAGCCCTGTCATCGGTGTTCGTGCGCGCCGAATCCTTGCCCCAGGCTTTCGACGTTTTGTCTCGTCTCTTTCTGTTCGGGCCGCATTTCTTCGAACCTTTGCACAGCCGCGACGCGGTCGTCGGACTGTGCGGTTTGGCCGCGTGGATTCTTTGCGAACTGGTGCGCCGGCGGGGCTGGCTGGTGTCCCTTGCCACGGCTCCAGTCTGGGCCCGCTGGGCTTTGTACTACACCGTGATTGCAATTGTCATCAAATATGGTCACAGCGCCGAAGGATTTATTTACTTTAAGTTCTAAGATCTCCAGCTCGGAATCCATCGGGCGATTCGGCTGGAAGTGTGCGCTGTTTTTCGCGCCGCTGCTCGGTGTGCTGGCTTTAGCGGCTATTTCGCTTTCGATCGTTGGGGAAATAACAACTCCGGAACACGTCCTCGCCCTCCAGCGATCGGCGCCTGTGTTGTTCGACCAAATGTACCAGCCCAAGAACACCTATCCTGCCTACAAGCGTTTAGGGGCTCGCGAGAGCCATCCCGATGTGCTGGCCCTGGGAACCTCGCGTATCTTCTCACTCCGCCATGAATTCGTGCGGGAATCGGCGGGACGCTTTTATAACGGCTATGTCTTTTCGGCTCGCGTGGGCGCTCCGCGACAGTTCCTGGAGCAGCTCGCTCCCAATCGGTTGCCCCATTCGGTAATTCTCGACATCGATCCCTGGTGGTTTGACGAACATGCGGAAATACAGCCCCCGGCGGATTATTTTGAATACCCCTCGCGAATACAGATTCTCGACTTCGCCTGGCGGAACGGCCTGTACCTGTTGACGCAGCGCTGGGCGATGCGCTCGCCACCGAACTTGATCGGGGGCAGCGCGAAACTGAATAAATCGGGCTTGAGAGGGGACGGGAGTTGCTATTTAGACTTCCGCTACATGGACCATGTTCCGCATTTGCTGGAAAGGCAGTTGAGAGAGGTGCGGGAGGGCACCGACGAACGGTTCCTGCGCGGTTCCCAAACTGTATCCGGCAAAGCGGTGGAAGAAATGCAACGCTTGTTGGACTATTGTTCCGCCCACCACATCCTGCTGATCGGCTATCTGTCCACTTTCCATCCGAGCATGTATCAGACGCTCCGAGAAACCCCGAGCGTCGCGTATATCTGGCAACTTGCGCCCGTCCTGGCGCCGAGATTTCATAAAGCCGGCGCGGCTTTTTTTGATCTGCAGGATCCGGCCGTTTCTGGATGCCAGGCGGGCGAATTCCTGGATTCGTTTCATGAATCGGACGTTTGCACCGTTAAGGACCTGATCTACATGGCCCGCCATGACTCCCGGGCGGCTAACATTATCGATGCCGGCAAGTTGGAAGGATTTTTGGATCACAAACGCTCGGAGTGGCAACTGGCATTTTGAACCCAGAAAACGCTTCGGCGCTGCTGTCAAAAATGATCACGCCAACCGAGGTTGCGTCTAATTCAGGCTTAGAGGTCTCAAGTTCCGACTCGATAAGCTGGTTTGTCCTGCGGTGTGCGCTTTTCTTCGCGCCACTGGCCGTACTGCTAGCCGCGGCCGCCATTTCACTTTCGATCGTTGGGGAACTCATCACGCCGCAGCGCATCCTCGCGCTTCAGCAATCCGGGCCCGTTATTTGGGACCCGATGTATCAGCCGAAATCGGCGTCTCCGGCTTACAAGATCCTGGGAGCTCGCCAGAGGCGTCCCGAGGTGTTGGCTCTGGGAACCTCGCGCATCTATTCGCTCCGCCATGAGCTCCTGCGGGTTGCCGGGACACGCTTCTACAACGGCTGCGTGTTTGCGTCTCCGCTGGGAGGCATACGGCAGTTCCTGGAACAACTCCCTTCCGATCACTTGCCCCATGCCGTGATACTCGATATCGATCCCTGGTGGTTCGACGAACATGCACAGGTGCAGCCCCCGCCGGATTATTTCCGGCCGGCCTCGCAAATGCAGATCCTCAATTTCGCTTGGCGCAACGGACTCTATCTGTTGACGCAGCGCTGGGCCATGTTAGCGCCGCGGAACTTGATCGGGGGCGGCTCAAGACTGCGTGGATCGGGTCTGCGGGCGGATGGGAGTTGGTCTACTAAATACCGCTCTTTGGACACGATCCCGAACCTTCTGGAAACCCAACTAAGCGACGTTCGGGCGGGAACCGACGAACGGTTCCTGCGTGGCTCGCCAGGCGTCTCTTCCGCGGCAGTCGAAGAAATGCAGCGGCTCTTGAACTATTGCTCCGCCCATCACATGGCACTGATCGGATATATGTCCACCTATCACCCCAGCTTGTACGAGGCGCTCAAAAGGGATTCCATGCAGGCCTATATCTGGCAAATCGCCCCCGTCCTGGCGCCGATGTTTCAAAAGGCCGGCGAGGCGTTTTTCGATTTGCAGGATCCGGCGGTAGCGGGCTGCCAAGCCGGCGAATACCTGGATTCGTTTCATGAATCGGAGGTTTGTACCGCCAGGGAGCTTATCGTCATGGCCCGAGGCGACTCCCGCGCGGCGGCCATCATCGACGCCGGCAAGTTAGAAGGGTTCTTGAGCCACCGCCGGTCGGAATGGCAACTGGCATTAGGGCGCTGGTAACGGCTCCATCTGTGCGAGAAACGACCTCACCATCTTCGCTGAGCGACTCCTTTGCGGCGATCCCCGCCCGCCGCAAACTCGAAGTATTGCACGTCGGAAAGTTCTACCCTCCGCACATGGGTGGAATTGAGACCCACCTCGAGGGTCTTTGCCAGGAACTTCGAAAATCCGCCGACGTGCAAGTAGTGGTCGCTAACGACCACCGCTCGGCGATCGAAGAAACCCTGGACGGCGTCCGCGTCTCCCGAGTTCCTACCTGGCTCACTCTCGCTTCCATGCCCTTGGCTCCGGCCATGATCTCGAAACTCAGGGCCTTCCGGGGTGACATCCTCCATCTTCACTTGCCGAATCCCATGGCGGTGATGGCGTATCTGGCGAGCGGTTATCGCGGGCCGGTAGTGGTCACCTATCACAGCGACATGGTGCGCCAGAAAATTCTCGGCCCGTTGTTTGAACCCTGGTTACACGCAGCCTTGCGCCGCAGTTCGGCGATTATCGCGACCTCTCCGAACTATTTGCGCACTTCTCGCGTTCTGGCCCACCATCAGGAACGATGTCATGTCATTCCTCTGGGAACCGCCATTGAAAGCTTCGGCCGGTGCGACCCAAGCGCGGCCGCGGCTGTCCGGCAGCAATATGGGGACCGGCTGATTGTCAGCGTGGGCCGGCTAGTCTACTACAAAGGCTTCGAATATCTGATCAGAGCAATGACCAAGGTTTCAGGCAAGCTGCTGATCGTCGGCCAGGGCCCGCTGCGAAACAAACTAAGCGCACTAGCTTCCGAGCTGGGCGTCACCGATCGGGTGGTCTTTCTGGGCAAGATCGATCACGATTCTCTGGTGGCTTGCTATCATGCGGCGCAAGTTTTTGTGCTGGCTTCCGTGGTCCGCAGTGAGGCGTTCGGGATCGCACAGATTGAGGCTATGGCGGCCGGGCTGCCGGTGGTCAACACCAATCTCGATTCCGGAGTGCCGTTCGTCTCCCTCCATGAGAAAACCGGCCTCACGGTCCCTCCAGAGGACTCCGGGGAGTTGGCGGCC
>JBKQHJ010000129.1:0-3356 GCA_052148835.1 Bryobacteraceae bacterium
TGGCGAATTGCTGACTCTGGGGAAATCGGTAATTCGCCACACACAAGATCGTGAGCATGGCGGCCACCCTAAGGCGCCCGTGGAAAAACTCCAACGATCACGCGCCACACGGCACTATGAGCAACGACAGGCTCCGTCGATTCTGCGGCTGATCGATTTTCGCACCAAATCGAATTTTCAGTAACGACAATGATCCGTTCGGTCGTCTCGGGTGTCGCTTCTCGATTCTGTTGTTGCGCAGATCACCAAATCCCTGACCTTACTTCTGAATGGATGAAAATTGGAATTCACGCCAAAAACTCCAGCGAAGACGGCTTTTTTGGCTTAGTTGGGATGGCTGGCTCTAGCCGACGGACAGGAGCCCGACCGACCCGGGCGATACCTCGGCGAGCCACGCTTTCAGGGTGGTCAGCACCGCTGCCACCGCCTCTTCCGCCGCGCCGTCCGGGCCGTGCTCGCTCGCGACAAATGCCGTCACGTCGCTGGCTTCGCATTCGACACCGTCGAGCGATGCCAGCAATTCGGCGGCCGATGCCGACGGCAGGACGAGCCAGTCCGAGCCGCGCTTCTTCGACAATTGCAGGCTGCCGGCGGCGGCGCCGAACTTGCCGTACCTGAAGCCGTGCCGGCTCTCGAGATACAGGTCGAGGGTGTTGAACACCCAGCCGGACCAGGTGAATGTCTCCAGTTCGCGGCCCGCACCGCGAAGGACGCCCGAGAACGTATCGCGCGCAGGGCGAAACCAGCCGCCCGAGGCCGGCGTTGCCGCAGCAAAGATGTCGCTCAGACGTTCGGCGGGAACGACGTAAAATGAGGCGATGGCCGACATATGCGAAAAGTTGATCGCGTTGGTTGAAAAAGCATTAACTTAAGCGGCGCCAAGGTCAATGATCGCGGGCTGCCGTTGCTGGTGCAAAAGGTCAGCCATTTCCCGGGCCGTTGTCTCTGCTGGCGCTCCAGCACGGCCATTTGGTGCCGCAGCGCGATCCCTTCCAACAGCAGCTCGGTGCGGGTTCGGGGTCCGATTCGGGTGACCGGGACCGCTCCGCTTGTCAGCATCGCCATGAAGGCAGGCTATCGCCAGGCGCTCGAAACCACCAATGAATTCGCGCGGACTAAGTTTTGAGCGGGGTACACGACGAAGGTCGCGGCGCATCGGGCCAGAAACAGGCTGGTGTATAAGAGGGAAGGCGGAGGGGTCGAAGACCGAGACCGGTGATTTCATTGGTGCCTTGAAGAGCCCGTTTTTGAGCGTGGTCCATGGGGTGTGGCGATAGCATCATTGGTGACACGCCAGCAGCGTGATCCCGTTTAGGAGAGTGTCAGTTTCCCCGTACACCCCTGTCTTCGGCGCCATCCGCCAAGTCCACTATGGGAAAGGCGGATATGAATCACAACCAGCAGCGCAAGCGCACAGGTAAATCAGAGCGGCGGGTATCAACCTCGCTGTTCGAACGCATCCAGCCCGATGCCGCGGGCGTCGATTGCGGACAGTCGAGTCCTTTCGTGGCGGTGCCGCCCGAACGCGACCCCGAGCCGGTCCGCGAGTTCCGCACTTTCACCGCCGATCTGCAGCGCTTGGCACAGTGGCTGGCGCAGTGCGGGGTGAAGACCGTGGCGATGGAATCGACCGGGGTCTACTGGATTCCGCTGTACGAGATCCTCGAGCAGCGCGGCTTCGAAGTGGTGCTGGTGAATGCCCGCGACGTGCACAACGTGCGCGGGCGCAAGAGCGACGTCAAGGACTGCGAGTGGCTACAGCAACTCCACAGCGTTGGGCTGTTGCGCGCCAGCTTTCGTCCCGCAGCCGCGATGGTGCCGCTGCGCTCGTATCTGCGCCAGCGCGCAATCCTGGTCGAGGAGCTCACTGCCCGCATTCAGCGCATGCAGAAGGCGTTGACCGAGATGAACCTTATGCTCCATATCGTGGTCAGCGATATCACCGGGGTAACCGGGCTCAAGATCATCCAGGCCATCCTTGCGGGAGCGCGCGACCCGCAACGGTTAGCGGTCCATCGCGACGGTCGTTGCCACGCTTCGCACCAGGAGCTGGTCGCCGCGCTGACCGGCAACTATCGCGAGGAACACCTGTTCTCTTTGCGGCAGAACTTTACGGCTTACCAGTTCCACCTCCAGCAGATCGCCGAATGCGACAGCGAGATCGAGGCGTTGCTCAACACGCTCGCCGCCCAACAGCCGCCACCCTCCGCCGCGCTGCCGGCGCCACGCGCCAAGGCCACCAGGAAGCACGCGCCCGCCTTCGACATCCGCACTCCGCTGCATGTCCTCACTGGCGGCGCTGACCTGAGCCAAATCCATTCCATCGGGCCGCAGGCCGCGCTGCAACTCATCGCTGAGATCGGCACCGACATGAGCCGCTGGCCTACCGAGCACCATTTCGCCTCCTGGACCACGCTGGCCCCCAACAACAAGATCTCCGGCGGCCGCCTGCTCAGCTCTCGGACTCCACCGTCCGCCAATCGGGCCGCGGTCATTCTGCGCCGCTGCGCAATGAGTCTCGGTCGCACCTCGACCGCACTCGGTGCCTTCTACCGCCGCCTGGCGGTCCGCATCGGCAAAGCCAAGGCCATCACCGCTACTGCCCGCAAGCTGGCGCTGCTGGTCTACCGCGTCCTGTCCGGCAACCTCGTCTATAACGATCCCGGTGCAACTGCTTACCACCAGCTCAACCGCGCTCGTGAACTCAAGTCGCTGCGAAAACGCGCCAAGCTCCTCGGCTTCGACCTGTTTGATCAGTCCACCGGCGAGCTACTCGTGAACCCTGTTTCTTAGGAGGAACCGGAGCAGCAATTGCCCAACCTATCTTCTCTCTTTTGCTCTTCAATTCTGCGATGATTGTGGTTAGTTCCAATATCGGCTCTCCTTGACTGATCGGTTGAAACAGTATCGTGTCTGCACAAAGGAATTACGACTAAGTCGCGGAAATTACGACGGGTGAGAGAAAAGCGAAGGAGGCTGCTATGAAAACGAACGGGAGTATCCTTCTCGGCGCAAAGCTGATGGTCCGAGTTGCAATTTGTTGCCTGGCACTCGTCGCGAGCCACGGTGCCAGCTTCGCGCAATCGCCTCAGGACGACTCCAGCGTCGAGCGACGTTCCCTCTCTGGCAACGCGATAGCCGCGCCCGCTGCGATCCCAACGCTCCTGATGGAGGGGAAGGGACAAATCGCGCAGTCCTCGAATCCGTGCACCAGCAAGAGCTGCTCGGGAACATTCACCGCCACGTTGTCGGGCCGTCCGTTCGGCAAAGCGGACCTTACTCTGAATCTTTCCGTAAATCCCACAGCCGACGCTTTCACCGGGTGCAACCAAGTGACCGGCACAGGCGGAATCAAC
>JBKQHJ010000130.1:0-14640 GCA_052148835.1 Bryobacteraceae bacterium
ATTGCCGATGCGGAGTGTTTGGGCGCCGGGGCGGATTGAGCCGAAGCAACAGCGGCCACCGAACAGAAGCTCAGGACAAGAATTGCGCCGCGAATCACGGTTTGCTCCTCTCGCTGACGTCTGTTGCCGCTGGGCTGGCGTGGGCGCCCGCCTGGATGAGTTGCGCGCGCATGGGTTCGGCTTGGCCTTTCGGAAGCGCGAAGATCGCGCCATGCATGGCGCCGTCCGAGTCATGAAATGCGACCGTAAGTATGTCCACCTTGGTGCGCATCATAATCGTAAGAGCTTTCCCGCTTTCAAAAGGGGCAGCTATGGCCGCGGTTTTCACCACTCGTCCCGTTTTACCGCCGCTCTGTGTAGTTTCCGCGCCGATAAAAATGTCGTCAATAGCAGAGACCGGCGTCTCGATCTCAGCTTTTTGAGCCTTAAACCGGAGCGCGCCGTTCTGAACGCTCAGCAGCCCGGAAGTGTCCCGTTTTACTTTGTCGAGGCCGATGATGAGACGCGCTTTTGGACTCGCTGTCGGTGCCGGTGCCTGCGCCCACGACGCATACGCGAGTGCTAAGAGAGCTATGGCAACAAGTTTCACGGTGAAGACAAGCCTAACACGTTACAATCGATCAAATATGAAGCGCCGCCCACCGATGGCCTGTTTGCTCCTGCTGTTCACCACGGTGACGCTCGCCCAGCAACCGGAAGCGCGCTTGAATCCCACAGTTGCGCAGATCGTCGATGCGATTTCCGAGCAGCGGATTGCGGCCACACTCAAGAAGCTGGAGGGCTTTGGCACGCGCTACGTGCTCTCGGCGCAGGACGATCCCGCTCACGGCATCGGCGCAGCCAAGCGCTGGATTCACGATGAACTCGCAAGCTACAGCCCTCGCCTCGAAGTGAGCTATCAGGACTTCAGTATCAAGAAAGGCGGCCGGCGCGGCCAGATCATTCGCGACGTGGATTTGTCGAATATTGTCGCGGTGCTGCCGGGCACGACCCAGAAAGACCGCTACGTACTGGTCACGGCGCACTACGATTCCCAGAACCAAGTCCGCAAGCCCTACACCGGCCCGGAACAAACCATCGCCGAATTGGTTCGGCGGGGCATCGACGAAAGCGAAGCACGCCGATTTCTGAAGATCCTGCCGCCGGAGCGCGAGCAAGGGCCGCTGGACTTTGAGGCCACCGCCGCCGAGACTACGGCCCCCGGCGTAACCGACGATGGCAGCGGAACCGCAGCGGTACTGGAGATGGCGCGCGTGATGAGCGCCTATCAATTTGACAAAAGCATCGTCTTCATCGCGTTCGCGGGCGAAGAAGTGGGATTGAGCGGCAGCCAGGTCTACGCATCTCAGGCCAAGAAAGACGGCATGCGGATCGAGGCCGTGCTGAACAACGACATCATCGGCAGCGATGTTTCCGGCAACGGGCGATCGGAGACGAATGTCCTGCGCGTGTTTTCCGCGAGTCCGGACGATTCCGCGCCGCGCGAGCTGGGGCGCTACACCAAACTGATTGCCGAGCGATACGTACCCTCCATGCAGGTCCAAATGGTTTTCCGCGGCGATCGATTTATGCGCGGCGGCGACCATCGGCCGTTCGCCAAGGAAGGATTCGCGGCGGTGCGTCTCACCAGCGCCAGCGAAAATTACGACAACCAGCACACCAGCACGGATACTTTCGGGAACACGTCCGTTCCATACGCGACGCGCGTAACGCGAATGAACGCGGCGGTGCTGGCGAGTTTGGCGCTGGCGCCTTCGCCTCCGGGGCTGAATTGGACCTGGTCTTCCGGACCGGATAAAGGCGGCCACGAGCCGATGCTGGCGCGCGGGAAGTCGGGTTACGATGCCGTGCTGCGTTGGCTGCCGAACACCGAAGCGGACCTGGCAGGTTACGCCGTGATGATGCGGTCCACTACGTCGCCGGTCTGGGAGCGCGAGATCTGGGTGGGCAATGTCACCAGCTACACCGTGCCCGACGTTTCCATTGACGACATCGTGATCGGCGTCAAGGCGGTAGACCGCGACGGGAATCAAAGCATCGTGTCGTGTTATACGGAGCCGGTGCTCCCAGGCCAGATCACGCCAGCCGAGAAAAAGTGAAACGGCTCAGGACTTGGCTGCAGGCGCGCAGAAGCGGTCGAAAGCTTCGGTCAACAGTTTCGCGATGTCGGCCGGTTCGCGCCGTTCGATGTCGCTGCGGTGGATCATGTACACCGGCTTGCCATCCTGGAAAAAAGCCATGGAGGGCGAAGACGGCGGGTAGTCCGACAAGATGTCGCGCAGGTGGGCCACAGCGGCTTCGTCGCCGCCCGCGAACACCGAAGCAACTTTCGTCGGGCGCACGGAATGCGTGAGCGCCATCCCGACCGCCGGTCGCGCGCGGCCTGCGGCGCAACCGCACACCGAATTCACGACCATCAGGACTACGCCGCTATCGGGAGCAAGGAGCCGGTCGACATCCGCGGGCGTTCGAGCCTCTTCAACGCCGTGCCGGGTCAGATCGGCACGCATGGGAGCAATAAGAACTTCAGAGTAGGGCACGACTCAATTTTAGCAAGCTGTCAATGTTTAACAAGCTGGCTGAGCTTAGTCGCCAGGGCGATTCCTCAGGAACGTCGTGGTGGATTCGAAGAAAGCTTGCAAAATTTGCCGCGGCTCCGCTGCGAGCGCCGCTTCGTCGAGCGCTCTCGTCATCAACTGGAGCCAGCGATCGCGTGCCCGTTGTCCGATGGCGAATGGCGCGTGACGCATGCGCAAACGTGGATGACCGCGCTGTTCGATGTACGTTTGCGGGCCGCCGAAGCGGAAAATGAGGAAATCGCGGAGCCGTTGTTTCGCGCCTTCCAGATCCCGCGCCGGGTACATCGGCCCCAGAACGTCGTCGCCGGGTACTTGGCGGTAAAACGCTTCGATCAGGCGCTCGAATCCGGCCGGCCCGACCGCTTCATAAACGTGTTGCTCTTCCACTAAGTCGATCCTAGCAGGCACTAGGTCGATCCAAGCAGGACTGCGGTCCAAGCCTCTATTTCGACACTTTGTCCAGACAGATGTCTTCCTCTATCTTGTCGTCCGGACGGAAATTCAAGCTGCTGACAGCGCTCCAGGGCTGCGCGTACGCACCCGGATCGTCGATGGTCACTTCGTACTTCATCTTCGCGGTGTTCGTCCGCGTGAACTTCTCGATCACGTGCAACTGCTCCGTATGCGGATGCCCGGCATCGTCGAGCCACGTCCGGTCATTGAACCCGACGGAATCGACTACCAGCGTGTCCCCCTCCCAATGGCCGATGGAGTGGCCCAGCCAATCGGGATTCGGATCCTTGGGATGAGCGCGGCCATCCATCCACACCTGCCGCCAGACATGCCCGCCGCCCTCGTACAGGAAAAGAATTCGTCCTTCCGCCTGCACGATCTCAAAAGGACGTGATTGAAACATGATTCGCGGAACGCCCGGGGGCAAGCATCGCGCATCGGTCTCGCTCTTTTGGCCCGAATTTTGCTGGAACTTCGCTTTGGCCGACGCCAGGAACGGCAACGTTTCGCTCGGCCCAACAGACCCCACGTGATTTGGCAACCATACGCCGCCCAGATCGGGATGCGCTTGTCCCCAAGCGGGAATTATCGCGACAGCAGCCAGAAAAAAACAATATTTCATTGTTTTTTCGTATTTCCGATCATATGTACCGAGCTTTTTTCGTCTTCCTGGCAGATATTTTCCATTAGCTCCATCCCGGGACGCCAGCGAACCGTATTATAGGCCGTCCAGGGCTTCGAATATCCCCCCGGATCGTCGATCGTCACCTCATATTTCAGCGTGAGCGAATCGGTGCGTGTATAGCGCTCGGTCAGGTGGAGTTTGTCCGACGTCGCATGGCCCGCTTGATCCAGCCACGCGAGGCCGTTGAACCCGACAACATCCACCACCAGCGTGTCGCCCTCATAATGGCCGACCGCGTCGCCCAGCCAGGTCGGCTTTAGATTCTCGGGATGCCTGCCTTTCGGATCGACGTTCACAATGCGCCACAAATAATTGTCTCCCTCGAAGACAAATATCACTTGATTACGCGTCTGAATCATTTGAAACGGATACGGATCGAACATGAACCTTGGCACGCCCACCGGCAAACACTTCGCCTCGGGATCGTCCTTTGAGAAGTTCTCCACGCGCTCGTTGAATGTGTTCAGGGTCCAAGGAAGGAACGGAACATCCACCTGTTTGTCGGCGCTCTTCACGCCTTTCCACTTGGTTTCCGCAAGATTGCCGTTGAAGCCGGGAAACCACGCGCCGTTTCCGCCGAAGTCGGGGCGGCCGTCGGGCAAATGCGGCACCGGACCCGCTGCGGGCTTTGAACCGTTCTCTTGCTCAGCGCCGAAGCCTGGAAGGAACGGCCCCGGATCTTTGGCGAGCTTCTGCGACGGCGGTTGCGAATAGGCTGAGGCGACAAGCGCAAGCCATGCCGCCCCCACAACAAGAAACGCCTTCACAGCTTACGGCACTACCTTCGTCGTCTCGCCCTTCTTCTCCAGATCGCGAGCGCCGGTGAGCGCGTCCAGCATCATGTAGTTGCCTTCGTGGCAGGCGTACTCGTAGATCTTGTAGCTGGGATCCAGCTTGTAAGGCATGTGCAGCGTCCACGGCTTGGTCCACGTTTTCGGATCGTTCACCGTCAGATCGTAACTCAGATCCTTCGGCGAAGTCCGCGTGAAGCGTTCGGTTAAAACCGCGGCATCGCTAAACAGGCCGCCACCCGCGCCAGGCGAAGCTTTTAAATTGGTGGTCTCCACTACCAGCGTGTTGCCATCCCAATGGCCGCGCGAATCGCCCATGTACGTCTGGATGCCTTTGCCTACGTGCGGACGCCCATCCAAGGGAATCACGCGAGTCTCGTGGATCATTTCATTGCGGATGATCACGTAGCCCGGCGCCTGCAGAATTTCGTTGCCGAAATTGTACAACGTCGGGAGCATGCTCGATACCATGCCGCGCGTGATGCAGCGGCTATAAATGTCGAAGTCCTCCCAGGAATCCACTTTGTCCGGGAAATGACTGCCGGGCCCGAGTCCACCGCGCTGCGCCTTTACTGCCGCCTGGCCTTCGGGAGTCAACGGAGGGATTCTTCCGTCGGGAGGATCGACAACGAGTGAAGCTTGACGGTCCGGCTTGCCGCGCTCCTGCCAATAAGAAGGAGGGTTGATAGTAACGTCGCTACCCTTGGCGACTTCTTCGTTATCTTCTTCGGATTGCTTCTTGAACTGGACTTCGCGCTGCGCCAATTCCTGATCGGTGAGCACGGCTCGGGTGCCCAGGTTGGTGGGCCGCTGCATGGGAATGCGCGCCGTGGCCGGCCACTCGCCTTGAATGTCGGGATCGCCCCACGCGGTTTTCGGCGGGCTCCAGTTCGATTTCACCGATGAAGTCGCGGTTTTCGCCGCGGGCGTTACGTTAGCAGCCGCGGGCGCTTGAGCCATTACCGGCAAGGACGCCATCGCCGCCACCATCAACGACGAGAAAACGAGAGTTCGCATGTCAACCTCCTTCGCTGGCTGCTACTTTTGATCGTCCGGAACATCCGGGTTCGATCCGCCCACAAACAATTTCTTGCCGTCCTTGAACGTCACGCTGCTGCCGTTGGCCCTGTTGGTCCCGTTCTTCGCTTGATAGCCCTGAATGGTCAGCTCCGTTCCCACTTCGAGCGACCGCTTGGTGAACCCCCGCCGCAGCATGATATTGGGGCTTCCGCATTCCACCATCCAGTTGGTGACCGTGCCGTCCGGATTGGTCACGTCGATATGAATCCAGGAGTGCGGATTGATCCACTCCATATCGGTGACCTTTCCCGTCAAGTGCACCGGCTTGCCTTTATCGAATTCCGCTTGAAACGCGTGATGCGCCCAAGCCGGCGCCAGAACCAGCCCCATAGCCACAATCGCTAACCTTGTTCGCATTGCGATTCCCTTCCTGTACTGAAATTCTACCCGAATTCAATCCCTATTTCGTTGCCTTGCTCTCGTCCGCGCGCGCGCCGCTCAGAATATCCCCCATCGCGATGTTCCCCTCGTGACAGGCGTACTCGAACAGCTGATACTTCTCGTTCCGCTGCAAAACAATCCGGATGGTCCACGGCTTGGTCCAGGTCTTGGGATCGTCTACGGTGGCTTCGTAATTCAGCGTGTTCGGGTCCACGCGCGTCAGACGCTCGGTCAGCTTCAAATCGGCGCTGTGATGGCCGGGATCGCCCGGATAACCCGCGCCGTTCGATCCGATCGCGTCCTTGTCCGTAAAATTGGTGGTCTCGATCACTAGCGTGTTGCCATCCCAGTGGCCGCGCGAATCGCCCATGTACTCGCGGATCGCGGGGTTCAGATGCGGCCGCCCATCCAGCGGAATCACGCGAGTCTCATGGATCATCTCATTGCGGATGATCACATAGCCTGGCGCCTGCAATATTTCATTGCCATTGTTATAAATCACCGGAATCATCGATCCCAGCACGCCGCGCGTGATGCAGCGGTAATAGATGTTCAGATCCTCATAGGAATTCGCTTCGCCGCGCCATTCCCCCGGAAATCCCTTGCCGCCGCGTGCAGTCTTGCGAAGCTCCTGCTCCTCCGCCGTCAAGGGCGGCAATCTGCCATTCGGCGGATCGATAATCAACGACGTTTGACGCGTGGGCGTGCCGCGCTCCACCCAATACGACGGCGGACCGATTCCTACGCTATCGCTGGCCGCGGTGGACTGGCTATCGGCCTGCGCCTGCTTCTTCGCCTGCGCTTCCTTCTGCGCGAATTCGGCATCGGTAAGGGTGGCTCTGGTTCCCAGGCTCTCCGGCCTCTGCAAAGGCACGCCCATGTTGCCCGGCCACATTCCCTGAAGGTCGGGATCGCCCCACGACGTCTTGGGCGGCGTCCAGGACTTGGTCTGCGCCAGTAGGGATGCCCCCATCACTAACGCCAGTAATGCAACGCGGATCATTTGGTGGGCGCCTTCTTGAACTGTCCGTACAGCAATTCTTCAGCGAACTCCACGCACTTAAACTCCAAAAGCTGCGCGTTCTTTTCCACCTTGCGATAAAGCGGCATGCTGATCTTCCAGGGCCTGGTGAACACGGACGGATCCTCGATGGTGGCTTCGTACATAAGATGATCCGGATCGGTTCGCGTGTAACGCTCCACCACGTGCAATTGTTTGGTCGCGAAATCGCCGGCCCGGTCGAACCACGCCAGGCCATTTAAACCCGTGACATCCACCACCAGCGTGTCGCCTTCCCAATGCCCGTTGTTGGTTCCCATCCAGGTATCCGACGCCGCCTCTTCCGGTTTCCCCATGTTGACCAGGCGATTCGCGCTCGCGAATTCGTACACAAACATGATTCCTCGCGGCGTCTGCACAATTTGAAAAGGGTACGGCATATAGTTGGCGCGCGGAATACCAGGCATGTAACACTTGGCCTCCGGATCGTTGGTGCGGCGGGTGGCGAAATTGGCCTTCTTCTTTTCCAGGGCCTCCGGTTTGTATGGGATCGTTCCGCCCTCCACCACGCTTTCACCGGCCGGCTCCGAGCTGATGGCGCCCGTCTGCCACATCGTTCCGGCCTGAGCCGAATGACCCTCCAGATCCCAGTTGGCCGTATTAAGAGCCTCGTAGATGCCGCTCAAATCGGCATGGCCGTCCGGCGCGCGGGGCGGGCGATAAGAAGCGGTCTGCGCGGCACAAAGTAACGGCACACTCGCCGCAATAGTCGCAAGAACAAGGTTCCTCATAAATGGGCCGAACTCCCGAGTCCGGTATCGATGCTATTGGACCGGCGTATACGAGTCAAGCGAGGTTACTTCTTTTGTTCCTTCGAATAATCGATGAAGTTCAGCTCCTTGCACTTGCCCGGATTGAACGGGGCATCGGCCACCAGGATCGTATCGGAGCCGGTGTATTGACCTTTCAAGTACACCGGGTCGTCGGCCGTATAGCTACGCGTCAGCGCCATCTTGTTCGGATCCAGCACAAACCGCTCCACCACGTGCAACTGGTCGCTGTTGTGCACCGGCGTACTCAAGAACCCCGGCGCGAATCCCACCGTATCCACCACCAGCGTGTCGCCATCCCAATGTCCGATCGAGTGCCCGGTGCGGGTCAGCTTGATGTTGTGCGGGTGCTCTTTCATATTCATGTACACGGTGCGTTTCAATCCGAACTGCCCGTATTCCAGCACGATGGTGTCTTTGTTCTGCGTGATCCGGTTCACCGGTCCATCGAACGTCCAGTCGAACAGGATGCTGGTGGTCTGGCAATGGAAACGCGGATCGTCTTCGCGCTTGAATTCCTTGGCCGCCTTGTCTCCCTCTTCTGTCAACTCAGTCCCGCCATAGCGCCTCGGCCCAGGGCCGGGACGGCCGACCCTGCTGAAGTCCACCGCTGGCCGATCGCCTGGCTTGTATCCCGTTAATTTATCGAGCGCCACCAATCCGCCCCCAATGCCCTTCGCGTTCACCATCACCAGTTGCACCGGCGCCCAGTCGCCCGATATGTTCGGCTCTCCTGAAGGCCGTCGCGCCGGCCGGTCTGCCTTGGGCGCAGCGATGGGTCCCCGAACCTCCTGTATGCCGCCCTGTGGCGCTTTGACATATTGCCCATAGCGATCCATACGCGTTCCATCGGCGGCGACGATGGTTTGCAGGTAGCACGAGGCGGGATCGGTCTTGTTCGGCGACGCTTCCACCGTGATCTGCTGGCCCACTGGAAAATTTTCTTTGGTCCAGCCCGAACGCCGCAGCACGTGTACCGACCGCATCTCGCAGCGGTGGTGGCTCACCGTTCCGTCCTTCTCGGGAACATCAAAATAGATCCAGGAATGCGGATTGATCATTTCCACGCGCGTGAGCTTGCCCTTGAACTCCACCGTCTTGGTCATGTCGTACTCCGAGCCGCCGTGATGGGCCAGCGCAAATTCAGGCGCCAGAAATACGAGAAACAACACGAAAGCCAATCGCATGATGGTCCGCTCCAATCGCGACCAGTATACACGCCTCCCCGACGCTGCAAGGTCGACCGGCAGTCGCGGCAGGGGTCACTAGCAGGCTATGAACTAGAGCTCAACGCTATAGCCGATTCTTTCAATCCGGTCCTTGGTTTCCGGGTTCAAGCCAGCGATAAAATCTCTGAATTGAGGAGATCGTTCTTTGACAACCAAATGGCCATAAGGCTTGGTTCGCGGAAGAGGCAGAGATAAACGGCTCGAATCGATGCCGGCCGGCATAAGGGCAAGGATCTTTGAAAACTCCTTCGACGGATCGACGAAAAAGTCCTCGAGCCGTAACGTGAGCGTGGCAGCTTCGAGATGAAGTTCGGTTTCCTCGACAAATTCCATCAGAGACAGAAATGGCGGTCCCGGTAAAGCCGTAAAAAAACCAGGATCTCCCGCAGCGAAGGCTCTGAATTCTGTAAAATTCTTTTCCAAATCGGCACATAGATCGTTTACATTCTTATAAACCTCGGAAATGCCGTAAACTTCCGCCTGGTTGCGCATGTGTTCGCGCCACCAAACCCAGTTTGTCAGCAAGGAATCGAGGGGATGGCGATAAATGAAAATGGTCTGGGCGAATCCCGCTCTGACGTCCTCCAGAATGCGATTCATGATGGCCGGCTCGCCCTGGGCGCGGGAGACATGCTTCATCGTGACGTGTCCGCTGTAAATCATGGGCGTTGGGCCTGGATGCAACCGGATGGTGTCCCTAAAATACTTCGCCCGCTCTCCCAGGTTCTGAAGCAACAGTTCATTCACGTATTTGCGTCCCGTGCCGAACAGTCCAATCACATAAGTGGTTCGGTCCCTGGATTCCACGCCTTCCCACTGCAGGCCGTTCGTTGCGGCCGCGTCTTCCAGATTTGCGATTTCCTGCAAATTCACCAGCAATTTCACCTGCTGGTGCAACAATTCAATCCGCTCTCGTATCGGCGCGGCTACCAGTGCGCTTCGCCCGCTAATTTCGGCCAGTTGCGCTTCCACCTCAACCAGGTCCACGGAAAGATGCTCAAAAACTCGTTTCTGCGAAAGATGTTCCAGGGACGCCAGGCTCATCGTAAGGTGATCGACGGCGCGGACGACGTCTTGGAGCGACCGGGTAACGGAGGAGTGGAACTCATGCACCGGCTGCGTATACCAGTTCAGCAGGCGCGCGAGCAGCCTCTTAACAAACTGGATCAGACCGTTATGCCACCCCGGCGGCCGCGGATTTACGGCGACGGCGAGCTTCCTGAACGCGTCCAGGGCAGTCGCCCGGCGGCGCACTTTATCTAACTCATCGAAGCTCCAGCCGGGTTCCGGGTTCGCGGTCATTCTGGTCATAACTTTTTCTTAGAACAACACCGTTGGGATGAAGAAGCTTCGGTGCAGCGATCCCTCCCGCATAGGGGCTCCCAAAAATTATGAAAAGTTACGCCTGGAGACTCGACCTCGACCCTAACGGCGGTCAAGAGAGACACTTCGGATCGGTTACTATCGAGAAGCTACCATACAAAGGTGGAACAAATGACGATCACCCGGCGAACGCTCTTTGCCGCTGCCGCGGGAGCGATGCTCCCCCGTTGGATGAACGCCGCCGATCAGGCGGACCAATCGCGCATGATCGTGCGCTCGCCCCGCCCCGAAGATCTGGAAATGCCGCTGGACGGCTTCACAACTTGGATCACGCCCATCGACCGCTTCTTCGTGCGCTGCCACACCTACACGCCGAAAGTGAATTTGAGCGACTGGAGCCTGAAAATCGACGGCAAGGTCGATCGCCCCACGACGCTCACCATGGCCGATTTGAAGAAGCTTCCGCGCGTCGATCTGGTCGGCGTGCTGGAGTGCGCGGGCAATGGAAGAAAGTTTTACGAGCCGCGCGTCGCCGGCGCACAATGGGCTTTCGGTTCGGTCGGCAACGGACGATGGACCGGGGTTCGCCTGCGCGACGTCCTCCAGAAAGCCGGCATCCAGAGTGCGGCAACAGAAGTTCTGTTCGACGGCGCCGACGTGCCCCTGGGTACCATGCCCGATTTTCAACGCACCATCACCGCCGCCAAAGCCCTTCATCCCGACACCTTGCTGGCCTACGAAATGAACGGCCAGCCGCTGCCCGTGGAGCATGGATTCCCGCTGCGAGTGATCGCGCCCGGCTGGGCAGGCGACTCCTGGGTAAAATGGCTGCAGCATATCGAGGTGCTCGATCACGAATTCGAAGGCTTCTGGATGAAATCGGCCTACCGGCATCCAGCGAACCCGGTCGCGCCCGGCACCGCCGTGGACCCATCCCAGATGGTTCCCGTCACGGATCTCGGTGTGAAATCCGTCATTGCCGTTCCCAGCACCTGGGCGAAGCCCGGGCCCGTGCGCGTGCAGGGCACGGCTTGGTCCAACAGTTCGCCGGTCGCCAAGGTCGACGTCTCCACCGATGGCGGCCAGACCTGGAAACCGGCTAAGCTAGGCGGCCGGCCAACTCAATATGGATGGCGCCTTTGGCAAGTGGATTGGAAAGCGGCCGAAGGCCGGTATACACTGATGTCGCGCGCGACGAATGCGGCTGGCCAGGCCCAGCCACTCATGGAGCAATGGAATCCGAACGGCTATTTATGGAATGTCGCGCAACCCGTCGCCGTCACCATCTCGGATCAAGCTCCAGCCGCGCCCGCCCCTGCGCCTTCTCCAGAAGAAACGCAACCCCCGGAGAGCTACAAGACTGCCTGTTTCGTCTGCCACGACGATTACATGATGCAACAGCAGCGCCTCACGCGTGCCCAATGGGATCGCGAATTGAATAAAATGACTGGTTGGGGCGCGCCGCTAAAGCCCCAGGATCGCGACGCCGTGTTGAATTACTTGTCAAACCAATATAAGTAAGGGGATCGTAGAAGGAGCCAACCGATGCTGACCAGGGTGATTACTAGAAGAGACACGTTGAAGAGTGGACTGACCGCCGCCGGTCTTCTGGCTTTCCTGCCGGACTGGCCCGCGCTCGCCGAAGGCGACACCGACGTTCCTTTCGCCGACTATCCGGCCGATTACAAAGTGAATGCCAATCCCAAAGCGGAAAATCGCTTCCTCGATATCCGCGCCATCGATGGCCCCATCACGCCCAACGATCGGTTCTTCTTCATCCAGCACTACAATCGTCCCGAGATCGACGGCGCTGCCTACCGCCTCAAGTTCACTGGCATGGTGAATAAGCCAGCCGAGTTTTCTTTGTCCGATCTCAAAGCCATGAAGTCCACCGAACTGGTGAACGGTTACGAGTGCTCCGGCAACAGCGCCCGTTTCTTCGATGGACTCACCTCCTGCGGCCGATTCACGGGCGTGCCGTTGAGCCACGTATTGAAGCACGTGGGCGTGGGCGCCAAGGCCCGCGAGGTCGTGTTCTTCGGCACGGATCGAAAGAAGGAGGACATCGTCTTCCGGCAGGACACCTATAAACTCGAACAGCAGTTTGGCCGCAGCATCACGCTTGAAAACGCCATGAAACCCGACCCACTGCTAGCGTACGCGCTAAACGGCCAGCCGCTCACGCGCGATCAGGGCTTTCCCGTTCGCCTCATCATGCCAGGATGGTATGGCGTCTCGAATGTAAAGTGGCTCTCGGAAATGCATTTGCAAGACGACCGTTATCTGGGCAATTTCCAGGCCCGCTGGTATCGCAACCTGCGCGGCGTCGGAGGCACCGGAGCAGACGACGATCCGGCCACCCAGTGGGTGGAAAACGAAGTCACGCGGATGCAGTTGAAGTCCGTGATCGCTCGCGTCACAAAAAACAGCGGTGGATATCGGGTCTTCGGTTTCGTGTTGAACGACGGCACGCCGCTCAAATCCGTGGAAGTGAGCGTGGATGGAGGGCCGTGGCAGGCCGCCGCGCTCGACAAATCCAACACGCGTTATTCCTGGAAGCTGTTCACGTTCGATTGGAAGAATGCCTCACCGGGCGAACATACGCTGGTCTCGCGCACCACCGACGTCGAGGGAACCGTTCAACCGACACGAACAGACCTGAGCAGGAAGAAAACTTTTCTTCAAGACAACGCCCAGTTCCCACGGAAAATCATACTTGCCTGAGCTTCTCGGCCAGGAACAAGTAGCGGTTCAGGCTGAAGAAGAACTTGCCTTGCGCGCCTAGCGTTTCGAACTCGGCGAACCACGCTTCAGCCTCGCTCCGCGACACTCCTTTTCGCCCGGCGGCGAAGGACGCCATCATGGTCAACATGCCCTTGCCGTAAGTGTTGTCTTGAAACTCGGGATTGAACATCGGGATGGCCGCGCGCTGCAGGACAGTGAAACCCGCCTCCCGCAATTCACGCGATAACATGCGCGGCAGATGGGCATGCACGAAGTGTTCGTCCCAAGCCGCGAGCACCCGTGCCATGCGCTCAGAGTCTTCGGTGTGGATCACAAGCGATCCGTAGTCGGAATCCAGAATCGCAGCCCGGCCTCCCGGCCGCAGCACGCGATGCAGTTCCCTGAGCGCTCCCGGAATGTCGGGAACATATTCGAAAACCTGAGTGGACACCGCCACGTCGAAGCTATTATCCGGATATGGCAGTTGCATCGCATCCGCCGTCCGGAATTCAACCCACGGCTGCGCCGCGCAGCGTTTGCTCGCCATCGCTATCATGGCTCCGCTGACGTCGATGCCACAAACACCACCGCGCGGTCCGACGGCGGCCGCCATGTCGTGGGCCAACAATCCCGGCCCGGAGCCGATATCCAGCACGTGTTCGCCCGCAGCCAAGTTGAGAGCTTCGAGCACCTGACGCCGCTGCGCCACCACATCAGCTGTGAGGTAGATAGCCTCTACCTTCCGGCTCATCTCGTAGTCGAACTTGATTGCGCTCACTGAACTCATAACCATAAGGGGCTGCTTTCCACTTCAGCAATTTTACACCCGCCCGGTTCACTTCAGCCGTCATTCAGGGCTTGGGCGTTCCCTGATCGGTTAAACTTAGCTCTGTCCCACATATGGAGTTCTTTCGTGGAATCGTCGCGGCACTCGTGCTCGGCGTAATCGTCCTTGTTGCCGGTATCGCCCAGCAGAATTCGCTGCCGCCGCTGCGCATCGCCGGAAATATGACGACCATTGAACTAGCGCCCGTCCTGATAGCGGCGAGTGGGCGTTATCGCGGACCCGTGCGTGTGATCAGCGGGGGTATTCCCAACTTGATGCGGGGCGAGGTGGACGCGGCGACGAATGCGGAGACACAGTTGCTGCGCCAGACCGTAGATGATCCGAGCCTTCGCATCATTCTCACCGAGGCTGAAAGTTTCTACCGCATCGTGGCGCGGCGCTCGGCGGGAATTCGATCGGTAAGTGATTTGCGAGGAAAAAAGATTGCGATTTCGCCGCATACGTCCGCGCATTACTACCTGGTCAAATCGCTCGCGTTGGCGGGTGTAGAAGAGAAGGCGGTGACGGTTGTGCCAGTGACACCAATCACCGAGATGTCCGCCATTTTGAAGAGGCGCGAGGTGGATGCCGTCGCGATCTGGGAACCGGAAGCGGAAAACTCGGCTTCAGCTCTAGCAGGCTGCGGAAAAATCCTCGATGACTGATACCCCGAGACAATAATGAACGTCTTTGTTTTATGCGAGGCGAAGACAACCAACAAGGCGGGATTTTCAGCTAC
>JBKQHJ010000131.1:0-2658 GCA_052148835.1 Bryobacteraceae bacterium
TCCGGCGGACGCCATGGTCGAAGCGAGGCCCGAGCCGAATGCCGTCACGAGTGACTGATAACCCACCGGGTAGGTAAGACCCGCCGACGAAACTCCAGGGACAGTCAGACCTGAACCCGGGCTGTCATTTACGAATACCGAAAGAACCAGTGCGTTGGTGGTGGTCGTGGACTGCTGATAAACGAAGACCATGTCCGGAAGCCCGTCGTTACTCAAGTCGGCGATCAGTCCTACGATCGGTTGCGAGGTTGCACCATTCGTAAGGTATTTGGACGCATCGAACGGCGGGCCGTTGAAGTACACCGGGAATCGAAACGTTCCGTCACCGTTTCCCGCCTCAATCCCGCTTCCGGCGACAATATCGAGCGAACCGTCGCGATTGAGGTCGGCGGCGATCGGCGGGTGTTGCCGATTGTAATACTCTGCCCCTAGAATGGCCTTCGGTGTTTGGAAGGAACCATCTCCATTTCCGAGCGCTATGCTGACATCGTTCTCCTCGACCGGCGGGCCTGGATAATTCATCGTGCCGCTATTTGTGAGCGCAAGGTCGATTTTTCCGTCGCCATTAAAGTCACCGGCAACCGGAGAGCCGGAGAAAGGAAGCAGGATCCCGGGCGAGAAAGTTCCATCGCCGTTACCAAACGAGACGACCAGCCCCTGCTGGATTAGATCCAGGTTGCCGTCGCCGTTCAGGTCCACCACCAGCACTACTGCTTGTTCCGAGATTTGAACTGCGTGAAAAGTTCCGTCGCCATGGCCGAGGAACTCGAAAAAGCCGGTTAAGAGATCGAGCTTGCCGTCGTGATTCACATCCACCGCGAAAGCCGGGGAGCCCGGCATAACGCCGGCGCCAGGGTAGAAATTATCGATCGCAAAGGAAGTGACGATCGCAGAGCCGAACGTGCCATCGCCCATACCCGGAAGAACACTCACGCTGGCGTTGCCGTCGGGCGTGTAAGACCAGAATCCAAGGTCGATTTTGCCATCCCCATTAAAATCCCCAGCCCAGAGAACTTCCGGGCTGGCTTGGAGCGTGAGGGAGTAGCCGGGTTGAAACGTCCCATCGCCGTTTCCAAGCAACACGGTTAGGTTTCCTCCGGTCGGAAAGGAACCACCTCCGAAAACGATCAGATAAGCCAGATCCGGCTTTCCGTCAGCATTGAAATCCGCTGTTACGATCCCACCCAGCGCGGCGCTAAGCGTTTGATCCATCGTGGTATTCAGCGGCGCGCGGAAGGAGACTGCCTGGGCAGCGAGCGGGGCCGCGAACAGCAGTGCGTTGAGCGCAATTGCTAAACTGCTAAGTCTGGGATTTTTGCGCACGATTGAAATCCAGCACTTTCGTCGCCAGCGATAATGACTAAGGGTCTGCGGCCGGTCCGCTTGACAAGAGCTTAACCCTAATCCTATCATTGAGTTTGCTCCTGCCCTGGATAAAAAGGGTGCGGTCCCTGGGGCGATTCCGCTGGCATTCGACACTTCTTTCCGAGGGGAGATATAAGTGATCAAGCTCGACATCATCAATGAAGTAGTGAACAAGACCGGCATTACGAAAACCAAAGCCGAGATGGCCGTGGAAACGGTTTTCGAAAGCATGAAGCGCGCGCTGTCGCATGGTGAGCGCATCGAGCTGCGCGGCTTTGGAATCTTCAATGTGCGTCCGCGCAAGACCGGCATAGGACGCAACCCTCGGACCGGCGCCGAAGTCGCCATTCCTCCCGGCAAGGCCGTGCGATTCAAACCGGGCAAGGAGCTGCAGTCGCTGCAGTAGCATAGAGTTGTCGTGGTTCCCCGCCCTTTGAGCGCCGGTTTGCGATCCGCGCTCACGTTTCCGCAAAGCACAATTTCTGCTGCGCGCTGGACGCTGCATCTCGTACTTCTGGGCGCAACGCTCCTAAGCACGACACTGGTGGGCGTGGTGTTGGGCGAGAGTTTTCTACGGGGCCAGCCTATTGAACTGGACCAATACCTGAACGTATTTTCGCTGCTGCAGGCGCGTCCCCTGGCGCTGGCCGAGGGGTTGGCGTTTTCACTGCCCTTGATGACCATCCTGCTGGCGCACGAGCTTGGGCATTATTTCGCCTGCCGTTACTACGGGATTGACGCCAGCCTGCCTTATTTCCTGCCCGCGCCGACACCCATCGGCACGCTGGGCGCTTTCATCCGCATCCGGTCGCCAATTTATACGCGGCGCGCGCTTTTCGATGTCGGAATCGCGGGGCCGCTGGCTGGGTTTGTGATGCTGGTTCCGGCGCTGGTGATCGGGATCGCGTATTCGAAGGTGATTCCCGGAATCGCGGAGCGAGGCGATTTGGTTTTCGGCGTACCCGCGCTCCAGAGGATGCTGGAATGGGTGATGTTTCCAGGCGTGCCTTCTTCGAGTATCTTATTGCATCCGGTGGCGCGAGCCGCCTGGGTGGGCATCCTGGCTACCGCGCTCAATCTGCTACCCATCGGGCAACTGGATGGCGGTCACATTCTCTATGCCTTCGCCGGCGGAAAGCTCAAGCTACTTTCGCGGGTGTTCGTATTCATTCTGGTCCTGTTGGGTGTGTTTTATTCGAGGACCTGGCTGGTTTGGGCGGTGCTGTTGTTCTTCTTCGCGCTACGGCATCCCGCGATTTACGATTTCAGTAAATTGGATGGCAATCGTGTGAC
>JBKQHJ010000132.1:0-65089 GCA_052148835.1 Bryobacteraceae bacterium
GTCCAGCTTCGGCATTTGAACGTCCAGGAAAACGAGGTCGGGCTTCTTTTCGGTAATCGCTTTCACTGCCTCGAAACCATTGGCGCATTCGGCCACGATCTCAACCTCCGCGCTCGCGCCGATATACTCGCGCAACAAGGCACGTGCCAGTTCTTCATCGTCCACAATGACGACCGCCAGTTTGCGCCGCGTGGCAACCGCGACGGCGGCGCCCGTGCTGTCTCTCTCGAGGTTCTTCAAATCCACCAGCAGCTCGCGCGCCGATTGATAACGCCGCTCGCGATTCTTCTCCAGACACTTGCGCACCATGCGGTCCAGGGCTTCGGGAACGCCGTAGTTGAAACGAGCGATGGCGTCGGGTTGGGATCCGAGAATCCGCGCCATGGTTTCGGGCGGCGTAGTGCCCGCGAACGGAAGACGCGCGGTGGCCATTTCGTAGAGCACCACGCCCAGACTGAACAGATCGGTGCGATGGTCCACTTCATGGCCGAGCGCCTGTTCGGGGCTCATATAGGCGACCGTGCCCAGCACGGTCCCGACGCTGGTCATCAACTGGGTTTCATCGGGCGGCACTTCGTTAGTGCTGCCTGCTGTTTCCAGTTTTGCGATGCCGAAGTCCAGTACCTTGACGTGGCCGCGCGGCGTCAGCATCAGGTTGGAGGGCTTGATATCGCGATGCACGATGCCTTTCGAATGCGCGTCGTCGAGCGCGTCAGCCACTTGGATGCCAACCGAAATCAACTCGGAGAACTCGATGGGGCCACGGGCTAAGCGAGCGCTCAGCGGCTCGCCCTGCACGTACTCCATGGCCAGAAACCGGATCCCACGCTCTTCTCCGATTTCGTAGATGTAGGCCACATTGGGATGCGTGAGCGCGGAAGCCAGTTTCGCCTCCTGCACGAAGCGATGCATGCGCTCGGGATCGGCGGCTATATCGGCGGGCAAAACCTTCAGAGCGACGCGCCGGCCTAAGCGCGTGTCGTCGGCCAGATAGACCGCGCCCATGCCGCCCTCGCCTAGGCGGGAGACCACGCGGTAGTGGGCGATGCCGGAGCCAGGCGCGAACCGGTCGGTCACTCCCTCATTGTTCAATACAGGCCCTCATTGTTCAACACAAGGCAGATCCATCTCCACCAAGAAACGATCGCCGGATTGGGTGGTGTCCAGGCGCGCGGTGTTTTCATAGATGGCGCGCAGCCGCTCGCGCACGTTCCTCAAACCCAGCCCGTGCCGGCTGGACGCTGGAGACTCGTCGTCGAATTCGTTGCTAACCCGCAGTTGTAGCCGCCCAGCGCTGCAATGCGCCTCGATCCGAATGGTCCCGCCGTCTACCAAGCCGGCGATGCCATGTTTTACCGCGTTCTCCACTAGCGGCTGGAGCACCAGCGACGGCACGATGCAGCGCTCACAATCGGGATCGGCGTCGATCTCGACACCGAGGCGCGCGCCGAAGCGCACCTGCTCCACTTCCAGATAGGCCTTGGCCAGTGCCAGCTCGTCGGCCAGCGTAATACGAGATTTCTCACCGAGCTTCAGCGTGGTACGCAAGAAATCCGACAGCTTGATGCACATGTCCCGGGCACGCGCTCCATCCACGGTGGCGAGCGCGCTGATCGAATTGAGGCTGTTGAACAGGAAGTGCGGATTGATTTGCGCCTTGAGCGCCTTCAATTCCGATTCTCGGGCCAGCGTGAGCGCTTCCTGCTCGCGCGTTGCGGCTTCTCTCGAAGATTCCATGGACAATATAACGTAGTGCAGGGCCACGGACAGCAGGTACAAGAGAACGCCGATGCCGAATAGCAGCGGAAGGTGCGGGCTGAAGCGTTCATTCACGGTGGGGAACGCGTAGCGTCCCAGCGCCACCGCCAGTCCTTTGCCCAGGACGATCCAGATCAGTCCCGCGACGATCGCGGCAGCCAGGTGATTGCCGAAGATCTTATAAGCCGGCGAAGAGCCGATTGGCAGCGCGCGACACATGGGCCAGGGCGCCAGGAATAGCATCGCGTAGAACAGTGTGAGCGGAACGCTTAACGAGGCCGCTTCCTTCCAAACCAGCGCGCCATTGACGCTCAGCAGATAGGCGAGCAGAACCGCAAGCGGAATCCAGGCCAGCAGGTAAAGCCAGAACCTGCCCCGCCCCTCGGTGAAGGGATGCATTTGGAGGCTACCTGACGGCTAGTTGCGCAGCGTGATGGCGCCGAAGACCACCGTTCCGGTGATCACCAGCCGTGGAGTTTTGACGTTGGGATCGGGCCTGGGGTGAATGGTTTTATCGTTGACGCCGCCGAAAATAACCGCCGCCCGGCTTATCACGTTCCAGGTCTCGGGTACACGCACTTCCGCCTCGCCAAAAATGACCTCCACGTGAATGCGTGCCTCATCGGCGGTCATCGATGCATTCCGCAAGTCAAACCGGGTTGCGCCGAAGATGGCGGACGCCTGACCGCCTTGGAACTCCTTGGTGTCGGTGCCGGTCTTGTTATCGCTGAATATGGCATTCGCGCCCACCACCGGCGACTGCGGGTATTGCGGCCCGCCCACCCCGCTTCCGCCAAACTCCACCGCCCGCGCCAGCACGCTGACCCCGAAGGCGATCAGTATGACCGGCCAGACGTAGGAAAAGTTGAAGACGATGATATTCAGGTTATCGAGCAAGAGGAACGCCCCGATCAGCGTTATCGCGCCGCCCCAAATCCAACCGGAAGGCGTACGGCTGTCCACGACGCGGGAGACGCCCCAGGCCACCAGCAGCACGGGCCAGTACTGCCAGACATCATGAAAACGGTAGATCCCCATGTTGTCCAGCAGGAGCAAACACCCGATGGCCACCACGATGGCGCCGAAGAAGATGCCGTGGCTGCCAGAGCGGTACTGCCGGCGGGCCATGCGTTGCTCCCAGCGGACTCGACGCGCCTCCTGCCTCTCTTCCCAGCGTTGCCTGCGTTCGTCCCAGCGATCCGTATCCATGCCTCGAGCGTATCAGCGGATTTCGAGCGGTTCGATTCAGTATCGGCCAATGGCGGCTGGGAATCGGCGAACGGCGGCGCCTGGCGGGCTTACGGGGCCAGCCGATCGATCAGCCAACGGCCATCCGGCCGGCGCGAGTACTGCAAACGGTCGCCCGCGACTTTCCCGCGCGTTCGTGCTGCAATAAGAGTGCGGTCGCGACGCTCGGCCGTCCTCAAATCCTCATGAAAGCACTTGTAAAGAGCAAACGCGAGCCAGGGCTGTGGCTGGAAGAGATCCCGAAACCCACCATCGGCATCCACGACGTTTTGATCCGCGTGCGGCGCGCGGGCATCTGCGGCACCGACGTTCATATCTACAACTGGGACGAATGGGCGCAGCGCACCATTCCGGTGCCCATGGCGATCGGGCATGAATTCGCCGGCGAGATCGTGGAAGTGGGCTCCGATGTCAGCGATTTTCATCCGGGCGACGTGGTGAGCGGCGAAGGTCACGTCGTGTGTGGCCATTGCCGTAACTGCCTGGCTGGACGGCGGCATTTGTGCGCGCACATCCAAGGCGTGGGCGTGAATCGACCGGGCGGTTTTGCCGACTACATCGCGATGCCGGTGACGAACCTGTGGCGTCACAAGCCGGGCGTCGATCTGGACGTGGCCGCCATTTTCGATCCTTTTGGCAATGCGGTCCATACCGCGCTTTCATTTCCGGTGTTGGGCGAGGACGTTCTGATCACGGGCGCCGGCCCGATCGGAATCATGGCTGCCGCGGTGGTGCGGTATGCGGCGGCGCGTTACGTGGTAATCACGGACAAGAATCCCTACCGGCTGGCGCTGGCTCGCAAGATGGGCGTCACTTGTGCCGTGGATACGGCCCAGACTCCGCTGGCGCAGGTGCAGAAAGATCTCGGGATGCAGGAAGGTTTTGACGTCGGCCTCGAGATGTCCGGCCAACCGTCGGCTCTCCACGAAATGATCGCCAACATGAGCCACGGCGCCAAGATCGCGATGCTCGGCATTCCGACGCAGGAGTTCGCGATCGACTGGACCACGGTGGTGTTCAACATGCTCACCATCAAAGGCATCTATGGGCGCGAAATGTACGAGACCTGGTACAAGATGAGCGTGATGCTGGAATGCGGGCTGGATATCCGGCCAGTGATCACGCACCGATTCTCGTATCGCGATTACGAGCAGGCGTTCGAGGTGATGAAAAGCGGGAACGCGGGCAAAGTGATTCTGGAATGGTCGTAATGAGCGCCGGCCTTGCGAGCTGCATGCAACGTTCGATATGCTGTGGGATCGTAAGGAAACCACCAATGAAGCCAAGCTTTCACCGCCTTGTGTTTGTGATCGGGAGCCTCGCGCTCGGGTTCTCGGCCGCCCAAGCGCAACCGCCCAACCGGCCCGTGCAGTCCATGGGAACCGAATCCGGATTCGCCGTTTTCCAGACCAAGTGCATGGGCTGCCATGGCAACCCGGCGATGAAGGATCGCGCGCCCGATCCATCGACGCTGCGGCAACTACCGCCGGAGAAGATCTATGAGGCGCTCACTAGTGGTCCGATGAAGGCGCAAGGATCGTCCCTGACAGACGACCAGCGGCGCATGGTGGCGGTTTTCATGAGCGGCCGGACGTTCGGCAGCGAGCTGCAAGGCGATGCCAAGAACATGCCGAACCATTGCGAGGCGAATCCGCCGATCAGTGATCCGACGGACGGTGCTCGCTGGAACGGCTGGAGCCCCGATGTGACGAATAGCCGCTACCAGACGGCCAAAGGGGCTGGCATCACCGCCGATCAGGTGCCCCATCTAAAGCTGAAATGGGCTTTCGGTTATCCCACCGGCGTGTCGGCGTTCGGACAACCGGCGGTGGCGTCGGGCCGCGTCTTTGTCGGCAGCGATATCGGCTACGTCTATTCGCTGGATGCGAAGAGCGGATGCGTCTATTGGTCCTATCAAGCCAAGGGCAATGTGCGCGGCGGACCGAGCGTGGGTCCGGTGAAGGGTCACCCGGGAGTGAAATACGCGGTGTTCTTCGGAGACGCGCACGCCAATGTTTATGCGGTGGATGCGCAGACGGGCCAGGAGCTGTGGACCAAGAAAGTGGACGATCACTTCGTAGCGCGCATCACGGCATCGCCGAAATTGTATGACGGCTACCTGTATGTTCCGGTGTCGTCGTCGGAAGAATTCGCGGCCGCGAATCTGGATTATCCCTGCTGCACTTCGCGCGGCAGCGTGGTGAAATTGAATGCCAGCACCGGCGAGCAGGCGTGGAAGACGTATGTGGTTCCCGAGACACCAAAACCCACGCGCCTAAATTCGAAAGGCGTGCAGCAGTACGCGCCGGCCGGGGCTTCGGTGTGGAATTCGCCGACCATCGACGAAAAGCGCCATGCGGTGTATTTCGGCACGGGCGATTCTGAGACTGAGCCGGCGGCCAAGATGTCGGATTCCGTAATGGCCGTGGATATGAAGAGCGGCAAAGTGCTGTGGTATTACCAGGCGCAGGCGGGCGACGCGTTTTTGGGCGGCTGCACGGGTCCGGAAAAGACCGACAATTGCCCGTCGGAAAACGGGCCGGATCTGGACATTGGCAATTCTCCGGTGTTGCACGATCTGCCGGGCGGCAAGAGCATCGTGGTGGCGGGAACAAAAGACGGCAAATTGTTTGCGCTGGATCCGGACAAAAAGGGCGCGGTGGTGTGGCAGACCAAAGTGGTGGATAATCCGCCGGGAACGCCGGTTTTCCGCATGAGCGGCATCGTTTGGGGAGGCGCGTTCGACGAGAAGGCGGCTTACTACGGCCAAACGGGTGGAGGCATCACGGCCATCCAATTAACCACGGGTGAAAAGTTGTGGCACAAAGATCTCGCCGAACCGGGCAAACGGGTGAACAATGGCGCCGCTGCCACCGCGCTGCCGGGCGTGGTATTCATCGCGGGAACCGACGGCAAGCTGCACGCGCTCGCCGCGGCCGACGGCTCTGAAATTTGGTCCTACGACACGAGCCGTTCGTTCGACACCGTTAATAAAGTCGAAGCCAAGGGCGGATCGATCGCGTCCATCGGGCCTAGCATCGCGAACGGCATGCTGTTCATCGGATCGGGCTACGGAGTGATTTCGGGCAATACCGGCAACGTGCTGCTGGCTTTCGGCATCGAATAGCTGAATGTCTAACCGAGCCGCGACCGTAAGGGAGCCGGTCCCTAAGGTCGAACTGCATCTCCATCTGGATTGCTCGTTGAGCTACGCCGCCGTCGCGCGGCTGGATAATTCCGTTTCGCTCGAAGAGTATCAAAGCGAGTTCATCGCGCCCCGGCGCTGCACCAGCCTGGCCGACTTTCTGACGCGTGCGCCGCGTGGCTTTCAACTGATGCAGGACGAAGCGGCGCTGGCTTTGGTGGTGGAGGATGTGTTCGAGCAGCTGGCGGCCGACGGCGTCATTTATGCCGAGATTCGGTTCGCGCCGCTGCTGCATCTGGAGCGAGGATTGACGCCCGAGCAAGTGGTGGCGGCTGTGGATCGCGCCACGGAAGCTTGCATCCGATCGAGCGGCATCGAGGCCCGGCTCATTCTATGCACCTTGCGGCATTTCGATCGCGAACAGGGGCTTTTGACCGCGGCCTTGGTGGAACGGTTTCGAGGTAGCCGGGTGGCGGCGCTCGATATCGCCGGGGACGAGGCCGGGTATCCAATTGATGCGCACGTGCCGGCTTTTCGCTACGCGATCGACCACGGCCTGTATCGAACCGCTCATGCGGGCGAAGCGTGTGGCCCCGACAGCGTTTGGGAAACCCTGCGCGAGTTCCAACCATCCAGAATCGGGCACGGCGTTCGCAGTATCGAAGATCGGGCTCTGGTGGAGCATCTCATTCGCGAGCGCATTCACTTGGAAGTTTGTCCGACCAGCAACCTACAAACCGGCATTTCGCGCGATTTCGCCGAGCACGCGGTCGACGAGCTATATCGCGCGGGCGTTCCGCTCAGCATCAGCACGGACACGCGCACCATCACCAACATCACGCTGACCGAAGAGTATCGAAATCTCGAAGAACACTTCGGGTGGACCGATGCGGATCTGGCAGCCTGTAATCAAGCCGCGATCGATGCGGCATTCATCGACGAATCGGTGAAGAGTCGGTTGAGAGCGCAACTCACGGCTTCTTACAAGTAGCGCCGCGGCTATGGCTTTTTACAAGTAAAGTCGGCCGCGTCGTCGGTGCTGCCGCTGCCTTTGTAGGTTGCGATCTCTGGTCCATTCTGGCGTGGATCACCTGAGTATTTTATAGCAGCGGGTCACTATTCTATAGAAGCGTGTCGAACGAGAAGCGATTGTAGCCGCGATTCATCAGCAGAAGATAGTAAGTGATGGCGTAGATCATTTGAACGCCCACCGTGTTCCAATCGCTGCGCATGGCCGTGCCGAAGACTAGCGACGCGATCAGCAGGCCGCCCAACGTCAAAGCCCAACGGGTGAACAGGCCGAGTGTGGTCAGCACGCCCAGCACCACTTCGGCAAAAGGAAGGACGATCAGGAACGCATGCACCATGCCCGCCGGCAGCGCAGTCTTGGTGAATTCAGCCGCCGTGGTGGTGGCGAAAGCCTCCGCGCCGGGCCCGAATATGCGACCCGCTCCATGCACCAGAATGTTGATGCCGAGCGTGAGACGAAAGACGAGGTAGGCGAGTTGGTGGTCGAGCGCGGGGGAATCGGATGTCGGTGTCATTGCTTCTTCAGTATGTAGACGTAATTGTTCAGGCCGAAGGCCGCCGTGTTGGGATCGAGAAAATGAAAGTCCAGCTCGTTGGCGCAGCCGGTTTCGAGCGTCTTCCATGACGATCCACGGAACCCCAACTGGGCCGCGATCTTGGCCGGATCGGCGGACGGATCGCGCCGATGCATCTCATCGAATGCACCTTGGAACAGCATGTCGGCGGGATAGTCTTTGACGCGATAGTTCGGGCCCAGGCAGGTGATAATCCCCGGCCCCAGGATTCGCTTCGGCTGGATCACGACAGTCTTACCGACCAGAGATTTCATTTCGGCGAGATGGTCGGGGAAAGGACGGCCGGTCTGCCACGGCGCAACGGTTGCCGAAGCAATCTTCCAGGTCCCAAAATAGAAGGGTTCGGCGGCTACGCCGGACGGAACCAAGCCAGCGGCCAGCGCCGTCATAATGAAAAAGAACTTCATGACCGCCTGCGAGGTTATCACAACCCGCTCGCTCGCCGGCACGCTTGCCGTTGCGATTGCATTTGGGGCGGCGTACGGGCAGCAAGTCTCCATCGAACCGCCCGTGCATCCTAGCGTCCAGCAAAAACAGGAACAGCCTAGGCCGGACCGTCTCCGGATCGATAGCGCGCTGGTCCTGGTTCCCGTGGAAGTGAGCGACGGGTTGAATCGCCCGGTGAGTGGCCTGGAGAAGGAGAACTTCCATGTTTTCGACGACAAAGTGGAGCAGAAGATCGCTTCTTTTGCGATGGAGGACGATCCCATCGCAATCTGCCTGGTGTTCGACATCAGCGGAAGCATGGGACAGGATCTGCGGGAAATGCGGCACGCCGCGGCGCGGTTTTTCAAGACGGCCAACCCCGGCGACGAGTTCTGCCTGGTGGAGCTTTCGAGCTTAGCTCACCTCGCCGTGCCGCTGACGCGGAACGCGGCGGATGTGGATTACCAGCTCATGTACAGCAAAGGTGGAGGATCCACGGCGCTGCTGGATGGAATCTACCTGGGGCTGAACGCAGTGAGAAAGTCGAAGAATTTGAGGAAGGCGCTGGTCATCATTTCCGACGGCGGCGAAAATCACAGCCGCTACACACCGGGCGAAGTGAAAAACGCGATCGTGGAAAGCGAGGCTCTGGTTTATGCCATCGGGACTTTCGGAACCAGCGCCGGCTCGAACTACGGCAGTGACCAAATGCTGCTCAAGATTCTCGCGGAACAAACTGGCGGCCGAATGTTTCCGGCTCTCGGGATGTCGCTGGGGGATTTCGCCGACAAAATCGTCATCGATCTGCGGAATCGATACTTGCTGGGCTATGCGCCCAGCGATGCCGCGCGCGATGGCCGGTATCATCACATCTCCGTGAAGTTGTCGCCTCCGCGAGGATTGCCGCAGCTCAAAGCGCACTGGAGAACGGGATATTACGCTCCGAGCGAGTAAGATTTTTGATCCGAACTCGTGACCGTCCAGCAGTGCCCACGGCGTCCGGAATAGAATGAGGATGCCTTATGCGCGACTTCGACGAAAACAACATCACCGCCGCGGTGATCGACCGCTACAAGAACACCCCCGACCCGCGGCTCAAGAAAATTATGACTAGCCTGGTGCGGCACCTGCACGATTTCGTGCGCGACGTGGAGCTGACCGAGGACGAATGGGCGCAGGCCATCGATTACTTGACGCGCACCGGAAAGCTGTGCACAGACAAGCGGCAGGAGTTCATTCTGCTGTCGGACACGCTGGGCGTTTCGATGCTTGTGGACGCCA
Organism: Bryobacteraceae bacterium; assembly: GCA_052148835.1. Classification (GTDB taxonomy): domain Bacteria; phylum Acidobacteriota; class Terriglobia; order Bryobacterales; family Bryobacteraceae; genus Palsa-89. The sequence continues at coordinate 9,463 of JBKQHJ010000132.1, forward strand.
TCAATCATCGCTTCGCGCAAGGCACGACAGAGACTACGGTAATGGGGCCGTTCTACGTGCAAGATCCGCCCGAAGCGGCGTTCGGCGCGGACATTCGTGGTGCAGCGAAGGGCGAGCCGCTTTACATCGACGGGGCGATTCTATCGGAAGACGGCAATCCGGTGGCGAACGCGATCGTCGACGTCTGGCATTCCGATGCCGAGGGTTTCTATGACGTGCAGCTGCCGCAGCTCGCAGAGCCGACGCTGCGGGCGCGCTTCCGTAGCGACGCGCAAGGCCGCTTCCGGTTCTGGACCATCATGCCGCGCTACTATCCGATCCCGGACGATGGCACCGTGGGCGAGATGCTAACGGCGTCGGCGCGGCACCCATACCGGCCCGCACACGTGCATTTCATGATCATCGCCGACGGGCATGAGACGCTGGTGACGCATCTGTTCGTGGATGGCGATCAATACCTGGATAGCGACGCGGTGTTCGCGGTGAAGAATTCGCTGATTCGAGATTTCACGCACGAGGCGCCGGGCATTGCGCCGGATGGCAAGAAGATCGACACGCCGTGGCGCAAACTGCATTCCGATTTTGTGCTGGCGAAAGCAAAGGTGGCGGCTGCGCCTAGTTCGGCGGCTGCGCCTAGTTCGGCGGCTGCGCCTAGTTCAAAGACGAGCTCGCCCGCGGCCTAGGGTTTGCACAAGCTCGAATCCGCGGCGTAACGCACTACATGCTGCGGCATGGAATCCGCATCGAGCAGCCAAACTTCGCGATCCTTGAAGTAATCGATCAACTGGGCGTCCGATTTGGGGTCCATCTCGTGCGCCCACACCACCTTGCTCGCGTCAATATCGGCCGCGTTGTACACCCACTCCTGGTCGGGCGAATGGCTGGACGCGTAATGCACGATCACCAGTTGCTTCTTGGGGCGGCGCGATAACCAAGATGAGATGTAGGCCCGGGCCTGCTGGTGCGATTCCACTCCGTGCTCCCAATAGGTGAGCGGTATTCCTAAGTCCGCAGCCTCGAGCTTCAGCGTACTTGCCGCGGCAACACACAGCGGGAGCAACAGAACGAAAGCCATCCCTCGAGCGGGCCGGGTTCGCGACAAGAGAACGTACACATGCCGCGAGCCTTGCGCGATCACCGCGAATAAGGCTGGAATGATGGGCCCGAGATGGTAGGCATACAACACCATCTGAAACAGATTCAGCCCCAGCATCATCGCCAGAATGACGACTAAGGGCCGCGTGCGACGGTCCAAGAACACTTGGGGCAGCAGCAGGAGCGGAATGGTCAGCGCTGGTCCGCAGAAGAACGACCAGTTCTCGAAAGCGCGCACGTCCAGGCTATCTACAAACCGGTCCCACGAACTGTAGATCTCGTGATGCGCGATTTCCTTGCGGTACATGTCACGCAAGTCCGAATGCCGCAACGTCACGTTCTTCATTGGTAAGAAGCCCAGGTTTTCAGGCCATCCGTAGGTGTCGCGATTCACTTCATAGGGCATTCGCACCGGGCTTCCCGTCACACGCCAATTGTAGTAGCCGGTAAAAGCCAGCCCTGCGGTGAGTATCAGTCCCGCTGGAACGATAATCTTTGCCCATGGCACCCGCTGGGCGGCGCTCCTCCCAAGGCTAAGAGCCAAAAGCGCGAGCGCTGACGCAGTCAGCACGAGGCCCTCGAAAGGCCGCGTATTCATCAACAAGACAATGCCAACGCCGAGCAGGACGGACTGGCCGGCTTTGCTCCCTGGCTGCCTGAGCCGCCGCACGGCGCCCAATACGAGTGCTCCGCCGATGGACGAAACCGCCCCGCCCATATAGCTATTCATCCACAACGTGGTCAGGCCGAAGGCCAGCATCGCGACGAGTGTTCCGAAGAGCGCCCATTTCGGTGGAAGCCAGGCTTGCATCATCCAGCACATCGCGGTGAACATCAGGCCTACGCTGATCAGGACGCCGGCCCATGGCTCGTGCAATAACCACATGCCCAACGCAAGAAATGCGCCCTGTCCCGGCGGGTACATGGAATTGTAAGTGGGCTGTTGAATAATGTGGATCGATTCAAAGTGCTGCCACAACGGATGCGGTGGATTGGTCAAGCGGCCATGAACCAGCGTGTCGGCGAGCAGCAAATGGCTGAACTCGTCGTGAATGCTCGGCTCGGGTACGGGATAAATTCCCAAAAGCGCTAGGCGGATCGCGACGGGCAAGATCCCGCAAAAGGCGATGGAAGCGGCGCGATGACTGGCCAACCGGCCGAAGGCTGCTCCGAGCGGGCGCAGTTTTTTTCCAAGAGTCGCCGGCGTGAGCCAAATCACCAGTGCGGCAAGAAGCACCAACTCCCACTGGAAGGCCACCGCGAGCGGAGAAACGAAGCGGGCTGCTTCGTCAATGAAGAAGCGCAAGGCCTCGACCAGAGTCATCTACTCTCGCACGTCACGAAACCCACTTCAGCAGCCGGATCACGCCCATTTTGGCACCCTTGCGATGCGCGGAGACGTCCTGGCGCGCTTCGATCTCGCGCCGGTTCTCACTGTAGTATTGATAGGCCCGCCAAAGCATTTCTTCGTTCGTCATGGTGGGACGCCAGCCCAGACGTTCCTTGATGCGCGAAGTATCGAAGAGAAAATCCTCCGCGATCATCTTGTAGTGATAGGGCCCCAGCGGCGAGAGTTTCAGATGATACGCCAGCTTCATGGCCGCGATGGCGGGACCACGGGGAAGCGTCGCGACCCTGGCCTTGCTCTTGGAATTTCGAATTACGTATTCGTACACTTCCGCGATGGACTTCACATCGTCGGAACCGATGTTGAAGGTGTCGGAAAGAGGATGATCCAGCGCCAGGATACAGGCATTGGCCAGATCCTGCGCATAAATGAATTGATACCGGTTCCGGCCTCCGCCCACCGCCCACACGCGCCGTCCCTCGTCGATGAATTCGAACAAAATGGAAAGCAGCCCCAAGCGGCCAAAATCGATGATGGTGGGGCAGCGCAGCAATACGGAAGTAATGTCGTCGTATTCGCGAATAATGCGCTCGGCTTCCAGTTTGGAGCGTCCATAAAGCTCCACCGGATTGGGAGGATCGTCCTCTCGAACCGGGCGGCCCATGGCCTCGCCCCACAAGCAGTTGGTGGAGGTGAACACGTGATGGCGCACGCCGTATTTGCGTATCGCGTCCATTAGATTGCGGGTCCCATCGACGTTGCTGGTCCACAACTCCTGGGAGTCTTCCGAGCCGTGCGCCAGCATGGCCGCGCAGTGCACCACGCCATCGATTGGCGCGCTGGCGAACACTTGTTCTAAAGCGAGCCGATCGCGCAAATCGATCTGCCGTTTGTCCAGATTGGGATGCTGGTCCGCATCGGGACAGATGTCGACGCTAATGCAGCGGTCGCCCGAGTCCAAAATCGCGCGCTTAAGAATGCCGCCGAAAAAACCGGCGCCTCCGGTGACCATTACTGTCTTCATAAGAGATTTTGCATATAATTCACTTCGATTGCAGAGCCGCCATTAAAACCACCGCTCCCAGGTCGCGCCCGTCGGCCTCCGATTTCGGCGAGTACGGATCGACGTTGAAACTGACCGGTAGAACGTTGGTGTCGAGAAAACACGCCGGAATATCCCGTACGAAATCGTAGCCTCCGGCTTTGGCATAAGTTTCCGGCGCCAGCGGCTCGCCGCCGACAGAAGCACTTATTGTTATTGGACCGAGTTCTTGAATTTGCGTTTCAGAAAAATATAGCCGCACGAGCAATCGGGCGCCGCGCTGGGGCTCAGGCGGAGGGGCCAGGGCCAGCGTAAAATCCGGGGCCGTCCAACGCCATGCATTATCTCCGCTATTTTCGATGTTGTAAAACCCGCTAATCAACTGATCGGCCGTGGCCGGATCGCTCATCCGCACAACCTGGGTAGGCGCGTGAACGCGGTGGCATCCCGCGATGGGCAATAGCAATAGGGCTGCTGTCAGAAGTCGCGACACCAGTTTCCAGGGTACCCGATCCGTCGCGGATCGACTATTATGGCAGCGATGCCAGGGCTAAATCGGCGCGCGTTCGTTTCCGGCATTCTTGCGGGCTCCGTCGCCGCGGCGCAAAGCAAACCGGTGCGGGTCCAAGTGGAGCCTCAAACGCGGCTAGGCCGCATTTCGGCGGATTTCATGGGCCTCGGCTATGAGGTTTCTTCCGTTTCCGAGCGTGGCCTGTTCAGCGCCTCGAACCACGCTTACGTGCAGTTGGTGCGTACGCTCTCGCCGGCAGGCGCCCTTCGGATCGGCGGCAATACCAGCGATTACGCCTCCTGGTTGCCGGATGGTCCGGCGGTTTCATCGCCCAAAGCAACGGTGGTGGATCGGCGCGGCGTTCGCGACTTGGGAACTTTCCTGCGCGCCACCGGCTGGCGGCTGATCTGGGGATTCGATCTCGGGGGACTCACATCGGGTCGGGCTACCGTGGAGCAAGCCGTGGATCAGGCCGTGGCCGTGGCAGATAGCGCGGGCGACCGTCTACTGGCCTTTGAAATCGGCAACGAGCCGGATCTGTTTCCTGGCGTCCATCGGCCAGCCAATTATTCGTACGCGGATTACTACGGCGAGTACCAGCGGTTCAAGAAGGCGATTCGGGCCAAGCTGCCGAAAGCGCCGTTTGCCGGCCCGGACGTGATCATGCACGCCGATTGGCTGGAGCAATTCGCGGCTGCCGAGGCCGCCGACATCAAGCTCCTCACCTATCATTTCTATGCCGAGGGTCCGCCCGACAATCCGGCTAGCACGATCGAAAATCTGATGAAGCCGAGTCCGATCCTTCCGGGTCTGCTGGGCCGGCTGGAAGCGGTATCACGCTCGTCCCGGCTGCCCTATCGAATTTGCGAAACCAATTCGTGCTTCGGGGGCGGCAAGCCCGGCGTCAGCGATACGATGGCCGCCGCCCTGTGGGGTCTCGATTATATGTTTACGCTGGCGCAGTTCAACGCCGCGGGAGTCAACCTGGAAACCGGGGTCAACCACTTGGGCTTCTTGAGTTGGTACACGCCGATTGGCGTGGATTCGGCCAAGAACTACGTTGCGACGCCCTTGTATTACGGGATGCTGGCGTTTTCGCTGGCCAGCCGCGGAGAGCGCCTCAAACTAACTCTCGACAACGCCGGTCTCAACATCACCGCTTACGTCGTCCGTGCCGATGGTGGCGACATCTGGCTCACGCTGGTGAATAAGGAAGGGGCCGTCGACGCTCAGGTGCGCGTGGTGTGTCCTGGAGTCGCTAGCGCCAATGTTATTCGACTCACCGCGCCCTCGCTTTCCAGCAAGGATGGCGTACTTTTGGGCGGGTCAGCGGTCGACCGTGCCGGTAAATGGTCCGCTGGTCCAGCCGAGCCAGTGCGAGTGACGAGCGGCGAGATGGAGATTGGTGTTCCGGCCGCCAGCGCCGCTCTAGTGCGGATACGTTGATCGCGCCCGAGTACGATCATCTCGCGCTGCCCCCCAAATCGTCGTCTTGGGATTATAGTTGCGCCAATCGAACCAGTAGTCTTTGAGCATGGGCGTGCGCTCCAGGCACGTTCCTTTCTCTTTGCCGGAAACGGCGCAGCCCTGAAAATTCCACTCGCTGCCGGTTGGGGCATCCAACATCAGCACGCCTGGTTTGTTCGCGGTCAGGCGATAGAAATCGGGCACGCCGTCCACGCCGGGGATTTGGTCGCGGAAAGCCCTGACGGATTGCCCATCCGGGCCCACTACAATCATCACTGGCTCAGCTCCCACGTAGCCCTTAACCAGCTTTTCCTTGATAACCCGGTCATAAAGAAAAGCTCGGCTGCCATCCGAGGTTTGAATTCCCAGGATCAGATCGCGCGACTGCACCCCATGCTCTGGAAACTGGATGACCGTCGGCGCGCGCTTCATGCGCACATCCCAATCCTTGGCCTCGTATTCGGAAGCATCCTTCGATGCTTCCTTGAGCACTGTGCCTTCGGGCTCTTCCGCTTTCCAAGTCTTAAAGGTAAGCTCGTCGGAGAGTACCAGAGTGAGTTGCAGCCCTTTCAGCGGACCAGAGATGGCAGCCCCGCTGATCTGCTGCCAATAGCTCCCTGTTTCCTCGTCGCGCATGAGGAAGTTTTGATTATTAATGCCGGCCAGATGAAACGTCAACCGACGGCCGGCTACATCTCTCATCCACACCAGACCGGTGTGACAGAGCGTTCAATAGGTGGCGGCCAGCGCCGTCCCTCCCACCACGTCGTTCACAACATGGTGGTAACCCATCTCGCGAATCGGGTAAGCACGCGCGCTCCCGTGGATCTTTACTACGATCAGCTTGTCATCGCCATCGAGTTTTGCGTCCTTAGCCAAGACGAATGCAGGATGTTCCAACGGGTGGAACATCACCGCCTCGAACACATTCACACGCGCCAACACGGCCAGGACGCACACCAGCAGTGCACCCGCCGCCGCCCACATTCGCCCCGACCCTGGAGCCCGATCGCGCCAGTATGCAATCGCAGCCGCCACCGCCGCGAGAGCTGAGACCACGGTAAGCATGGGCCCAAAGCGGGTAACCGCTAGCGCCGCCGCGAGCTCCCGTGCGCCTTGCGCGCGAAACGGCCGGATGACGTATAGGGGATAAGCGACTAAGACCAAGGACACGGCCAGGCACGCCAACAATAGAGAAATCCAACGAGTTCGGTCCGAACGTTTCATGCCGTTCATTCTCTCACTGGCAGACGCCCCACGCGACGCCGGGTTGTGTCTGAAATCTGCGTTGAGGCCGATTCAGCGGGGAGACGATCATTGGACCAAACGCGCTCGGACGGCCAGCAGCGAGTTGAGCAGCCCGCCATTCTCTTATTCCCTGGATCGTGAAGCCATGCTCTTCGTCGGTGTGGCAAGGGATGAGGCCATCTGCGCTGCGTACTTTTCGTTCCTCGATCATTAGATCAATCCTGCCAAAACCTTCTACGCCGTCGTTTGCCGCCGATACACGGCCGGCGAAACACCCACCTGCCGGATGAACCAATGCGATAAGTGACTCTGCGATGAAAAGCCCGAGGCCAGCGCAACATCCACTACGGCCAAATCCGTGTTGCGCAGCAATTCCTTGGCTCGTTCGATGCGCCGCGCGAGCACGTACTGGTGCGGCGATTGCCCGACCGCCGCCTTGAACGCGCGCGCCAGATACAGCGGGCTGATCTCCACCTCCGCCGCCATGGCTTGCAGGCTCAGATCGCCTTCCAGATTATCCTCGATGAACTCGATCACGCGCCTCATTTTCCAGCCGGCCAACGGCTTGGCGGGAAGCATGCGCACCGGCCGCGATCGCGACGAATGCGTGCGGGCCAAGTGGACGGCCATCATTTGCGCGATGGTGTCGATGTACAGCCCGTCCTCCGAATTGCCGTCGCGCAGGGCAGTGGTGATGGCGATGGCAAGCTGCTCCAGCAGCGGGTCCAGCATGGCAAATCGCGGCACCAGCTCGGCGCCCGAACTGTCGCAGCCATAGATTTCGCTCACCGCGGCTTCGTACACGGATTGGCGCAAGTAAATCTGCAGGATCTCCGGGTGTCCCGAGTGCTGCCATTGCGTGGTGGCTTCGCCCGGCGTCAGGCAGATACGCCGCGGCCCGATGAGCGCGGTTTCGCGCGCGGCCCCTTCGATTTTGCGAGTCACCTCAGTGGGCCGGCTCAAATGATAAATCAACGAAGGGTGCCGGATGGGCCGCTCGACGGCGTGAAATGGAGCTTCTTCGAGAATGGCAGCGTGTAGCGATCGCCAGCCCACGTCCTGGCTGTGAGCAATCAGGCGGTTACCGGAGCGGAGGACGCGTCCGTGTGTTTCCCGAGCGGTAAAAACGGAATTAGGCGCTACGATCACTGTATCGCTCCCGGCCGAGCGTGCGTCTATCTTGGTGGCTCCATTGTACATCAGGGGTACGGTCCCCGGTCGCACGTACTACTGAGAATTCAGCCTGCTGCTGTACACTGAAGTACAGACCATAAAATGAGTGCGGCGGAGCACTCAAGTCTTGACGAAAACCCGCCGATAACTCATAATGTGGGAACGGTTTGCGTCAAGAGTGTGAAGTGATGGATCCAGGCAGGGCCGCGAGAGTAGGCCAGAGCCGGGTATCCGAGTGTAGAGTAAGTCTGGTAGTGCAGTTTACGTCTCGTGTAGTTTACGTTTAGCTAGGTACCACTCATTCATATATGTATCACCGCCTTTTCGCTGCCTTCATTTCCGTCACCATCCTGACTGGATCAGCGTTTGGAACCACGACAATTCACAAGAAGCGGCACCGGATTGTACGCAACACCTCAGCCGGGGCCAGGGTGCGTCGGGCATCCTACACACCTGCCGCTTCCCCGGCGCCGCGGCCGCTTCTGACCAGCCGGCACATTGCTTCCCGAAGCCGGAAGGTCGCCAGCCCCTGGACCTCGCCGACGTTCGCGGAAGCTACCCTAGGCGATTCGGTGGATGGTGAGGATTTGCTCGCCAGGCGCGCGGCGGTTCAGGCACTCGGACCTTACAACGGTGCGGTTATTGTCGCGGATCCAAACACGGGGCGCATTCTTTCCGTGGTGAATCAGAAGCTGGCGTATCAGGGCGCCTATGAGCCTTGTTCCACCATCAAAATTGTCGCGGCGCTCGCCGGGCTGAGCGAAGGCGTCATTAATCAAGATTTCGGCTTGCGCGTCACCAAGCACCACACTGTGGATTTGACGGAAGCGCTGGCGCACTCCAATAACTTCTACTTCGCCTCGGTTGGCGAAAAACTCGGCTACGAAAAGATCGTGCAATACGGGCAGATGTTCGGCCTGGGCGAAAGAGCGGGATTGAACATCGAGGCTGAGCAGCCGGGGTTGATTGCCGACGCGCCTCCCTCCGACGGTCTCGGGATGATGACCAGCTTCGGCGAAGGCTTTTCGATGACACCCATGGAGCTGGCCGCGATTGTCTCCGCGGTTGCCAATGGTGGAACGCTCTATTATCTCCAGCATCCGACTTCGCAGGCCGAAATCGATCAGTTTATTCCCCAGGTGAAGCGGCAGCTCAACATCACCCCGTTCCTGACGGACATCAAGCCGGGCATGGAAGGCGCCGTGGAATACGGGACCGCGCGCCGCGCGGGATTCAGCGCCAGCGAGCCGATTTTCGGCAAGACCGGAACCTGTACCGACAATCGCACGCCCACACACTTAGGCTGGTTTGGTTCTTACAACGAGGTTGCTGGCCGGAAGTTGGTGGTCGTGGTCCTGCTGACCGGCGGACACTCCGTGAGCGGGCCCATCGCCTCCGGCGTCGCGGGCGCGGTCTACAAGAATCTGTCGGGCGAGAACTATTTCGCGCAAGCCGCTCCCCAGACAACGCCCACGGCTCTGATTTCGAATCACTCGTTCTGATATTGAGTGGGCCGAATGCCTCGCGTAGATCCTAACCGTGAATAATGACGCGCGGCTTGGCCGCCAATTCTAAGCCTGCCTGTCGCAGAGCGGCGTTTCCAGCGGCGATGATCACGGTTCCACTGGGCTGCCCATGGAGCGAGCGAATCGGCGACGTCCAAACCGCGGCCTCGATGAAACTGCCGTTCTTGCCCTGCAACGGGCCGTTAGAATCGAACGGGAGCTCCCGGCCCAGCAGCTCATTGCGTGTCCAACCGATCAGGTTTTCGGCGGTGGCATTCCAGTGAGTAACCACGCCGTGAGCGTCGATGGCGAAAATGGCCAGCGGGCAGGAATCCAATAACGGATGCCCCAATTCCGGCACGGCAGCCATCACCGCGCTGCTCAGATCCACCGGCCTCTCATCGGCCTCCATCAGCCGCAGATGCACCTTGGTAGCCGAGCGATCGATGCTTGAAGTCTTCAGGATGAACGCCGCCAACAGGTACAGGCAAGCGCTGATCAAGTCCACCCAATCCCCAAAGGATCGGAAGTTCGCGAACGCAACGAAGCCGGAATCTCTCAGGATGCGCAGAGCTTGGTAAACCGTGATCAATCCGAGCAGTGCTGTAAGAACTTTGTCGAGACTGTTGCGCTGCCGGCGCGTTAACAGAATGCACCATAGAATGGTGGCCAGGCAAATCAGAAGCGCCAGCGCCATTAGCGGATTGGCGCGCAGTATTTGTGCCAGATTCAAGTGTGTACTCCCCGGCAATTGCTGCCGCACCAGTTGAATCGGTTGGCGCGTGGATGGCAATTACACCGCGACCGCTTACTAAGCGGAGTGGTTCTGCTTAGGAAGCTTCGCGAAAGCGCCCTAGACGGTAAGGGGTTTCGAAAGCAGTACTCCAGCGAATTGCTGAGAAGCGACGCCGCCTCACAATTTTCTTCGCTCGGCCGATATGCATTGGCGCGGAGGTCAAAGTGGCTTTGGATGAAAGTCTTCGTGGTTTCACTAATTAGTCACCTCGACATCGCAAGGGGTTTTGTGAAACACAAGCCCGTCCCTTACCTCTAACGGACGGAGGAGTGAGCGATGGCCTTCCGATAAGGCCGCGGTCAAATCGCGTTCCTTCAAATCTAAAGGAGACTCAACATGGCGGGAAAAAATACGGCTGTTTTCGGCATTTATAAGAGCGTCGCGCAAGCCGAGCTGGCGGTGGATCGCATCATCGCGGCTGGCTTCATGAGCAACGATATCTCGGTGTTGCTGCCGGATAATCAGAGCACCAAACAGTTCGCGCACGAGAAGAATACCAAGGCGCCGGAAGGCACCACGACGGGCGGAATCACCGGCGGCGTGATCGGCGGGACACTCGGGCTTTTAGCAGGAATCGGCGCTCTGGCCATCCCAGGCGTCGGCCCATTCATCGCGGCCGGTCCTATCATGGGCGCGCTAGCCGGTGTGGGCGCGGGCGGCGCCGTGGGCGGATTGATCGGCGCTCTGGTGGGTCTGGGAATGCCGGAGTATGAAGCCAAGCGCTACGAAGGCCGCGTCAAAGCGGGCGGCGTCCTGCTCTCGGTGCACTGCGACAGTTCCGAGGAAATCTCGCGCGCCAAGGATCTGCTGAAAGCCACCGGTGCCGACGACATCTCTTCCTCGGGAGAGAAGAGCGTCAGCACGCACGGCGTAGAGCCGGTCGGGACCCGCTGATCTTTCGGACTCTAGCGTTTCTTCTGGGGCGGCGGACAGCCGCTGCCTCTGGGGGCCGTGGGCTCGAAATGGAACCCTGCGATAGAATGAGGGCATGCAAGACGTCCTTCGCATCGCCGATCGCGAGTTTCATTCGCGGCTGTTCGTAGGAACGGGAAAGTATCGCAGTTTTCAGGAAATGGCTCGTTGCCACGCGGCCTCGGGCGCCCAGGTAGTCACCGTCGCCGTCCGGCGCGTAAACCTCACCGACAAATCCAAAGAATCTCTAATCGATTACATCGACCGTTCGAAGATGTTTATCCTTCCCAACACCGCCGGGTGCTACAACGCCGACGAAGCGATTCGAACCGCGCGCCTGGCACGCGAGGTGGGGCTTTCCAACTGGGTGAAGCTGGAAGTGATCGGCGATCAAAAGACGCTGTTCCCCGATAACGAAGGTTTGATCGAGGCCACGCGCGTGTTGGCCCGCGAAGGCTTCGTCGTGCTGCCCTATACCAACGACGATCTGGTGAATGCGCGCAAGCTGGTGGATGCCGGTGCCGCGGCGGTGATGCCTTTGGGAGCGCCCATCGGATCGGGGCTCGGCATTCAGAACACGACCAATCTTCGTATCCTGCGCGAGTCCATCACCGAAGTGCCGCTGATCGTCGACGCCGGTGTCGGCACGGCGTCGGACGCCGCCATCGCGATGGAGCTGGGTTTTGAAGGCGTGTTGATGAACACCGCCATCGCCGAGGCGGAAGATTCCGAGAAAATGGCCGAGGCCATGAAGCTGGCGGTGCAAGCCGGCCGCCTGGCGTCTCTTGCCGGCCGCATGCCGAAGAAGCTGTACGCGAGCGCCAGCAGTCCGCTAGCCGGTGTGGTCCGGTGAGAGCCGCAGATTAACGCTGATCAACGCGGATGGAAACAAATCCTTATCAGCGTTTATCTGTGTTTATCGGCGGCTAAATGTGTTTTTGCTACAGCGTTCGCGTCACCTTACTCAGCGCCCTTGGCTGATCCGGATTCAGCCCCTTTTCTTCCGCCAGAGACTCGGCGAACAACTGAGCCGGAATAATGTACGGGATCGGCGTGTATAGCTCGTCCAGCGCCACCGGAACAATCACCGAACGGCGATCGCGCGCGGCCTCCACGTTGCTCACATCGGTGAAGATCAGCGTCTCGGCCTTTAGTTCGGCGAGCGTGGCCATCATCTCGCGCGTGCCGGGCCAGGTGACACCCGAGGGCGCGAATAGAAATGCCGGAAACGACGCTTCGAGCATCGCAATGGGGCCGTGCAGCAAATCGGCGCTCGAAAAGCGCTCGGCTACTACATAGCAGGTCTCCATCAGCTTCAATGCAAACTCGAAGGCGCTGGCATAATTCAATCCCCGCCCCAGCACCACGGCGTGCTCCACGAACCGATAGCGCTCGGCGCGGCGGGCCATCTCGAGTTCCAGCGTAAGCGCGCGGCTGGTCCATTCGGGAACGCGCGCCAGATCGTCCAGCGCGATATCGGCGCCCAGCGCATAGGCCAGCAGATACAGCAGCAGCAACTGCCCGGTGTAAGTCTTGGTCGCCGCCACGCTCTTTTCGCGCCCCGAATGCACTAGAAACAGATGCTCCGCGATCTTCGACAACGCGCTCGATCCTTGGGTGGTGATGCCGATGGTACGCGCTCCCTGTTCGCGTGCCCGCTCCAGCACAAGGTTGGTATCGGTGGACTCGCCGGATTGCGAAATCGCCACCACCAGCACTCCGTCAAAGCGGAATGGGGCGTTGTATAGCGTGAAAATGGACGGTGCGGCCAGCGTCACCGGTATCCCGGTAGTCATCTCCAGCAGGTACCGCCCGAATTGCGCCGCGTTGTCGGACGTGCCGCGCGCCGCCAGCATAATCAACCGCGGCGGATCGCGTTCCAGAACTTTGCGCAGTTCTTCGATGGGCCCGCGCTCGGCCTCTAGTGTCCGCTCCAGCACGCTGGGCTGCTCGCGGATCTCGTCTCGCATTTGTGACATGAGATAGAAGGATGGTTGGACTACAACCCTATTGTCGCAGCCATCCGCACGGATTTAGAACTCGGCGGGCAGGCGCGTCTCACTCCCCGCCCATGCCCTCCAAGCCGGATTCTCCGATGGAGGAGCAACCGTCACGTGCGGCTTCAACACGATCAGCGTCGAGCCCTGATCCTTGGTGATGGTGTTGTTTCTCAGCAGCGGAATGTAGCTCAGAATCGGAAGGCCGGTGATGGTCTTGGCCTCTTGCGACGTCATCAATCCGGACAGTATGGCCCATTCGCCTTCGTTCACATTCACCTTGGATTGATATTGCGTGTTCAACACCACCGGAATCCCGTTGGTACTCGTGGCCCCGAGCAGTTCAAACTCAGCCTCCAAATCCAAACTTACTTCGTCCCTGCTCACCACATGCGGCGTCACCTTAATTTTCAAACCCAAATCTTCGAAGCTCACCGTGGGCGGCGGCGTGAAGACTGTCCCGGAACCGGCTGTGTTTCCGAAGTAGCCGCTGGTCATAATGGGGTACTTCTCGCCCACATGCAGCGTGGCGGGCAGCCCGTCCACGGCCACCACTTGCGCGCGATAGATGCTTTCCGAATTGGATTTGGAGATCGTGGCGAAAAGCTGCGCGCTGGTGATGCCCAAGCCCAGCATGCTCGCGCCGCCGCCGAACGCCAGAAAGGTCGAATAACTCGACGCCAACGCATTATAGGCATTCGTGATGTTCGGCCGGTTCAGGAAGCTCGAGATCGCAAACGACGTCGGCAGCGAAAGCCCGTAGTTCAGCGTCGACGAGACGTCCGTGGTTAGAATCTCCACGTCGATGGACACTTGCGCGCGCGGGCGCAGCAAATCGGCGAGCAGCTTCTCGGCCAGCCGTACTTTGGTCACGGAGTCGCGAATCAGGATCAGGCGCCGCGTCGCGTCTACCGTCAGTTTTTGCGAATCGAGCGCGCCGCGGATCCCGGTGGCCACTTCCTGGATCTCCTGTGTGCTGAGCGTTTCGGGGAACGGCACTACCACGGCCGCGGTCCGCTCGAATTCCTTCCGCTTTGCCGCGGTATCGTTGGCGACGAATATCAGGCGCTGGCTGATCGGGACCAGGAACGAATCGGTGGCGGCTTCCAGTGCGTGCAGCGCATCCCGATACCCGGCATCGGTAAGTTCGAAGCGGAAGGCGTGCGTAGGCTTATAGTCGCCGTCGAACACCACCTTGAGGTGCAAAATGGCGGCCACCTGCTCCCAAAGAGCTTTCGAATCGCCCTGCAGGTCGTAATCGCGGCGCCCGGGCTCGGGCTCCAGTTTAGGCGGCGGCAGAGCCTGTCGCGCCTCTTCCAGTTCCGTGTCGCTGATCTTTCCAAATAGCGTGCGGTCAATCTTGTCGCCTGACAAATCGGGCAATTTCGGCGGGCTCGGATCCATCAGGCTGGCGGCCGGACGCAGCGCCTGGGCGCGGGACCAATAGTCGATGTTGGTCGGATCGGCCGCGGCGGCTTCCGCGTAAAGAAGATAGGCCTTGACGATTTCGCCGTCATGTTCCGCCTTCTGCGCCTGGCGGAACAGTTGCTCGGCAGTCGGGCTGGTGCCCGGTCCCGCGGCGCCCGCCAGCCCGGCAACCGCGATCACCAGTAAACCAATGGAGCAACACAACTTCACTAGAAGATTGACGAGAATCGCACCGCGAACGTGGACACAATGCGCCGGGACTCTTGTAAACAAATGCTGTAACTCGGCCGATGAGTATCTGAGGCTCCTTATCTTCATGGCCGCAACACTCGCTCCACCCACTAGTGGATTCAGTCCCGCGATCCCGCAAACCTTTGAGGACTTGGGCATTTCCCAGTCGCTAGTGCTCGATCTGGTGTTGCGCCGGCTGCTGCTCGAAGGATTCAGCAACCTGGGGAACCTAAGCAACACGCTGAAGCTCTCCGTCCCAGTTTTGAATATTGTTTTCAATCACATGCGCCAGCAGCAACTGGTGGAAATAAAGGGGATGCTCGGCAACGACTATAACTTCACGCTGTCGCAGAGCGGCAAAATGCTCGCTGGCGAGCGCTTTCAGATCAGCCAGTACGCCGGTGCCGCGCCGGTGTCCTTGAAGGATTACCACAGTGCTACCAAGGCGCAGGCAGCTCAGATCCGCATCGATCGCAAGATCCTGCGTTCGGCGTTTTCGGATTTGGTGGTGAGCGATCAGCTTCTCGATCAGCTCGGCCCCGCGCTCATCTCGCAAAACTCCATCTTCGTCTATGGACCCACCGGCAACGGCAAAACCAGCCTGGCGGAGCGAATGCTTCGCGTCTATCAGGACGCCGTTCTGATGCCTTATGCCGTGGAGGTGGATAACCAGGTCATCAGCTTGTACGACCCCGTCGTGCATCAGAAATTAGGCATGGACGATCCGGACGTCGATCCGCGCTGGGCCTTGTGCCGTCGGCCCTGTATTGTGGTGGGCGGCGAGTTGATCCCCAGTATGCTCGAATTGCGTTTAGACGAAGCATCGGGAATCTACGCCGCGCCGCTGCAGATGAAGGCCAACAACGGCATTTTCATCATCGACGATTTCGGCCGCCAGTTGATGTCGCCGCGCGACCTGCTGAATCGCTGGATCGTTCCCTTGGACCGCCGCGTGGACTATCTAATGCTGCGCTACGGCGTGAAATTCCAGATTCCCTTCGAGCTGATGGTGGTCTTCTCCACCAACCTGGAGCCGAGCGACTTGGCCGACGAAGCGTTCCTTCGCCGGATCCACAATAAGATCTTCGTGGAGGCCGTGGACGAAAAATCCTTCGACCAGATTTTCCACCGCGTGATCACCAAGTTCAACATCCCCTGCGAGCCCGACAGCGCCGAGTACTTGCGCAGGCTGTGCCTGCGTGAGGGCCGTACCGAACTGCGCGCCTGCTATCCGGCCGATATCTGCACCATTCTTACTTCCATCGGCCGTTACGAAGGACGGCCCCCGTTCATGAGCAAGTCCGAACTCGAGCGCGCTACCGCCTTGTATTTCGCCAAGAGCTAGCGGGCGGTGGGTTGTCGCCGGGTGAGAAAAGATCTGTGATGTACAAAGCGCTGTGGTTTCTCGCGATCTGCACTGCTGTGGTCCTGGTGATCATAGAAAAAAGGCGCAGGAGACAATCGCCATACTCTAGGCTCACGAAGGCGATATCCCGCGAGTTTGAGCATCACGTCCCCTGCGGGGCCGCTTCGTACAGGACTTCGGTCGCTGCTCCGAGCGACAGGCGAGCCCTGGAACTTGTAATCATCCACATCCTGGATAATCTATCTGAGCGTCTGCCTTGGGAGAGAAACAGCCGTATTTCCGAACCGCCCCATCCTTATGCCGCTCTTCCAGTGGCGTACCCGAACGATGACTTATCGAAGTACCCACCAGAGTTCATCGAGGGCCTGCTGGTTGAGGAATCGCTGCGTATCGCGCTGAACAAGCCGGAGAGGCCTGCTTTCGTTCCCGTTGGCACTGACCAAGCACTCGAAACTGTAATCCAACACGTGTGGGAGAAAATTGAGGTTTTCGCCCGCACCCAAGCAACTGAAAGTATGCAGGACGGCCCGCTCAAGGATGCCTATGAAACAATCTGCCGATTGGAAATTCCTTTGGAGAGCAGGAAGGTGTTTCAGACCTACCTTCGGGAAGTGGCGGCAGGGGTCATCTCGCGGTGTATTGAACAGGGATCTTGCCTAATGAAAGACGCTAAGTGATTTGTGGTCAGGATTCAGGACGATGTTGCAGGGCCTGGAAACCAGACACCCAGAATCGAGGAGAGGTTAATAACCCGTTTGGAGCTTAAAGAGATGTGCATCAATTCTGTCGCCGGCCTGTCCAGGTTAGTCGAGTCTGAGTTTAAGGACGACGCGCGAACTACCGTACTCTATAGGGGTCATGGGGCCGCGTCCTTTAAGCTTCGTCCGAAGGTTGGTCGTCTCCGGCCGCCGCCAAACTCGACAAAGAAGAATGTCAACGAGGAGCTAATGCTAGAGCTTTTTCGCCGTCAATCAGCTGATCGCGTGGAGTTCGTCCCCGCGGACGACTGGGAAATTCTCGCGATCGCCCAGCATCACGGTCTTCCCACCCGTTTGCTGGACTGGACTCGCAGTCCACTCGTCGCGCTGTACTTCTGTGTCCGCAAAGAGTGCGAGTCCCGACGTAAGGACGGATGCCCTCGATGCGAGGACGCGGAGATTCTGGCGTGGCGCTGTCCCAAGAAGGACCTGAGCAGAGCTCTGCCGAAGAGTCCGCTAAAGATCAATGAAGCGATCAGATACATTCCGCGAATAGTTACTCCTCGACTTCGCGCACAGAGCGGGGTATTTTCAGCGCATCCGAATCCCCGGGAGGTCTTCGCGCCCAAGGGACTCGTGCGCGTGCGAGTTCCTTATCACGAGCGGAAGGAGTTGAAAGCCTCGCTGTTCCGCCACGGCGTACACGAGGCCGCGATGTTCCCGGATATGGATGGATTGGCGTGTCATATCAAGTGGTGCCAAACGCAGGGTTACTAGACATCCTCGAGCGGCGATAATGAAATCGTCGCCCGATGAACGTCCTCCTGGTCTCCACCTACGAGCTCGGCCACCAGCCCTTTGGCTTGGCATCGCCCGCGGCGTGGATTGCCGAACGCGGCCATCAGGTCGCTTGCGCCGATCTGTGCGTGGAAGCGCTCGAAACCGACACGGTTCGCCAAGCCCGGGTCATCGCCTTCTACCTGCCGATGCACACCGCCACGCGCCTCGCATCCAAGGTCATCGAAAAGGTTCGCGCGCTCAATCCCACCGCGCACATCGGTTGCTACGGGCTCTACGCGCCGTTGAACGAATCGTACTTGCGAAGCCTCGGAGCCGAAACCATTCTGGGCGGTGAGTTCGAGCCGGGGCTGATCTCATGGATCGAGCGTCTCCAAGTGCCTGATCCCGGCACGCAAAAAGAGCCCCTAGTCTCGCTCGATCGGCTGCAATTCCGCGTTCCCATGCGCTCGGCGCTTCCGGAACTAGAGAAATACACTCGGCTCCGAATCGGCGCTTCGTCGAAAACGGTCGGCTATACCGAAGCCAGCCGAGGCTGCAAACATCTCTGCCGCCACTGCCCCGTGGTGCCGGTGTATCAGGGTAGCTTTCGCGTCGTGCAGTCCGATGTCGTGCTCGCCGACATTCGTCAGCAGGTGGCCGCGGGCGCCAAACACATCACCTTCGGCGATCCCGATTTCTTCAACGGTCCCACCCACGCCATGCGCATCGTGGACGCGTTGCATCGCGAATGGCCTGGCGTCACATACGACGCCACCATCAAGATCGAGCACTTGCTCAAGAATCCCGAATTGCTGCCCCGGTTGCGCGAGAGCGGCTGCCTTTTCGTCACCAGCGCCGTGGAATCGGTGGACGACGCAGTGCTTGCGAAGCTCGACAAAGGCCACACGCGCGCCGACTTCATCCAAGTGGTGCAAGCCTTCCGATCCGCCGGCCTCACCCTTGCGCCGACTTTCATCCCCTTCACGCCCTGGACCACTCGCGAATCGTATCGCGAGCTGCTTGGGCTTTTGTTGGAGCTCGATCTGGTGGAGCATGTCGCGCCGGTGCAATTGGCGTTGCGGCTGCTGATCACGCGTGGATCGCGCCTCTTGGAGCTGGAGGACGTGCAAGCGGTGCTGCGCGCTTTCGACGAGCCGGCGCTTTTGTACCGCTGGCAGCATCCCGATCCCGAGATCGACGCCCTCGCCGGCCAAGCCCTGCGCATCGCGGCATCGCACGGATCGCGCCGCGAGATTTTCGGTTACCTTTGGAACCTCGCGGGGAACCCAGTCAGCGACCGCCCACTGCCCCCGAGCTTCGACGCGTCGCCCCACGCACCGATTCCTCAACTCGATGAACCCTGGTACTGTTGCGCCGAGCCAACCGAAGAGCAGGTCGCGCGTGTCTAAACTCCCTCTCACCATCGACGATTTTGAGAAACTTCCAGATGCTCTTGCCCTGAATCACGAGCTGGTGGACGGGGAGTTGGTGGACGTGTCGGGAAATACGCCCATTCACAACGATCTTCGCGATTACTTGATCTCGCTGCTACGCGAGCACGTCAAGAAAAACGGACTGGGTCATGTCCTTTCGGAGCAGGAATACGATTTTGGGGGAAATGCCCATGGCCCCGACCTTTCGTTTTACGTGAAGGAGAAGATGTCGCGCATCGAGGACAGGCGTCGCGTGCAACGTTTTGTGCCGGATTTGGCCATCGAAATCGTATCCCACAATGACACATTCGAGAAGTTGGTCCAGAAAGCGGACCGCTATCGCAAGTGCGGCACCCGGGAAGTATGGGTTCTCGATATCGAATCTCGAAAAGCTTTCGTGTTTTCCTCCGGCCGCAACGAAATTCTGGAAGGCGACCAACAATTCGCATCGCCTCTGATCCCTGGCGTCTCCATCAGCATCAGCGACCTGTTCGATCGCCGCTGAATCCCTGCGCGTCTTGCCTATGGATCGCGAGCGCTGCTACTCCTTCCGCTCCCCACTAACCTTCGCGTGTAGAGACCTGCGGCCGTTGGGATCACAGGCTGAATGACGAAAAGCAGACCCAACCACCATGGATCTGCCATGAACGCGAGTGGAATGGCCAACAGCCACGCGACATCCAGGGTGAACACGCGGCTCCAAAGACTCTCGTCGGGCCTGACCTTCCGGCTCAAACCCAAAAGGAAGAAGACGACCGCTGGCCAAACAAACCAAGGCTGCAGGAAGCTAAATCCCCCCGAGAAAATGCAAAAAACAAGGACGGCGGACAGTCCTGCAAAGCCCAGGCCAGCATCCTTCAGGCTCGACTCCACGCGTCACCAATAATACACCTCCGGAATAATACACCACCGGCAGTTCGCACTCCGTCCGCCATCCGTCGAAATGTCGCCGCACCCGCGCTACTATCTACCACCCCCCTCCGACCCCAATCCCCAATCCCAGAGTTACAATTAGGTCAGCCTTATGAAGCACAAGCTGGCCCCCCTGTTCTTTGTCCTGCTTTGCGTCTCCCCCTCGTTTGCGCAGCGCAAGGATTTTGAAATTCCGACCATGCACGCCGCTCGCGGCACCCGGGGCGCCCTGGCCTCCGGCAGCGAGTACGCCGACGAGGCAGGCATGCGCATCTACTTTCACGGCGGAAATGCGGTGGACGCGGGCGTGGCCACCATGTTTGCGGCCTCCGTGGCCGAGTTCTCGCACTTCGGCATGGGCGGCGAGGCGCCTATCCTGATTCGCACCAAAGCCGGCAAAGTCTACGCCATCGCGGGCGTCGGCCCGATGCCGAAACTCGCTACCGCCAAATTCTTCATGGACCACCGGCCCCGGCCGGGCGAAATCCTCACGCTCGATCCAGGCGGCCTGAAGGGCATCATTCCGGTGGCCGGCATTCTTCCAGCTATAGTGCCGAGCATGGTGGAGTCCGGGCTAGTCGCGTTGCGCGATTTCGGAACCAAATCGTTCTCCGAAGAGATTGAGCCGGCCATCGAATTGGCCGACGGCATGGCCATCGATGAAACCCGCTCCGGAGCCATCGCGCGCTCGCGCCGCTTCTTCGACCTGTGGCCCGATTCCAAGAAAACGTTCCTACCCGACGGTCGTGTCCCGCTGCCCGGCGAAATTTTCCACCAGCCCAATCTCGCGCGCACCTTGCGAGGCATGGCCGCGGCCGAAAAGAAGGCGCTGGCTTCAGGAGCTTCCCGCGCCGCCGCCATCGACGCGGTTGCGGATTACTTCTATCGCGGCGAAGTGGCCCATAAGATCGACGCATTTATGCAAGCCAACGGCGGTCTGATGCGCTATGACGACCTGGCTTCGTTTAAACTGCAGCCGGAAGAGCCGGTCTCCTCCGACTATCACAATTACAAGGTCTACAAGCCCGGATTCTGGAGCCAGGGTCCGGCCATGCTTGAAACTTTGAACATCCTGGAAGGTTACGACCTCCGCTCCATGGGCTTTAATTCCACCGAGTACATTCACACCGTGACGGAAGCCTTGAAGCTCGCTTACGCCGATCGCGATACCTATTACGGCGATCCGAAATTCGTCAAAATTCCAGAGGAGACGCTGCTGTCCAAAGCTTATGCCGCCGAGCGCCGTAAAGAAATCGGTCACATGGCGTCCATGGACTTCCTGCCCGGCATGATCAATGGAAAACGGGGCAAGCATCCAACCGAAATGGACATCGCGCGCACCAAAATCGACGACGCTCTTATGGCCAGCGACACTACCTGTATCGACGCTATTGATAAAGACGGCATCGTGTTCTCCGCCACACCCTCCGGTGCGTGGCTGCCCTCGGTAATCGCGGGCGACACCGGCATTCCGCTCACCGAGCGCGCCCAGCAGTTCATACTGGTTCCGGGATCGCCCAATGAGCTGGCGGGCGGCAAGCGTCCGCGTGTCACGCTAAGCCCCACCATCGTCACCGAGCAGGGCAAGCCGTTCCTCGCACTGTCCACGCCCGGCGGCGACAATCAGGAACAAAGCCTGATCCAATTGTTCTTTAACGTCGTCGAGTTCGGCGATAACGCGCAGGCGGCCGTGGAAGCGCCCCGCTTTCAGACCCGGCACATGGTGTCGAGCTTCGACAATCATGCCTGGAATCGTGGGGACCTACTTCTCGATGAGCGCATTCCGGCCAATGTCGCGGCTGAATTGGCTGCTCGCGGGCACAAGGTGGGCACGCGGTCGCGATGGGCCTCCGGCGCCGCTCCCGTCATGATTCGGGTTACCGGCGATGGTGTCATCGAAGCCGGCGCCGACCCGTACGGTTACCGCGTCGCGCACGCCTACTAGTTGGAAACAGCTTCTCTCTTTGAAGAGCCGCTACGTATCGATCGCCAGCGGCTGCGCGCGCGCCTGGACGCGCTTGCTCGCGAAAACGTTTTCATCGGGACCAGTTCCTGGAAATACGAAGGCTGGCTCGGCCAGATCTATTCGCGGGATCGCTACCTGACGCGCGGCAAGTTCTCGCAAAAACGCTTTAACGACGAGTGTCTCGCCGAATACGCCGAAACATTTCCGGTCGTCTGCGGCGATTTCTCGTTCTATCAGTTCCCCTCACCGGATTATTGGCGCAAGCTATTCGCCTCCGCGCCGTCGACACTGCAATTCGCTTTCAAAGCGCCCGAGGATGTTACCGTGAAGCAGTTTCCGCGCCATCCTCGCTATGGGCCGCGAGCCGGCGATGACAATGGATCGTTCTTAGATGCCGCGCTATTCCAGAGCGGCTTTCTAGATCTTCTCGCCCCTTACCGGCCGCGCGTCGCCACATTGATTTTCGAGTTCGGCAGCTTCTCCAGACAGTGCTATCCGGAAGTTGGCGCATTTCTTCAGGAACTCGATCCGTTCCTGTCGGCGCTTCCGTCCGGTTTCCGGTACGCCGTCGAGATCCGCAATCCGGAATTCCTTTCGCAAGATTATTTCGCCTGCCTGCGCGCCCACAACATCGCTCACGTCTTCAACGCCTGGACGCGCATGCCCGAGATTGGCATACAGATGACCGGAGGGCAACTGCACCTTGGCGAGGCTTATACCGCCGATTTCACCGTCGCGCGCGCGCTTTTGCGCCGTAGCTGGGCTTATGAAGAAGCGGTCGCGAAATTCACCCCCTACGATCGCGTGCAAGATCCGAACCCGGAAACCCGCGACGCGCTGCGTCTTTTGATCGCGCGTGCCCGTCAGCGTCACGAACCGTCATACATTTTTGTCAACAACCGCCTGGAGGGCAACGCGCCGGAAACCATCGAAGCGATCACGGATTAAATCGGTTAGAAAAAGTTACAGAAGGCGTGAAACAATTTGCTCGCGGCAAGATCATTAGATAGGGAGATAGGGCGGGGTCTCAGGCTAATGCAGCCGGAACTGTCACAGGAATACTCATCTACAAGTGTGGGCTTTCTCGCCGGAGGTGGAGAGCTTGGCGCCTTGATGCGTGCCGCGGACTGGTCCCGCACCTCGCTCGGTCCCGTGGAAACATGGCCGCAAGCACTTCGGACTTCGGTGCGGATTATGCTCACCTCGCGCCAGCCCATGTTTGTGTGGTGGGGCGATGAGCTAATCAATCTCTACAACGACGCCTATAAGAGCATCGTCGGCGGCAAGCATCCATGGGCGCTCGGCCAGCCCGCATCCCAGGTTTGGCATGAGATTTGGGATCAAGTAGGACCCCGCGCCAAGCTGGCCATGACGGCCAATGAGGGCACCTACGACGAAGCGCTGCTGCTGATCATGGAGCGCCACGGGTATCGCGAGGAGACCTATTACACGTTCTCGTATAGTCCGGTCCCAGACGATACAGGAGAAGCCGGTGGCATCCTGTGCGCCAATACCGACGACACGCAGCGGATTATCGGCGCGCGCCAGGTCGCTTTGCTGCGGGAACTGGCGGCTCATACCGCCGACGCGCGAACCATCGCCGATGCGTGTTCCCTCAGTGCCCAATCTCTGGAAACAAACCTCCGCGATCTTCCCTTCGCGCTGATCTATCTCCTGGACTCCGACCACCGCCGCGTGGTGCTGGCCGGATGCTCCGGTATGGGAGCCAATCACGCCGCCGCTCCCGAGGGAGCCCACTTGGACGGCCCTTCGGTTTGGCCCTTCGCCGAAGTACTGCGCACTCACGCGCCTGCGCTGGTCACTAACCTGCCGGCAGTGGGGTCGCTGCCGAGCGGCGCATGGGATTGCGCTCCGAAACAGGCCGTCGTGCTGCCGATCGCGCCCTCCGGCAAGACAGGCCGCTCCGGCGTTTTGGTGGCCGGCCTCAATCCGTACCGCCTGTTCGACGATAGCTACCAGGGGTTTCTCAGCCTGGTTGCGGGACAAATCGCGGCCGCTGTCGCAAACGCTCACGCTTACGAGGAAGAGCGCCGTCGCGCCGAGGCGCTGGCGGAACTGGATCGAGCCAAAACAACATTCTTCTCCAACGTTTCCCATGAGTTTCGCACGCCGCTCACGCTCATGCTTGGCCCGCTTGAGGAGCTATTGAGCGAGGATCGCGAAAGCCGTCAGGATGACCGGACACTGATTTCGGTGGCCTACCGAAATGGGCTCCGATTGCTCAAGCTGGTGAACAGTCTGCTCGATTTCGCGCGCATCGAAGCCGGCCGCGTGCAAGCCAGCTACGAACCGACGGACATTTCCGCTTTCACCGCCGATCTTGCATCCAGCTTTCGCTCCGCCACCGAAAAAGCAGGGCTCTATTTGATCGTTGATTGCCCGCCGCTGCCGCAGCCCGTATACGTCGATCGCGATATGTGGGAGAAGGTAGTGCTCAACCTCATCTCGAACGCTTTTAAGTTCACCTTCGAAGGCCAGATCGTAGTGGGTTTGGAGCCGTCGCACAGTGGCACAATGGCCAAACTTACCGTGCGAGACACCGGCACTGGGATACCGCTCGAAGAGATGCCTCGCCTGTTCGAGCGCTTCCACCGCGTGGAAGGAGCGCGCGGCCGAACCCATGAAGGAACGGGGATCGGTTTGGCGCTGGTACAGGAACTGGTCAAGTTACATGGTGGAAGCATCTTTGTGGAAAGCGAGCTGGGACGAGGAAGCACGTTCAGCGTGTACGTCCCATTTGGATCCGCGCATCTGCCGCGAGAGCGCATCAGCACGGCGGCATTGGGGGCACGGGGCGCGGCTTCTACTGCCACGCGCGCCGAAGCGTATGTGGACGAAGCTCTGAGTTGGTTGCCGGCTTTGAGTTGGTTGCAGAATGACGGGCTCTCGAGCGGCCAGGACAACGGGCCCCTCCTGCCCGGCAGCATACAGCTCGATGACCCCGCCGAGCCCGCCGTTCGCGGTAGGGTCCTGCTGGCCGACGACAATGCGGATATGCGCGCGTACATCCAGCGCTTGCTGGCCCCGCAATTCGAAGTGGAGGCCGTCTCCGACGGACTGCAAGCTCTCGCCCACGCCTTGAGCCGTCCCCCCGACCTGATCCTGAGCGACATGATGATGCCGGGCCTGGATGGGTTTGCCTTGCTGAAAGCCCTCCGCAACGAACCGGCCACCAGCACGCTCCCGGTGATTCTATTGTCGGCGCGCGCAGGTGAAGAATCTCGCTTGGAAGGCATCGAAGCCGGGGCCGACGATTATCTGGTGAAGCCGTTCACCGCGCGAGAGCTGCTGGCGCGCGTGACCACGCATCTCGAAATGAGCCGTTTGAGACGTCAGGCCGCCGAACGCGAGCGCGAGCTTCGCCAGGAGGCCGAAGCCGCCCGTGAGCGAGCCACCAACGCGATGGAAGCGCTGCGCCGGGCCAACACCGATTTGGAGCAGTTCGCGTTTTCGGCCAGCCACGATCTGCAGGAGCCGCTTCGCATGGTGTCCACCTTCAGCCAGTTGCTTCAGTTGAAGTACTCGGGCAAGCTGGATGAGCAAGCCGACGCCATCATCGGACACTGCGTGGAAGGCGCCACGCGGATGGGGCGCATGATCCGGGATCTGCTGGAATATACGCGCGCGTCCAGTATTTCCGGGGCAACCGGCGCAATCGCCAGCCTGGATGACGCGCTGTCCGAAGCACTCGATAACCTGCGGGCCTCCATCGACGAATCAAACGCCGTGGTGACGCACGACCCTCTTCCCATGCTTCCGGTGGAGCCGGTCCATTTGCAGCAGATCTTCCAGAATCTGATATCGAACGCGATCAAGTATCGCGGCAGCCGCCCACCCCGCGTCCATCTCGGCGCCGTGCACCGTGACGGGGTTTGGGAGTTTTCAGTGCAGGATAATGGGATTGGCATCGAGCCTAGATATACGGAGCAAGTGTTCGGATTGTTTAAACGTCTACATAGCGGCAGCCGTTATTCGGGCACCGGGCTTGGATTGGCGATTTGCAAGAAATTGGTGGAACGATATCACGGCAGGATTTGGGTTGAATCGAAACCTGGCGAAGGTTCCACCTTTTTCTTTACCCTGGCGCCGGGCGAGGCGTGCTGATGGCGGAAGCCCTTTATCGGATCTGGATTGCCGAGGACAACCGGGCGGACGTGTATTTGATCGAGGAAGCGCTGCGTCGCAACCAATTCCCGTATCGTCTTACTACCGCCGACAATGGCGAAGAAATGTTGAAAATGATCTCGGAAGTCGACAGCGATCCGTCCCAAACTTGTCCCGATATTTTTCTGATCGATTTGAACCTGCCCAGACGGTCGGGCGACGAAATCCTGGCCCATATTCGACAGAGCAGCCGTTGCGCTGCCGTTCCCGCGATTGTGATCACTTCCTCGGATTCGCCGCGGGATCGGGCCCGAGCGCGCCAATTGGGCGCGTCGTTTTACTTCCGGAAACCGGCGGACCTGGAGAAGTTCATGATCATCGGTGGGATCGTCCGGAAATTCCTGGAGACCCGGGACGGCGGTGCGCCACAGGCCGCCGGCGGCTAACGCCGTTGCCTATTAGCAAGTGCCTATTTTAGCGACGCGCTTGAGTCGATAGAATAACCACAGTGCTTGCGCGTTTTTGGGGTACTCGAGGATCGATTGCGGCGCCGGGACCGGGCACTACCCATTTCGGCGGCAACACCTCTTGCGTGGAACTGACCACCCCCTCCGGCGGCGCTGTGGTGCTCGATTGCGGCACAGGCGCGCGATCGCTGGGCAACCGGTTGTTGGACCACGCTTCGGGACCGGTGTCGGCCACTATTCTTCTTACGCACACGCATTGGGATCATATTCAGGGGTTCCCATTTTTCGCGCCGCTGTTTCAGCCCGACAATCATTTCAAGGTTTACGGCCCGGAAGGCGCGCACGTATCGTTGCGCGATGTGCTGGCCGGTCAAATGGAGCACCATTATTTTCCAGTGGAACTGGATCAGTTGGCCGCGCGCATCAGCTACCAGGATTTGTGTGAAGGGACTTATGAAATCGATGGTCTGCGGGTTCACGCCCAGCAGATGAATCATCCTTCGCCGACGCTCGGGTACCGCATCGAGGCCGAAGGCCGCGCGATCTGTTACCTGTGCGATCACGAACCGTACTTCGAGGGGATCTGGCGGGACGGCGCGCCGCGCGGAAAGACGGAGTCCATTCTGGAAGAGGGCGATCGCCGGCACGCCCGCTACATGCAAGGCGCGGACGTGGTCATTCACGAAGCGCAGTACACTCCGCAAGAGTATCCATCCAAGCGCCACTGGGGCCATAGCACGTACGTGTATGTGGTCGAGTTGGCCGCGCTGGCAGGCGTTCGCCAGTTGTTTCTGACGCACCACGATCCATCGCACGATGACGATTTCATCGCGGGCGTGGAACGCGAGGCCCAGGCGTTGGCGCGCAGTCTGAACTCGAAGCTCGAAGTCTGCTGCGCCTACGAAGGCTGCGAGATCCAGCTTTAGCAGGACCGCTCCCTCACGGTTGCGGCTCGGTAGTTTCGGCGCGTTTACTGAGCCGCGCGTGTAAACAAGCGGTTTCAAAGATTCGACGTGCAGTTCGGGCAGCGCGTGGCCGCTAACGGAATCGTCGTATAGCAGAACGGGCATTCCTTGGTGGTTGGATCCGCGGGCGCCGGAGCCTTCTTCATTTTGTTGGCAGCCCGGATCAGCAAATAGATCACGAACGCGACGATCAAGAAATCGATGGCGTTGTTGAGAAACACGCCGTAGTTGATGGTGGCGTCGCCAGCCGCTTTCGCCTTGGTTAGAGTGTCGTAATGGCCTCCGGAAAGGTCGATGAACAGGTTGGTGAAATCTACGTTCTTGAGCGCCAGTCCGAGCGGCGGCATGAGAACGTCGTTCACTAATGACGTGACGATCTTGCCGAACGCGGCGCCGATGATCACGGCAACGGCCAAGTCCAACACGTTGCCGCGCATGATGAATTCGCGAAATCCTTTGAACATGCGTCCCTCCTAAAGCGCTCCATCATAACATTGCGCCGCGGGATGGGGGCTACACTGGTGAGTTGAAAACCCCGGAGTCGAAAAGCTGGAAACTCACCATCGAATACGACGGCACCAAGTATAGCGGCTGGCAGGAGCAACGCAACGCGCGAACCGTGCAAGGCCAGATTCGCAAAGCGGCCGAGGATTATTTCGAGGGCACGCTAGATATTCAAGGCGCGGGACGCACCGATGCGGGCGTGCATGCGCGGGCCCAGGTGGCGCACCTGAGAGTACGGAGGAAGGAAACGGGGGATCAGCGGCGCTGGCCCAAGCCGGATGAAATTTTGCAGGCCATCAACAGCCGCTTGCCTTCCGACGTGTGTCTGCTGGATGTCGCTGAGGCGGCGCCGGACTTCCACGCCCGGCACGATGCGATCGCCCGGACCTACATCTATCAAATCTCGCTGCGGCGTACGGCATTTTTCAAGAAATTTGTCTGGTGGGTGAGGCAGCCGCTGGACGTTGCGGCGATGTCCCGCGCCGCCGGGATGCTCATCGGGCGGCACAACTTCAACGCGTTTCGCGCCGCGGATCCCTCCCGCCCGGATGAATCGCCCATCGTTGTGGTGGAGGATGCCGCTATTGAAACAGACGGAGACTTGATTGTTTTCCGCATCACGGCGTCGCACTTCGTGTGGCGCATGGTGCGAAGAGTGGTGGGCGCGCTGGTGAGGCTGGGTCTGGGAGAGATTACAGCGGACGACTTTTCACGCCTGCTGGAAGGTAAAACAGATTCCAAGCTGGATGTTGCGTCCTGGACCGCGCCCGCGTCGGGACTTTTCCTCGACCGAGTGATTTATTCGAAGGTCAATGGGCCGGACAAACGCGAAACTACTCGTGAGTCGCGCTCGGAGGCTGCGCCGGCGGCGCGGGAGCGTCATCACCGGCCGAGCCGCTGAAAACCTTCTTGCCGGACGGCAAGGTTACCATACGGGCGCTGGCCGTGTTCGTGCCGTCCTTGGCGCGAAGGCCCTGGACCGTCACTTCATCGCCGACCTTGAGGTCGTTTTTCCTCCAGCCCCGCCGCGTTAACTCGATGGGCGCGCCAGTTTCGAATTGCCATTGTTCCACGGCTCCGCTGTCGGTCTTCACGTCAACGTAGAACCAGGCGTGTGGATTCATCCACTCAATTTTTGTGACGATGCCCTTTACGTTTACCGGTTTGTTCAAATCGAATTCGGCCGCAAAGGCGTGATGGGCAAGCACCGGAACGGCAACCGGGCCAAGAATGGCGAGGATCGAAAGAGCGAACTTCTTCATGATTACCTCTCAGGCGCATTATACTCGAAGCGTGGAGTCGCGTGTCACCGTTAGTCGCACAGCGCCGGATGACATCCAGCAGCGTCAGATCATCGTGAAGCTGGACGGAAAGCGCCTAGGTGAACTCATGGCGGGCGATGAAATCTCGCGCGTCGTGGAGCCCGGCCGGCATCGTTTGCAAGTGGACAACACGTGGAACTGGAAGAACGTCGATTTTACGTTGGCGCCCGGCGAGCACGCGCGCTTTCAGACGGTGAATCGTGGAGGCCGCTTCACATGGTTCCTGGTGGGCACGCTCGGAGTCGGCCCGATGTATGTGCACATCGAGCGTCTACCGGAACCGGCCAATCAGGCGCTTTGAGAAGCCAGCACGCGGTCGCCCAGTTCCGCGCGGACTTGGCCTGCTCCCGCCACCATCGCTTGCAACTTTGCGAAAGCGACGTCGCGCGGAAGATACTTCATGCCGCAGTCGGGCGCAATAATGAGGCGCTCCACGCTGATGTACGGCAGCGCGCGGCGGATGCGAGCGGCGATCTTTTCGGGAGTCTCCACGTCGTTGCTGGAAAGATCCAGAACGCCGAGGATGATGTTTTTTCCAGGCAGCTTGGCGAGCACCGAGCAATCGAGCGAAGACTGCGCCGTTTCGATCGAGATAGAGACCACGGGCGCATCGGCCAGCTCGGTGAGGAACTGATATTCCGAAGGGCGATTCGCCACCATGGCCGCGTAGCCGAAGCAAAGATGAATCGCCGTTTCGCCGCGGATGCCATCCAGCGCTCGATTCAACGCCTTCAGGCCGAATTGCCGCGCTTTGTCGGGCACGGCCTGCATGTAAGGTTCGTCGATTTGAACGATATCGGCGCCGGCGGCGAACAAATCCTGTATCTCCGCGTTGACGGCGGCGGCATAGTCCATCGCCATCTCTTCTTCGCTCCGGTAGAAATCGTTGTGCGCCTGCTGCGACATCGTGTACGGGCCAGGCACCGTTACCTTCACCCGGCGGTCCGTGTTCGCACGCAGAAACTGAACGTCGCGAACTTCGACCGCATGCTTGCGGCGGATCTTCGACACGATGCGCGGCACGTAGTTCAACTTGCCCGAGCGCGCCACCACTTGCGCGGGATTGTCGAGATCGATTCCTTCGAGCGCCGTCGCGAACCGGTTGGAGTAACTCTCGCGGCGAATTTCGCCGTCGGTGATGATGTCCAGGCCGGCGCGCTCCTGAGCGCGAATCGCGAGTATCGTGGCATCGTCCTGGGCTTCCTCGAGGAATTCGGGCGCGACACGCCAAAGGTCGGTGGCGCGAACCCGCGGCGGCAGACGGTGCGAAAGCTGCGCGCGGTCGATGAGCCAGTCAGGTTGGGGATAAGATCCAACCAAGGATGTTGGGAGCAGTTTCTTACTCATGAACGCCTGAATTGTAGCATGCGGGCGGTTTTTCCAGCCTCATGCACTATGATAGTGACCATGCGATTTTCGTTGGCCCTGCTGGCGATAACAGTTTGGGCGCAAGAGGTGGGGCCGGCTCGATCGGATTGGCCTACGCACGGCGGGTCGCCGTTCGCCTGGCGCTACAGCGCGCTCGATCAGATCAACACCAGCAACGTAAAGAATCTGGCGGCGGCCTGGGTGTTTCAAACCGGCGACTACGGCGACAGTTTGCAGTCGACTCCGATCGTGATGGATGGCGTGATGTACGTTTCCACTTCTTACGCGCAGGTATTTGCTTTGGATGCGGGGACCGGGGGGCCGATCTGGCATTACAAATATCCGCTGCGGGCGAACTTCGGCAAATCGGGAGGCGAGGCGTTTCGGATTAACCGCGGGCTGGCCGTGAGCGATGGAAAAGTGTTTCTAGGAACGCCGGACAGTTACCTGGTGGCGATCGACCGGAAAACCGGCCGGGAATTGTGGCGCGTGAATGTCGATGATTCGAATCAATGCGGGTGCAGCATCACGTCGGCGCCGCTAGTGGTGAAGGACAAAGTGATTGTCGGCGGATCGGGCGGCGACAACGCGCATCGTGGTTATTTGACGGCGTTCGACGCAAAAACCGGGCGTCTGGCGTGGCGCTGGTACGTGATCCCGGGGCCGGGCGAAAAGGGGCACGAGACGTGGAAGGGCGGGAGCTGGAAAACCGGCGGTGGGTCGCCGTGGCTGACCGGATCATTCGATGCGGAGTTGAACCTACTGTATTGGGGCACCGGGAACGCGGCCGGCGATTTTTACGCGGGCGATCGCAACGTCGATTCCCAAAAGACCGGCGAGAAAGCCGATGTGAACCTCTATACCGCGAGTGTCGTCGCGCTCGATCCGGATACGGGCAAGCTGCGCTGGCATTTTCAAGAGATCCCGAACGACGTTTGGGATTTCGATTCGGCTTATGAGTGCGTGTTGATGGATCGCATGGTGAACGGCCGGATGCGAAAGCTGCTGATTCATATGAACAAAAGCGGCCTGACCTTTGTGCTGGACCGCGTAACGGGAGAATTCGTCGGAGTCTTTAGCATTCCCGAATTGCAGACTTGGATTTCGGGCGTCACCGAAGATGGAAAGCTGGTGGGAAGGCGCGAACCGGAGCTTGGCAAGACGATGAACTTTTGTCCCACGCCGGCGGGCGCGAAAAGTTGGAATGAGATGGCGTACTCGCCGCGCACGGGATTGATCTACACGCCGACGCTCGAAATTTGCGTGGATATCGCCGCCGAGCATCAGCCGCCGGACGAGGGTCGATTCTATATGAGCGGAAGTTGGGATTTGAAGCTGCCCCCGAATCGCACGACGTACAGTCATGTCGATGCGTGGGATCCGATCACGCGGAAACGCGTTTGGAGCTATCCGTACAAGTACGTGTTGCTGGCATCCATGCTTGCCACCGCGGGCGACCTGGTGTTCACCGGCAATCCGGAGGGCGAGTTCTTCGCGCTGGATGCGAAGACGGGCGCGAAGCTATGGAGTTTTCAAACGGGCGCGGGACAACGCGGGTCGTCGATTAGCTACGCGGTGAACGGGAGGCAGTTCATCGCGACGCCGACGGGATGGCCGGTGACGAACATCGGCGCCGCGACCCAGGCGTTGTTTCCAGATCAAGCGTGGCGCAATGGATCGACTGTGGTGGCCTTTGCGCTGCCAGGCGGATCGAAATAGTGAAGCTCAGCGTTCTGGATCAATCGCCGATTCCGGAGGGCTCCACCGCCGGCGACGCATTACGCAACACCATCGATCTGGCGCGCTGGGCGGAACAACTGGGATACCAGCGTTACTGGCTGGCCGAACATCACGGGACGCCGGGCCTGGCGGATGCAAGTCCAGAGGTGATGGTGGGACCGGTAGCGGCGGCCACTTCGCGCATGCATGTCGGCACCGGCGGCGTCATGTTGCCGCACTACAGTCCGCTCAAAGTGGCCGAAACATTCAGCATGCTAAGTGCTTTATACCCAGGCCGCATCGATCTGGGGCTGGGGCGTGCGCCGGGCACCAGTTCGGGAATCGCTTTTGCCTTGCAACGCGACCGCAGGCAACCGGCACCGGACGATTTTGAGGACCAGCTCAGAGAGTTGCTGGCGTATCTGGAAAATCGCGGGCCGTCGACGGGACCCTTTCGACAGGCCGCGGCGCTCCATTTCGATAGCCCGGAGCCGTGGCTGCTGGGATCGTCGGCGCAGAGCGCAATTTGGGCGGCTGAATTGGGATTACCCTATGTCTTCGCCGATTTCATTAATCCGAACGGCGAAGCGATTGCGGAATATTATCGCGAACATTTCCAGCCTTCGTCGCGATTGAAGGAGCCGCGCGTGGGAGTGGCGTCGTGGGCGATCTGCGCGGATACGGATGAAGAAGCGCAGCGGCTGGCAGCCAGCATGCGAATGTTGATGCTGATGCTGTATCGCGGGCGGTTGATCCCGGTTCCGTCCGTGGAAAAAGCGGAGGCGTTTCTCGCCAAGGAGGGCGTGGCGGCGGAGACATTGCCCGTGGGGCGGCGAATCATAGTAGGGACGCCTGCGAAGGTTCGCGCGATGCTCGAAGAAGTGGCCGCGGATTATCGGGCGGACGAAGTTTTCGTGGTGAATATCATGCATGAACATGAAAAGCGAAAGCGATCGTATGAACTGATCGCGCGGGCGTTTGAACTCTTCTAGCGGAGCAATTCACGACAGGCTTTGTGGAAATGGGGATCGCGGGCGAAAGAAGTCTAGCCCAGGAAACCGATGGCGCGGCCGGCCAGGCCGACACCGAACCACAAGCACAGTGCGACGGCAGCGGCGATTTTTCCGCCGACGGGCGCGAACTTGTCTTCCGACGCCACGGTGCGATTGTAGACGGTGAACTGGAACAGAAGCGCGGCGAAGAGGAAGATCATTTTTACGCGAAAAGAAGTATTGCTGTAGCACTTCATCGCTTCGGACAAAAAGAGCAAGATGCCCGAGGTCAGCATCACCGCAAGGCTCCAGCGGTTCCAGGGACGCAACGCGCCGGCGACTTCGGAGATGGGCTGCGTTTTGTAGATCAGGCCGAACTGGCGCAGCACCAGCACCACGAGCGAACCGAGCAATACGGTAAGCGCGAACAGATGGAAGTTTTCGATGATCGGAAATGCGACACGAGAATTGCGGATGGCCTGCGAGACCATCGTGTCGTCGCACCATTGAAAGAAAGGGACAATTGATTGCATGAGCAGCCTAAAAAGTAAAAGCCCTAGAAAGTATAAGCCATGGTGCGGCCGCAAGTGATGATGGCGGCCCACAAAATGAGCGAAGCCCAACCAGCGATACGGGCTTCCCGGGGTGGCACCAGCGCATTGTCCCATTTGTCGACGTTGCGATAAATTCCGCGTTCGAACGCGATGGCATTGACGGCGGCGACAATGAGGAGAATCACTTTGGTCTTAAAAAAAATGCTGTTGTAGGCTTTCACCGCCTGGCACCAGAACAGGAAGATTCCGGTGATGGTCATGATGGCGAAGCCGGTGAACATCCAGGGCTTAATTTGTTCGTAGACTTCCGTGACCGGGCGGCGCTTCATGATGAAGCCCATGAGGCGCAGATCCGAGACCAGCAACAGGCCGACCGAGATGGAGAGGCCCAGAACGTGAATGGTCTCTATGATCGGAAATACCCAGATCGACTCACGGATAGACGTGCCGATGTTGGTGTCCTGCAGCCATTGGCACATGCTCAAGATGGACATCTACGTTGAAACCCTCCTGGGATAGCCCGCGCTATTATGATATGTCAATTGGACAATTGAACGACGTTGCCGCTAAGGCTAGAGGTTACAAAGGCATGGCGAGGCTCGCATGGCGAGATTGATTTTAGCTGGGTTAGGCGTAGCCGCAGGTTGCTTTCTTACCGTTTCGTCACTGCGCGCGCAAACGCAAAAGGCGCCGGCCGATCCAGCCGACTGGCCGATATACAATCGCGACCTGGCGGGCACGCGGTTCTCACCGTTGCATCAGATCGACGCTTCGAACGCCGGCAAGTTGCAGCAGGCATGGTCATACAACTTGGGGAAGGCGAGCGGGAACGAAGCGGGTTCCGAATTCACTCCTATTGTGATCCGGGGAATGTTGTATCTGGCGGCGTTTCACTATGTGACGGCGCTCGATGCGGAAACCGGCCATGAGCTTTGGCGATATGAGTTAAAGGAGGGAACGCCCTCCAAGCGCGGCATGGCATATTGGCCAGGCGACCAGAACAATCCCGCGCGAGTGATCTTCACCAGCGGCAGCAAAATGATCGCCCTCAATGCGAACACCGGGAAAATCGATCCGGGCTTCGGCGACGAAGGCACCGTGGAGATGACGGTGCCGTACAATTCGGCGCCGGTGGTTTATAAGAATTTGTTGATCGTGGGTGCGAACACGCCGGAGGCTCCCGCAACGGGTCCGGCGGGCGATACGCGCGCTTATGACGCGCGCACCGGCAAGAAGCTGTGGAATTTTCATTCGGTGCCGCGAGCGGGTGAATTCGGACATGGAACTTGGGAAGGCGACAGCGCGAAGAATCGGTCCGGTGTGAACAATTGGGGATTCTCGTTGACGCTGGACGCGGAGCGCGGGATCCTTTACACGGTGTTTGGCGGACCGAATACGAATTTTTGGGGCGGCGATCGCAAGGGCGACGATCTTTTTGCGAACTCCATTGTCGCTCTCGACGCCGAGACGGGAAAGATGAAGTGGTATTTCCAGGTGGTGCATCATGACTTGTGGGATTTCGATCTGCCCGCGCCTCCCACGTTGATGGACGTAACGGTGAAAGGGAAGACGATTCCGATCCTGGCGCAGACGGCGAAGACGGGTTATTTATACATCCTGGATCGTGTAACCGGTAAGCCGGTGTTCGGGATCGAGGAGAAGCCGGTGCCCGCGAGCAACGTACCGGGGGAGCGAAGTTCGCCTACGCAGCCCATTCCGCTGAAGCCGCCGCCGCTCTCGCGCATGAGTTATGGACCCGCGGACATCGTGGCCCCCGGCGACACCAACGCGGAGCACGCAAGGTTTTGCGCGGAGCTGCAGGCCAGAAGCGGAGGCTTCGAAAACGAGGGAGCTTTCACGCCTTACGTCTATCGCGCGCCAGGCGCGAAGCCGCACTCGACCATCATTTTTCCGGGTGCAATCGGCGGCACGAATTGGGGCGGCGCCGCGGCAGATCCGACCTTGGGCTATTTCTTCGTGAACTCCAGCGACGAGGCGAGCATCGGATGGATTGAGAAAAAGCCGGAGGGATCGAAGGTATTGTTCGACCGTAATAGCATCGTAGGGCCGATGTCGCGCTTCCAGTGGAGCGAGGGCGATCCGAAGATCGGGAATATTCCGCATGCCGGCGAGCGCGCCTGGCCCTGTCAGAAACCACCGTGGGGCCGATTGGTGGCAGTGGACGCGCACACCGGAGATTTCGCGTGGCAGGTTCCGCTGGGCGTGACCGACGAATTGCCGCTAGCGAAGAGGAACACAGGACGGCTGAATTTGGGCGGACCAATTGCGACGGCTGGAGGGCTGGTGTTTATTGGCGCGACGAACGATCGCCGCTTTCGAGCATTCGATTCGAAGACGGGGAGAGAACTGTGGTCGGCCAAATTAGACGCAAGCGCACACGCAGTCCCAATTACCTATGAAGGCAGGAACGGAAAACAGTATGTGGCGATCGTGGCCGGTGGGAACGGGACGTTAGATGATGCAACGCCGGGAGCAGAAGCGTTAGTGGTGTTTGCGTTGCCATAAGAACCACTCCCTGACGGTCGTGGCTCGGTAAGGTCTGGCTCGACAAATGAAGGCTCAGCTCCCGACGGGTTAGTTAGTGAAGTTAGTTAGTGGGTTCCGCCCGCTTCTACGGCGGCGGCATCACTTAGCATGATCTTCGACTTCGTCCCGCCCAAGTCAAGTTCCTTCAACTTGGCTTGACCGTTCTCGGTCTTGATATCCATCTGGGTATCGGAAAACTTGGAGGCGTTGGTCTCCACTTTCGCGGCGACCGCAACGACGTTCTTGCCCTGCTTGAATGTTACTTTGTCGCCCTCGACGGTAACCTGGTACTCGCCAGGCTTCAGCTCGGTCTGCCCAACCCAGGTAGGATCAGCGATCTTGATGTGGTAATTGGACGCGGCGGTGGCAATGCCGAGTGAAAAGACACAAGCTCCTAGCATCAGTTTCTTCATTTTCATGTAGCTTTAGCTCCTTAGATTGAATGCGTGTGGTACAGCTCTACGAGGAGTGTGGTTGTCTTTTGCATACAGGCCACACTAGTAGTTACGCCGGCCGGAGACGAAAGGTTACCACAGGCAGATTAAAGTTTAGCAAAGGTTTAATAATGTGTTACTTAGCGCCTGGTGCACATTAGATGACAGCTTGGCGCCATTGGATGCAACATAAAATACGTCAATTGCTTTATGGCCTTCGGTGTCAATCAGCACTACATCAATATTACAACCCGCTGACGAAATAGCCGAGGATAAATCGTACAGTAGGCCGGGCCGGTCCTCCGCGATAATTTCGATAAGCGTGGCGCTGTCGCACGCATTAGAATCGAAATTCACACGCGGAGACACCGTGCGCTTCTTCAAGTGATTTTGCGAGGTGCGGCCACGCAGAAGCTGTTGGGTGTCCAATTGGCCCAAGGCGACGTCTTCGAGCGTCTGTCTGAGCCGATCGTTTTCGGTGGGATTCAATTCCAGGGTACGTTTCGGATCGGCGAACAGGAACGTGTCCAGGATGAGACCTTGTTGGTTAGAGAAGGCTTCGGCTTTGACAATATCCATTCCGAAGCTCGATATGGCGCCGGCCAGGGATGCAAAAAGAACCGGCCGGTCGCGTGCCACGATGGTGGCGCGATACACGCCAGCGGGCGCGTCGATCTGGACTGCGACTCCCGACGACTTACTCAATTCGTAAAGCTCGATGTGG
Organism: Bryobacteraceae bacterium; assembly: GCA_052148835.1. GTDB lineage: Bacteria > Acidobacteriota > Terriglobia > Bryobacterales > Bryobacteraceae > Palsa-89. Next base: position 47,092 of record JBKQHJ010000132.1, read on the forward strand.
GAACGAATGTCGTCGACAGTGTGGGTGCGGAGATAGCGGGATGGAAAACCGCGGATAAAATCGGCTGGCGCGGCAACCAGACTGGCCGGGATATCGGCGATGCGTTCACTTTCAAGCTCCTTCAGCAACTGTTGATGAGTTACGCGGTAGGTTTCCCAAAGCTGCTCGAGCCGCCAGGGAGTCATCGCGGCGGGATTGACGGCGGAGATGTCGGCGTAAGTCAGCAGCGTCAGAAGCTTCAGCCGTTCCAGTGTTCCGATGCGCTGTGCAAGCAGGCGGGCGGTGGCAGGATCATAAAGGTCGCGCGAACTCATCACGGCGGAAAGATCCAGATGGTGCTCGATCAAAAACTCGACGGCGCTGCGTTCTTCGGGACGCATTTGAATGCGCCGCATGGCCTTGTCCGCTAACTCCACGGAGAGGCGCGAGTGGTCGCCGCTATGGGCGCCTTTGCCCGAGTCATGAAACAGGAGCGCGAAGCGAAGCAGGGCCAGGTCCTCGACCTCGGAAAGAATTTCAGCCAGGCGGCGGTGCGCCGGATCGTTGCTGGCCGCGAGGTCGGCGAGCGTTTCGATGGCGACCAGGGTGTGCTCGTCCACGGTATAGCGATGGTAGAAGTCCGGAACAACCAGACAGAAAATGTTCCGCCACTCGGGAAACATGGCTTGCAGGAGTCCGGTATCGTGCATCGCCCGGAGCGAGGCCGCGGCATAGGGAAGCGCAAGGATGGCGTGGAGGGAGGGCCACAACGGCTGCGCGCGCTCGCAATAGGCGCCGAAAGTCTCGGAAGCCTGCTCCACGCGGCGTTCGGTTTCGGTGGCCAGCGGGATGCCGTGACGCGCAACGAATTCCAGCAGGCGGAGAATGATGGCCGGATCGCTGGTCAATTGCGAAGGCGAGCGGAGGTAGATGCGTTCGTTCGAAACCGTGAATTCCGAGTTGGAAAGACGCGAGCGCCAATCCCGAAACTGCGTGGCCAGCGAACTTTCGCCCCTTTCGTTCAGATCGAGAGCGCGGCGCGCCTCATTGTAAATGACGCGGGCGTTGCGGAAATACTCGCGCATCAGGTCGGGCGGCTCACGAAACGCGAGGTAGGGCTGAGCGGCCAGGGCCTCCTGCGCATCGAAGCTCAGCAGGTTCTGATCGCGCCGCGTCTGGTAATGAAGAAAGCAGCGCAGGGAGTGCACAAATTTGGCGGGCGCCACCAGGCGAGCGGCCACTTCTTCGTCCGGTTTGCGCAGCTTTCCCAACCAATCGATCAAGTGCAGATCGCGCAGTCCGCCGGGAGTTTCCTTGACGTTGGGCTCCAGATGATAAAACGTGCGCTGAAATTTTTCGTGGCGTTCGCGCGCGAGTTGGCAAAGGTGGCGGGTGAGCACGCGAGACTGGCGCTCGAAAAAACCGGAAAGTTTGTTTTCGAGCTTGACGTGTAGATCTTGCGAACCGGCCACGAGCCGGCGGTCGAGCAAGCTGATACTCAGTTCGACGTTGCCTTCATGGATTTCGGCGCATTCGGCGATGCTGCGCACCGAGTGGCTCAAGCGCAGGCCGGCATCCCAGAGGAGACGAACAAATTCGGAGAGCGCGTTTTTGAGGGCGGCGGCTTGGGACTCGCGTTCGATCAACAGGAGCACGTCGACGTCCGAGAAAGGAAACAGCTCGCGGCGTCCGAAGCCGCCCACTGCCAGCATAGCGATAGGAATGGGCGCGGTTCGAAAAGAGGTTTGAAATGCATCGATGGTCATGCGTTCGATGAGCGCGGAAAGTCCAGCCAGGACTGGAGCGGCGTCACCGGTGGCGAAGAATTCGCGCTGGATTTGATGCCAGGCAGGTTGTGAGTGCAGCTTGTCCATGGGGAGCGTCGGCGTCGGCTGCAAGGGTCGGACGGGGATCTTGCGGCGCTTCGACTTTGATTGTAACGTCTGAGATGTGGTCGTCACATCGCGATTTCTGATCTTTCTCGGCGCGGCGCTGGTTCTGGCGGTCACGCCCGGTCCAGGGATCTTCTACGTGCTGGCGCGCAGTTTGCGCGGAGGACGCCGGGAAGGCGCGTTATCGGCGGCAGGCACGTTTTTGGGGGGCTTGGTACATGTAGCGGCGGCAGCCTTCGGATTGTCGGCAATTTTGGCGGCCTCGGCGATCGCATTCGAGACCGTGCGTTATGCGGGCGCGGCGTATTTGATCTACCTCGGATTCCGGATGATTCGAAGCCGGGATCAAGAGGCTGCCCTGGAGGCCGCGGGCGCTACGCGCGGCACGTTTCTTCAAGGCGTGATAACGGAAGTGCTGAATCCGAAAACGGCGCTGTTCTTTCTTTCGTTCATCCCGCAATTCGTCTCCGTGCGACAAGGGCACGTGGCTGCTCAATTCCTGATGCTGGGCGCGATTTCGGTAACGTTGAACACCTGCGCCGACCTTCTCGTCGCGTGTTTCGCGGGGCCGCTGGGAGCGAGAATGAAACGCAGCGCAACGCTACGCAGACGGCAGCGCGCGGGGTCGGGGGTCGCGATGATCGGGCTGGGCGTTTACGTCGCCGCTTCGCGCGCGAGAAGTTAGGAATAGCAAGACCACTTCCTCACGGTCGTGGCTCAGTAAACGGTCGTGGCTCAGAAATAGGCCAGCGATTCGACGCCGGCGCCGCCCTTGAAGCTGGATACTACTTTGTTTTGCGACAAATCGATTACCGATACGGTGCCGTCGCCATGGTTCGCGACCAAGACGGTTTTGCCATCGGGGGCGAAGGCGAATCCCATGGGATCCTTGCCGACGTTAAGCACCTGCTGTTTGCCGTGCGCGTCGGCGACATCGATGATATTGACGAGCCGTTCGGACAAATTGCAGACCAGGAGCTTGGAACCATCGAGCGAAAACCGCGGCTTGAATGCCGCCTTGGTATTTCCTTGAAGCGGGATTGTGACTGTCACCTGATCGCTCTCTGGATTGATCACAAGAATTTTGGGCTCTGCGTGATCCACCGCCACGACGTACATTCCATCCGGTGACGCGGCGATGCCTTCGGTGCCGTTCGGGGCCGGAATCCGGGCGACGATGGCGCGCTTCTTCAGATCGATAACGCTGACGAACAGCTTGTCGTTCTTGTTAACGACATAAGCTTTGCTTGCGTCCGGCAGGACGGCCACCCAGTGGCCAGTGCCTTCTGTATCGATGGCGGCTTCGACGGCGCGCGCTTTCGGATCGATCACCAGCAGCTTGCGGCTCAAATCGCAGGTGACGTAAATCTTGCCCGCGTTGTCAATCTGAATCCCATGCGGCGCTTGATACGGGGAGACATCGATGGTTCCGGCAATTTGGCGCGATTCCAGATCGATGATGGCAATCGTATGGCCCGGGTTCGGATTCCTGCCATAGACGCCGTCGCCGTAGACGGGAACGTAGGCGAACTTGTGATCGGGCGAGATGGCTAAGTCGTGCGGAGCGACGCCCACATCCAAGGCGCTGTTTGGGATCTCCTGAAATGTTGAAGGATCGAAGAAGCGCACGTGCCGGCCGATTTTGTCGATCACGATTAATCCATGGGTGCCGGTGGGGTTATTGAGATCGACGCGTCCGGCGGCAAAGGCGGCTACGGCCGCTGCCAGCCCGGCTAGACCGAGGAATGCACGCTTTTTCGTGGCCATTAACGGTGATTATATACCCGCCGAGCGGCCGGACCGAGAACGCGATTCCACCACATAAGAACGCCGGTCACGAATAGAAACGCCGGTGCCAGGCCGATGATCACCCAAATCGTCTTGCTCTGCCAGCCCCCGAAGTTGCCGAAGTGCAGATAGCTGAACCAGCGGATGATTTGGTCGCCAGTGCTGTATTTGGGGCGAAAACGCCGGCGCGGGATTGGAGTGCTGACCGGAATCACGGGGAGGTTGGGGATGACGGAGGCGTCCGGGATCGGCCGGTAGAAATCAAGAGGCGCGATGCGATTGACGAACGCCTGGAACGGCCCGGGAAAACCGGCATACACGCCGACCACTCCGAACATGAATACGATCGGAAGCGTCCACAAGCCGATGACGTTGTGGAGTTGCCAGTTGAATATTTTCCAATTCGAGGGGTGCCGGATGGCCAAGCCGCGACGCCACCCGCGGATGCCGGGCCACCAAAGTGCGGCTCCGGTGAACGAAAGCGCAAGGACGAACACCGCGCCTAGGCCATTTACGAGGCGCCCCACGTTGCCGGACAACAGATTCACGTGCAAGTCGAGCAGCCAGGCCACGAACTGAATCGAATAGGGACGCGACTCGCCCAAATCCTGGCCCGTATAGGGATCGAACAGCCGCTGCTTCTTATGACCGTTGCGGTCCAGCCAAATCTCAATGGCTTGATTGGGGGCTTCGTTCGGCTTTCTCGCGTCCCAGATCCAGCTCACCTTGTAATCGGGATAAGCGCGGCGCGCGGCTTCGCGCAACTCGTCGTGCGTGAAGCGGTGACTGCCAATCGCGACGGTGCGCGGTCCAGGCCACAGGGAATTGTATAGCTCGTTGCGGAAGACGATGGCGCTACCGCTGACGCTGATGACGAAGATGTAGAGGCCGAGCGCGATGCCGGTCCAGAGGTGAATCTGGAAGATCGCCTTGCGCAGCCAGAGGCTCTTGGGCCGCCGCAGCCATCGTTCCCAGAGGCCCATACCGATAGAAGCGCAGTTAGCTGGCGGCCTTCTGAACGATCTGCGAAGGATCGGCACCCACGCGTCCTGAGCCGTAGGCAGCCGCGGCAGGAAGCTGGAAATCGAACTTGATGGTGGGCAGATTCGGAATAGGTGAAGCCGGATCTTTGGCGCGAACATCGGTGACCAAAGAGGCCGTGACGCCGAAAACCGTATCGGAATCGATGTGCTCATCGCCCTGCAAATACAGAGCCGTCACTACTTCGCGATAACCGGGCGCTCCGATGATGAAGTGGATGTGCGCCGGACGATAGCCGTGGCGTTTTTGCGCGCGGATCATGTCGCCGACGGGGCCGTCCATCGGAATCATATAGCCGAGAGGCGCGATGGTGCGCAGGTAGAAGTGGCCGTCGGAATCGGTGTGGAACGTGCCGCGCAGATCCATTTCGGAAGGGTCATGCTTTTGCAGATCGTAGTTGCCGGTTTCGTCCGGCTGCCAGACCTGCACGGTGGCATTGGCGACGCCGTTGCCCGCGGCATTGGTCACGCGGCCATAGAGGCAAACTTCCTGGCCGTTGGTGGGCTTGGTAACGATGGAATCGCCCAGCTTCATAACCGGCGAATCCTGGCGATAGAACGGGCCCACCAGGCTGGATTTGGTGCCGGCTTCGGTGGCGCGGCGATCGTGCAGTGCGTTCACCAGGCTGCTGAGGCCCAGGGTGTCAGAAAGCAGGATGAACTCCTGCCGGTACGCCGTGCACTTTTGGCCGACGGCGGTGAGGAACTTGATGGCATCCAGCCACTCTTCCGGCGTAAGGTCCACCTCCCGCGCGAAGTCATGCAAATGGCGCGTGAGCGCGGCCATGATTTCCTTCAGACGCGGGTTGGGCGTCGACGCCATCTGATCGAGAGCAGCTTCTGTGATTGTGAATTCGTCGATTGCACGCATAGGTACCTCCGTGGTCACCGTCACACGGTGAAAAATGAGTATACAGCAGGACCGCGCGGCACCGCTTACAGCCGGGGTTTTACACTGGTGCTTATGCCGAAGGTTATGGTGACGGGCGGGGCGGGCTACATCGGATCGGTGACGGCCCATCTTCTGAAGCGGCGCGGATATGGCGTGGTGATCGTGGACGACTTGTCGCGTGGGCACGAACACAACGTCCAAGGGCTTCCCTTTCACAAGATGCATCTCTCTGAAACAGGCGCTGTGTCGGATGTACTGAGCCGCGAACGCGTGGACGCGGTGATTCATTTCGCAGCCCATTCGATGGTGGGCGAGTCGACCAAGAAGCCCGAGCTTTACTTCCTGAACAACGACGGCGGCAGCGCATCGTTGTTGACGGCGATGATCCAGGCTAACGTCAAGCGGCTGGTTTTCTCCTCGACGGCGGCGGTTTATGGAACGCCGAAGATTGTCCCGATTCCCGAGGATCTTCCGTTCGATCCGGTGAATCCGTACGGCGAATCCAAAGTGCTAGTGGAGAAGATGCTGAAGTGGATGGATCTGTGCACAGGGCTCCGGAGCATTGCGCTGCGATACTTCAACGCCTGTGGAGCGGACCCGGAATCTGGCCTGGGCGAGGAGCACGAGCCTGAGACGCATCTGATCCCTTTGCTGCTACGGGCGGTTGTCTCCGGAAAGCCGATAACGATCTTCGGCGACGACTATGACACACCGGATGGCACCTGCATCCGCGATTATGTTCACGTGAACGATCTGGCGGAAGCTCACGTGGCCGCGATCGAGAAGCTGCTGGCGGGGGGCGCTTCGGATGTGTTCAATGTGGGGACGGGCGCCGGGCAGTCCGTCCTACAGGTATTGCGCGCGGTGGAACAAGTGACCGGGCGAAAGGTACCGCACGAGATCGGGCCGCGACGAGAGGGCGACCCGCCGTCGCTGGTGGCGAATTCCGACAAGCTGAAGCGGACGTTGGGTTGGAGGCCGAAGTTCCCCGAGATCATAGGCATCGTTGCGACGGCGTGGCAGTTCGAACAAAAGGGAGCGGCGCTGCGTAAATAATAGTGCTGGCGCGCGTTTGACACCCCATTTTCCGCCCCATATACTGAAAGTTAACAGTCTTCTACGTTTCGGGTGCTCTGCCCGGGCCGAGGAAATCAAATGCCAAAACGCACCTTTCAGCCAAACAATCGCAAACGGGCAAAGACACATGGATTCCGGGTACGCATGTCCACGAAAAATGGCCGCGCCGTGCTTGCGCGACGCCGAGCCAAAGGGCGCCACAAACTCACCGTTAGCGACGAGAGAGCCGTTCGGTACGCCAACGCCGAGTAGGGCGGGCTTTCCGAAAACCGCTCGGATTCTGAGAGCCGCCGATTTCCGCAACGCTTACGACCAAGGAACTCGCTTCACGGGCCGATACTTTGCGGCTTTCTACTTGCGAGTGCCGCGCGCCGTTCAAGATGCGTCTAACGATCAGGGGCCTCGGCTGGGATTCACCGTACCGCGTGCCTTCGGGAAGGCCGTTCTACGGAATCGGGTGAAACGACGGCTGCGGGAAGTGCTGCGTGTGCGCTTGGTGGAAGTAGCGGCGGAATGGGATATTGTGATCAATCCGCGTCGTCCCGCGATCGCGGCGCCCGTGGAGGAGCTTCGACGGGAAGTGGATCGGTTGGTGGCGCAATGCAGAAAGTAGTCACCGCTACTTTGCGTCTGTATAAACGTTGGGTGTCGCCGTTGTTGCCGTCGGCCTGCCGGTTTTCTCCTACCTGCTCGGAATACATGATGGAGGCGGTGGATCGGTATGGCGTTTTGCGGGGCGTCGGAATGGGCCTGCGCCGGTTGCTGCGCTGTCATCCGTTCCATGCGGGTGGATTCGACCCGGTCCGCTAGAAGTTTCTAACGTCATGGCCGATAATCCACTCCAACCCGGAAAAAAAGAGCTCACGATGGAGCAGCGGCTCCTGCTGGCGTTCGTGCTGATGGGGTTGGTGCTGTTCCTGACGCCGTATTTCTACAAAGCCCCGCCCCCGCCGCCCAAGAAGACCGCGACGCCGGTCAGTACAGCGTCTTTGCCAACCAGTCCGGCGGCAGTTGCGAAAACAGCCGAGACCGTCCAGGCGGCTCCCACGGCGCCGGTGCCCGGACAGATCGAAGGCTCCGCCGAACAGCAATTCGTGATTGATACGGACATCTACCGCGTGACGCTGTCCAATCGCGGCGGAACGGTCCGCAGCTGGATTCTGAAAAAGTACAAGGATCGCGGCGGAAAACCTTTGGAATTGGTCAACGCCGCAAGCTACTCCAAAGTCGCGCCGCCTTTTTCGATCGTTTTGCGGGACGAAAAGGCGGCCGATGCGTTGAACTACGGCCTCTACGTGGCCAAACCATTAGCCAACGGATTAGGCATCGAATACACGTTCTCGAATGGCACCGACTATGCGCTGAAGAAGTTCCAGTTTTCCCAATCCGGCTACCTGTCGCAGATCACGACGGAAGTGACTATCAACGGTGTTCCCACCGATCATCTGATCCAGTGGCGGGGCGGCTTCGGCGATACCACGGTGCTCAATCGCACGGGCGAAGAGCATGCTGTCTACTACGACCAGCATGAAGCCGGCACGCTGGGCCTCACGCAGGGCAAGCTTTTCACCAAAGACGCCAAGTCGGTGAAAGACGGTCCGGTGATTACTACCGGCAACTTTTCCTTCGCCGGCTTGGACGACCGCTTTTTTGCCGCGGTAGTCCTGCCCAAAGACAACACGGCAATCAAGGTGGAGACCATCAAGGACGATGTCCCGCCAGCGCCGGCCGCCAAGGAGGAAATGCGCGTTGGTGTTGAAGTGGGCGGCGATTCGGTGAATCACTTCACTCTATTTGTGGGACCCAAGAACGTCGACCTGCTACGCCGCGTCGATCCCAAGCTGCAGCAATTGATCGACTGGGGCTGGTACGGCATCATCGCCAAGCCGCTTTTCCTGGCGCTGCATTGGGTGGACGACAATCTGGTTCACAACTACGGCTGGTCCATCATTCTGATCACCATTTTGATCAACATCGTGCTATTGCCGTTGCGGTGGAAGAGTATGAAGAGCCAGCGCAAGATGCAGGCTTTGCAGCCCAAGCTGGCGGCTATCAATGCCAAGTACAAGGGTCTCAAGATGAACGACCCTCGCAAGGCGGAACAGAACCAGGAAGTGATGGAGTTCTACAAAAAAGAGGGCGTCAATCCGATGAGCGGCTGCTTCCCTATGCTGATCCAGCTACCGCTGATCTACGCTTTCTGGAAAGTTCTGTCCGTAACCATTGAGATGCGCGGAGCGAGCTGGTTATGGGTTACGGATCTGTCGCAGCCCGAGCTATTGCCCATCCACATCCTGCCGATCATCATGATCGTCTCGCAGTTTCTCATCCAACAGATGACTCCCACCCCTGGCATGGACCCATCCCAGGCCAAAATGACGAAGCTGATGCCCTTAATGTTCGGACTGTTCTTCTATAACTTATCGAGTGGCGTGGTGTTATACTACTTAACCAGTAATTTAGTGGGAATCGCTCAGCAATGGGCCGTGAATCGGATGATGCCGGCGCCGCCGCCTCCGCCCCCGGCTCCAACAAAGAAGAAGGGCAAATAACGCAGGTGGCCGAGAAGAACTATACAGTTGAAACCAGTGGATATCGAATCAGCGAGTTCCTCGACATGGTCCTCGGCGACATGGGGTTGGAACTGTCGTTTGAAATTCTGGAGGGCCAGCACCTCCATCCCGATCTGGAAGACCCCGATTTATTAGTCAAATTCTCGGGGCCGGACGTCGATCTGCTGCTTGCTAATAAAGCCGAGGTGCTGCTCGCGCTGGAGTTTCTCACGATGGAAGCTCTGAAAGTGCCAGCCGAGCACCACTCGCTGCTGTGTTTCGATTCGAACGATTATCGGACGCTGCGGATCGAGGAGCTGAGGCTGAGCGCAATGACCGCCGCGGAAAGCGTGAAGAGGACGCGACGGCCCTTCCACTTCAATCCGATGAGCAGCCGCGAGCGCCGCATCATTCACTTGAGCTTGCGAAATGAGACCGATATTCGCAGCGAAAGCACCGGCACCGGGCCGTTTCGCCAGGTAGTGGTTCTTCCGATCGACATGCCGCTTCCCGAGCCCATTCGTCCACCGCGGCCCGGACCGCCACCGCGCGGCGGCCCCTATGATCGCGATCGAGGCCCCCGCGATCGCAACCGGAGATCCGGACCTCCACGCCGTGGCGGCGGACGCAGGCCCTAACTCAACAGCAGCCAGAAAATACCCTGCGCATTCAGGACACGATTGTTGCAATTTCCACGCCGCCCGGACGATCTGGCGTGGGAATGGTGCGGCTTTCGGGATCTGAGGCGCGGGGAATCGCGGAGAGTATGCTGCGATTTCATGCCGGGAACCAATGGCAACCTTGGGCCCTGACTCTTGCCGAGCTGACTGACGATTCTGGCGCTGCGGTCGACCAAGTGGTAGTGGCCTATTTTGCCGCGCCGCGATCCTACACCGCCGAAGAAATGGTCGAGATTTCGTGCCACGGATCGCCGATCATCTTGCGATTTTGCGTCGAACGCGCGTGCGCCGCCGGAGCGAGGCTGGCCGAACCGGGAGAGTTCACGCTACGGGCGTATCTCAACGGGAGACTCGATCTTCCCCAAGCCGAGGCGGTTCGCGATTTGATCGAAGCTACCACTTTGTATCAGGCGCGGGTGGCTGTCCAACAGGTGGAAGGCTCGGTTTCCAAGCGCATTCGTCCCAGCAAAGAACAGCTGGTGGAACTGATCGCGCTGCTTGAAGCCGGTATCGATTTCGCCGAGGACGATGTGAGCGTCGCGCCGGTGGAAGAGATTTTGCGGCGTCTCGATCCGATCGAGCAGGCCCTTGCGGACTTGGCCTCCACCTTCGACTACGGCAAGCTGGTTCATTCGGGAATCACGCTTGCGATCGTCGGACGGCCCAACGTGGGTAAGAGCAGCTTGTTCAACCGGCTACTGGAACAGGATCGCGCGATTGTCACCGACATCCCCGGCACCACGCGCGACCTGGTATCGGAGGTGGCGGCTATTCAGGGAATTCCGGTCAAATTTGTGGACACCGCCGGGATTCGCGCCAGCCAGGATGTGGTGGAGACGCTGGGTATCGAGCGCAGTTATCAGGCCATGGCCGATGCCGACGTGACGCTGGTCGTAGCGGATTTAGCGGCTCCCATTCATCCCGACGATCTCGCGCTGATGGAACGTGCCCGCGAGCAAGGCCGCTGGATTCTTGTAGGAAATAAAGCGGATCTGCCGCGGATGGCGGAATTCAGCGGCGATTTTATCGCTGTCTCGGCGCTCACCGGCGTCGGTATCGAGCGCTTGCGCGAACAAATCGCTCCGGCGGCCTCGCGAGAGCAGGAATCCGGCTTCATTACCAGCATCCGGCATGAGCAACTACTGCGCGAAAGCCTGGAAGCGCTGGCCCAAGCTCGCAGGGCGGCCGAGGTCGGAATCCCGCATGAAATGCTGCTGCTGGATCTTTACGCCGCGTTGCGGCCTTTGGATGGCATCACCGGGGCTACTACGGCCGATGATATCCTGAACCGGATCTTCGCGACGTTTTGCATTGGGAAATAGAGCTCTAGTAGTGTTTACAATGGGACTTTAGAATGGGACTAGCTTTGGTTCGCACTCTCGCACTCACCGGTCTTCTCTCGGTCGCGCTCTTGCCGGCGCAGCAAGCCAAAGAGAGTCAGCTGGACGGCAGCGAAACGCTGTTCACCGTGCTGGCCGCCATCAATGCCGCCGGCTACGACGCCAATCTGGATTCGAACGCCAACTCACCGCTTCGCAAGCAGGTTCGCGACGCGATCGCGCAAAAGCATCTCAATTCGGTGGAAGCACTGAAGAAGTTCATGGCCGATCATCATCAGGAAGATCCAGAGGCCGAACTGAACCAGTACATCTCCTTTGCGCTTTCGCTCCAGAGCCCTCCCGAATTCCAGTATTGGATGCCGCCTCAGGAGGTCCCACCCGACGTTCGAAAGCTGGATGGACTGAACGAAATAATCGCCCGGTTTTACCGGGAGGCTGGGATCGAGGATCTTTGGAAGCAGTCGCAGCCCGAACTGGACAGTGCGATTGAGGCCTATCACAGCGGCGTGGTGAAAGCGGTGTCGCAGGCCAATGCCTACTTGCGGAATCCCACCAGCGGCTACCGCGGACGCCGTTTCCAAGTTTACGTGGATTTGCTCGGGCCGCCGAATCAGATCCAGACCCGCAGCTACAAGGACAACTACTTTGTTGTCGTGACGCCATCGCCGGAGCCGCAAATCGATCAGGTGCGCCACGCCTATCTGCACTACCTGCTGGATCCGCTCTCGCTGCGCTATTTCGAACAATGGGGACGCGACAAGGCGCTGGCCGATTTTGCGCAACCCGCGCCGGCGCTGGATGTAGCCTATAAGAACGACTTCATGCTGCTGGCTACCGAGTGCGTGATTAAAGCGGTGGAAAGCCGGCTGGCCAGTGGCGCCAAGAAACAAGAGCTTGTCAATGAGGCGTTGAGCCAGGGTTTCGTAATAACTCCGGCGCTGGCTGAGGGCTTGGCGGTGTACGAAAAACAACCCGAGTCTCTACGGAACTATTTCCCGGACCTGCTCGGCGGAATCGATTTGCAGCGCGAGGACCGGCGCCTGCAAAACGTGCAGTTCGCTCGAGACGCGACAGTTCACAGAGCCAAGCCCTCTCCAGCTCCGTCCGCGCCGGTGTTGACCGCGGCGGCAAAGAGCCTGGCCGAGGCTGAGGATCAGTATGCAAGTCGCAACCTGGTGAACGCCCGGGCGGCCTACCAGAAGACCCTGGAGCAAGCGGCCGAGAATCCGGTGCATGCCAGGGCTTATTATGGATTGGCGCGGATTGCGGCGCTGGATCACGATCCGGAACTAGCCGAGAAGCTATTCCAAAAGGCGTTGGAAATGTCCCCGGACGATGAAACCAAGTCGTGGGCCTATTTGTATCTGGGCCGGTTATCGGATGCGGCTGGCGAGCGCCAGCAGGCTGAAAAGAATTATCGCGCGGCACTCGCGGTTGGTGGAGCGCCGGAGCAGGTGAAAGCCGCCGCCGAGAAAGGACTCGCGCAGCCGTTTCAGCGTTAGATGGCGCGCAACGTACATTCAAAAAACTAGGAGCAATGATGAAAAGAGCATTCCAAACGATCGCGGCACTTGGGTGCGCCGCATTGGCGCTCGGCCTTTCGCCGCTATGGGCGCAGAAAATTAAATCTCCCAAAGAGCAGCAGGCCATCCTGGCCGTCCAGATGGCCAAGGACCCCGACGAGCGAGTCAAGGCCATCGAGAACGTGTTGACCAATTTCGCGGACACCGAGTTCAAAGTGGTGCTTCTTCAGATGGCGGTCCAGTCCGAGGAACAGAAGAACGACTACGCGCAAATCGTTTTCTACGGGGAACGCCTGCTGAAGGCCGATCCGATGAACGCGTTCGCTCTGGTCACTTTGGCATCGGAAACGGCGCGGCACACGCGCGAAAACGATCTGGACAAGGACGATCAACTCAACAAGGTGGACAAGTGGGCCAAGGATGGCATCGAAGCGGCGAAGGTGATGCCCAAAGTCCGCGCTGATGTCCCGGATGCCGATTGGGAAGCTGTCAGGAAGGATTTGCAGGCGCAGGGTTATGTGGCTATTGCCATGGCGGATGTGTTGCGGAAAAATTATGAGGGCGCGGCGACGAATTATAAGCAATCACTTGCGATCGGGGCGTCCCCGAACCCCGCTACCCTGGTTCGCTTGGCCCAGGTGTACATGAGCACGGGCAAGCTGGACGACGCAAACTTCACGTTGGACAAGGCTATCAACACACCAGACGTTCCAGAGCAAATTAAGACCATTGCCGTCAACTTGAAAGCCGAAATTGCGAAACATAAACCAGCGGCTCCGGCCGCCTCGGCTGGTGGTGCGGCGGCGCCCGCTACGCCCGCCAATCCCGCACCGGCTGCCGGGAGCCATCAGCCGTAGTCCAAGCGTCGAAGCCATGGGACGCGGGTCCGCTGTGGAGCTGGAGTCGGAAGCGCTGGAAGCCGCACTCGGTTATCACTTCGCGAGCCGGGAACTACTGGCTCGCGCCTTCACACATCGGTCCAGCGCGCACGAGAAGAGCCCCAGCGCCGCAGTCAGAGAAAGCGGCGCGGCCGGCGATAAAGCCGGGGTTAGGGATAGCGCCGCGGCTAGAGATAATGAACAGCTGGAATTTCTGGGCGACGCGATCCTCGGATTTGTGGTCAGCGATGCTTTGCTCGCCACACATCCCGACTACCCCGAAGGCCGGCTCTCCAAACTGAAGGCGCATTTAGTCAGCGCGTCGCACCTGCACGCGGTCGCGGCGCGGTTACGATTAGGCGATTATCTGCTTTTGGGGCGCGGCGAGGAAATGAGCGGCGGCCGCGAGAAAAAGGCGCTGTTGGCCAATGCGGTGGAGGCTTTGATCGCGGCTCTCTACCTGGACGGCGGGATGGAGCCCGTGCGGCGCTTCATTCTCCAGCACGTCATCGGGGAAGCCGAGCCCGGGTCTGAAGAGGCGTTGGCCACCGACTACAAGAGCGCCTTGCAGGAGCTGGTGCAATCCCTGAAGTTGCCGCAGCCGCGCTATGCCATCGTCGAGGAGCGTGGGCCCGAACACGCGAAAACATTCCTGGTGGAAGCGCGCGTGGGGAAGGAATGGGCCAGCCGCGCCGAAGGCCTCTCGAAGAAGAGCGCCGGACAGAAAGCCGCGCAGGAGATTCTACGCCGGTTGGAGGAATGGGGCCAATAAGCCTTACCGTTTACCGGCGGCTTGTCGATGGGCGCGGTGTCGGCGTAGCTGGCGATGGGCCGTGGCGACGGATGAACCGCGGGCCCGCGGGTCAGCTCAACAGATCGAGGATTGCGGTGAGTTCCTTACGAATGGCGTCGAGCGCCGGACCAGAATCGCCGAACAGCGCTGGCTGCTGACGTGACGGTTTGCCAGACGGCGCGTCGGCTGCTTTGGCGCCCACCTCGCGCGAGCGCGAATCCAGGTATTTTCGAGCGCCTTCGATGGTGTAGCGGTTGTCGTAAAGCAACCGCTTGATTTCCAATACCAGCTCCACGTCTTTGCGGCGGTACAAACGATGTCCCTTGCCGGACTTCTTGGGTCCGAGAGAGGAGAACTCAGTCTCCCAGAAGCGCAGGACGTAAGGTTTGATTCCAGCCAGGCGACTGACCTCGCCAATGCGGAAATACAGCTTGTCGGGAATTTCAGGTCGAAGTTCGCCGGCGGCCGGCTCGCGCATGCTTCCGATATTCTAGCAAACCAATTGAGCAATTCTCGATCTTTTTTTACACTGAAATCTACGAAACATCCAACTAGAAACAGGCCCGACAAGGATAGAACAAAGCCACGGGCGCCGAATCTTCGTCCGGAGCATCGCGCCGCCACCGATACTGCAAGAGACGCCGGGCAACGGGCGGTGAGCCACGTGGTGGCTGGAGTCCACCCGGTTCGCGAAGCATTGCGCGCTGGCCGGCCATTCGATCGCGTGCTGATCGCACGCGGCGCCGGTGGTCCCCGTTTGCAGGAAATTATCGATTTGGCGCGAGAACGCGCCATCACGCTGCGCTTTGAACCGCGCGAAGCATTGGATCGGGTATCGAATGGCGCGACACATCAAGGCGTGGTCGCGGTGGGCGCCGCCCGCTCCTATGCGGAGCTGGATCAAGTGCTTCCAGCAGCGCGGTTGCTGATTGTTTTGGATGGCGTCGAAGACCCGCACAATCTCGGCGCCATTATTCGCACCGCACAGGCGGCGGGAGCCAGCGCCGTGATTGTACCCGACCGTCGAGCGGCGGGGCTGACGGAAACCGTCGCCAAGGCGGCTGCGGGAGCGCTGGAATATCTTCCCGTAGTTCGCGTGGGGAACGTGAACCAAACGCTCGAAGATCTGAAGAAACGCGGCTTCTGGATTTACGGGTTAGACGAACGCGCGGGCCAGCTTTACAGCGAGATCGATTACGCGCAGCCGACCGTCTTCGTCCTGGGCGGCGAGGGGCATGGTTTGCACGAGTTGGTGAAAAAGCACTGCGATACATTGGTTCGGATTCCGATGGCGGGCGCCATTGCGTCGCTCAATGTATCGGTGGCCACTGGCGTAGTGTTATTTGAATGGCGGCGGCGTCATCCCAAATGAATCAGCCTGATACAATGCAGGTATAAGGTCGAGTTCCGGCCCGCCGGCCATACGTTTTCTTATTAAATTTTTGAATGTCAGCAACTTCCGAACAGATTCCGCTTGTCTTCGGCCTCCGCTTTGAGGACCTCTATGCCCGCGCAGGGCTGCTCAAGCTGGACGCGGCATTTTTGAATGAGCTGTCGGCGGCCGATCCCGGCCTGCATGCACGGCTGATGGATGCCCGCCTGAATCCGGCCGAGCGGCCCGCCAAGGAGAATTCCGAGCTGGTCATCGCGCTCGCGCCGTACGTCGAAGACTTTCTGGGCCAGCTGTTCGGGATTACGAAAGAAGTCCAGGCGCTGCAGGCGCGTCACAACGAATTCGCGCCGTTCTTCGCTTTCAAGCGCAAGTTCATCCAGAAGCGCGCCATTAGCGGCGTCACCGTGGAGCAGGCGGAAGCCATCGATGGTCCTGTCCTGGGGCGCGAACTGGAGGCTCTTTTCGGCGGACCGCTCACCGAGCAAAGCTTTTTCGCGCACGTCTCCGGTTGGCTGGAAAACGAGACGGAGCGGCTGGGGGCGATCCAGACCGCTGCGCGCTACGCCGCGTGGGCTGCGCTGTCAGACGCGGGTCGCAGGAAGCATCATGGCGACGTTCTGTTCAAAGTGGCGCATAAGCTGGATCCGCTGCAGTTGGTTCCCGTGGAGACTCTGGAGGAGAGCGAAATCGCGAAACTACGGCTGCCAGAAGAAGACTGGCGCGCGCGGGAGGGATTCCGTCTCACCGATGCGGGCATGGACCTGGAAGGCGCTCTGGATCAAGCCCACTACTGCATCAAGTGTCACAACCAGGGCAAGGACAGCTGTTCGACTGGACTGAAGGAAAAAACCGGCGAGTTCAAGAAAACGATCTTCGGAGTTACGTTGGCGGGTTGCCCGCTGGACGAGAAAATCTCCGAGATGAATACCGTGAAGCAGCAGGGCTACACCCTGGGCGCGCTTGCGATTGTCACCATCGACAACCCGATGGCCGCCGGAACCGGGCATCGCATCTGCAACGACTGCATGAAGGCCTGCATTTTCCAGAAGCAGGACCCGGTGGACATTCCTCAAGTGGAAACGCGCGCGCTCAAGGACGTGCTGGAGCTGCCGTGGGGCTTCGAAATTTATAGCCTGCTGACGCGCTGGAATCCGTTGAATTTCGCGCGTCCGCTGCCGCTTGCGCCGAGCGGCTATAAGGCGCTGGTGGTGGGTCTTGGTCCCGCCGGATTTACCCTGTCGCACTATCTGATGAACGACGGACACACGGTGGTGGGGATCGACGGCTTGAAAATCGAGCCGCTGCCGGAGGAGATTGCGGGCGTCGATGCATTGGGCCAGCGCTCGCCCTTCCGGCCGATCCGCGATATTCGCGAGGTCTACGAATCGCTGGATGATCGCGTGATGGCCGGGTTCGGCGGAGTGGCCGAATACGGGATCACGGTTCGCTGGGACAAGAATTTCCTGAAGATTATTCGCCTTTTGCTGGAGCGCAGGCGAGAGTTCAGCATGTTCGGCGGCGTGCGCTTTGGCGGCGCTCTCACCATCGACAGCGCATTCGAGATAGGTTTCGACCACGTGGCGCTGTGCGCCGGCGCCGGCAGGCCCACGGTAATTCCGATGAAAAACGGCTTGGCGCGCGGCGTGCGGCAGGCCTCCGATTTCCTGATGGCGCTGCAACTTACCGGCGCGGCCAAAACCAATTCGGTGGCGAATCTGCAGGTCCGGATGCCGATCGTGGTGATCGGCGGCGGCCTGACGGCCATTGACACGGCCACCGAATCGCTCGCCTATTACGTGGTGCAAGTGGAGAAATTCCTAAGCCGCTATGAAACTCTGGTGGCCGAAAAGGGCGAAGGCGAATGTGTGGCCGGGTGGAGCGTTGAGGAAAAGCAAACCGCCGACGAATTCCTGTCGCATGCGCGTGCCATTCGCGCCGAGCGGGCGGCTGCGGCGAACGAAGGCCGCAAGCCCAACCTCATCGGCCTATAACGGTCGCGGAGCGGCGCCCATGTTTCCCGTTATCGGGCAGCAGAAATATACCTATCTCGTTACGCAGCTGAACGCCTGGCGTGATGGCAGCCGCGCCAATGATCCGTACAGCATGATGCGCATCACTGCACAGAACCTCACCGATGCGGATATTGCCAACGTCGCCGCATATCTGGCGAT
>JBKQHJ010000133.1:0-15725 GCA_052148835.1 Bryobacteraceae bacterium
CTGGAAGCCCTGGTCAGCCGCGTCACCAGCCTGTTCGAGCAGTACGTCAAGCTCAGCCAGAACCTCAATTACGAGACCATGATCGCGGCCATCCGCGTGGATGAGCCGGGCAAGCTGGCCGACACCGTGGGCGCCAATCTCCAGCTCACCATCGAGGAAAAGCAGGAGCTGCTCGAAATCTTCGATCCGGTCGACCGCCTCACTCGTGTCGCCGAAATGCTGGACATCGAGATCGAAAAGCTCAATGTCGACCGCACCATCCAGGGCCGCGTCAAGCGCCAGATGGAAAAGGCGCAAAAAGAGTATTACCTCAACGAGAAGATCAAGGCCATCCAGAAGGAACTCGGCCGCGGTGAAAAGAGCGAGTTCGACGAGCTGAAGCGCAAGATCGATACCGCGGGCATGACCAAGGACGCCCACGAGAAAGCGATCGCGGAGCTGCGGCGCCTGGAGAACATGCCGCCCATGTCGGCTGAATCCACCGTGTCGCGCAATTATCTGGATTGGCTGCTGGCGGTGCCGTGGAAGAAGAAATCCAAGGAGATTCGCGATCTCCAGCACGCGCAGGAAGTACTCGAATCCGATCACTACGGCCTCGAAAAGATCAAGGAGCGCATTCTCGAATTCCTGGCCGTGCGCCGCCTGGTGCAGAGCCCTAAAGGTTCCATTCTGTGCTTTGTCGGACCTCCCGGAGTTGGCAAAACTTCGCTCGGCATGTCGATTGCGAAGGCCACCGGCCGCAAATTCATTCGTCTTTCGCTCGGCGGCGTGCGCGATGAAGCCGAGATCCGCGGCCATCGCAGAACCTATATCGGAGCGCTGCCCGGCCAGATCCTGCAGATGATGAAGAAGGCCGGGACGAAGAATCCGGTGTTCATGCTGGATGAAGTGGACAAGATGTCGATGGATTTCCGGGGCGATCCTTCGGCCGCGCTGCTCGAAGTGCTGGATCCGGAACAGAATTACATGTTCATGGATCATTACCTGGACGTCGAATACGATCTCAGCCAGGTGTTTTTCATCGCCACGGCGAATGTGCTGCACACCGTTCCGCCAGCCCTACAGGACCGCATGGAAGTGATCCGGCTGTCCGGTTATACCGAACTCGAGAAGCTGGAGATCGCCAAGCGCTTTCTGGTTCCCAAGCAAATGAAGCAGACGGGCTTGAAAGCGGGCGACCTGGAATTCACCGACGACGGATTGCAAAGCTTGATCCAGTCCTATACGCGAGAGGCCGGCGTGCGTAATCTGGAGCGCGAGATCGGCAACGTTAGCCGCAAGGTGGCGCGCAAAGTGGTCAATGCGCAAAGCGCGAAGCAGGTGGAATCCAAGAACGGCGAAGTCAAAAACGGCGACGCCAAGAAGAGTGAAGTGAAGAGCGAAGCAAAGGCGCGCGAGAAAGCTGTCCTCAGCGCCAATTCTGTGGCGGACTTCCTGGGTCCCCAAAAATTCCGCGATCTGCAAACCGACAAGCAGAACGAAGTGGGCGCCACCGTGGGATTGGCTTGGACCGAAGTGGGCGGGTCCATTCTCACCACCGAAGCGGCCGTGATGGAAGGCAAAGGCAAACTGCAAACCACCGGAAAGCTCGGCGACGTGATGCAGGAATCGGCCCATGCCGCTATGAGCTACGTGCGCTCGCGGGCGCAACTGCTCGGTCTGGCGCGCGATTTCTATCGCAACCTCGATATTCACGTGCATGTGCCCGAAGGCGCGATTCCGAAAGATGGCCCTTCGGCCGGTATCACTATCGCCACCAGCATCTGTAGCGCCCTAACGAATATTCCAGTCCGCTGCGATCTCGCGATGACCGGTGAAATCACGGTGCGCGGCCGGGTGTTGCCCATCGGTGGCTTGAAAGAAAAAGTTCTGGCAGCGCATCGTCAGGGCATCTATCACCTGGTGCTGCCCAAGGACAACGAAAAAGATCTTCCCGATATTCCAGAGGCCGTCCGTAAGGAGATGAAGCTCGATTTCGTAACCTCCATGGATCAAGTGCTGAAGATCGCCCTGGAACGGGAGCTCGTCGCACTGCCGCTGGCAGCCACTACGCCCGCAGTGGAGTTGGTTCGGGGACCGGCGGAAGAACGAATTTCTATATAGGGCTTGGGGATGACTTTGCCGCTGGCCGGAGGGATGGCGCCGGCAGTGGACAGGCAAACCGGATGGACGCGCAATTTGTAGTGAGTGCGGCGCATCCGGAACAGTTCCCAGCCGAAACGCTCCCGGAGATCGCGTTTCTGGGACGAAGCAATGTTGGCAAGTCGAGTTTGTTGAATTGCCTTACGGGCCAAAAGAAGCTGGCGTTTACGAGCGCCAATCCCGGATGCACGCAACTGGTGAATTTTTATCGGATCGGCGATCAATTCCACTTCGTCGATCTGCCGGGATATGGATATGCCCGTGTCCCGAAGGATATTGTATTCCAGTGGAAACAGCTCATCGAACAATACCTGTTACATCGAAAATCGTTGCAGCTCTGCTTCTTGATCCTCGACGCGCGTCGAGGCTGGATGGACAAGGACCTGGAACTCAAACAGTGGTTGGAGATCCATAACCGGCGATACCTGGTGATCGCCACGAAGACAGATAAGTTGAAAAGTCAAAGCAATCAGCGGCAAGGCGTAGCGGCCATCCGGAGCCAGTCTCTGGAGACCGAGCCTCTGCCGTTCTCGGCCGTAAACTGCCGAGGAGCGAGGGAAATTTGGCAAGCGATCACGAAACTCCAGACCCAGCGGCAGTAGCCGCTCCCACCCCCGAAGAATCCGAAAACAAACCGGAAGGCAAGTCCGTCGCCAAAGAGAAGGGCGACGGCAAAGCAGCGGAATCCAAATCCGCTGATGCACCGTCTTCGGCCGACAAAACGGAAAGCAAGGCCACTGAGGCCAAAGGCCAAGAGCCAAAAGACCAGGAGGCCAAGAGCCAAGAAGCCAATGGCAAGGCCGACCAGACCGGCGCTCCCACCGGACGCAAGCGTCATGGCGGAGGCGCGCCTCAGGCCAACCAAAAGAACGGCACCCTCGATCTTGTCGAGCTCAAGGACATGAGCATCCAAAAGCTCAACCAGATCGCCAAGGATCTAAACGTCACGGGCACTGCCGGGCTGCGCAAACAGGAGCTGATCTTTAAGATCCTACAGACGCAAGCCGAGAAGAGCGGGCTGATCTTCTCTGAAGGTGTTCTGGAATGCTTGCCTGACGGCTTCGGGTTCCTGCGCGCGCCCGAGTACAACTATTTGCCTGGCCCCGACGACGTCTATGTTTCGCCGTCGCAGATCCGGCGTTTCGACCTGCGCACTGGCGACACCATTTCCGGCCAGATTCGCCCGCCCAAGGAAGGCGAACGATATTTCGCGCTTATTAAGGTGGACGCGATCAATTTCGAGCCACCGGAAGAAGCGCGCAACAAGATTTTCTTCGACAATCTGACGCCGCTCTATCCCGACGAACGGCTGAAGCTCGAAACCACGCGCGACAATTATTCCGGACGCGTGATGGATCTGCTCACGCCCATCGGCAAAGGGCAGCGAGGGCTGATCGTCGCCGCGCCACGCACCGGTAAGACGATGTTGTTGCAGTCCATCGCAAATTCGATCACGGCTAATCATCCGGAAGTGTCGCTCATCGTGCTGCTGATCGACGAGCGCCCCGAAGAAGTCACCGACATGCAGCGTTCGGTGAAGGGCGAAGTGATCAGCTCCACGTTCGACGAGCCGGCTTCGCGCCACGTGCAGGTGGCCGAAATGGTGATCGAAAAGGCCAAGCGGTTAGTCGAGCACAAGCGCGACGTCGTGATCCTGCTCGATTCCATTACGCGCCTGGCGCGCGCCTACAACACCGTGGTTCCGCCGTCGGGCAAAGTGCTCTCGGGCGGCGTGGATTCGAACGCGCTCCAGCGTCCCAAGCGTTTCTTTGGCGCGGCGCGCAACATCGAAGAGGGCGGTTCTTTGACCATTGTAGCGTCGGCGCTGATCGACACCGGCAGCCGCATGGACGACGTGATCTTTGAAGAATTCAAAGGGACCGGCAACATGGAAATCCATCTGGACCGCAAGCTGATGGACAAGCGCGTGTTCCCCGCCATCGATATCACCAAGAGCGGCACGCGCAAAGAGGAGCTTCTCGTCCCGCGCGAAGAACTGAATCGGATTTTCGTGCTGCGCCGCGTATTGAATCCGCTGTCACCGGTGGAAAGCATGGAGCTGCTGCTGGACCGGCTGGGCAAGAGCAAGAGCAACGGCGAATTCCTGTCGTCGATGAGCACCTAGACCCGTGGCGCACGCACTCGTGCGTGCCGCGTTCACACTCGTGTGAACGCTGGGGTATAAAAAATGGGCAAAATCCGCGTCCTCTCCGACAACGTCGCCAATAAAATCGCGGCCGGAGAGGTGGTGGAACGGCCGGCTTCGGTCGTAAAAGAACTTCTCGAAAATTCGCTCGATGCCGGGGGAACCGATCTTCGGATTGATATCGACGGCGGTGGCCGGCGGCTGATCCGAATCGCCGACAACGGCAGCGGGATGCTGCGCGACGACGCGCTGCTTGCCTTTGAACGTCACGCCACTAGCAAACTGAGCGACGTCAAAGATCTGCTTTCCATCGCAACGCTCGGATTTCGCGGCGAAGCGTTGCCATCCATCGCGTCGGTGTCGCGGCTGACGCTTGAAACGCGAGCTGCCGAAGAGACCACGGGCGCGGCAGTCGAAATTGCGGGTGGCAAGATCCTGCGCTGCGATGAGCTTTCGCGGCCGGCTGGAACGACCATCACGGTCCGCGATCTGTTCTACAATGTTCCGGCGCGCAAGAACTTTTTGCGGTCCGATCAAACCGAGCTGGCGCACATCGCTTCGCTGGCCACGCATTACAGCCTGGCGCATCCGAAGAAGGCGTTCCAATTGACCCACGGCTCGTCGTCCTTGCTGGATGTGACGCCCGTGGAAACGCTCCAGGAACGCGTTTATCAAGTGTTCGGCAACCAGACGCTGGAAGACTTGATCGACTTGGATTACGTGGAGCGCGAACTGGATGTTGTAGAAGCCGACGACCGTGCTACGCGCGTTTTCGCGCTGCGAGGTTTTGTCTCCGGGCCGCAGGTGCAAAAGCTGAACCGGAATTCGATATACCTTTTTGTGAACGGCCGTTTGATTCGCGATCGTCTGCTGCTGCACGCGCTCTCATCGGCGTATCACAACCTCATGCCGCCCGCTTGCTATCCCTTCGCGTTGCTGTTCGTCGATTGCGACTGCGAAGAAGTGGACGTCAACGTCCATCCTTCGAAGACCGAGGTTCGTTTTCGGCACGGCAGCTTTGTGCACGATTTTGTGCGCGACTCGATTCGCCAACGTCTGATCGCCTCGCGCCCGGCGTCGAGCATTCCGCTTTCTCAGCAACCTCAGCCAGCGGCCGATTTGCCATTCTCCGATTTTACACAGCGCATCGAGAATCAACGCTTCGAGCCGATACCGATTGAGGATGCTCTGCCAGAACGAATGGAGGATCTTCCCGTCTTCACGTTGAACAAGACTACCGCGCCGGAACCGAGATTTGACTTCGAGCCAATTCGGTCTGCTTCTGTTCCCGATACTCACGGTCCCCTGGCATCGCATATAACAGAAGCGCCGCAGAGCCTGTCCGCGCTCTCCGATCTCCGGCCGCTCGGCCAGATTCACGACAGCTTCATCATCGCGGCGGGCCGCGACGGTCTCTGGATCATCGATCAGCACGTCGCGCACGAGCGCATTCTGTTCGAGAAAGTGCTGCGGCAGCAGGCGCAGGGCCGCGTGGAACGCCAGCAATTGCTGATGCCGATTCTGCTGGATCTGACAGCGGCGCAGCAAATCGAATATGCGCGCATCGCCGGCGAACTCGAGCGGTCGGGTTTCGATTCCGAACCGTTCGGCAACCGCACGCTCGCGGTGAAAGGCGCGCCGGCGGGCGTTGGGCCGGCAGAAATCGAGAAGCTGGTGTTTGAAATACTTGAACTGACCGAAGGTGAACAGAGCGGAGTTTCTCTCGACGATCTGCGCCGCGGCATGGCCGCGAGTATCGCTTGCCGCGCGGCCATCAAGATCAACATGCGGCTCGACGAGACGAAAATGAACTGGCTGCTAAGAGAACTCGCCGCAACCGACTGCCCCATGAGCTGTCCGCACGGCCGTCCAATCGCTCTGCGCTATTCAACGAAAGATATTTTGAAAAGCTTCCACCGGATTTAACGGCCGCTTGCTCACGCGCGCGGTTCAGAATCATTCCCATTCGATGGTGCCAGGCGGCTTGTGGGTGAGGTCGTAGAACACGCCGCAAATACCATCTACGTTAAGGAGCGCATCGGTGATGCGCCACATGAGCAGGTCAGGCATCCGGACGACTTGCGCGGTCATGCCGTCGACGGAATGGATTGGTCGAAGGACAACCGAATCCAGTGCGCTGGCAACTCCGATCGGAATCAAAACCACGGGGAATTGCCAGACCTGACGATCAAAGCCCGATTCTTCCGACAGGCGCCGCACGACTGCGTCGGCCTGGCGCAGACGTTCCAGCCGCTCGTGAGTCAGTGTAGCTGGGCTCGACTGCATTTCCGCAATCGGCGCGTGCCCGCGCACTAAACCAACCACGCGGTTGATGTCGGGCATAGCGTTCACCAACTCCGTCGCAACATCGTCTTCAGGAACTTTGTCCAGCGCGAGCACAGAATGATAGCTGCGCGAATCACCTTTGACGCCGACCGATCGGATCGGCAACAGCCAGCCGGGATCGCGGCGCGTCACTGGCGCTGAGCTTTCTGAACACAGGCAGCGAATCGCCAGACCGGGACCGGGGAACGGATGCCGATGTAGGAATTCAGCAGGGATGCCTAGCTCTTCGCCGATCTCGCGCACTTCGTCTTTATAGAAAGAAGCCAGAGGTTCGATGATGCGGCCGGTTTCGATCAGCTTCTGAATTCCCGCAACACGATTGTGATGGGTCTTGATTACGTCAGCTTTCGCGGTGCCGCCCGATTCAATAGTGTCGGGGTAAATGGTGCCCTGACCCAGGATCCAATGTCCATCCAGAAAATGGCCGGTGCTCAAGATGCGCTCTTGCACCACGACAAACTGCTCGCCAATGATGTGCCGCTTGGTTTCCGGATCGACTACGCCTGAGAGCGCGGCGAGAAATTCTGCCTCCGCTTCCTCGACGCGAAAATCGGTGGCGCCGAGCTCCTGGAACAGGCGCCGGACATAGGCCGTCTCACCCTGGCGCATCAAACCTGTGTCGACGTAAATCCCAAAAACCCGCTCGGTGCCGAGCGCTCGCAGGCAAAGCGTATAGGCAACTGTCGAATCCACGCCGCCGCTGACGAAGAAGAACACGTTGCGATCCGCGGCAATCGCGCGGATCTTCTTTTCGATGGGGCCGATGCGATCCTTCGGATCCCAATCCTTAATGCAGCCGCATACGCCGAAGACGAAGTTCGCGAGGATATCGAGTCCGTGCTCGGTATGTGCGACTTCGGGATGGAATTGGACGGCCATGAGCGGACGCGTGCGATGCGCCATCGCGGCCACCGCGCAAGTGGACGTGCCGCCGAGAACCTCAAAACCTTCGGGAACCGATTGTACCTGGTCGCGATGGTTCATCCAAACTTGCAGCTCGCCGTTTAGATTGGCGAAGAGCGCGTGTGGACGAGTGTGAAACCGAGCGAATCCATACTCGCCTTTTTCGCCTTTGCTGACGCCGCCACCGAGCACGTGGGTCATGAGCTGCTGACCGTAACAGATGCCGAGGACTGCGCTGGCGGTGGCGAGTATCTTCGGATCGATTTGCGGGCTGCCAGGTTCGTAAACGCTGTCGGGTCCGCCGGAGATGATGATGCCTTTTCGGCCGGTCAGCTCCGAAGCAGGCGTTTCGCTCGGTTTGACGTCGGCATAGACGCCCAAATCGCGGATTTTCCGAGCGATCAGATGACAGTATTGACCGCCCGCGTCGAGGACGGTGATTTGAGGTGTGTTCAAACTTTTGACTTCCGCTTCCTCACGGTCGCGGTTCAGTAAGACGGCTAGCGCAGCGGGTCGCGCCTTAGCGCAGTGGATCTCTTTGGATGCGCTCTACTACCAGCTTTTTCGACTTATCGAGCAGCGCGCGCGCGTCCGGCATCGCATCCATGGCCTTCAAAACCTCGGGATCGGTCTCGATCGCGACCTTTTGCGAATCCTCATAGCTGAACGCCGTGGCGTACATTTCCCGCTTGAGCTGCTGCTGGATCCAGGTGTGGTTATCGGTCCAGTCCGCCTCGGTGAAGGGCAGAGCCTGCTTCAAAAGGTATTCGTGAAAATCGTTGACCACGCTGGCATCGGGCTCCCAGCCTTTTGCGAGGTGAGCCTGGGGATGGGAACCGAACCACTTCGCCGTGAAATTGAAGAACTCGTACTTGGTCAGCAGATCGGTCTGGAACTTGTTAAACTTCGGCGGCTCATACTTCTCGTCGGGCGTAATGCCACCGCCGCCGTAGACGGTTCTGCCGCTGTCGGTGCTCTTCACGTCCTGCAAGTTCTTGGTCTCGGTGCGCTTGCCATAGTAATAATCGAGGAACGAAATGTTGGAGTAGTCGCGCTGGATCAAACGGCCGCTGGGAGTATAGTAGTGCGCCGTCGTCAATGCCAGGCCCGTGTTGTCGTCGAGCGGATAGACGGTTTGAACCAAGCCTTTTCCAAAGGTCGTCTCACCCAGGATCCAACCTCGGTCATGATCCTGAAGGGCGCCCGAAACGATCTCGGCCGCGGAAGCCGAGTAGCGATTCACCAGAACCACCATCGGATAATTCTGCCCGAGAGCGCTGCCGCGAGCCAGATAGGGCTTTTCGGCGGAATTGCGTCCGCGATGGGAAACCACCACTTCGCCTTTACGCAGGAAATGCCCAGCGGTTGCCACGCCTTCATTCAACAGCCCGCCCGGATTCTCTCTCAAGTCCAGAACCAGGCCTTTTACGTTGGCCTCACCCAGGCGCTTGAAATTGTCTTCCATTTCCTGGCTGGTGTTCTCGTTGAACTGGGTGATCTTCATATACATGATGCCGGGGCGAAGCCAGAAGGCATCTTCCACGCTGGAGCGGGAAATCTCATCGCGCACGATGTCGAATACCAGCGGCTTGTCGGCGCCCTCGCGGCCCACGGTCACTTGGACGTGGGTGCCTCGCGGGCCCTTCAGCAGGTCGGCCACTTCGGTGGTGTTGAGCGAGTCGGTTTTCTTGTCGTTCACTTCCAGGATCACGTCGCCGGGGCGAAGGCCGGCTTTGTAGGCGGGCGATCCGCCGAAAGGCGCTACCACGATGGTCTTGCCGTTGCGGGGCGCCACTTGCATTCCAACGCCGTAGTAGTGGCCGCTTTGATCGTCACGCAGCGACTGAAAATCTTTGGGATCGAAGAAATTGGAGTGAGGATCAAGGGTGCGCAGCATGCCCGGGATGGCGCCCTTGTAGATGCCTTTGTCGGAGGTCACCTTATCGGCGAAGTTGTTCTCCACCAGTTCGTAGACCTTGGTGAATTCCTTGATATTGGTCTTGAGATCTTCCTCAGGACCATTGGAGGCCGCGGCTACACCCGTAACATCCGGCCCAAACACACCACCCAGGACGGAGCACAGAACGATGAAGAAAGCGGCGAAAAGAACAGACCGTACCCAACGCGGCATTAGCACCTCGCAATATCAGTATACCGGAAGTCCGGCTTCCCTTTGGTCACCGTCCGCCATTGGCACTGGCTCGCGGACGCTCGCGGGGTTGGCGACTAGGCGCTGCGAGCCGACCGGCGCGATCCCGTCGCGGCCGCCGCTTCGGCCTTCACCGGTTTGCGAGGGGACTCGTCCAGGCGGCGCACCTGGTCGGTGACGCAGACCAGGAACATGGGTTGCTTGGCGTTCTTGATAATGTCGATGATCCGTTCCTGCTGGTCCTCCAGGTAAATCGATTTACCGTCGGTTACCAGGTGCAGATCGGAATTCGACTGCATCACGTCGCTCAGCCGCTTGCCCATCTCACGCTGCAAGAACCGCAGGACCCGCCGGATCTTCTGCAGCGAAAATCCCTTGCGGCGCAGTTCGGCAATCACCGTAATTTCGATTACTTCCTCGGGCTGATAGACGCGTTTGTGCCCCTCGTGCCGCGGGGAGACCACCTTCCGCTCGTCCCACCACTGCAATTGCCGCAAGCTGACCTGGGCAATGCGCGAGACATCGCTCGAGGCAAACGTGCGCGTGCTGTCTTCCGCTTCAGAACGACTTTTCTTTGTTTTGAACATGTTCCCCCGTTAACGTTTGCAACAAGAGCGCATCTAAAATTCTACTCGGTCCGTGCCGGGTGTCAATAGGGAAAAGTTAAGCCATTTCCTTGGCGACCGACGGGAGTCGATAAAGGACCAGCCCCGGCTCAGCCGCCACCGACGAACTGTACGATCTCTAACGTTGCTCCCGGACCGACCTCGGTTTGGCCCCACGCCTGGCGCTGCACGATTCGCCGGTTCAGCTCCACCGCTACACGGGCCGGATCGACGTCCAGGAATACCAGCAGTTCCTGGAGCGTGCACCCGGCCGGCGCGACCCGAGCCTGGCCGTTGACAACAATTTCGATTTGTTTTGTTGTGGCTGCCGCCATCGCTTCTGAACCAAATCCGGAAACCGAACTTGCGGCCCGAGGCCGGATCTCATTATAGTCGAATGTTAGGGCTCTCAAGTCCACTATCCAACCAACCGAATGCCGACCTCCTATCCTGATACATACTTTCCCGTGCTGGTGCAGATAGCAATCGCCGTTGTAGTGGCGGCGGCCCTGGTGGCCATCTCGTTTCTATTGGGCAAGCGCGTCAGGAACCGCGTAAAGGATTCGCCCTATGAATCCGGTATCGCACCCACGGGCTCGGCGCGCGAGCGCTTCAGCGTCAAGTTTTATCTGGTAGCCATCGTCTTCATCCTTTTCGACATCGAAGCAGTATTTCTCTACCCGTGGGCGGTGGTGTATCGCGAGCTGAAGCTGTTTGGATTTTTCGAAATGCTGGTGTTCGTGGTTTTGGTCCTGTCGGGATTTTTCTACATCTGGAAGAAGGGCGCGCTGGATTGGTCGCGCGAGACGCAGGAAGGCAGTCCCTATGACGCCGAAGGAGCCCAGGTAACCAAACGAAATGCTGCCTGACGTTTTGAAAGAACATGCGGTGGCGGCGGCGCTGGAAGCCGCGCTGCCCGATGCTATCACCGCGGGCCACGCCGAGCGCAACGAGCCCACGTTGTGGATTGAGCCCGCGCGCATCGTGGAAGTTTGCCGGTACCTGAAGGACCAGCAGAAATTCGTTCGTTTGAGCGCGATTACGGCAGTGGACTGGCTGCCGGCCGATCCTCGTTTTGAGGTGGTGTACCTGCTGCATTCCCTGGCCAGCAACCAGCGGCTCCGTCTGAAGTGCTGGATCGCGGAAACGGATCCCAACATCGACTCCGTCACCGGAGTCTGGCGAACCGCGAATTGGTACGAGCGCGAAGTGTACGATCTTTTTGGAGTGCGCTTCCGGAATCACCCCGACTTAACTCGGATCTTAATGCCGAGCGATTGGGAAGGCCACCCGTTGCGCAAGGATTATCCGGTGCACGGATACAAATACAGCTATCAGGATGAGTAAACGCCCCAGAATGAGTAAGAGCCCCAGGATGAATGATGAATAGAGCCCGCTATGCGTGAATCCATACTTCATACCGATTCGATCACCGCGTCCGACGCCACCCAAGAGTCGACCGCCGCGATACCGGCTCCGAGCGGCTACAAGCGGATGATCTTGAACATGGGCCCGCAGCATCCGTCGACGCACGGCGTGCTGCGGATCGTGCTGGAGCTGGATGGCGAAACCATTCTCACGGCGGTGCCCGACATCGGGTTTCTTCACACCGGCATCGAAAAAGAGTGCGAGGTGAAGACCTGGCAACAGGTGGTGACGCTGACGGACCGGGTGGATTATCTATCGAACCTTTCGAATAACCTGGTCTATGCGTTGTCGGTGGAGAAACTGATCGGCGACATCGAGATTCCGCCCAAGGCGCAATGGATGCGCGTGATGCTGGCCGAATTCCAGCGCCTGAACAGCCACTTGGTTTGGCTGGGAACGCACGCCCTGGATATCGGCGCGATGACGGTGTTTTTCTACTGCTTCCGCGAGCGCGAAGACATCCTGCGGATCTTCGAGATGTTCTCGGGACAGCGCATGATGACCAGCTACATTCGCATCGGCGGCCTGGCGCTGGAGCCTCCGCGCGGCTGGCAGCAGGTGGTGGGTAAGTTCATCAATGCTTTCCCGAGCAAGGTGGACGAATACGAAAATCTGCTGAACGGCAATCCCATTTGGAAGATCCGCACGCAGGGCGTGGGATTTGTTCCGCTCGACGATTTGCTCGACCTGGGCGTCACCGGACCGATGATTCGTGCCGCCGGCCTGAAGTGGGACGTGCGCAAGGACGAACCATATTCCAGTTACGATCAGTTCGATTTCGAGATCCCGGTGCACAAGGAAAACGACGTTTTCGCGCGGTATCGCGTGCGTCTGGAAGAGATGCGGCAGAGCGCGCGGATCATCAAGCAGGCTTTGGAAGGAATGCCGGAAGGGGCCTGGCAGGCCAGCGCTCCCAAGATCGTGCTGCCGGAGCGCGAAAAAATGAAGACGCAGATGGAAGCGCTGATCTATCACTTCAAGATCGTGACCGAGGGTTTCCGGGTGCCCGCGGGCGAAGCGTATCAAGCGGTGGAATCGCCGCGCGGCGAGATCGGCTATTACGTTGTCAGCAACGGGACATCGAAGCCATACCGCGTGTATATGCGGACGCCCAGCTTCGGGAATTTGCAGGCGTTGCCGGCGCTGCTGGAAGGCCGGCTGTTGGCCGATTCCATCGCGTCGTTGGGAAGCATGGACTTTGTTTTGGGCGACGTGGATCGTTAGGATATGCAGATCGTTAAAGGTGCCCGGTAATGACTTTTTCGCCTGAACTGGAAGCCCGCTTCGCGAAGCTGCTGGAAAGTTATCCGCCCGGTCGGACGCGCTCGGCGGTGGTGCCGATGCTGCTATACGCACAGGACGAAGTGGGCCACATTTCGAATGAACTGATCGAGGAAGTGGCGCGGCGCTGTAAAGTGCAGCCGCTGCAGGTGGACGAGGTGGTGGGTTATTACTCGATGCTCCACCGCAAGCCGCTAGGCAAGTGCCACGTACAAGTGTGCACCAACATCAGCTGCTTGATTGTGGGCGGTGAAGAGCTCTTCGAGTACGCCGCGAAAACGCTGGGGATCGGACATAAAGAGGTAACGCCCGACGGACAGTTTTCGCTCGAAGAAGTGGAGTGCATGGGCGCGTGCAGTTGGGCGCCGGCGATCCAGCTCAACTACGATTTTCATCACCATGTGACGCCCGAGAAGCTGGATCAACTGCTCGCGGATGTGAGAAAGGCGCAGTGACGAACGGCATGCTTTATAACGAACCTAGCCCACTCGAAGTCAAAATCCTGACCAAACGCTTTGGTCTTCGCAATTCAGAGTCGCTCGACACGTATCTCGCCACTGACGGCTACAAGGCCTTCTTCAAAGCCATGGAGATGACGCCCGAGCAGATTATCGAGGAAGTGAAGACGTCCGCTTTGCGCGGCCGCGGCGGCGCGGGATTTCCGACCGGCATGAAGTGGAGCTTCGTGCCCCGCACCTCGCCCAAGCCGAAATACATCATCATCAATGCCGACGAAAGCGAGCCGGGCACCTGCAAGGACCGGCTGCTGATGGAGAACGATCCGCATCAGTTGATCGAAGGCATCTTGATCGCCGGGCGCGCGGTGGATTCGCACAAGGGCTACATCTATATTCGCGGCGAATATCGCTACTTGATCGAAGCCATGGATCGCGCCATTGCCGAGGCCTACTCGCGCGGCTACCTGGGCAAGAACATCCAGGGAAGGGGCTTCGATTTCGATCTCTACACTCACTCGGGCGCAGGCGCGTATGAGTGCGGCGAAGAGACCGCGCTGCTCGATTCCATCGAAGGCAAACGCGGCGTTCCGCGCCTGAAGCCGCCGTTTCCAGCGGTAGTGGGCGCCTGGCAATCTCCGACGCTGTTGAACAATGTCGAGACGTTCTCGGCGATTCCGGCCATCCTTCGCGACGGCGGCGCGGCGTTCGCGGCGCTAGGGCCTCCCAAGAACGGCGGAACGCGGCTGGTTTGCTTGTCCGGGCACATCAATAAGCCGGGTGTCTACGAACTGCCGGTGGGCTTCAATCTGCTGCGCATGATTTATGAAGTCGGCGGAGGCATGCGGAACGGCAAGAAGCTAAAGGCCGCGGTGCCGGGCGGTTCTTCTTGCCCGCTGTTGAAAGCCGACGAATGCGATATCTCCATGGATTTCGATTCGCTGGCCAAGGCCAAAAGCATGTTGGGCTCGGGCGGCACGGTGATTTTGGATGAAGACACCTGCATGGTGAAGTTCGCGCTGCGCATCATGAAGTTCTATGCGCATGAAAGCTGCGGCTGGTGTATTCCATGCCGCGAAGGCACCACGTGGCTGCGCAAAATGCTGGACCGCTTCCATAGCGGCGCGGGACAAAAGAGCGACATTCCGCTGATCGGCGAGCTGTCCAAAAATATGCTGGGGCGAACCTTCTGCGCGTTGGGCGATGCGGCTGCGATGCCGACCATTTCCATCGTCGAGAAGTTCCCCGAAGACTTCGAGGCGCATTTGAACGGCAAGCCGTGCCCGTATCAACACGCGTCGGAACTGGCCATAGCCTGAGCGGTTGGGCGACAAACAATGAGCGAACTAATTCATCTCACAATCGACGGCCAAGCGGTGACGGCCGCGCCTGGAACGCTGCTGATCAATGCCGCCAAGCAGGTTGGCATCGAGGTTCCGTCGTTTTGTTATTACGATGGCCTGTCGCAGCCGGCGGCATGTCGCATGTGTCTGGTGGAAGTGGAGAAGACGCCCAAGCTGCAGGTGAGCTGCACGCTGCCGGTAGCGGAGGGCATGGTGGTTCGCACCAATTCGCCGCAAGTACACGAGGCGCGCAGGGGCATGGTTGAATTCCTGCTCACCAACCATCCGCTGGATTGCCCTGTATGCGACAAAGGCGGCGAGTGCGAGCTGCAGGACATGACGTTCAGTTATGGAATGGGCGAAAGCCGGTTCCTCGAGCAGAAGCTGCATTCGGACGAAGAACAATGGTCGCCCGTTGTGTTTTACGATAAACCGCGCTGCATTCTGTGCTACCGCTGCGTTCGGATCTGCGACGAGGGCATGGGCGTGAAAGCGCTGGGGGTGGGCAATCGAGGCGCGGTGTCAGTGATCGAGCCCAATCATCTCGATCATCTGGAATGCGACGAGTGCGGAATGTGCATCGATATCTGCCCGGTGGGCGCACTCACCAGCGGCACGTATCGTTATAAAACACGGCCCTGGGAAATGAAACACGTCGGCACTATTTGCACACATTGCGCCGATGGCTGCAAGACCACTCTGGGCGTTCGCAATAACGAAATCATCCGCGGCAACAATCGCGACCGCTCCGGCATCAACGGCGAATTCCTCTGTATCAAAGGCCGCTATGCGTTCGATTTCACGAATCATCCGGAACGCCTGCAATCGCCTTTGATCAACAACGGCGGCAAGCTGGAGCCGGTATCCTGGTCACAAGCTCTGGCTCACGTGGCCAGGAAATTTCAGGAAGTGAAGGATCGCGCGGGT
>JBKQHJ010000134.1:0-4054 GCA_052148835.1 Bryobacteraceae bacterium
CAATCCGGTCGTGCGCGTAAAGGGACGCTTTTCGCGGCAGCTCCGTTATGGAAATACGGAGCTGGTGCTTGAGCGATGATCTCGCCCTGCAGGACCTGCTCGAAGTCCAGGCGCACTTTGGACTGCCGAGCCCGGCCCTGGTCGAAAAGGATTTCTACGTCGTAAAAGCCCTGGCGGCTATCACTTCGCTCGAGACCGCCCCGCTCCATGTCGTGTTCGGCGGCGGCACCGCTCTGAGCCGGGCTCATAGGTTAATCCGGCGCATGTCGGAAGACCTTGATCTGAAAATCACGGCTGAAGAAGAGCCATCGCGCGGCGCACTGCGCCGTCTGCGTGAAAACATGACTGATGCCCTGCTGCGCGCGGGCTTTCAGTTCGACCCCGGCAGTCCTGAACACCGAAAGTCTTCGAACGAAAGCCGTTACACGATTTACCGGCTCCCTTATGAACCGGTATCACGCGGGCAGGGTGCTCTGAGACCAGAGATTCAGATTGAAGCCGCTGTGTGGCCGCTGCGGCGTGCGTCGGTCAAACTGCCGGTGTCCTCCTTCGTCGCCGAGGCCCTCGGGCGCCCTCCCGAGGTCCGCGGTATTGCTTGCGTTTCGATCACACAGACGGCTGCAGAAAAATTCGTAGCGCTAACACGAAGGACTGCTGCCGAGCTGGAGGAAGCCGGCGGTCCGCGCGATCCGACGCTCGCGCGTCATGTCTACGATTTGTACGTTACTCGTGGTCACTACGACGTTGCCGAGGTCGTGGACTTAGCGCGTGCGATCATGCCGCATGACGCCGATGTGTTCGGAAATCAGTTCCCCGCCTACCGGGCGGACCCGATAAGGGAGACACTTCGCGCGGTTGAAGCTCTGGCGAAGGACGGGCGCTACGCGCAACGCTACGCCGAATTTCAGCGCGACATGGTTTACGGCGAGCAGCCAGCTTACGCAAATGCTCTCGGCACCATTGCGACCCTAGCCAGGCAACTTCAAGAGCGCTAATAAGGGGCCACAATGGCAAAGGGAACAGAAAGCATAAAGGCGCTGCCGGGGGCACCGCATCCTGAGGGAGGGTCGAGAAGTTGAACGCGGTTGAAATCGAAGAAGCAATCTCGGCACTTGCGGAGCAGCCCTTCGCGCCTGACATCTTCCCGTACGCCTTCCTCGAAGCCTTCGGCAACAAGGAAACGACGATAAAGCGGCTGCGCGCCGGTGCCTCGAACAAGTCGGATGTGGGCGGAATACTTCAGACGAACAACATCCATATCGCAACCTGTGCCCAGGGGCAGGTCGCGCGGACCCTCAAAGTGCTGAGGGAAAGCCCCGCAACTACCAAGGCCAAGGCTCGGTTTATTCTGGCGACGGATGGGGTGGATTTTGAAGCAGAGGACCTGGCGAGCGACGCCGCGCCGGTTGCCTGCGCGTACCAGGACTTCCCTGACCATTTTGGCTTCTTCCTTCCCCTAGCTGGCATCAGCACAGTCCAGCAGATCAGTGAGAATTCCTTCGACATCCGCGCCACCAGCCGACTGAACCGTCTCTACTTGGAGCTTTTACGAATTAATCCGGAATGGGGAAGGGAAGCGCGGCGGCACGACATGAATCATTTCATGGCGCGGCTGATTTTCTGCTTCTTTGCTGAGGATACCGACATCTTTCGCGGCAACGGTTTGTTCACCACCACCGTCGAGCAGATGAGTGCGAAGGACTCATCGGACACTCATGAAGTGATCGGCGAGATATTTCGCGCTATGAACACGGAGCTCAAAGAACGCGCCGCCGTAAAGGTGCCGCGATGGGCGGACGCCTTCCCTTACGTGAATGGTGGACTCTTTTCGGGCAGTGCAGATGTGCCTCAATTCAGCAAGATAGCGGGCTCCTATCTTGTTCACATTGGTAGTCTCGATTGGACCAAGATTAACCCGGATATCTTCGGCTCGATGATTCAAGCCGTGGCGGAGGATGAAGAGCGCGGCGCGCTCGGCATGCACTATACGAGCGTGCCGAACATCCTGAAAGTGCTTAATCCGCTATTTCTAGACGAGCTGCGGGCGAAGCTTGCAGACGCCGGAGACAATCCGCGCACGCTGTTGAACCTGCGCAAGCGAATATCGACCATCAGGGTCTTTGATCCAGCCTGTGGGTCTGGGAATTTCCTCGTCATCGCCTACAAAGAAATGCGGGCCATCGAGGCAGAGATAAATCAGCGACGTAATGAAGCAGGCCGCCGTACCGAGATCCCGCTGACGAACTTCCGGGGAATTGAGCTACGCGACTTTCCGGCGGAGATAGCTCGACTCGCGCTGATTATCGCGGAGTATCAGTGCGATGTACTGTATCGCGGTCAGAAGGAAGCCCTCGCCGTGTTCCTGCCGCTCAAGGCTGATAACTGGATCACGTGCGGTAACGCATAACGGATCGACTGGCTGAGTATCTGCCCGCCGACAGGGACCACAGTTAAGTTCCGAAGTGATGATCTGTTTTCTACGCCGCTCGACCAGGCGGAGATCGACTTCGAAAATGAGGGTGGGGAGACATATATCTGCGGTAATCCGCCTTATAAGGGGAGCCAAACCCAAACTAGGGAACAGAAACTAGACCTCGCTGCGGTATTTGATCCATACGGTATCTCATCAAAGCAGATCGACTACGTCGGCGGTTGGTTTATGAAGGCGGCGGCATACGCACAACATACGATGGCGGAATCGGCGTTTGTGAGCACGAATTCAATATGCCAGGGCCGTATAGTGCCGATTTTGTGGCCGCGAATCTTTGCGGCGGGCTCGATCATCCGTTTTGCCCACACGTCGTTTAAATGGGCCAATTTAGCTAGCCACAACGCTGGCGTAACGGTTGCCATCGTTGGTCTATCGACGTCAACGACCAAGAAGCACTATTTATTTGATGTGAACGCAAGCGGTGAAATGACCGTTAGAGAAGCCGGCAACATCACGCCATACCTTACAATCGGCCAGAATGTTGTCGTAACAGGCCAGCGAGAGAGCATAGCGGCCTTGCCCTATATGTCATTCGGTAACATGCCGGTTGACGGTGCGAATCTCCTTCTCTCGATGGATGAGATGGCGGAACTGCACTTAACGGCGGATGAAAAAAGCGCGCTCACCCATCGCATATACGGATCGGCCGAGTTTATTCGCGGCATAGTGCGCTATTGTCTTTGGATTGCGGATGACCAACTGCAAAGGGCGTTGGCTATTGGGTCAATTCGCAGTCGAATCGACGGAGTCCGAGCCATGCGCCTTGCCAGCAAGGACGCCGGCACCAGGGAACTGGCAAACCGAGCCCATCAGTTTCGAGAGATGAACGAGGCGGTGACGCAAACGCTGATCCTGGCTGGCGTATCGTCCGAGGGAAGAGAGTATTTGCCTGTTGGTCTTCTCGATAGCCGGTCAACCGTCAGCAACCTGGCCTTTGCCCTATACGATGCCCCGCTCTGGAACATGGCGCTGATAGCTTCGCGACTGCACCTGGTATGGATCGCGACGGTCTGCGGAAAGCTGGAAACACGATACCGCTATTCCAATACCCTCGGCTGGAATACTTTTCCTGTCCCCGTGCTGACGGAAAAGAACAAAAGTGACCTAACGCATTGCGCCGAAGACATCTTGCTCTCACGGGAGCATCACTTCCCGGCGACCATCGCCGATTTGTATGATGCGAATAGGATGCCGGCGGACTTGCGCACGGCGCATGAACGAAACGATGAGGTGCTAGAGCGCATCTACATCGGCCGGCGGTTCAAAAATGACACTGAGCGCCTGGAAAAGCTGTTCGATCTCTACACAAAGATGACCGGTGGGAGAAGTGCAGCTACTAAATCTAAGACGGGGGCAGAGGCATGACCATCGATTTGAAGTCGATTCCGTCCATATCTGTTGCCTACGCCAGGAGTGGCGTATCGACCAAGGCAAACGCTTTGGGGATGCGGCCGATGCAGGAGCGCGCCTACGAGAAACGGGGCGAGCAATACTTGCTCATTAAGTCGCCGCCGGCGTCTGGCAAGAGCCGAGCGCTCATGTACATCGCGCTCGATAAGCTGA
>JBKQHJ010000135.1:0-3980 GCA_052148835.1 Bryobacteraceae bacterium
TCTCATTGGCATCTGCGGGCCGGAGGACAACCATGCCGGGGATGGATCGCAAACCTACCAATTGTTCAACAGGCTGATGGGTCGGGCCGTCCTCTCCCATAGCGATGCTGTCGTGGGTGAAGACATAGATCACCGGCAGCCCGTTCATGGCCGCCAGGCGCATCGGAGGACGCATGTAGTCGCTGAAGACCAGAAAGGAACCTCCAAAGGCGATGAGGCCGCGGTGCAACGCCATGCCGTTCAAGATGGCGCCCATGGCATGTTCCCGGATGCCGAAGTGCATGTTGCGTCCCGCCCAGTTCTCCGGCTCGAAGTTCCCGGCTCCGTCGATGTGGGTGTGCGTGCTGGGATCCAGATCGGCCGAGCCTCCCATCATTTCGGGCAGACGAGAGCCCAGAACGGCGATTGTCTTTCCCGAAGCGATGCGTGTTGCCATGGGGCCTTCGCCCGCGGTGAATGTCGGGAGGTTGGCGTCCCAACCCTTCGGAAGCTGCCGCTGCACAACCCGGTGGAATTCCGCGGCCAGGTCAGGGAATTTCTCGGCGTAAGCCTCAAGACGTGACGCCCATTCCGCCTGCGCGACACTTCCCCGCGCGATGGCTTTCCGGAAATGTTCCAGGGCGTCGTCGGGAATATGGAAAGGAGGTTCCACCGGCCAGCCCAGAGCCTCTTTTGTCAGACGGACTTCCTCCAAACCGAGCGGCTCCCCGTGGGCCGCGGCAGTGTCCTGCTTGTGGGGACTGCCGAACCCGATGTGGGTGCGAACCTGAATCAAGGAAGGCCGGCTCCTCTCTTCCCGGGCAGCCTTCAACGCGGCGGCGACCGCGTCGATGTCGTTGCTCTGTTCGATCCGCTGGACGTGCCAGCCGAGAGCGGCGAAACGGGCCATCCGGTCTTCGGTGAAGGCCAGCTCCGTGCTGCCTTCGATCGTGATGTGGTTGTCGGCATAGAGGACGATGAGCTTGCCCAGCCGCAGGTGACCGGCATCTGAACCGGCCTCGGAAGAGATACCTTCTTCCAGGTCGCCATCGCTGGCCAAAACGTAGGTGTAATGGTCCACAATCGGGTGACCCGGTCGATTGAAACGGGCTGCGAGGGCCGCCTCGGCGATGGCCATGCCGACCGCGTTGGCCAGTCCTTGGCCCAAGGGGCCCGTGGTGGCCTCGACGCCGGGCGTCTTGCCGTATTCCGGATGGCCTGGGGTACGACTTCCCCATTGGCGGAACCTCTCGAGTTCTTCCAGCGGCAAGTCGAAGCCCGTGACATGCAGCAGCGCGTACAAGAGCGCGCATCCATGTCCGGCCGAGAGAACGAAGCGGTCCCGGTCGGGCCAGAGGGGATCGCTGGGGTTGAACTTGAGCACGCGATCCCAGAGCGCGTAGGCCATGGCCGCCGAGCCCAGAGGCAGCCCAG
The DNA here is from genome assembly GCA_052148835.1 of Bryobacteraceae bacterium. Classification (GTDB taxonomy): domain Bacteria; phylum Acidobacteriota; class Terriglobia; order Bryobacterales; family Bryobacteraceae; genus Palsa-89. The sequence continues at coordinate 1,414 of JBKQHJ010000135.1, forward strand.
GATGGCCCGAATTGGCCTTCTGCACCATGTCTACGGCCAGAAAACGGAGCGTGTTGACACAGAGTTCGTCCAGCTCAGGCGGAGCGATGGTGGCTGATTCTGTCATGTTGGCGATCAACCTCCTCCGATCGTCATCGGGACTCTCCGATGACTCTCACTCTGTGATGGGCCGTCACCCTGAAGTGAGCCCTTGGCTCCCGGTGCGTCAGCGAGTGCCCCTGGCGGCAGAAAATCCGGCACGTCGAGACGTGCCACGCCGATCCGGTCGTCGGCCATCCCGTAATAAACGTCGAAGCGGTCCGGCGCGCCGAGATCGTCGCGCCGGTCGATGGCGGTGGGAAACACCACGTCGGCGATCGTCCCCACGCGTTCTTGCGGCAATTCCGGGGTAAGCACTGGCTCCGGCGAACGATAACGGATCAACCGCGGATGCTCCTGGGAAAGGATAAGCACCCCAGCGGAGTAGCATAACTTGGACCCTTCAGCGCTCGACTTCGCCGAATCGCAGACGCCATGGTAGATCACCAGCCATCCGTGCCGGGTCAGGATCGGAGGAGTGCCGCCGCCAATCTTGAGCCGCTCCCAGGGCGCCACTGGACTGGCCAGCCGATGATGAGAGGTAAAGTGGCTAAGGTGATAAGGTTCAGAGAGATCCTTGTTCATTTCGCAGTAGGAAATCCAGATGCTCTCTCGATGGAGGTCTACCACGCGGGACGCCGGGGCACAGGCGGTTTCCTCCGGACGAGTTCCGGGAAACAGAGGTCTGTGGAGGATGGCCATCGCCGGTTTTCCGGAAGGATCAGGAATGGCCACGGGGAAGACGCTGGCGTCCTTGTCGTCCACGCCGTCGAACTCGATGCCGTCATACGGGCGGAAGGTCGCCAGCCCCAGGCGTTGCCAGTGGAACAGATCCTGCGATAGGGCCAACGCAATCCGAGGGCCTTCGGGCGAATACGCCGTGTAAGTCATCACGTAACGCTGAAGCGGCACGACAAACGAGATTCGCGGGTCCTCACAACCGCCACCGCCGTTCGGCCGTCGCTCGTATTCCGCTTCGGGCTCCAGCGCAATGCCGAGCCGCTCGACGCCCGTCGGGTCGCCGTCCTCATTGAACTTCACTCGTGCGATGCCGATCCGCGAGTAATTGCCCCGCGCGACCAGACGCGGGAAGAGGTAAAACTGACCATCAGGGCCGCGAACCCCGGCTGGGTTCAGAACGCCTTCGACCTCCCGCGGATTGCCCGGCTCGGGCTCCATCATCACCCCCAGCCGCTTCAACTGAAATCCAGCCATCACCGCTCTCCACAAGGTCTCGTTCGTCAGCTTCAACTTAAACAAGCAATGAGGGCTTCGATTACCGCTTTGGTTTCATCCGGATCTCTGACTCGGATCGAAGCGCAGCCGGCTTGCTCGGCCGGATAGTCGTTGCCGCCTGGAAACAACGCATCCCCGATGTAAATCATTTCTCCAATGGCAATGCCCAGAATGTCTCGTAACTTTCTGATCCCATACGCCTTGTCGATTCCCGGCTTCGTGAGATCAATCGACGTCGAGCCGCCCAATCGGACGGAAAACTCGGGAATCTACGTGTCCAGGATGGTTTTGATTTTCTTCCGATTCGTGAAATCCGGGTCCCATTTGACCTTTTCCTTCAGAGGAGCCTCTTGACCCAATGCGGAATAGGTGATTTGACTGCCGCGGTCTTCAATGACCTCTCCCCAGACCTTATCGGGGGTCTTCAGTTCCGCTTTCACAATGGCCTGCTTCAGCGAACTGATGAGCTTCTCTTTCTGTTGATTGGACAAATCGTCTGAGTAGATCTTCTTCCAACTTTTGTCGTACTGGTAAAACTGCGTTCCACAGGTCGGCAGGAGCGACAGATTCTTCAAGCGTTCGTCAGTGGTAAGGTGAGAGACCACTTGTTTTTGAAATTGCGGCCAATTGCCACCGGAGATCACGGCCACTTTGACAACACTCAGCATGTTGTTAATCAGTGCCGCCATCGTTGCATCAATCGATGACTTGCTCGGGGCCAGCGTTCCGTCCAAGTCGAACACAACGAGCTTTTTCATTCTTTGTGTGTCCTCGTTCTTGACTCTGCTTACCATCCCGAACGAGCTCGACTGAAATTATTCCGGCAATGCGACTTCCAGCAATGTGACTGCCTTGCGCGGGCGATACAAACATCCGCCGACCTCGGCCGGCAGGAGCACGACGTCGCCGCAGCCGACCGGATAATTGTTGCCGCCGTGCTCAATCGCCCCTTCGCCGGCGATGCACACGAGCACCCGCGGCGTGTCCACAGCGCCAACGTTGAACGACGATTGTCCGCTGCATCGCCACACTGAGAAATGTTCACAATGAAAGAGTCGCTCTCGTCGTACTGGAGCCGACTGCTCCACGATCAACGCGACCGGTCCGATTGCGCCTTGCGCGAAATCGATGCAGGCTATCGCCTGCTCGACTTGCAACGGTCGAGGCTTGCCCGTGTTGGGGTCAATACGATCCCCGTCATAAAGACGAAATGTGACGTCGCTGTTCTCCTGCACTTCGAACACCACAACACC
>JBKQHJ010000136.1:0-34171 GCA_052148835.1 Bryobacteraceae bacterium
ATTTCCGGTGCGATTTCGAAGACCATCAACATGCCGGAAGAGTCCACCGTGGAAGAAGTGATGGACGCCTACATGGAGAGCTGGCGCCTGGGTCTGAAAGCAGTTGCGATTTATCGCGATAATTCCAAGCGCGCGCAGCCGCTCAGTTCCTCGACCGGTAAAGGCGAGAAGAAAGCGACGGCGACGGCGGTAGCGACGGTTCCGCAGGTAGTGGAGAAGATCGTTTATCAGCCCATCCGGCGCAAGCTGCCGGACGAGCGGAAATCGATCACGCACAAATTTTCCATCGGTGGCCACGAAGGCTACATCACGGTGGGCATGTACGAAGACGGAACGCCGGGCGAAGTGTTCATCTCGATGGCCAAGGAAGGGTCGACGATCAGCGGCCTGATGGACAGCTTCGCCACCAGCATCAGCTACGCGCTGCAATACGGCGTGCCGCTGAAGTTCTTCGTCGACAAGTTCAGCCACGTGCGGTTTGAGCCGAGCGGCTGGACCGGCAATCAGCAGGTGCCCTACGCCAAGTCGATCATGGATTACATCTTCCGCTGGCTGGGCGCGAAGTTCCTGGGACCGGAGTACGCCGTCACCGAAGCCGGCGACGCGCCCGTGCTGCGCCCCACCGAACCCGAGCCGCAACAGGCCTTGCAGTTCTCGCCGGTGGTGAGCGATGCGCCGATGTGCTCGGAATGCGGGGGCTTCATGACGCGCAACGGCAGTTGCTACAAGTGCGAGAACTGCGGCGGGACGAGCGGTTGTAGCTAGGCGCTTAGCAGCGCGGCAGCCAACGCGATTTCAGCGAATTTGGTGGGAGGTGTCCTAATCTGAATGCCTACCGTATGGCCTATCGGCTACGTTAAACGAAAGTTTCAAGAGAGAAAAGCCAAATACAAGGACGAAACACCCCAAGATAGGGCGACGCGGAGGACCACCAACGCCACTGTATGGATGGCTTTCTTTACGTTTGTTTTGGTTTTGGTGGGAATCGGAACGTACTTTATTCTGAAAAACCAACTGAAGGAAATGCACGAAGGGGGTACAGACACGCATGATCTTGCTACCGCCGCGATTCTCAGCTCCAGGGCGTGGGTCAGCCCCTCGCAGATCCTTCTTGAGAGTCCCCTGGAATCTGGACTCCCCGTGAAGTATCAAATTCACATGTTCAATTCCGGGAAAGAGCCTGCTATCGGAGTGCTGTGGAACGTGGAGGCTACCGGAGCCGCCTATATCCGGATGGAATCGGGCTCCATGAGAATAGGCGACAACATGACTTGCGCCAACTTGAATCCGGTTCCTTCTTCGGGAGTAGTTCTTTATCCGGCAGGCGATATTAGATTTTGGGTCCCGCTCGACATTCCAGACACTCCCGACAATCGAAGACTTATCAGCGCTGTCTTGAATCGCACGAACAGTCTCATAGTAACTGGATGCTTTGCCTACATATCTTCTGGAAAGAGACGCACGAGTGCATTCAGATTCTTTTTGCGGGACGTTCCGGGAACGCCGAGCCTCATCCCCGATCGGCCGAACAAGCCCGGTTCGGCGTGGCATTTCAATTTCGCACTTGATGGAAACGACGCAAACTGAAAACGCCACCAGAAACCAACTTAGGAAACCACCGAGTTTGGTGGGAGGTGTCATTCCTCCTTTTCCTTGGGGCGGCTCGCTTGGGCCGCCTTTTTCACCTTCGTCTACACTAAAATCAATGAACCAATCCGTGCCGCTGTGGCTGGCGTTGATCTCCTGGCTGTGTTCGCTCTGCACGATCTTGGTCGTGGCATTGGGAGAGTACCTTAAGATTCGCAGCATCGACCGTCTCGCTGGTAGGCTTGGTGAGTAGTATTTTATGGCCACCCGAACCTTACTGACTTTCGAGGACTTCGAAAAATATCAGGACGATGGCTTGAAGCACGAACTTCTAGAAGGAGAGCACATCACTATGCCTCCGCCCAAGCGTCCCCATACTCGGGTCCAGCAAAATCTGCAAGATGCTCTTCGGCCCTACGTGCGGGAGCATCAGCTCGGCGAGGTGCACCTCGAAGCAGGCTTCAAGTTGTCGTCCCGCACCTGGCTGCAACCGGATGTCAGCTTTGTCAGATCCGAGCAGATGCAGCGGGGCGATCCGAACGAATATTTCGAAGGCGCGCCCGCCCTCGCCATCGAAGTCGCTTCCGATTCCAACACCGCCGCCCAGCTCGATCTCAAAATGGAGCTGTATTTCGCCCACGGGGCCGAGGAAGTCTGGATCGTCTTTCCGCAAACCCGCCGCGTTCGCGCCAACTTCCCCGATGGCCACAGCGAAACGCTCTCCACCGAACTACACTCAGCGTTGTTTCCCGGCTGGTCCGCTCCGCTCACCGCCGTCTTCGTGGATTGATCTCGTGATATAGTACCGCCCATGGCAAGAGTCAAGACCACCCCGCTCGCGCGCCGAGGTTTCCTCAAAGGAGCCGCAGTTGGAGCAGCCGCCGGTGCCGCCGCCTTAGTGAGTCCAACACCGGCCGAGCCCCAGGAACCCGCCCCACGGACCACCGCACTGCCGCCCACTGCCGCGCAGCGAGCCGCTGAAAACGCCACTCCCGCCGCAGCCGTCGAAGACGTCCAGATCGTCGAACGCCCGGGCGCCGATTACATGGTCGACGTTTTCAGATCGCTCGGGTTCGAATATCTGTTCGCCACGCCCGGCTCCAGTTTCCGCGGCATTCACGAATCGGTGATCAACCACGGCGGCAATCGTAACCCTGAGTTCATCACCTTCACGCACGAAGAGCTCTCGGTAGCGGCCGCCAACGGCTACGCCAAGATCGAAGGCAAGCCGGCGCTGGTTTGCGCGCACGGAACCGTCGGTATCCAGCACGCCGCCATGGCCATCTACAACGCTTATTGCGATCAGGCCCCGGTGTTCATCATCGCCGGCAACATCTCCGATGCCGCCGAACGCCGTGGCCGTGTCGAATGGCTGCACGCTGCGCAGGACGTCGCCGCCACCGTGCGCGATTACACCAAGTGGGACGACAACCCGGCATCGCTGGCTCATTTCGGCGAATCGGCCGTGCGTGGTTATCAAGTCGCTATGACTGCCCCCATGATGCCGGTGCTTCTGGCGGCCGACGGCGTTCTGCAGGAAGACGAGGCGCCCAAGGATTTCGACTGGCGCATTCCGAAGCTCCCGAAGATCACCTATCCTGCTGGCGATTCCGAGGCCGTAGCGGAACTCGCGCGCATGCTGGTGGCGGCGGAAAATCCGGTGATCGTTACCAGCCGCTCCGCGCGCACGCCCGCCGGTGTGATGCTGCTGGTGGAGCTCGCGGAAACGCTCGGCGCTGGAGTGATCGATCAGCAGCGCCGCATGAACTTCCCTTCGCACCATCCGCTCAATCAAACTCTACGCACGCGCGGCGCAATCACCGATGCCGACCTGATCCTGGGCCTGGAAGTCTACGATTTTTTCGGCGTCGTACACACGCTCGGCGGCCAGACACGGGTCATCCCGCGCTCCATCATCAAGCCCGGAACCAAGCTGGTCAGCATCACTTCCTCCGACCTTTTCTACAAGAGCAACTATCAAAACTTCCAGCGCTACGAGGATGTCGATCTATCCATCCCCGCCGATGCCGAGGCCACGCTGCCGGCGCTGATCGAAGCCGTGAAACGGCTGCTCACCGACGATCGCAAACAAGCGATTCAGGCGCGCACCGCGAAGCTCGCTCAAGCCAGCCATCAGGCGCACGATCAAACCCGCACCGCTGCTTCGTACGCTTGGGACGCCAGCCCCATCTCCACCGCGCGTTTGACTGCGGAGCTGTGGGGTCAGATCAAGGGTGAAGATTGGTCGCTTGTATCCGATCCGTTCTGGGTGAGCAACTGGCCGCTGCGCCTTTGGAATTTCGACAAACATTATCAGTTCATCGGCGGCGCGGGCGGGGAAGGCGTCGGTTACCTTGCTCCGGCGGCGCTAGGCGCGGCCATCGCCAACAAGAAACACGGACGCATCAGCGTTTCCATTCAATCCGACGGCGACCTGATGATGGGCAATGGAGTTTTGTGGAGCGCCGCGCATCATCGCGTCCCGTTGCTCACCGTCATGCACAACAACCGCGCGTATCATCAGGAGATCATGCAACTGCAGCGTGTGGCCAACCAGCACAATCGCGGCGTCGATATCGACAAGTGCAGAATCGGAACCGAAATCGCGCATCCCAACATCGATTACGCGATGCTGGCGAAAAGCATGGGCGTCGAAGCCGAAGGCCCGATTTCCGATCCCAAGGATCTGAGCGCGGCCATCCGCCGAGGAATCGACGTCGTCAAGCGCGGCGATCCCTACCTCATCGATGTCATCACGCAACCGCGCTGAAAGAACATCCATGCTCCGATACTTCATCGTCTTTTTGTTGCTCGCCGCTGCCTGCCTTACGGCGCAGACTTCGGTGTCCGGCAACGCCGAAAACGGAAAGCGTCAGTTCGTGAAGCTGGGCTGCTACACTTGCCACGGTTATGAGGGGCAGGGAGGTGGCGCGGGAGCGAAGCTGGCGCCGAACCCAATTTCCACCGCCGCTCTGATCGCCTATGTGCGTCACCCCGCCGGAACCATGCCGCCGTTTACTAAGAAAGTGGTTTCCGATGAGGATCTCATCGATATCCACGCATATTTGGCGAGCGTTCCAGCGCCGCCTCCTACTAAAGACATTCCGCTACTGAGCCAGTGAATCGCTGTTCGCGAGGTATGATAATTCCGAGGATTCCCCATGCCCGAACCCATCAAACGAAGTGAGCGCCTGCACCCGGAAGTGCGCGCGCTGTTGGAGATCATGGACGCGCAAAACGCGCCGCCGCTCGAAACTCAGGACCCTGTGGAAGCGCGTGCCAGCCGCCTTGAGCCGATGAAGATGCTGGGCGGCGAGCCCGATGCCCTGGATCGTGTGGAAGAGCTGTCCATTCCAGGACCCGCTGGCAACGTGCCCGCGCGCCTTTATGCCAGCGGACGCGACGGCCTCCGTCTAGCGCTGGTCTATTTCCACGGCGGTGGCTTCGTTTTTGGAAATCTGGATACGCACGACGCGGTGTGCCGCGCCATTGCCAAGGAATCGGGCGCGGTCGTGATCGCGGTGGATTACCGGCTCGCTCCCGAACACAAGTTCCCGGCCGCGGTGGACGATTCTTACGCCGCCACGGTGTGGGTGGCAGCCAATGCGGAGCGCCTCGGCATCGATCCAAGCCACATAGCCGTGGGTGGCGATAGCGCGGGCGGCAACCTGGCTACTGTAGTCGCCATGCGCTGCCGCGATGCGGGCGGACCCGCTCTGGCGTTGCAGTTGTTGCTGTATCCGGTCACCGACGTGAGTTCGCTCGAAACCGGATCGCATCGCGAATTCGGTGAAGGCTACTTCCTCACTCGCGGGGCCATGAACTGGTTTACCGGCCACTACGTCGGATCCGCGGAACTGGCGCGTCATCCGGAAGTCTCGCCTCTGCTGGCGACGAACCTGAGTGGTCTGCCGCCGGCGCTGGTGATCACCGCCGAGTTCGATCCGCTGCGGGACGAGGGCGAAGCTTACGCTCGGCGCCTTGAGCAAGCCGGCGTGCCCGTCACTATTAGCCGCTACCCTGGCATGATTCACGGCTTTATTTCGATGCGGGGCGTCCTGTCCGGTGGGCGGCAAGCGATTCAAGAGGCGGCGGAGTTCACGGGGTCAGCGTCCAGGCAACGCGCAGCCGTATGATCAGGACATTTGCCGGAGCCGCCCTACTCGCTGTTCTCGCCGCTCAAACCACGCCGGCACAAGATGCCGAACTCCGCATTATTTGCTCTAACGGCTTCCGCGCGGCATTTGAAAAGCTATTACCCCAAGCCGAGCATGCCAGCGGGCGCAAAGCCAAAGTCCAATTCGGCGCCTCCCGCAATCTAAAGGCCTCCATCGAGGGCGGCGAGGAATTCGATCTCGCCATCCTCACGCCGTCGCAGATTCTCCAGGACCTCGCGAAAGAGGGCAAGATCGCGGCCGGGACCACGGTCGATCTCGCAAGCACCGGCATCGGCGTCGCTGCTCGCGCCGGGGCCGTGAAGCCTGACGTTAGCTCGGCTTCGGCCATCAAGCAAACGCTGCTCGCGGCAAAATCCATCGGCTATGTTCAGGTAGGCGCCGCCACGCCCGTAGTTCTCGAAATGCTGGATCATCTGGGCATCAGCCAGGAGATCGCGAAGAAGACCGTCTACCAACCCGGCGCCGAACAATCCATGAAGAGCCTCGCCGACGGAAGTGTCGACCTTGCGCTCGCGCCCATCAGCGAGATCCTGCCCGCACCCGGCGTGCAATTGGCCGGGCCGCTCCCCGCGGAATTCCAGAAGCGAGTGGTGTTGTCGGCCGGGATCGCCAGCGCCACCAAGAACCGCGAGGCCGCCAGCAAATTTATCAAGGCGCTTACCACGGCGCAGGCCGCTAAAGAGATCAAGGCAGCCGGCATGGACCCGGCGGTATCACACTAAATCAGGGTCGCGCTAAATTCCAGCGCAACACGCGCTCGCCGAACGACTCGCCGACGTACACGTTCCCCTTCGAATCGGTAGCGATGCTGTGTAAATGGTAGAACTGGCCGGTGCCATGGCCGCCGTGCCCACCAAAGAAACCGACCACCTCCAGCGTGTCCCGATTCAGGATCTGCACTTTCTTGTTGCTGCCGTCCGACACGTAGAGGAACTGTTGCCGCGGGTCGTTTGAAAATGCCACATCGAACGCCGTGCCTTCGGGCGTGGCTGTTTTTCGCTCGATGAATCCCTCTTTCACGAACTTGCCCTCCGGCGTGAACACCTGAATCCGGTTGTTTACGCGATCCCCCACGTACACCAGCCCGTCGTTCGATATCCGAATCCCATGTACGGTATTGAATTGCGGCGGCCCCGGTCCGTCGAAGCTTCGCGTGCGCGGCGCGCTGTCGTCGGGCTTATTCCCGTAAGCTCCCCAGTGGCGCTTGTAAGCTCCGGTGTCGGCATCGAAGACGATCACGCGCCGATTGCCGTAGCCGTCCGCCACGAAAACCTCATTGGTTTTCGGGTACACAAAAATTCCTGCCGGCCGATTCAAGTTTTCGGTGTCGTTGCTGCCGCCGGTCTTTCCGTGATGCCCGATCTGCAGCAGAAATTTGCCGGACTTCGAAAACTTCAGGATGTTGGTGTCCTTCGGGCCGTTGCCGCCGATCCAAACGTTATCTTTGTAATCGACGAACATGCCGTGCTCGTTATCTGGCCATTCGTATTGGGCCGACGGCCCGCCCCAAGCTTGAATCAGATTGCCTTCGGCATCGAATTCCAGGATCGGTGGCGATGGGATGCAGCAATCGGCTTGAGGCGGATCCAAAGCCGCGTACTTATCGTTGTTATCCAGCGTTCGGGGACGGCTGGTCACCCAAATGTGGTCGTGCGAATCCACAAAAATGCCGCCCACTTGACCGAGCATCCAGTTGTTCGGCAGCGGTTTCGGCCAGTACGGATCGGGCTCGAATCGCGGCACGCTTTGAGACGATGCGCCGACCGCCAGAGCGAGGAAAGCGATAACCGGGAGCGTCCGTGCATCAGCGCGCGGCATGTTCCTCGTCCGGCAGTTTGAACGAAATCAATTCGGCCGGGAATCCGGGGCCCGCGATTGCGAGCGCGATGTATTGCTTCCCGTTGAGCATGTATGTCATCGGAGTGCCGGTCTGTCCCGCGGGTAACGAGACCGCGCCCACTTCTTTGCCGGTGGCCTTATCGTACGCTCGCAGCATGGTTGGCGATTTGCCTGCGTTTCGTTCGCCGCAAATCACCAGCGTCTTCGTCACCAGCACGCTGAAAACCCCCGGCCTGCCCGTGCGTGGAATATTCAGTCCCTTCAGCGCTGGATTGTCTTTAATGTTATCCGGCGTGTCTCCATTCGCTATGTGCCACAGGATCTCGCCCTTGTTCAAATCGATCGCCGTGATGCTCCCGTAAGGCGGCTTCACGATCGGTAGCCCTTGCACGGTCACGCCCAGTCCCGGACCTTCACCCGGGCCGCCGCCCGTTCGCGGCGCAGCGCTGCCGGACATGTAGTCCATATCGGTCCTCTTCGGATCGCCGGGAATCAGCCCGATCGGCGTCGGGCTGCGCTGCGAAGGAATATAAGCGATGTGCGTCTCCGGATCGTACGAGCCGCCCGCCCAATTCGTGCCTCCGCCCGCGGTCGCGAGCGTGAGCGTCGCGTAGGGACCCTCCGGCTTGCTCAGCACTCCGGGCGTAAACACGGGGCCCAGATGATATTTCGAAACGATCTTCTCGCCTTCCGCCCGCAGCTCCGGCGTGAAATCCAGCAGATCGTCGATAACGAAGCCTTGCAGGTCGTACGCTGGCGGCTTGGTGGGGAACGGCTGCGTCGGACTGGTCTTTTCGCCCGGCACCGTCGATTGCTCCACCGGCCGCTCTTCGATCGGCCAGATCGGTTTTCCAGTGGTCCGATCGAACACATACAGGAACGCCTGCTTGGTCGGCTGCGCCAGCGCCTTCACCGTTTGGCCATTGATCGTGATGTCCACCAGCATCGGCGCGCAGGGAATATCCATGTCCCAAATTCCGTGGTGCACTAACTGGTAGTGCCATTTGCGCTGGCCAGTTTTCAAGTCGACCGCTAGCACTGTTTCGCCGAACAGTCCATTACCCGGCCGATGTCCGCCATAGTAATCGCCCGTCGGCAATTCCACCGGGATGAAGGCCATCCCCAGTTGCTCATCCACGCTAATCTGGCCCCAAACGCCCGTGTTGCCCGTGTAAGAAGCCGAATCCTTCTCCCAGGTGTCGTATCCGAATTCATTGGCACGAGGGATGGTGTGGAAGATCCACAGCCGTTTGCCGGTCTTTACGTCGAATCCACGGACGAAGCCCTTCACGTTGGTCTTGCTCTTCACCACGCCGCCGGGCTTGTGCGCCGCGCCTACGATCACCACATCGCCCGCCACCACCGGCGTTGCGTGCAGTCCGATGTCTGAGCTGAGTGGATCGATCTCCTGGTCGTCATTCATTTTCAGATCGACGACGCCGTCGGCGCCGAAGCTGGGCACCAGATTACCGGTCTTGGCATCTAGCGCAATGAGACGGTAGCCGGGCGTCACGTACAAAATCCGCTCTTCGCGGCCGTCAGTCCAGTAGGCCAAGCCCCGCCCCGACAATTGGCGCGGAGCATTGGTGCCGCGCTGGCCCTCATGTTCGCTGTGGACCCACAACAGTTCGCCGGTCGCCGCATCCAGCGCCACGACGTCGCGACGGGTACCGGCAGTCGAATAAATCACGCCGTTCGCCATGAGCGGCGTCCCTTCGAAGTTGAATTCCGGGCGCGGGCCGAGGTTTGCCGTTCTAAATCGCCACGCGACCTCGAGCTTACTGAAATTGCCCACATTGATCTGGTCGAGCGCCGAGTAGTGTGTGTTCCCGAGATCTCCTCCGTAAGTACGCCACTCTCCGTTGCTCGCTCCAGACTGGCCGCTGACAGGCAGCGTACACGCGAGCAGACATATCGCCGGGACCACATCAGAAAACATCGCCTTCATCTTTTCTCCTTACGGTGAACGGGGAACAACCCGTAAGATTATATCCGCACTGGGGGACAAACTCATCCCGGGGCACGCGGGTGCGGGTCAAGCGCGATGCCTCAGCGACGAAATAGACGGTAATCTTTAGAGCGGCAGCAATTCGATCAGGTCGGCGTCAACGGCCGTCGCGTCTGAATTCGGCACAGGTAGCGCCTTACCTTCTTCAAGGTGCATCTGAGCGATTTCTTCGAGTGCGCTAGCGATCATTAGACGTGCATCGGCGAGGTCGAAGCCCTGGCTGAGGACACCCGGAAAGTCCAAGACTTCGGCTAGAACCATGTGGTCGTCCCCGCGGGGCAAATAATAGGCCACGTGGTAGCGCAGCATTTCTTCTAGGATAGCGCCTGGACCCCGGTGCGCATCGGCGGGCCTTTAGGAAACCAGCTTCTGTTCCACACTGCTCACTTTGTCTTCCATCGTTTGTTCGCGGTCGATACGAGTTCCGAATCGCATGTTCGTCGAGATTCGCGGGATGCCCGCGGCGTGCAGGGCCTCATGGCACTGCTTCACGGCCGCGAACACTTGGTCCCAGTCGCCTTCAATGTTGGTTCCGTACGCGTGGAGGTGGGTCTTGAGTCCCGCCGCGGTGAGGATGCGTTCGCAAATGGCAACCTCCTTGGAAACTGAGACTCCGATCCCTATTGGAACGACGCATAGATCTGCGATGACTTTCATAGTCCTATTGTGCCCTTGCCTCAGGGCCGAAGAGAAAACGCTCCGAACAGAAAACGCTCCGAACAGAAAACGCTCCGTGCCCTACAATAAAGTTTCCGCTCATCATGGCCGAATCTCCCATCACTCAACGCAGCCAAGACTTCGCTGCCTGGTACCAAGACGTAGTGCTTCATGGCGACATGGCCGAGCCGGCCGAAATCGTCAAGGGCTGTATGGTCATCAAACCCAATGGCTATGCGGTCTGGGAAGTGATCCAGCGCGAGCTCGACGATCGTATCAAGGCCACCGGCCATCAGAACGTCTATTTTCCGCTGCTGATCCCGCAGAGCTTCCTCGAAAAGGAAGCCGAGCACGTCGAGGGGTTTTCGCCCGAACTCGCCGTGGTCACTATCGCGGGCGGTAAGAAACTGGAAGAGCCCTACGTCATCCGCCCGACGTCAGAAACCATCATCGGCCACTTCTTCGCCAAGTGGATTCAGAGCTACCGCGACCTGCCCATGCTCCTCAACCAATGGGCCAACATCATTCGCTGGGAGCTGCGCACGCGCATGTTCCTGCGGACCACTGAGTTCCTCTGGCAGGAGGGGCACACCGCGCATTCGTCGCACCAAGAGGCGCAGGAAGAAGTGCTTCGCATGCTGGGCGTTTATGCCGACGTGGCCGAGAGCATCATGGCTATGCCCGTGATCCAGGGCCAGAAGACGAGCTCCGAGAAATTCGCCGGCGCGGTGCGAACCTACGCCATCGAAGCCATGATGCAGAATGGCCTCGCGCTGCAGGCCGGTACCAGTCACGACCTCGGCCAGAATTTCGGCCGCGCTTTCGACGTCAAATTCCAGACCAAAGAAGGCCAACTCGATTACGTTTGGCAAACCAGTTGGGGCGTCACCACGCGGCTCATTGGGGGCTTAATCATGACTCATTCCGACGACAAGGGACTGGTGCTGCCTCCGAAAGTCGCGCCGGTCAAATCGGTGTTGGTACCGATTTATCGTAAAGACGAAGAGAAGTCGCGTGTGCTAGAAACGGCGCACCGCATTGCGAAGGAAGTCGGCGCCAAAATCGACGACCGTGAAGGTCAGAGCCCCGGTGCGAAGTTCTTCCATTGGGAGCGGCGCGGCGTGCCGCTGGTTCTGGAACTCGGCCCGCGCGACGTGGCGTCGAACAATATTGTGCTTAAGCGGCGCGATACTGGCGCGAAGGAGGTGCTGGCGCAGTCTGACGTCGCCGCACGCATTCCCGCTACCCTCGCGCAGATGCAGACCGATCTTTACGCCGCCGCTAAGCAGCGCCTGAAGTCTAATACCGTGCTCGCGAATTCGATCGGCGAAGTGGAGTCCATCTTGGCTGACGTAACCGCGGAAAAAGGGGGCGGGAAATTCGTCATGGCGCACCTGAAGGACGATCCGGCCTGCGACGCGCGCCTCAAGGAGTTCAAAGCCACGGTCCGCTGCATCCCGCTGGTAGACGAATTCGACGGCCCCGGCAAATGCATCCTTACAGGCGAGCCGGTGGACCGCCGCGTAGTGATCGCGAAGTCGTATTAGGCTACGATCGGCACCAGGCCCGATTCAATGATCCGCTGATCCGATGTCACCAGGCGGAGACCGTGGACGCGTGCCGTGGCCACGATGGCGCGATCAGCCGGATCTCTCAGAGTTCCAAGCGAAGCGGCCTCTATAGCGACGTCATAGGTCACTGGAAGTACCTGAAAAACAGGATTGGCTTGCAATTCATCGAAGAACTCGTTCAGGCTCATCCTCAGTTTGATCCTCCCGTCCCCAGCGAGCATTGCGATTTCGAGCAGAGTGACGGCACTCAGCGCGATGAGTTCAGTGCGCCGCACCGAGCCTTCCAGCGATCGAGCCTGTTCTCGCGTGAGTTTTTTCGTTTCGGTAGTCCAGCGAACCGCGATATGGGTGTCCAACAGCAGCCGAGGCGGCAAATGGCACTTCTATTCTGGATGGTTCACTTCCCACAGGTCCGACGTATCGAGGTTGACGATGTCGCCCACGATTTCGGCCCTTCCCGCGAACATGTTCGCCGGCGACTTCCAGGCTTTTTTCTTGGCAGGCCCTAAAACCGCCACGGGCCGGCCACGCCGGGTAATGGTGATGGGGCCGCCACGCTCCTCGATCTCATCCAGAATGGAAAGGCACTTCGCCTTGAACTCGGTAGCGCTGACGGTTCTGCCTTTCATCTCACCATGGTAGCAACATGGTCATCTGACCACTTCGCCCTGCGCTTGCGTCGAATTCCGCCCCAACGCACGATTCAGCGTCGTCAGCACCGACTCGGCCCCCCGCGCCGGCTTCGCTTGGGCTGCGGAAGTTCCCGTTACCTTTATAAACGGCATCACATCTTCGGCTGTGGGTTGGTTCTTTTCGAGAAAATCCATGCCGTCCACCGTTATGTGCATGCTGCTCTTGTCGTCGCTCGCCACTAGTCCGCGCTGCTTCAAATACCAGATCGCGGAGCTCAGCTCCGAAGCGGTTGCTTCCACGATGAGTTCCAGGTGCCGCATGGAGAGGCCCGGCGCCGATGGATGGATCAGCCGCCGATCGTACAAAACGCAGAGAATGGCCGTGCGCCGAACTCCCTCCCGGCCGAGCGCGTCAAAGAACTCGACGCCGCTGAACTTGGGAACGCTCTTCTCTTGGCCGACGCCCTTCAACTTGTCGAATATCGCGCGCAGTTCCGGATTGGAGAGAGTTTCATAGGCCATATTGACGGCCTCGAACATCTCTGGATCGCCGGTAGAGGAATTGTTCGGACTGTATTTCTGAGCCAGATCGGCATAAGCCCGCTGAATCGTTTCTGGCTCGGACTTGGGCTCGATTCCTAGTACGGCGTAGTGATCCTGAAATTTACCGGCGAGTGGTGCTGACATGATGTTCTATAAGCGTTATCGGCAGAAATACGCAAAACTCCGCTCGGCGAAAACGCTGACTGTTCGCTAAGGCCTTGCCATCCCGTCTGAGATAATGGTCCTACCCGCGCCGATGCACCGCCCTACCGACATTTTTGTCGAGCAGCACCAGGACCGCCTGCTCGAAGAACTCAAGGATTTTCTCCGCATCCCCAGCATTAGCACGCTTCCGGAGCACCAGCCCGACATTGCCGCTGCCGCCGAATTCGTCGCGAACAGCCTCCGCCGCGCGGGCCTCGAAAACGTCGAGATCATTCCAACCGCGGGCAATCCCCTGATCTACGCCGACTGGCTCCATGCCCCCGGCAAGCCCACCGTGCTGTGCTATGGCCACTACGATGTCCAGCCGCCCGATCCTCTGGAGCTCTGGCATTCGCCGCCCTTTGAGCCCTCCGTTCACGACGGCAACATCTACGCGCGCGGGTCGTCCGACGACAAGGGCCAGATGTACATGCACATCAAAGCCGTGGAAACGTTGCACGCCGTGCATTCGGGCCAGCTGCCGATCAATGTCAAGTTTCTTATCGAAGGCGAAGAAGAGATCGGCGGCGCGTCCATCAGCAAGTTCGTGGCTGAAAATCCCACCAAGCTCAAGGCCGACGTCGCGCTGGTCTCCGATACGCAGCTTTACGCCGAGGGACTTCCCACCTTGTGCATCGGCCTGCGCGGCCTGGTCTATATGGAAGTGGAAGCCACCGGACCCGCGCGCGATCTGCACTCCGGCCTTTACGGAGGCGCCGCGCCCAATCCGATCCATGGCCTCATCGAGCTGTTAGGCAAGTGTAAAGACGCGACCGGTTCCATCCGAATTCCGGGTATGTACGATGATGTCGCGCCTCCGGCTCCCGTGGAGCGTGAAAGCTGGAAGCACCTTCCGTTCGATGAATCGGAGTTCTTGCGCAACGAAATCGGGGCTACGGAGCTGATCGGCGAAGCGGGCTACTCCGTGCTGGAACGCGTCTGGGCGCGGCCAACCATGGAGGTCCACGGCATCGCCGGTGGATTCACAGGCGCCGGATCGAAGACGGTCATCCCATCCAAGGCTGTCGCGAAAGTGAGTTTTCGCCTGGTCCCCTATCAGGACCCGCGGAAAATTCTGAAATCATTCGGCGATTTTTTGCGATTCAATGCCCCCCCGGGGATCGGCATCACCCTTCGGGTTTTGAGCGCGGCGCCGGCGGTGCTGGTCAACCCCGATCACCCGGCCATTCGCATCGCCGCTCAAGCCTTCAGCGACATGCTCGGCAAGCCCACTGTTCTAACGCGCAACGGAGGCTCCATTCCCGTCGTCGGCGATTTCGCCACGCATCTGGGCATTCCGACCATTCTGATGGGCTTCGGGCTTCCTGACGATGGACTGCATTCGCCCAACGAAAAATATCGAATCGGCAACTACTACACCGGCATCATGACTATCGCGCACTTTTTCGAAAAGCTTGGTACGGAGCCGACCGTTACTGAACCGCGACCGTAAGGGAGTCGGAAGGAAGCATTGGCAACCAAAATCGACAACCCGGCGCCGGCTGAGAGCGTGGTCCGGTCGGCGGGGATGGTCTCGCTGGCGATGGGCATGTCGCGCGTCACGGGACTTCTGCGCGAAATCGTGATGGCGCGCCTGTTTGGCGCGGGTTTCGTCTACGACGCATTCTTGCTGGGTTTCCGCATTCCCAACCTCACGCGCGACCTTTTCGCCGAAGGCGCGCTCTCCTCGGCTTTCGTCCCCATTTTCACTCAGACACTCGCGCACAAAGGCCGCAAGGAAGCGGCGCTCCTCTCGAACCTGGTCGCCACGGCGCTCATTATCGTCGTGGGCCTGTTCTGTCTCGCCGGAATCGTTTTCACGCCTGCCTGGGTGAATCTGCTCGCTTCCGGATTCCATCAAGTCCCCGGTAAATTCGAGTTGGCCGTCAAGCTGACCCGCATCATGTTCGCGTTTCTGCTGCTGGTGGCGCTGGCCGCGCAGGCCATGGGCGTGCTCAACGCTTGCAATCGGTTCGCCGTTCCAGCACTCGCCTCCACGTTCTTCAACATCGGATCGGTCGCCTTCGGTCTCATCCTCGGCTACGTGCTGGGCCCGCACTTGGGCATTGACCCGATCACCGGCATGGCGACCGGCGTCGTGCTGGGCGGGGCCTTGCAATTGGCCTGGCAACTGCCGTTGCTGCGCACCGAGGGATTCCGCTTCCGTCCCGCCCTCGATTGGGGCCATCCTCTGTTGCGCAAAATCTTTCGCCTCATGGGACCCGCCATCGTCGGCAACGCCGCCGTCCAAATCAACGTGCTGGTCATCACCAACTTCGCCTCACGAATTCCCGGCAACGGCCCCGTCAGCTGGCTCGGCTATTCGTTCCGCTTCATGCAGCTCCCGCTCGGCTTGTTCGGCGTCGCCATCGCATCGGCCACGCTTCCCGCCATTTCACGCAGCGCCGGCCTGGGCAATTTCGACGAATTCCGCCGCACGCTGTCCCAATCCCTGGGGATGGTTTTTCTTTTCACGCTGCCGTCCGCGGTCGGCCTGATCGTTTTGGGCCGCACCATGATCGGCGCCATCTATCAAGGCGGCAAGTTCAGCGCTTACGACACCGAACAAACCGCGCTAGCCCTTTCCTGTTACGCCCTCGGTCTGGCTGGATATTCCGCGCTCAAAGTGCTCAACCCCGCTTTCTACGCGCTGCACGATGCGCGTACGCCCATGATCGTCAGCTTGCTCTCTATCGCCGTCAATTACCTCACCGCCAGCCTGCTGTTCGATCACAGCGGCCTGGGCCATGCCGGTCTCGCGCTTTCTACGGCGGCAGTCGCCACTTTCGGCGGCGTGGCACTGTTCTTGATCCTCCGCAATCGCATCGGCGGTATTTACGGTCGCAACCTGATCGAGAGTGTCTGGAAAATCGTCGTTGCGTCAGCGGTAATGGGCGCGGCCGTCCTCGCGTCGAATCGTTTCGTCGAAAACTGGCTTGGCATCGATCGCCTCGCCCGCCTGGCCGATCTCGCCATTTCCATCCCGCTCGGCCTTGTGGTCTTCTATGTCGCGTGCCGCCTTCTGCGCGTCAGCGAGCTGGAACTTGCGGCCCGTGCTTTGGCTGGTCCCCTGGGGCGCGCACGGTGATCGCGCGCGCGGTAATCGCCTTCCGTATATCCGCTAGCGGCGCGCCATCGTCGAACGTCACAGTTCCATTCTTCGCCTGCACGCCCAGCCTCCGCCAAAGATCGTCCAGATCGGTGCGCACCGCAGTCGCCTTCATCTGCCGGTATAAGTCCGCGAGCACGGTAGTCCCGGTCGCTTGATCGCCGACCTCCACCACGCGCTCCACCGTCCAATCTTCCGTGACATTGCCGCCCGCTTCCAATATGCCGCGCATCGCATCTTCGAGTCCTTTGTGGTTGTGCGTCGCCTCGCGAATCCCGACGTCCGCCAGCAACCAGAAGATCGCTCCGCCCCAGTACGTGCGCCCCCACGTCGGCGTTCTGTCTAGGCCCTGATCGCCAGCTTGCGGCAATCCTTGCGGCATGTCGCGCGCGAAGTCTCCCCACACTCTCTCGGGAGTCATCCGCCCAATCCGCGCCCGCGCGATCGGCTCGATGTACGTCGCCATGCCCTCTTCCATCCAATGATGCTCGTCCGATTCGGCGCTCACATCCGGAAATCCCATGTGGACGAACTCGTGCGTCATCATCCAGTCGTCATCCAGCTGCGCTTGGGTCGTCGTTTGCCCAACCGAAATCCGAGTGAACGCCCCGCGTTTGCCTCCGAATGTGGTTCCTCGAAATACTCCGGCTCGCCCTTCCGCTGGCCGCACCATCAGTCGCGGATGCTCTACCGGAAATCGCCCGAAGTATTCCGACACCGCATCGGCTGCATTTGTGATCCACGCCAGGATCGCGTCTCTGCCGACCTCGATCTTGCCTGGCGCGAATCTTACGTCGATGCTCGCGGCGCCGGATATGACTTGTGCGGGTGGCGTCGCGTCTTCCGCCAACAAGCCAACCGCCAACAGCCAACAAGCCAACAGCCGCACGGGTCTCATCATAAACCGACGCACGCACCGGCGTACGGTTGCGCGAGATGTTACCATGTACCACAGAGATGACCGTTGAAATCGAGCAGGTCACCCGCTTGCAATCGCTGGATCAGAGAATCGCGGAGCTGGAGCGGGAAGTCGCTACCTTACCAAAACACATCGCACAAATTGAAAAGGCTTTGGATTCGCACCTCCGCCGGCTGGAGGCCGACCGCGCCGCCTTGGTCGCCAACCAGAAAGAGCGCAAGCAGCTGGAAGACGACGTGAAGGTGGAGAATCAGAAGATCTCCAAGCTTCGCGACCAGATGCTCGGCGCCAAGACCAACGAACAGTACCGCGCCTTCCAGCACGAGATCAGCTTCTGCGAGACCGCGATTCGCAAGGCTGAGGATCGTACGCTCGATCTGATGGCTGAGTCCGAGCCGCTGGACGCCAATGTGAAGAAGGCGGAAGCCGCGCTGAAGGAAGAAAAGCAGCAGGTGGAAGCCGAGAAGGTCCAGGCCCGCGAGCGCACTGCGGTCGATCAAAAGCAGCTTGATGAGCTGAAAGCCGAGCGCCAGCAATTGGTGGCTGCCCTGAAGAAGCCTGCGTACTCCGCTTACGAGCGCATTCGTAAGAAGTGGCACGGCGGCTCGGCGGTGGCCGAAGTCACCGACGGACGGTGCTCGGCCTGTCAGATCTTGCTTCGCCCCCAATTCTTCCAGGATCTCCGTCACTCCGAGCAACTCATGTTCTGCGAAAGCTGCGGACGCATTCTCTACTACAATCCGCCGGTCAGCTTCGAAATGCACGTCGCCGTGCACCCGCAGCGCTAGCTCGTGGCGCGCGCTACCATTCAGTAGATGCTCCGCGCTGGTTTGCTCTCGGTTTCACTGTGTTTTCTCCTCACCGTCTCCCTCCCGGCACAAACCATCATCCGACTCGGCACCCTTGTTCCCAAAGGCTCGCGCTGGGATCAGATCCTCCAAAACATGGGCGACGAGTGGAAGAAAGCCTCGGGCGGAAAAATCGCGCTCAAGATTTATCCCGGCGGCGAGCAGGGCGACGAGCCCGAAATGGTCCAGAAGCTTCGCATCAAGGAACTGCAGGCTGTCGCGCTCTCTGGCGCGGGCCTGAGTGGCATCGACGCCGACGTCGCCGCCTTGCAAGTCCCCATGATGCTCTCCTCTTATGAAGAGCTCGATTACGTTCGCGACCACATCGCCGATCGCCTGGAGAAAGGTCTAGCGCAACGCGGCTTCATCGTACTGAACTGGGGCGACGCCGGTTGGATTCATTTCTTCACCAAGCAGCCCGCCGCTCGTCCCGACGACATTCGTCGCATGAAACTTTGCGTTCTCCAGGGCGACACCGCTACGTTCCAGCTTTACAAGATCAACGGCTTTCAGCCCGTCTCGCTCGCCGCCACCGACATTCTCACCGGCCTGCAAACCGGCTTGATCGACGCTTTCCAGGCGCCTCCGCTGGTGGCTCTGAGCAACCAATGGTTCGGCGGCGCCAAGAACATGCTCGATATTCAATTCGCGCAGTTGGTGGGCGCGACCGTCATCTCCAAGGACATCTGGGACAAAATTCCCGCGCCCGTGCAGAAGGAAATGATGCAATCGGCCCGCACCGCTGGCGTCGCCTTGCGCGACGAAATCCGCAAATCCGAAGTGAGCTCCATTCCCTTGATGCAGCAGTTCGGGCTCAACGTCGTCCATGCCGACCCCAAAGCCGTGGCCGAATGGCGGCAGCTCGCCGAAGGTATCTGGCCCAAGCTGCGCGGTGGCGTGGTCCCGCCGGACTTGTTCGATGAAGTCAAGCGCCTGCGCGACGACTATCGCAAGACCCATCACGCAACTGTGGCCTCTACCCAGTGAGCGCCACTATCCCTCCGCAAGAGACCGCCGCCCCCGCAACACCCCTTCAGCTTTTCGAAGACTCGTTCTCCATCCTCGCCCTCTCGCTGATGACCGCGCTCCCGGTCATCGAAATGATCGCGCGTCAATTGCGCTGGTCCGGCATCCCCGGCTCGGCCGTCATCGTGCAACAACTCACGCTCTGGATCGGCATGCTCGGCGGAATGTTGGCCGCCCGATCCGGCCGCCTCCTCGGGCTCTCGTCCTCTAGCTTCCTTCCCATATCCTGGATCGCGCCCGCGCGAATTTTTTGGAGCGCCGCGCTTGCCGCCGTCTCCACTTGCCTCGCCTATTCGAGCTGGGTTTTCGTCCAAAGCGAACGTGAATCCGGCAGTTATCTGCTGCCCGGCCTGCCCAAATGGACCGCCCTCGCCATCATGCTCGTGGGCTTCGCCGTCATCGCGCTCCGCGCCGTTTGGAATGCGAGCTCAGGTTGGAGAGGCCGTTTTCTCGCCGCCCTCGGCCTGTTTGTTCCTGCTCTCTTCGGCTACGTGATTCCGATGGGCGCACCCGGCATTCTTCCGCTCTCCTTCGCGCTGCTTACGCTTGCCACCATTCTCGGACTCCCGATCTTCGCCGTCTTCGGCGGCCTCGCGCTCTTACTTTTCTGGTCGAGCGGCACGCCCGTCGCATCGGTTCCCGTGGAAATGTACCGCCTGGTTGCCTCTCCGTTGCTCCCGTCGATCCCGCTCTTCACGCTGGCCGGTTACTTCATGGTGCAGGGTGGCGCGACGAAACGATTACTGCGCGTCTTCACCGCCCTCTTTAGCTGGATGCCCGGTGGACTCGCCATCGCGACTGTCGCCATCTGCACCGTCTTCACGTTCGCCGGCTCGGGACTAACAATTCTTTCGCTCGGTGGCCTGCTCGTGCCGATGCTCATCAAGACGCGCTATCCAGAAAACTTCTCCATCGGACTGCTCACCTCTTCCGGCTCTCTCGGCCTGCTATTTCCCACCAGTATTCCCGCCATTTTATATTGCGTTTATTCCCAAACGCCTCTCGATCGCCTCTTTACCGGCGCAATTCTCCCGGAATTAGTCATGATTTCCGCGATTGCCTTTGTAGGGATACGCATGGGCCTCAGAAGCGGCGCCGTCCGCGACCCATTTTCTTTCCGCGAAGCATCCGCCGCGGTCTGGAACGCCAAATGGGAACTTGCGCTGCCCGTCATCATGATCGTGGGCCTGTTCGGTGGCTTCGGAACGCTCACTGAAGCCGCGGCCCTCACCGCCTTCTGCGCCTTCTTCGTCGAAGTCTTCATCTATCGCGACCTCAAGCTCTCGCGCGACTATCGCGAAGTCTTCGTCGAGTGCGCGACCATCGTCGGCGGCATCCTGCTGATCATGGGAGTCGCGCTCGGCTTCACCAATTACTTGGTCGACGCCG
This sequence comes from Bryobacteraceae bacterium, assembly GCA_052148835.1. GTDB lineage: Bacteria > Acidobacteriota > Terriglobia > Bryobacterales > Bryobacteraceae > Palsa-89. Next base: position 20,511 of record JBKQHJ010000136.1, read on the forward strand.
AAGTGCCTTCACGCCTGATTAATTGGGTGCAGACGCACGTTGAGTCGAAGTACCTGTTCCTGTTGCTGCTCAACGTCGCGCTGCTGGTGGTGGGCGCGCTGATGGACATCTTCGCCGCCATTCTGGTCGTCGTGCCGCTGCTCAAGCCGCTCGCCGCCGCCTACTCGATCGACCCGGTGCAGATGGGCGTCATCTTCATCGCGAACCTGGAGCTCGGCTACCTGCACCCGCCCGTCGGCATCAACCTGTTCCTCTCCGCCTATCGCTTCAAGAAACCGATGGGCACCATTATATGGGCCACGCTGCCCTTTCTCGCGATCCTGGCCGCCGCCGTCCTCCTGATCACCTATATCCCGTGGCTCACGACCGGCCCGTTGCACTGGTTCGGCAAGTAGCCGCCGGCTTGCTCGCGAGCGATCGGCTCTCCAGGAACGGTCATCCCGTTTCGCAAGATTTTCCGCACATCAAGACTGCCGATGCTTCGCAAGAGCAATCTCTCGAGCGATACTTTCGATGGCCCGCTCAATTTCGTTCAGCCTGTGATTGAAGTAGCCCAGGACCACCAAAGCCAAGAAGATCCCTGTGACCCAAATAACAAGATTGTCCATGACGAATGCCTAACTTCAGTCTCGTCTTACATGACCTCTGCGACCGGCGGAGCGAATACCACGTCGATCTTGCGACTTGGCACTAGGTGGCAAGAGGCCCAAAAGTGATCCCAATCCTTCTTCGCCTTAGCATATCCGTCAGCCACGCTGGATGCAGAATCGATCGCAAGCCAGCCCTCAGCCTTAGCGGTAATTGGCGCGATAACGTATCGGGTTCCGTCGAAAAGTATCTGAAGCATAGCTCTCGCCCTTTCCGATCCCTGTGCTGGCCACCGCCAATCGTAGCATCCTAGAAACCGTACTACGCGCCAGCGGCTGCTTAGGCTCCACAATATAGGGTCGAGCCAACTATAACGTTTTCAACCTGGCACCCGCCGTATCCCCCGCATCTGCGAAAAATGCCGGTCAAACGCAAACGCCCTCGTGATCCCCATCCGCTGCATCAACGCATAACTCGTGCAGTCGGTAAAACTCCATCCCTTATCGCTATGCGATCGGAATATTGCCCACGCCCGTTCTTTGTCATCATCGGTGAGCTGGAACAGCCCTGCGAGACCTTGACCGAAGAGTACATGGCCCGCCCGAATCGCGGTTTGCACTCGAAACCGCGCCTTGATGAGCGTCAGCACTTCGTCAACAATGTAGTCGCTTGTGATTAATCGATCACGGTTAGAACCAATCCATTCCCGGGCGAGGTGATGCTGAGCGTCGGCTTCCACAAACAAGGCAACCCAAGCTCCCGTATCGACAAACGTCACTCGTCCAGTCCACCGTAAAGCACCCGATCGTGGTCTTCCTGCGCGATCCACCGTTTGCCTTTGTCCGGCTTGGCCTTTTTAAATGTCGAAAGAATTCGCAGTGCTCTCTTCCGGTAACGCTCATCTGAATAGTCGCCCACGTTCAGCCTGCGAGGGTGAATACTAACGTCGCCAGGATGGATGCCGATTAGGCAAGCTACGGGTTTACCTCGGGACGTGATGATGACGTCCTCAGTAGCGGCCTGCCGAATCAGCTCCGACGTCTTGTTCTTTAACTCTCGGACCTGGGCGGTTTTCATTGGTGGCTACATCCGTAGCTACATACTAGCATCTCGCGCCGTGCAAAGCCTTCTGGCCACGCGATGACAACTCCCCCGAGTTTTGTTTGCCTGCCTCTTCAATCTTTTATACAAAACTCGCTTTCGACTGCGCGGCCCGTCATGTCATTCTCAAACCGAATGCCTCGCGCCGCCCGTTCGTGTTCCGTGGCTTCGTTTTGCGAAAAATCAAAAAAATGCGCCGCACCTCGCACCCACCTCCCCACCCCTTTTGCCCCGCCCGACTGCCGATGGCCAATCGCAAACGGTTAATCACCCGCCTTCCAAATCAAACCCTGCCCCGTCGGCAACGACAACACCTCCGTCCCCAAACCCTTCGCCGCCTCATCGATGGCCCTCGCGGTCGCCTCGTACCCATACCCCGCGTAATCATCCAGCAACACCATGCCGCCCGGCGCGAGCTTCTCCCAGAAATATTCCAAGGCCGCGCGCTCCGGATAAGCGGCGTTCATATCCAGGTGCAGGAATGCCACCCGATCCAGCTTCAGTTGTTCCAACACCTCCGGCACCGCGCCCTGCACGATCCTGGCATTCGGCCATTCCGCATAATTCGCCTGCACACGTTCCAGGTCCGTCACGTAAGCGCCCTTTGCCATGGCGTCCTCCGCGACTTTTTTTTGCCCCCGCTGCACCTCTTCATCCGAATACTGCGACAGCACGGGACCGCTGAATGTGTCGACGAGATAAAACACTTTCTCAATATGCTGCCATTTCAAGTGCTCCATGATCGCCGAACTGATCAGTCCCGCATTCACGCCACACTCGACGAAATCGCCCTCCGCGCGCAGCGCACATTTCGCCGCCCACAGCGCTACGTGCACTCGCCACTCGATCTTCGGATCCACTCCCTGGCTTGCCGCCACGCCGCGTTGATACGCCGCCTGAAACTCTCGTGCCTGCAGGAAATGCGAGTTGTGAAACGTGAAGAGTCCGGCGTGCGGATAAACTCCAAATTTCCTCGTGTTGAAAACGACGTATCCCGCCGCCGCCAGCTTTTCTCGCAACCACTTCTTTAGAGGCATGAAACTTGTATGATGTCACGATCGGCACCGCCCATCCCCAACCGCCAATGGCCAATAGCCAACTTGTGATAAGATCCACAGTTTCGGCGCCGGGGCCGCCGGGCGGTCCTTCGCGCGCCTTTATCATGGAAGTGGAGAGCAAACGCCAGTGAAAGTATACGAAGGTTCCGACATCAGAAACATCGCCCTCATCGGCCACGGTCATAGCGGCAAAACCACGTTGACCTCGGGATTTCTCTACACCGCCGGTGCCACCAATCGCCTCACCCGCGTCGACGAAGGCAACGCCGTTACCGATTTTGACGATGAAGAAATCCAGCGTAAGATCACCATTTCCACCTCCGTGGCGTTCGCCGAATGGGCCAAGAAAAAAATCAATGTAATCGACACCCCCGGCTTCAACATTTTCATCAACGACACTAAAGCTTCGCTGGTGGCTGCCGACGCCGCCCTGGTAGTTGTCGATGGCGTCGCCGGCGTCGAGGTCCAAACCGAAAAGGTCTGGAGCTTCGCCGACGAGTTCAATCTTCCCCGCGCCATTTTCATTAACAAGCTCGATCGCGAGCGTTCCTCGTTTGACCGTGCGCTCGAAAGCGTTCAGAAGGTCTTCGGCCGGCTCGCGGTTCCCGTCCAGCTTCCCCTTGGCGCCGAAAAGGATTTCAAGGGAGTGGTCGACTTGATCCGCATGAAGGCTTACACCTACGCCATGGATGGCGACGGCAAAGGCAAGGAAGTCCCCATCCCCGCCGAGCTCGCTGAAACCGCGCAGAAAGCCCATGAAACGCTGGTCGAAATGGTCGCCGAGGGCAACGATGCGCTCATGGAAGAGTTCTTCGAGACGGGAACGCTCCCGGCCGAGCACATCATCGACGGCCTGCGCCAGGCCATTCGCGAGCGTCGCATCTATCCGGTCCTCTGCGGTTCCGCGCTCCATAACGAGGGCTTGGATCAGCTCATGAACTTCATCATTGAGAATTTCCCGGCGCCTACCGATCATGAGCCGATTTCCGGAACGGTCAATGGCGGCGGCGAAGCCCAGCGCGCGGTGAAGAACGACGCACCTGCTTCAGCCTTCGTCTTTAAAACTGTCGCCGACCCGTTCGCCGGTCGCGTCACCTATTTCAAAGTCATCTCCGGCGTGATCAAGAACGACGCCAATCTCGTCAATGCCCGCAGCGGCGCAACCGAACGCCTGGCCCACGTCGGCTCCATCGAGGGCAAGACCATTGAGCCGGTCACCGAACTCAAGGCCGGCGATATCGGCGCGGTCGCCAAGCTCAAAGAGACCATCACCGGCGATACTCTGTGCGACAAACCTTCCATCATCGCCTATCATGCCGTGCAACTGCCCGAGCCCTCCATAGCGTTTGCGATTTCGGCCAAGAGCCGCCAGGATGAAGACCGGCTGAGCAACGCCGTTCAGCGCATTCTCGAAGAAGATCAGTCGCTGCGTTTTTATCGCGACCCGCAGACCAAGGAATTCCTGCTAGCCGGCTCCGGCCAGCAGCACGTCGAAGTCATCGTCAGCCGTTTGAAAAAGCGTTACGGCGTCGATGTCGAGCTGCACGCGCCGAAAATTCCTTATCGCGAAACCATCCGTGGCAAGGCCGACGTGCAAGGTCGTCACAAGAAACAGACCGGCGGTCACGGCCAGTTCGGCGACTGCTGGATTAAAGTGGAGCCGCTCCCGCGCGGCGCCAAGTTCGAATTTGCCAACGAGGTTTTCGGCGGAGCTATTCCTCGCAATTTCATTCCTGCTGTGGAGAAGGGCATTATCGAAGCGGCTGCCAACGGTTATCTGGCCGGTTATCCCATGGTCGATTTCAAGTGCACGGTCTACGATGGCTCCTATCACGACGTCGATTCTTCCGAAATGGCGTTTAAGCTTGCCGCGCGCAAAGCCTTCAAAGCGGCCATGCAGGCGGCCAAACCCGCGATACTCGAACCCGTCATGAACGTCACCATCCAGGGCCCGGTGGAATACGCGGGCGATCTGATGGGCGATCTCAACGGGCGCCGCGGCCGAATTCAGGGCATGGACACCAAGGGCGGCACGCAGATCATTCGCGCACAGGTCCCGATGTCTGAGATGCTCACCTATCAAAACGATCTCATCTCCATGACGCAGGGCCGCGCGTCATATCAAATGGAGTTCGATCATTATGATTACGTGCCGCAGCTCCAGGCCGACAAGATTATCGCGGCCGCTAAGGCCGCCAAGACCGGCGAGGAAGAGGAAGAGGAATAAGCTCACTGAGCCGCGACGTTCGTAACTGAGCCGCGACCATTAGGAAGCGGTATGAAATAAGTGCCCGAACTTCGCTACGCTTTACGTTCTCTCTCCCGCCAACCGGGCTTCTGCGTCTCGGCCATTCTGACGCTGGCCCTCGGCATCGGCGTTAACACCGCGATGTTCAGCGTCTTCGATGCGGTCATTCTGCATCCGCTGCCATACCGCGATGCGAGCCGTCTCGTCCTGGTCTGGCAAACCCGTCCGAATCGCACGGAGGCTCCCGTCGCCGGCGTCAGTTTTCTCGAATGGTCGAAGCAGGCCCATTCTTTCGCTCCTTTGCTGGGAATGCGCAATCTTTTTTTCAATTTTCGAGCTGCCGATGAATCGCATCAATTGCTCGGCGGGCAAGTCTCGCGGGGATTTTTCTCGGCGCTCGGCCTCCCGCCCATCCTCGGCCGTGAATTTCGGGCCGGCGAAGAGCAATCGGACCACAACCATGTCGCCGTCGTGAGCTTCAGCCTCTGGCAGCGCGAGTTTGCCGCCGACCCGCATGCGCTCGGCAAGCTTCTAAACTTGAACGGTGAACCGTACACCTTGATCGGCGTCGCTCCGCCGAATTTCGACGAGTCGCTGGCCATGCGCGGCGTGGAAGTATGGACTCCGCTCACTTTCGACGAAACTGCCAGCTTGCGATCGAACAACATGGCTGCCATCGGCCGCCTCGCGCCTTCAGTCACCGTTCAGGAGGCCAACCGCGAAATGCAAGTCGTCGCAAACCGAGTGCAAGCCCAGTATCCGGATCTCTTCCGTGGCTGGTCCGCCAGCGTCACCCTGCTCCAGGATTACGGAACCGGCAAACTGCGAGCCACCATCGCCGCCTTGCTCGTGGCCGTTGGAATGGTCCTATTGATTGCTTGCGTGAACGTCGCGAATTTGCTTCTCGCGCGCTCGGAGGTTCGCCACAAGGAAGCAGCCATTCGCGCTGCCCTGGGCGCCAGTCGTGCGCGACTAGTGGGGCAGTTGCTCATCGAAACCAGTGTGCTCGCATTCGCGGGAAGCTTGGCCGGAGTGGCGGTGGCTAGCCTCGGATTGCGACTGCTCATAAATATCCGCGCCGTCCAACTGCCCGGCCTTGCGAGCGCCGGTTTGAATGGACGAGTGCTGGCCTTTACGGTCGCGGTCACGGCCATCACCGGATTGCTATTCGGTTTGCTTCCTTCGCGCCAACTCCTCGGCGGCGACCTCAATCGGGCCATTCGGGAGTCCGGCCGCGGCGCCGTCAATCCACGTGGTGGCCGAGGTTCGCGCAACATTCTCGTGATCTCGGAAATCGCCCTTTCGTTGATCCTGCTGGCGGGCGCGGCCATGATGGCCAGCAGCCTGCTTTGGCTCCAAAACGAAAATCGCGGATTTGTTTCAGATCATCTACTCACCTTCCGCGCCTCCTTTCTGCGCACCGATTTTCCGGATGCCCCTTTGATGGCTGTCTATTATCAAGCTTTGCTCGATCGGATCGCCGCGCTCCCCGGCGTCCGCTCCATAGCCGCCAATACCAATCTTCCATTGGATGCCTTCATGCTTACCGGCCAGCGTTTTCGCACTCCGGACGATTCATCGCCGCTATCGGAACGCCCCTCCGCTGCCTGCAATTTGATCAACAGCGGCTATCTCCGAGCTCTTGGGATTCCTCTGCTGCAGGGCAGGGAATTCGACTCGCGCGACCGTAGCGATGGTCCCCCGGTCGCCATCGTGAGCAGCTCGCTGGCGCGCCGGTATTTCCCAGGCGAAAATCCAATCGGCCGCAAAATCATCGTTGCCACGCCCGGCAAAGCTTCCGTTGAAGTCACGCGCGAGATCGTCGGTGTCTCGGGCGATATTCGCTACCTCACGCGCCCCGCCGAGGAATCTCTCGAGATCTATTTACCCTACGTCCAAACAACATGGCCTAACATTTTTGTTTTGGTCCGAACCACCGGCGACCCTTCTAGCCTGGTTCCAGCCCTGCGCGCCCTCCTCCGCGGCCCTGGTTCAAATCGTCAGTCCATCGCCGAGTTCACCACGATGCAGGACCGGATTTCGGCTCTCAACGACAAGCCTCGTCTCAACTCACTGCTTGCATCGCTGTTTGCCTCCATCGCGTTGCTGCTCGCCGGTGTCGGCATCTACGGCGTCGTGTCTTACTCCACCATGCAGCGGGCCCAGGAAATCGGCGTCCGTATGGCGCTCGGCGCCACGCCTCGCAATATCGTTCGATGGATTCTCGGCCAAGCGCTGGTCTTGACTGTGATCGGATTGGCTCTGGGATTGCTCGGATACTTCGCTCTCTCGCGCGCTCTCACCAGCCTGCTCTATGGCTCCAGTGCGACTAGCGGCTGGCCGCTGGTGTTCGCCGTTGTTGTTTTGGGATCCATCGCGTTACTCGCTAGCTACATTCCGGCGCGCCGCGCCGTTCGTGGCGATCCCGTCTCCGCGCTACGAGCTGAATAACTTTCTGGAACCGCCGCCGCATCTTTCGCGTACCAGTTCTCAAGGAGTATTGCGCAATGGCAATCGCGACTTCGAATCCGTCCGCCATCAACCGCCCAATGGTCCAGGGACTCTTCGTGGCGAGCTGTTTGCTCTCCGTTGTTTCTTGGTACACAACATTCGAAGGGATGCGCCTGTATCTCTCGGTTTGGTTCTCGGTGCTGGCATCCATCGGATTGCAGACCGCGCTCGTGCTGGTTGCCTGGCTGATCGGCTTCAGCTCCTCCGCAACTCGTCAGTTGGGCCGTCGTTCGCTCCTGATCGGCGTTTACATTGTTACAGCCATCGTCTCCATCGCCTTTTCCTACACCAGCCTCTATACCTGGTTTAGCGCCCGGGAGCGCCCCGCCACCATCGAGCGCAGGCTCTACGATGCGCTCAACGAATCCGCCGGCCAGACCAGCAAACTCCTGACCGCCGCCATCGACGAACAACAGAAACACGTGCTGGCTCTCCAGGAAATGACCGAGGCCGAAAAGACGCACGGCTTGATTTCGCGGGCCCAGGACGCGGATCCGTATCTGGCGAACATTCGGGCGGCCGTCGCGCGCGAAGCCCAGACCTACGCCGAAAACTACAAGGAAGGCGCTGGCGCCGGCGTCCGATATTCCGCCTTTGATCGCTACACCAAGCTAGCCGAGCAATCGCTCCAACAGCTACAGCATTCTCAAACGGAACTGGCCGCGTTTGTTGCAAACACTAGGCCCCTGGATTCGACCGAAAAGCAACTGCAGGCATTTCGCCAAGTCTATGACAAGGTGCCCTGGAATGATGTGGAGCAAGCTCAACACTCCGGCCAGATCGCTAAGCCGGCGATTCCCTCCTATAGCGATTTCGTCGACCGCACGGTCTCGGGCCAGGAAGATCTGCTCGTCGCATTTGAGGAACTTTTCACAGCGCCCACCCCTCGCCACGTCTTCGCTTTGATGCTGGCGGCCTTCATTGACATCGTTGTATTTCTCTCGGCATTCGCTACCGGCCCCTACTTCTTCGGGTCGCTCGAACATCGCTGGGTCTCCGCCGGCGCGGCGCTCGAAGGCCTGGATCACCAGATCTTCACGCGCGATTTCCTGCGCAAACTGACTCCCGGCCCGCGCGGAGTGGCGCGCGTGGATGCAGCCGCACTGACGCCCGGTGAGCAGCAACTGTGTCTGCTCTGGGCCTCCAAGAAGCTGGCAGTCGTGGTGGAAGAGGACGGCCGCTTATATTACATGTTGGAGCAGGGAATTCACGAACAATTGCTCGAATCGCTCGCGTCCCAACAATTTCCGCTGCGCGCCTCCGCTGCCGCGTCGCGTTAGTGCTTTTTCTTTTTCCGTGCCCGCTCGGGTTCCAACAGCGCGAATTGTAGCTTGTGCTCCACCGGATCCACACGCTCTAACAAAACACTCACCGTGTCGCCGATCCGAAACTCGCGCCGCGTCCGCTGCCCGACAATCTTGCGCGTGTTCTCCTGATACATGTAGCGATCGCCCGGCAAGGTATCGATCGGTACCAGCCCTTCGACAAACAGATTTTCCAGCTCCACGAAAAAACCAAACCGCGTCGTGCTGGTGATCAGGCCGCGAAACTCGTCGCCGACCTTATCTTCCATGAATCGCGCCTTCTTCCACTCCACCAGTTCCCGCTCCGCATCGGCGGCGCGCCGTTCGGTCTCCGAGCAATCGTGCGCGATCAGCTCCAGACGCTCCGGCCCAATCAAGTCCTTTTTTCCACGGAATGAGGCCTCTAATAATCGATGCACGATCAGATCCGGATACCGGCGAATCGGCGAGGTGAAGTGCGTGTAGCTGGTGGCCGCCAGCGCGAAGTGTCCCTTGTTCTCGGCGCTATAGCGCGCCTGTTTGAGCGACCGCAGCATCAGGTAACTCAAGATGCGCTCCTCCGGCTTGCCCTCGATCTGAGCGATCAGCTTTTGATAATTTCGCGACGAGATCGCCACGCTGTCGTCGGCAATCACGATCTCCTTCCGCACCATTTTGCCATCGCGCCTCCGCATCGGTTGCGTCCGAAACCGTTTGACCGGCAACGCGCCGATCCCCAATGAATATCCGAAATGCGTCGCGATTTCTTCGAACTCCAGCACGCGCTTCGGGTCGGGCTTTTCGTGGATGCGAAATATCGACGCGATGTGGGCCTGCTCCAGGTGCGAGGCCACGGCTTCATTCGCCGATAGCATAAACTCCTCGATCAGCCGATGCGCGATGTTGCGCGGGCTGCGCGTCACGCCCGCCATTTCGCCGAATTCGTCGAATTCGATCAACGGTTCCGGCATATCGAAATCGATGGCGCCGCGCCGGATGCGCTTTTGGTTCAGCACCAGCGCGAGCTCGCGCATCAACTCGAACCGGTCGTTTAATCGCGAGTATCGTTCACGCAGCGCCGCGTCCCCTTCCAGCAACGCATGCACATCGGTGTACGTCATTCGCTCCGCGCTGCGAATCACGCCCCGGCCGAATCTTTGCGCGACAATGTCCCCACGCCGGTCAATTTCCAGTTCCACCGAAAGAACCAATCGATCGACATTGGGCTTGAGCGAACAGATCTCGGTCGAAAGTTCGAGTGGCAGCATCGGCACCGCGCGATCTGGAAAATAGACGCTGGTTCCGCGCAGGAAAGCTTCTTCATCGATCGGGCTGCCCGGCCTCACATAATGGCTCACGTCGGCGATGTGAACATGCAGCGCATAGTGGCCATTTGGCAATCGATCCACCCATACCGCATCGTCGAAATCGCGCGCGGTTTCGCCGTCGATGGTTACGATATCCAGTGCCCGATAGTCCTGACGCCCAGCCATCTCATCTTCGCGAATGATATTGGAAAAGCTCTGCGCCTGTTCCAAAACCTCGGGTGGAAAATGATGCGGGATATGATGCTTCCGGATCATGATCTCGACGTCCACGCCGAAATCGTCCGGCCGGCCGAGGATCTCGATGACGCGTCCCACCGCCTGCTCGCCGTTTTCCGGGAACTCTAGGATCTCGACGTTGACAACCATCCCGTCCAGATCTTCGGCCGACTTCACGTCCACCGGCGCCACACCCACCCGATCGCGGCTCTGCGCTTCCGATGGCAGCTCCATGCCTGCTGGAATCTGAATCCACTGCCGGATCCGCTCGTCATGCGGCGCGACAAAGTTCCCACGTTTGCGGACGTGAAATTCGCCCACCACGGTCTGGTGCGCGCGGCGAAGCACTTTGACGATTTCGCCGTCCGCCCGTCCATCGCGCTCGATACGGGCGATGTGAACCACCACGCGATCTCCGTGCATCGCGGCCTGCGCCGATTCGCGCGGGATATAAACATCGCCGCGCAGGCCTTCGATCGGATGATCGGGAATCAGAAACCCATAGCCGTCGCGGTGCATGTTCAAGCGGCCCACGGCATATTCCTGGCTGAATCGCGTGACGACGAAGTGCCCGGAGCGCACTTCCACCAGATGCCCGCGTTCGATTAGCCGATCCAGCGCGCTTTCCAGTTCCTGGCGCGATGCGATCTTGGAGCCTAGCTCCCGCACCAACTGCTTGAATGTCGCTCGCGCGTGCGGAAGCCTTCCAATATGTTCGAGGATTTGGGAGTCCGTCACAGAGCTTTGACAAACCCTGCGGGCACCATCGGCAACGATCGAATCCGAGTGCCTGTAGCCTGGAAGATCGCATTGCCAACCGCGGGCGCGAGGCCGACAATCGGCGTTTCACCCGCTCCGGCCGACGGCAAATCCTTTCGATCCACTAGCACTGTCTCAATCACCGGTTGATCGCTAAACCGAGGCACTCGATACTTCGCCAAGTGCGGGTTCAGGATACGGCCATCCGCAAACTCCACCGCTTCGAAAAACGCGCCGCCGATGGCCATCATCACGGAGCCTTCGATCTGGTTCGTCAGATGCTCGGGATTCACCACCGCGCCGCACTCAAACGCTGTGACGACTCGATCGATCCTCACTTTGGGAGGCGCGGGTGTCACTTCAGCACCCAAATACTCGCTGGGGACGATCGAAATTTCGGCGCAGGTGGCCACGTAGCCGCCCTTCTCGACGCCGCAGGCCAAGCCGAATCCGTGATCGGCTGCGGTTTTTCCTTTTCCCCATCCAAACTTTTCCGTCGCCGCTTGTAGAACAGCACGCAGCCTCTCGTTTTTCAGATTCTTCAAACGAAATTCGAGCGGATCCATTCCCACCAGCGCGGCCAGATCGTCCATGTGCGATTCGCGCGCGAAATGATTCGCGGTCGCCGCCAGGCCCCGATACGAACCCTGCCGCAGCGGCGAGTCGGTAGCGTGAAAGTGCGATGCATGATTCGGGATGTCGTACGGACTCTCGATCGCCGACGGCCCGGAATTGTAGTTGTCGAACTGCCACGCCGTAAGCACGCCGTCCTTCGTCACGCCGCTACGAATGTCGATCACGCCCGCCGGCCGGAAGTAGGCCCAAGTGAACTCCTCTTGGCGCGACCAAATCAACTTCACGGGCCTGTTCGCCGCCTTAGCGAGAATCGCCGCTTCGATCGCCGCCTCTCCGGTGTGCTTGCCGCCATAGGCCGAGCCGGTGTCCGGCACGATCACCCGCACGCGATCCTCGGGAATCTTGAACGCCGCCACCAGGTCCGACTTCACGCCCCACGGACGCTGCGTACCGGTCCAAACCGTGAGCTTGTCGTTGTCCCATTCCGCGACGGCCGCGCGCGTTTCCAGAGGAACATGCGCAATGTAGGCGACGGTGTAAGTCGCGTCGAGTTTGTGATTGGCTGCCTGAAGAGCCAGTTCGATATTTCCCTTGGGAGGCCCACCACCCTGTGGACCTTCGCCTCCGCCGCTTTGCGCCGCCGGATGATCCTTGAGATAAGCGAAGAGTTCCTTGTTGGAGGGCTGCGGCTCGACGCTCCACTCGGCCTTTATCGAGCCGATTGCCTTGTTTAACGTCAACTCATCGGGCGCCAGCGCGCCCACGAAATTGCCATCGCGGACGACCAAGACATCTTGAATGTCGCTAGCCGCCTTAGCGTCGATCGAGACGAGCTTCCCTTTGAACGCCGGCGGCCGCAGCACACGTCCATACAGCATGTTGGGGCGCACTAAATCGGACGTGAAGCGATGCGCACCGGTGACCATGGCGCGCGCGTTGACTTTCGGCGCTGATGTGCCTTCGAGCGTCCACTCCCGCGGCGGAGTCACGGACGTCCCGTCCACGGTCTTAACGAGCTTCTGGCCGTGCGTCAACTCGCCGAAACCGACCGATTCGCCACTCGCGTTGTTTTTCACCTTGCCGCCAACCACGCTGACAGCAGTGCGGTCTACCTTCCATTTTTCAAGCGCCAGATCGATCAGCGCTTCGCGCGCCGCCGCGCCCACTTTCTTCATCTGTGGCGCCATCAACGGGGTGGTCCGGCTGCCGAAAGTCCCCAGGTCATACGGCGTCAGATCGGTATCGGCCATCACCAGCCGCACCATGCCAATGGGCGCGTGCAACTCCTCAGCCACGGCCTGCGCCAGTGAAGTCCGGATGTTTTGGCCCACCTCTACCTTGCCGGTATAAACAGTAACCGTGCCATCTTCGCCGATGTGAAGCCAAGCGGCCAATTCCGGCGGCCGCGCATCTCCACGAAAGGCCGGACCGCGTCCCGATTCCTGCGCCCGTGCTGTGCCATCCAGCGCCAGCAGCAGCACCAGCCCTCCGCCCAGGAACTTGAAAAAATCACGTCGATCCGGCTCAAATCGGTACGCCGGAGCCTCGAACAATTCATAGCGTTCCTGTTCGATGAACGTGGTTATCGTCTCAGGCATGCAGACAGCGAGAACTGATTGTCCGGCGTGAATTGAGCGAAGTAGCCCTGATTGAGCGTGCTCTTCGTACTCTTGAGATCGCTGTCCCATATTTCACCCTGGAAGCGCACCATGCGATCAAGGTGCCCGCCGAGCTCGAGGTTGGCCCCGCTGGGGCTGACGTAGTCCGTCGGAAACCTGAACGTAAGTTCGACTGCGGGTGCGCCGTTGGCGAGCATGATGGTCTCAAGCGGATCATCTTTCCATTGATCTGCGTACCACACGAACGTCCGAACGAGCGTGAGCCGATTCTTCTGCGGATGATCGGAGGCCCATGGTCGCTGCGCTTCGGTGTCGTAGGTTTGCGTGAGAAGGTACTCGACCGATGCAAGCAGCGCCTCATCGTGCCCTGTGCC
>JBKQHJ010000137.1:0-52881 GCA_052148835.1 Bryobacteraceae bacterium
AGATTCGCGCGCGCAGCTCGGGTTTCGGCGTAGGCTCCGGCGCTCTGCCGATACCGATCGAGATCACTCTCGATGGAGCGCGCGTGGACCCGGGCAAGAGCCCGACCAATTTTCACCTCAAAGTCACTGCGGGGCCGCATACCATCGGCGTTGCCATGCCCGCGGACGACTCGGCCGGGGTGGACGACGTTTATGCCGTCTATCCCGATAATGCCGCAATTACGAGCGTCGCGATCACAGGACCGACGAATCCCACGGGGCCGGGCGACACCCCTAGCCGCCGGAAAATCTTCGTTTGCCATCCTACTGCCGATAACGAAACCTCCTGCGCCAAACGAATTCTGACGTCGCTTGCCACGCAAGCCTTCCGGCGCCCGGTACGTGATGCCGATCTCGAGACATTGCTCAGCTTTTACCAGGAGGGCAAAAACTCCGGCGGCTTCGAGCACGGAATCGAAGCGGCGTTGGCGCGCATTCTCGTCGACCCCTGGTTCATCTTCCGATTCGAGCAACAGCCTGCGGGCACTCCGCCGGGAGCCATCTACGCCATCAGTGATCTCGAACTGGCCTCGCGGCTTTCCTTCTTCCTTTGGAGCAGCATTCCCGACGAAGAGCTGCTTAGGTTGGCAGAGCAGAACAAGCTGCACGATCCCCAGATTCTGGCGCATGAGGCTCGCCGGATGTTGGCCGATCCAAAATCGGCGGCCCTGACCGAGAACTTCGCCGGGCAGTGGCTTTATCTTCGAGAACTGAAGAACTCCCGGCCGGAAACCGGCAATTTCAACGACAATCTTCGGGAAGCCTTCCGGCGCGAAAGCGAGTTGTTCTTTGGCAGCATCGTCCGCGAGGACCGGAGTGTGGTCGATTTTCTGAATGCCGATTACACCTTCGTCGATGAGCGCCTCGCACAGCACTACGGGATACCGGGCGTTTACGGCAGCCGCTTTCGCCGGGTGACGTTACCGGATGAGGCGCGCCGCGGACTGCTGGGCCAAGGCAGCATTCTGCTGGTCACATCGGTCGCAACCAGGACCTCTCCGGTGGCGCGAGGCAAATGGGTTCTCGAAAATATCCTCGGCTCCTCGCCGCCTCTTCCTCCGCCGAATGTGCCGGCCTTGCCGGAAAACGCTTCCACGGCGAAACTTGTTTCGGTGCGAGAAAAAATGGAGGCGCATCGGAACAATCCCGTCTGCGCCGCTTGCCACAAGATCATGGATCCCATTGGATTCTCACTCGAGAACTTCGACCTCACCGGCAAATGGCGAAGGACGGACGGCGGCGTGCCGATCGATGCGTCCGGTCAGATGGTGGATGGGACGAAATTGTCCGGGCCCGCCAGCTTGAGAGAAGCGCTGTTAAGCCGCTCGGATGTTTTCGTTTCTACGTTGACCGAGAAACTGATGACCTACGCCATAGGCCGGGGCTTGCAGTATTACGATATGCCAGCCGTTCGGGAAATCACCCGCGCAGCCGCCCGGAATAACAACCGTTTTTCTTCGATCGTGCTCGCGATCGTAAAAAGCGCGCCCTTTCAGATGAAAATGAAGCCGGCCGATAAAGGCCGAACCGATGTGGAAACAGCCGTGTTGCACTGACCTCGGACCGCCGAATAGGAGACAGCAGCCATGAACTTTATCACGAAAAAACATCTTCCACGCCGTACGTTCCTGCGCGGAGCCGGCGTTGCCGTTGCGCTTCCTCTGCTGGATTCCATGGTCCCAGCACAAACGTTATTATCGAAGACGGCCGCGAGCCCACGCAGCCGGCTGGGCTGCATCTACGTGCCGCACGGGGCCACCATGGACAAGTTCACTCCGGCGAAGGAGGGCAGCGGCTTCGAGTTCACTGAAATTCTGCAACCGCTGGAAAAATACCGGGATCATCTTGTCGTCGTGAGCAATCTGGCGCATAAACAGGCTGCCGGTATCGGAAGTGATGCGGGCGCGGACCACGCGCGTTCCGCCGCTGTCTTCCTGAGCGGTGCTCATCCGGAAAAAGCGGCCATCCACGTGGGGGTCACCATCGATCAGCTCGTGGCGCAAAAGCTCGGGCAGGATACGCCTCTTCCATCGCTCGAAATCGCCATCGAAGAGAACGGTCTCAACTGCGGGGCGGGTTACGGATGCGCGTATACCAACACAATCGCCTGGAAGACGCCCACTTTGCCGTTGCCCATGGAGCACAATCCGCAGGTCCTGTTTGAAAAATTGTTCGGAGAAGGCAGCACTCCGGAGGAACGGCTGGCGCGCAAACAGCAGTCCCGCAGTTTGCTCGATTCGGTGAAGAGCGAGATCGCTACCCTGAACTTGCAATTGCCGACGTCTGACCGGGCGCGCCTGGCAGACTATCTCGACGATGTTCGCGAGATCGAGCGCCGCATTCAGAAAGCCGAGGAACAAACATCCAAAGACTTGAACGTGCCTCCTGCCCCCGTCGGCATTCCCGAAGCATTCGACGAGCACTTCAAGATCATGTTCGATCTGCAGACTCTCGCCTTCCAGGCGAACATCACACGTGTCGCCACCATGATGTATGCCCGCGACACCAGCGGCGCCGTTTACCCGCAGAGCGGCGTCCGGGAAGGCTTCCACGTGGCGTCGCATCACTCCAACGTTCGCGCCAACATGGATCGCTTCGCGCTGATCAACCGCTACCACACCAAGCTCCTGGCTTATTTCATCGAGAAGCTCCGTTCCACCCCAGACGGCGACGGCACCCTCTTGGATCACTCGCTGATTCTCTATGGCAGCAGCATGAGTAACGGCAATCAGCACGATCACGATCCCTTGCCCGTAGTCGTCGCCGGCGGCGCTTCCGGTCGGCTGAAAGGCGACCGCCACATCGTGACGCCGCCGCACACGCCCATGTCCAATCTGCTGCTCGCAATACTCGACAAATTGGGCGTGGAACAGGATTCCTTTGGCGACAGCACGGGCAAACTCGAGATCTGACGATGACAATGCAAACCAACAAATGGAGCCGGCGGGAAGCGCTGGCCGCGGCGGCAACATTGGCGGGCGTATGGGCGGTCACCGGCCGCGCCGAAGAACCAGGTTCCGGCACGTTACCTCTCCGCACCACAGGATTGGAACATATCGGCATGACCGTGCCGGATCAGAAGGCTTCCGCGGACTGGTACGGGCGCATTTTCGATCCTCAATTGTTCCAGGAACGCGATCCCCCGCCGCGCTACTACGTGCGCATGGGCACCGCATATATTGCCTTCGGTGGCACGCGAGGCGACGACAAAACTCCGCAAATCGACCACTTCTGCGCGCTCGTAAAAGATTACAAGCCCGACGAAATGCGGGCCTCCATCGAAAAGGCGGGCATCAAGATGGGAGCCGGCCGCTTTGGCATGCCTACCGATGATGACGGAATCCGTCTTCAGTTGCTTGGCGTTCCTGGCGGCCTGGCAAAAACCATCATTCCTTCCACGCGAATCTCGACGGACGATGCGGCGGTCGAAGCGATTGGTCTCGACCATATCGTCCTCGCCGTCACAGACCTCGATCGTGCGTCTTCCCACTACGAGAAGTTTTTCGGATCTCCCAGCAAGAAATCTGGCCAGGTCTGGTTCCAGGTTGCCAATACACGGCTGGCCTTGGAACCCGTGGCATCTGGCTCAAAACCCGCCATCGAGCGGCTATGCTTCCGCATTGCGGGATTTGATAAGAAAACGGTTGCCTCCAAGCTGGAGAGGCTCCAGGTGGAAACTAGCTCTACGCGCGACCATACCCTACGGTTCCGTGATCCGAACGGTTTCACCATCGAATTAACCGGCGAACCGCGGCGAGCCTGACGCATCTTATGATGCGATGGCCCTCATCGCGCGTCGTGGCTAGGGGCCCAAGCTGACGCGGCCATTAGGAAGGCAGCCGTCTCCCGCTCGGCATTGGTGTCAGCTGGAGGAAAATAGCTCACCTTCACAATCACTGTCTTGGTCGACGGATCGACGAAAATATATTGGCCCTGCAGCCCGAGCGCAGTGAATGCATGTGAGTTCGCGAATGTCCACCATTGGTATCCGTAGCCCATGGGGCCGTTCGCTGGGAACGTAGACGTTGTGGCTTCCTTCAACCAAGCACTGGAAACGATGCGGTGCCCGTTGGCTTCGCCGCCGTTCACAACCATCTGGCCGAAGCGCGCATAATCGCGGAGTACTGCGTTGAAGCCGGCGCCTGTAAACTCGCGCCCCACCCCGGGAGGGCCGTCCATGATAAAGAAACCATCGGCTTCGGCGCCGATCGGCTCCCAAATCTTTCGTGTCATGTAGGCCGAAACAGTTTCGCCGGCAACACGTTCCACCAGCCAGCCGAGCACCGCGGTGTCGAGAGTTTTATAGGCGAAGACCTCACCGGGCTTGTGCGCGCGGTGGATGGTCCGCGCGGCATCGGCAAAACGAGCGACATTCTTAATGAGGGCGTTCTCGTGATTGCGCGCAGCAAGGCTGGGATTGGTGGGCGAGAAGTCGTAGCGCTCCTGGTAGTCCACTCCCGAGCGCATTTCGAGCACCTGGCGAATGGTAACGCCCTGATAGCCGCCGCCTTTGAGCTCCGGGAGATACGACGAGATATCGTCGTCGAGCGATTTGATGCGGCCTTCTGCTAGTGCGATGCCGACAAGCGTCCCAATGTACGACTTGGTCGCGGACCAGGCGATAAAGTGGGTCTGATCATTGGTATAGTTCCGATAAATTTCCGAAACTATCACACCGTTCTTCATGATCAGCAGCGCGTTGGTGTAAGTACGATCGAAGAAGTCCGCTGGCCGGTATGTTTTGCCCTCGAATGTGTAAGTGAAATCGAGTGGATGGTCGGCGCGAGGTAGCTGCCAGGCCGGTCCGCTGTGAGGCACCTTGCGGGTGGTGAACAAGATGTCCATGCTACGAAAGGCGAGGCTATTGAAGCCGGGATCCAACATGTGCCAGCGCAGGTTTTGAACCTCCAATGGCACATCGGAGTGGGGCACATCGGAGTCGGCCGACTCCGCGGATTGGGCAGGGATCGAAAGCGGCATAGCCGCGAACGCGAACACCAGAAAAATCGTTCTATACGCAAAGAGCATGCTGATGACTCTCCAAACTACCGTGTTGGCCATCGGGCTTTTCACATTGTATAGAGAAGGTACGTGGGAGCGCGCAAAGGGCATTATGCCAGGCCGGGCCACGTTCCTATTGAAGCGTCGTTGTTGAGACATCGTCGTTTGACAACCGAACAGTATCCCTGATATCGTTCACCAAGCGGTAGAGAAAAAGAGAACCGCCCTTACAGGCCGTACTGCGACTTGTAAGGGCGGTTTTTTATTTGCTGAAAGCTATTGCATGGCCTGTCCGAGCTGATCGCGCTACCGCAAAAAGCAGTGCCTGCGCGCTGAGTTGCACGCGCGCGTAAACGAGAAACGAGACTGGAGGCCAAAGATTGAGAGTCGCATCGAATGGATTTCTTCCGGTGATAGCAATGCTTGCAGCGACGGCGTTTCCGGCCGCGCCAGCCACACCGGTGCCCCAAGTCGGAGGTCCGCTTCCCGCCAGCGCGGCTTCCTACCCCTTCGGAGCGGCGGACCATACGCTGATGCCTCAGGACCTCAGGAGCATGGGATATGTCGAAGAGGAATTCCTGATCAGCGGCACCGCCAATGTCTATGATTGGCCCAGCCTGGGCCCCGCGACGGTGCGCGTGGCACATGCCCCGTACACAACGCGTGTTCTGGTACGGCGCCCGATAAAGCGCTCCAAGTTCAGCGGAACGGTGGCGGTCGAAATGCTGAATCCCTCGAATCGCTTTGATTTGAATATCGGATGGGCGCTAACGCACAAGGAGTTCGTGCGCAATGGTGACGCTTGGGTGGGGATTACCGCCAAGCCCATCGCCGTGGACGCCCTAAAGAAGTTCGATCCGGAACGCTATAAAGACCTCTCGTGGGCAAACCCTGTGCCTCTGGATGATCCGCGCAACTGCGCTAATGTCGCCAACGACAGCGAGCGCACAACTGAAAACGGACTAGTTTGGGACATCAACTCGCAGACAGCGGCCTGGCTCAAGAGCCGTGACAAAACCAACCCTTTGCTATATGGCGTTGCTGCGGATGCTCCACATCCCCTGCAACATCTCTATGCCTGGGGCTTTTCGCAGATCGGCGGTTTTCTGGTCACTTATGCTAACGCCATTCACCCTCTGGATGTTCAAGCGAATGGCAAACCTCTTTTCGACGGCTATCTGATCGGCACGCCCGTGCTCGGCACGCCCATAAACCAATGTGCCGACCCCATTTCAGCCGAAGATCCGCGCAGAAAAGTGCACGATACCGGGGTGCCGGTAATTCGCGTGATGACAACCTCCGACTATCTTCTCGCGATTGCAGCGCGCCAACCCGATAGCGACGCGGACTCCGAAAAGTTCCGGAATTACGAAATTGCAGGAGCCGCGCACGCAACTCCGGATGAGCTTTACTTTTCCGCCGGGCCGGCCGATATTATGAAAGCTGGCCGCCAGGTACCTCCCATGGATTGCAAAGAGGGGCCTCGCAGCCGATTCCCCAGCAGCATTGCTTTCGATGCAGCTTGGTGCGCGCTCGATGACTGGGTGCGCAAGGGCATCCCGGCGCCTCATGCCGATCCCATTCGCGTGGAAAATGGCAAGCCTGTCCTTGATGAATTCGGCAACGTTATGGGCGGAGTGCGCTCGCCATTAGTTGACGTACCAACCGCTACGTGGTTCGGCTCCTCCACTGGAACGTCGTTTTGTTTTATAGCGGGACATGAAGTGCCTTTCGATCCCGCCCGCCTCAAGCACCTCTATCCGAACCACAAGGCTTATGAGCGCGAGGTAGCGGCAGGTGTAACCAGGTTGAACAAGGAGCGTTAGATCACGCGGGCCGACAGTGTGGAACTGATGGAAGAGGCCAAACGGGCTAACGTTCCATAGCGGCGTTGCTGGCGAGCGTTAGATTCCAGAAGCAGCCAGCGGCCGGCAAGGGGGCGCCACAAATATGAATCTCAACGACACGACGGAGGCTCTGACTAACCGCAGTCTTTTGAAGCGGGGCTTGCAATTGGGAGGCGTCGCAAGCCTCCATCCGCATGATGTTTTCTAGAGCCGAGGCGATTCAGAGGATCATCGATACTCCCTTTCAAGTTTGCGTGATTGGCGGAGGCGCAACCGGATCGGGCTGCGCACTCGATGCGGCGCTCCGGGGACTAAAGACCGTTCTTCTGGAAGGGGCCGATTTTGGCTCGGGTGCTTCCAGCGCCTCGACGAAATTGATCCACGGCGGCTTGCGTTATCTGCAACAGGGCTTCGCCCGGATGGATTTCGAACAGTTCCGGCTGGTCAAGACGGCTCTCAGGGAGCGGCGCATCATGATGGCCAATGCACCTCATCTGTCGCGGACCCTCCGGATCTGCGTCCCCTGCCGTAGTTTATGGGATTTGCTCTACTACAGGATCGGATTGAAAATGTACGACTGGCTGTCAGGCGATAGCAGGCTTTCCGGCAGCAGTTTCGCGGATCGTCGCGCATCGCTAACGAAAATGCGCCGGCTCCGTGCCGATGGCCTGCAAGGCACGGTTTCTTATTCCGATGGACAGTTCGACGATGCTCGTTATAGCCTTGCCTTGGTTCAAAGCGCCGCCCAGTCGGGCGCTGAAGTTCTCAACCATGCCTTTGTGATTGGCTTCGAAAAGAACCAGAGCGGAAAGGTAATCGCGGCCAACGTATTCGACCGGCTCTCGGGACGCAGTTTTAAGGTCAACGCACAGATATTCGTAAACGCAACAGGAGCCGTGTCGGATCATTTCCGCCAGTTGGCAAATCCTCAGGCGGAGCCAAGGCTGCAACCCAGCAAGGGAGTTCATATCCTTCTTCCTCTGCCCGGCGACTTCGGTGTAGAAGCGCTTTTGATCCCACACACGGAAGACGGAAGGCTGATTTTTGCGCTTCCCTGGATGAATCGTTTGCTCGTCGGAACCACCGACACCCTTTGCGATCCCGCAGGAGATATGACGGTCAGTCGCGGGGAAGCGGAGTATCTATTGCGACATTTGAACCGTTATGCAAGTCCGGAGTTCACGCTTGAGGAAGTTGTGAGCGCGACCGCTGGATTGCGCCCGTTGGTGCGAGCAGGGGAATTCTCGCAAACCAAACAGATCAGCCGCGATTACGAAATTGAGACCCAACCTGAGAGTGGCTTGATTAGCATCATGGGAGGAAAGTGGACGGTGTACCGCGCCATGGCCGAAGAGACGGTCGATACAGTTGAGACACAGCTAGGGGGGCGAGTCACCCCATGCAGAACTCGAAGCTTTCGTTTGTGGGGGGCTGAAAACGAGCCCGATCGTCTCGTGGAGCAACTGATGAAGGCTTATCCTATATCGTTAGCGCTCGCCGAACACCTGGTCGGCAAGTATGGCTCTTTAGCGCCCCGTGTGCTCGAACCTTTCAAAAAACTCTTGCATTGAACGACTTCTATTTTCGTTCCGACGATTGGGAGTACCCGCTGGGTGAGATCCAGATGCTCGGCAAGTCCGATGGAGAAATGCTCAAGGGCGAGGCGCCCGGCTGGGCGGTTTGGAAGCCCGAGTTTGCGCTCGACTATTTGGCGGAGCACTCCATCGACTTCTGGCTGCAGTCGGAAAATCTGCCCCATCCTGACAACCGCGTGACCATCAACCCGAATGGACAGCTCGTGCTGAGCATCCACGAGACCAACCTGGAAGGACACAAGCGCCTGACCGCAGAGCTGGAAGGAATGCTTGGCGACATCGGCTTACACGATCACTTGATGCACCGTTCGCTTTACCTGGGCAAGGACATTCCGATCGGAGGTACCGCCCACCAGGCCGGAACCGTTCGGTTCGGCCGCGATCCGAAGACCTCGGCTTTGGATGTCAACTGCAAGGCGCATGATTTGGACAATCTCTACGTGGTGGATGCAAGCTTCTTCGTATCGATTGCGGCGGTGAACCCCAACACTTTTGACCGCTGCGTGCCCGCAAGCTGCCAATTGTAAAGCGTCAAGTTGAGAGGCCGACAAGGAGTGAGTTCAAACCGCGATGCTGCCAGTCGAGTTGTTTTCCGGTGAGCAAGAAACGGATGTCCCGGGCGCGCAACGCCTGGCGGCGCCAGCGCCCGGAGGCTCTAGATGAGTCCCCGTCTCATCGCGTATAGAACCGCTTCAAGGCGGTTGTGAGAGCGCAGCTTCTGGTTGATGGCGTGAGGGTGATTTCTCAAAGTTGGCAATGTGATTCCCAGTTCCTTTGCAACCTGTCCCGAGTTCTTCGCCTTCCCAAACAGGGTAAGGATGCGATGTTCCTGAGATGAAAGCGATTCGATGGGAGCGGGCCGAGAATGCCCTTCGCCAATGGAAGAGATTACCTTTGACACCTCAACCATTCTCGCGAAGGCTTGTTCAACTTCCTTGCGATTGCTGATGTCATGAGCAAGATGCGCGATAAGGCGTCTATGGGCGCGTGAATTTTCAAATACGATCGTAGAAACACTGACCCATTTCCGCTGGCCGGAGCGTGTCATAACGTCGAGATCGAAAGTCGGGATCGACAGGTTGTGCGCAGCACAACGCTGAACACTACAGTCTCCCGTGCACACAGGAGTGCCGAACGCACACTTGCCCTGGATGACTTCGTGACAGGTTTTGTTCAGAACTTCCGCCGCTGCAAAGCCGAACAACCGTTCGGACGCAGCATTCCAGAAGCAGATCTCCCCCTCCAGCGTAACGACAAACGCCGCATCTGACGTGCCATCCAGCAGCCTATATACGTCGCCTAACAGAATGGTCGGCGCGACGTTGCTCAAGGGCTTCCCGTTGCATGAAGCTGTATTTGCGGATGAAGCCACAACTGAATCCTAGCAATCGGGATATCGAAAGGGTGTCAAGAAAGAATCAATCACCATCAAAGAAACGTCAAGAGATTCGCTCGCGCCGCAACATCGAGCCGCATCAAGGCCCAAGATGTTCAGCAGAGCGCGCATCCTACCGAACTGATACTAGCCGCTACCTTTCGGGGTCGGGTAGGGAGGAGGGAGGATGGCGCCAGCGGCGAGTTGAGCGATATCGAGCAGCCTTGGTGGGTCCGGAGTGACGCTGCGCAGCGCGTCCCAGAACATGGTGTTGCAGAAGGGGCATGCGGTGGCGATTACATCCGCTCGAGTGGCAACTAACTGCTCAGTGCGCTCGACGCTCACTCGTTTGCCCTTTTCTTCGCCGAGAAACACGAGACCGCCCCCGGCTCCGCAGCAGAAGGATCGTTCGCGCGTCCGCGCCGGCTCAAAAAGTTGTGATGCATAGGCACTGACCACCTCGCGAGGCTCGTCATATTTCTCACGGTAGCGTCCGAGATAGCAGGGGTCATGATACACAATCGTCGCGCCGTCCTCTTCATGGCGTGGCAAGCGATCGATATGGCGCGCAAGAAACTCGCTGTGATGCTCGACCGGCGGCGCGGTTCCGTATTCTTTCCAATCCGTCGAAATGGTTCGTACACAATGCGGACAGACGCTAATGATCTTGTTGACCTTGTTTCGAGTCAGGTTGTCTAGATTGCTCCGTGCAAGCTCGCTGAAGGCGAGATCGTTGCCTAGCCGGCGCGCCGGGTCACCATTGCAGCGCTCCGCGTGCAACACGCCGAACGTCACGCCTAGATAGCGCAACACGGCGACAAGCGCGATGATAGTTTCTTGGCCTCGTGGATCGTAGGCGCCCATGCAACCGAGCCACAGGCAGTATTCCTGCGTGCCGTCGAAGATGGGGAGTTGCTGCTTCTGTACGAACTTGTTCCGCTCTGTCACGGACATCCCGAGCGAATTGCCGTTCCGCTCCAGGTTGAGGAACAATTTGGTTCCGTATTGGTCTTCCCACTGACCGGTGTTCACGACGCCGCGTCGCAGTCCCACGATGAGCGGCAGGTGCTGAATACCCACGGGGCATTGGAACTCACATGAGCCGCAAGTCGTACACTGAAAGGCAGCTTCCTCCGAAAGATATTTACCAATGAGCGGCGTCTCGTTGCCGGCGCCGAACTCGTTCAAGTAACGACGCGTACCAAGGACAATCTCCTTCGGATTTAGGATCTTCCCCGTTAAGTAAGCTGGACAGTGCTCGGTACAGCGCCCACACTCAACACAGGTATAGACCTGAAAGGCAACCAGCTTGGTAACGTCCTTGCCGGCCTTAAGTCCAAAGTCGTCCTCGTCTTCTAGCGGAGGAATCTTGCTAAACCCGTTGCGCTTTGTGAACACAGTGAAGGGGCTCAAGACGAGGTGCATATGCTTCGTGTGAGGTATCAGGGGCAGGAAGAAGAGGATGGTCAAGGTGTGGGCCCACACAACGGCTTGCTTTCTTGCCCGCCGGGAAAGAAGGTCGCTAGATAAGTGACCATAAGGAAGAAGATCAGGAATGCGATCAGCCCTGATTCATACGAGATATTGCCGAGCCAGCGCGGGCGTATCACGAACCTGCGGAATGCGAGCCCAGCAATGCTGACCGCCACCAGGGCGGCGAAGATGGCCGCAAACCAGTAATAAAACTTGCCGGCGAGCACGTGGCGATCGAGGACGCTAGTGTTCAGGCCCACGGCGAAATGGTTGATGGTGATCAGTGCAAAGGCACAGAAACCCCAAAATACCAGCGCATGCGCGATGCCGGGCAGCGGTCGCTGACGGATTACTTTGCTTTGCAGCAAGACCTCGAGGACAACGTCACGGATCCGGAGACTAAGGGAGCGCAGAGTGAGATCAGGATCGTCTTTAGAGGCGGTTACATTGCGCCAGAGTCCTCTAAAGCGCATCCAGAATCCCCATACGGAGACCAAGAGGAGAGCAATGAACACCGCCCGTTCTGGCCACGTGAATACCATCAGATTCTTGTGCTGTTAGATCAATACTGGAGCGCTTCTTCGATCGTCCGCCGCACGTCCTCGACCGATGGCAACACCATAAGCTCCAGATTCGTAGCCGCAGGGACGAAGGAGTCCTTAGCGGCAATCCTCATGACCGGTGCGTCCAGAAAGCTGAAACAGTTCTGCGCGATTCGAGCGGCAACCTCCGCCCCGAAGCCCATGAACAGGCTGTCTTCGTGTGCGACGACGATTCGGCTCGTTTTTTGAACGCTGCTGTAGATGATCTCTTCATCCAGGGGAACGATCGACCGCGCATCGATCACTTCGATCGAGTGACCCGCGGACTCCAACTGGCGCACGGCTTCGAGGACCGTGTAAACCGTGCTGCCCCACGTGACGACGGTGATGTCATGCCCTTCTTTACAAATGCGGCCACGGCCGAACGGCACCAGGTATTCCGCATCCGGCTCCTGGCTCTTGGCCTGGGGCCTTCGGTAAAGACCCTTGTGCTCCAAAAACAGTACGGGATCCTCCGCGCGAGCAGCCATTTTGATCAGACCTTTTGCATCCTCCGCACAGCTTGGAAAGACGATGTACCAGCCAGGGATGTGGGCGAAAAATGCTTCAATGCAGGCGGAATGCCACGGACCACCCTTGATGTACCCGCCCACTGCAACTCGAACAACAATTGGGCAACTCCAGGCGCCTGGGCTCCGCCAGCGGACGGTGGCGATCTCATCCCGCATCTGCATAAAGGCTGGCCAGATGTAATCGCCAAACTGGATTTCGACAACTGGCCTGTAACCGCCGATTGCCATGCCGCCCGCCACTCCAACGATGCTCGCTTCGGCCAGTGGTGAATTCGTCACGCGGCCGGGAAACGATGTCGTAAGGCCCCGCGTTACGCCAAAGACGCCGCCCTTCGGATCGGCGACATCTTCGCCCCACATTACGATCTTCGGATTCCGCGCCATCTCTTCACGCAAGCCGTGATTGATTGCGTCGATCATCGTGATCTGCTCATTCGAGACGTAGTTTGGAGGGCCCGAAGCCGACCGAACCAACGGATCGTTGGCGTAAATGTAGGCGAGCAGGCTAGAGCCGTCCGGTGCAGGATGCGCGTCAGCCTCTTCCGCGGCCCTGTCCACATCGGCTTTGCACCGTTTCCGCAACTCGTCGATTCGAACCGGATCCAATGCTCCTTCTTTCAACAGGTAGTCTTCAACCCGCCGAATAGGATCCTCCTCGGAGATCGTGGACAACTCGTTTGGCTGGCGATATTTCTTCTGGTCGTCCGATGACGAGTGCGGATCGAGCCGTACTACGTGCGCCTCGACGAGCGCCGGACCGCCTCCTTGGCGGATCCGTTCGATGACCGGCGACAGGGCTTCATAGATCGATTGAAACGAAGTGCCATCCAAACTGAAGCTGGGCATATTGAAGCCGGCGGCGATTCGATGAACCTCAGAAGCGGTCTGCGTCGCCTGCGGGACGCTGATCGCGTATCCGTTATTCTGGACCACAAACAGCACCGCCAGTTTCTCCCGGGCAGCCCAGTTCAATGCCTCGAAGAACTCTCCTTCACTAGTGGCCCCCTCGCCGGAAGAGACATAAACGATCTGATCGCTTCCGTCCATCTTGACGGCGCGGGCCATGCCGACTGCGGGCAGATACTGTGTTCCAGTACAGGCAGTCTGTGCGACCAGCCGAAGATCCTTTGATGAGAATTGCTCCGGCATGTTTCGCCCGTTCGAGTTGGGATCCCCATCACGGCTCAGCATGGCGAGAAAGATGTCCTTGAGTGGCATCCCCAGGCCGATCGCCAGCGCTTTTGAGCGGTAATACGTAAAGAACCAGTCGTGGCCAGGCTTCAAGAGTAAACTCATGCCAACCTGGAGGCATTCATGTCCCCTCGTCGACGCGTGGAACGAGCACTTTCCTTGGCGCACGAAAATCTTCATCCGCTCTTTCACATAGAAGGCGGTCAGCATTCTCTTGTATAGTTCTGAAGCCCAGAGTTGAAGCCCTTCCGTGGCTGCTTGAGCGGCGCGAATAACGTTCCTCCTCCCGTCTCTGATCCTATTGTTCCTGAAATGAGGCCAGCAGTCACGATTACAGACGTTTGTGTGGGCGTGACGAACGAACTATTGCGAGTTGAAGCCGACGCAACGGATACTTCAGTTGACGGGAGAAGCACCGGCTAGATGCGGCCAGAACCCGATCTGAAAAGTGGCAGCACTCGATAGACGATGGCGTTTAACCGGTTTGGCCGTCCGAAGGGAGACATCTCGTGAATCCGACACACTTCTTCGCTCCCGAGATCATCAAGGAAATTGACATCCCACAGCGAGGAATCCTCAGCAGGACACTCTACGATGACGCGGATGTGAAAGTGGTCCTATTCGGATTTTCCGCCGGGCACGAGCTTTCGGCACACACCGCGCCGATGCCCGCGGCTCTTTATTTCCTCGAAGGCGAGGCGGACCTTACGCTCGGGGCGGAAACCCAAGCCGTGAAAGCAGGGGCGTTCGCGCACATGCCACCCTTTCTCAACCACGCCATCGTGGCAAAGACTCCGCTCGTGATGCTCCTGCTCATGATGAAAGGGCTCAAGCGCGAAAAGAGCGACTAGGCGGGCGACTGAACAAATGATTCCCGGGGTGCGACGCGGCGAGAAGAACAGGGCCAGGGCGACATACCCGCGGAACGACGGAAAAGCAGTGTTGATCAAGATTGAGCGCCCTTTCTTCGCGACGACGATCGGTCAAACTGCGGTCATGGCAGTAACTGGTACGCTTTTGTATCTATATGTCCTCAGCCACCTAATT
This sequence comes from Bryobacteraceae bacterium, assembly GCA_052148835.1. Taxonomy (GTDB): domain Bacteria; phylum Acidobacteriota; class Terriglobia; order Bryobacterales; family Bryobacteraceae; genus Palsa-89. Next base: position 14,683 of record JBKQHJ010000137.1, read on the forward strand.
GGTAATTTGCAGATTTATCTGGGCCGCGAGCAGATCAATGCGTATGCAGTGTTTCTCCACTCCCATTACGCGATGCTATGGACTGCCCGGAGCTTGTTATTAGCCGCGATTTTGATTCACATTATGCTTGGCGTCAGGCTGTGGTGGCTGGGACGGCACGTTGCGCGACCCATCCCTTACTTTATGAAGAAGGATGTTCCTCCTGCCTACGCCTCACGGACGATGATGCGTAGCGGCACCGTGATCCTGGCATTCGTTGTCTTTCACATTTTGCACCTGACCACTGGCTCGCTTGGGTTGCCTTTCCATGAACTGGATGTGTATGGAAATCTCACGGCGGGGTTTCACATTGTTTGGGTGTCGCTCTTCTACATGGTGGCGATGGTGTTCCTCGGCATGCACCTGTACCACGGTCTGTGGACGATATTTCCTTTGTTCGGTGTCTCGCATCCGCGCTACACAAGAATGCTCAAGTGGGCCGCGCACTTCTTTGCGGTATTGATCCCGGCTGGGTTCATTTCCATTCCCCTAGCGATCATCGCGGGATGGTTGGGCAAATGAGGGGGGTGCCCGGGCATAGGTGGTGACCAAAGTCACTGCTTAAGTCTGGTCCTTTGGAGCATTATTGGTCATGACTCGCTTCGACTCGGCTCCGTTGCTCGTGATGTGGGAGGTGACGCAAGCCTGCGATCTGGCCTGCGCGCACTGCCGCGCAAGTGCGGTGCCGTGCCGCAATCCAGATGAACTCACCACGGAAGAGGGCTTCCGCCTGCTGTCCGAAGTACGTTCATTTGGGGAGCCGCTCATGATATTTACGGGCGGGGACCCGCTCAAGCGGCCGGACATCTTCGAGCTTCTTTCCGAGAGCGTCCGCCTCGGCCTGCGGACCACGATCACCCCCAGCGCAACGCCGCTCCTCAATCGTGAGGCGATCGCAGCAATTCAACGCACGGGCGTTTCTCGCATGGCCGTCTCGCTGGACGGCGCCGACGAAATCAGTCACGATGGATTTCGAGGCGTGCACGGCTCATTTCATCGAACTCTTGCAGCCCTCAAGGAAGCACGCAATCTGGGACTCGAGACACAGGTCAACACCACCGTGACACGGCGGAACCTGGGCCAGTTGGAAAAGATCGCCCGCCTGGTGGCGGAAAACGGCGCCAAGCTGTGGAGCGTTTTCTTCCTGGTCGTTACCGGCCACGCCCTGTTAACTGACGACCTTCAAGCAGAGGAGTACGAATCGGTTTTTGCGCGCCTGCACTCCATTTCTCTCGATGCGCCGTTTGACATCAAGACCACCGAGGCGCAGCACTATCGCCGGTACATTGCGCGGCTGCGGCAGCCAAGTGGGACCAATACGTATGCAAGTGCGATCCGCCGTCAAATCGGCATCAATGATGGCAAGGGTCTGGTATTTGTGTCTCACACTGGCGACATCTGCCCAAGTGGGTTTCTACCACTCGCCGCCGGGAACGTGCGCCGGGACTCGCTTGTGGAGGTCTACCGCAATGCGCCGTTGTTCCTCACATTGCGAGATGAAAACCAGCTCGAGGGGAAGTGTGGCGAATGTGAGTATCGAAAGATCTGCGGCGGGTCGCGAGCCCGGGCGTATGCGATTACAGGAAACTACTTGGCGGAAGATCCCCGATGCGTGTACCAACCTGCCTTGGCGTTGGCATCAACGTAAGCCAAACACGATTCCCCTCCCGCCTAAGCTTAGCGAGGAAAGCGGAATGCCTTCCGTTCGTCTGACGCCCAAACAGCCGTTCCGCCTCGACCTCACGAGTTGGGTCTTACGCCGGCGGCCCAACAATACATGGGATTTGTGGGACGGCGAGACATACCAGCGCGTGCTGGTCGTCGAAGGCGTACCTGTGGACCTTAGCGCAGTGCAGCGCGGCGATGAATTGGTGGTCACGCTAAGCGGCGCTCAGGTTTCGTCTAAAATGAAGAAGCAAGTAATAGCTGCCCTAACGAGGCTCCTGGGGATCGACGTCGATCTGTCCGCTTTCTATCGCTTCGCACGATCGGACAGACGGCTGGCCCCGCTAGCGGAGCGATTCCTCGGGTTTAAGCCGCCCCGCTTCTTGACCCTCTTCGAAGCGCTGACCAACGGCATCACTTGCCAGCAACTCAGCTTGACGGTGGGAATCATCCTGATAAACCGGCTGGTCGAGCACTACGGGCGAGACTTGCACGGCCGGCGCGCATTTCCGGAGCCAAACGATATAAAATCGGCCGATCCCGAGCAGTTGGTGCGGCTTGGATACAGCCACAACAAAGCGCGGTCGCTGATCGATCTGGCACAGGCGATTTGCGACAACCGGTTCCAACCTGCCGCTCTGGAGCAGGCAAGCGACCAAGACGCGCTCGCCAGCTTGCAGCAACTCCGCGGGATTGGGCGTTGGACTGCAGAATACGTGTCGTTGCGCGGCTTAGGCCGCACGAACATTTTTCCAGGCGATGACGTTGGCGCACGCAACAACCTGGAACGGTGGCTGGGTTTGCGCAAACCGCTTACCTACGACAGCGCTCAGCGCGTCCTCAAGAAATGGGCTCCATATGGAGGGCTCATCTACTTTCACCTGCTGCTGGATCAGCAGGAACATCTGGGATACCTGAATCAGCCGCCGAAACAGAAGGGCTCCGCCGGTAGAGAGCTTTACGCGAAGAGCTAGCCTATTTGCTTGATCGCGCTATGCAGCGGGAACGCGTTGCATCGTTTCCGATGTGGGCCCCCTCTCTTCAAACGAGGCAAGCCGCAGCACCTTCACCCTTTGTCCTTCCGCAAGCATTGCCAAGCGAACTATGGCCCCATCGTCGAAACATAAAGCGTCACGGTGCTGGTTCGCTTCGGCCGAAAGCTGGGTGAAAGTCGCCAGCTCGGATGAGCCAGAGTGCGACCGCCGACTGAGCGATTCCGGAGGCGCTTCGACACGGAGGCGCGCACCGGGTGGAATGCAGACGACCGGCGTCGGGTCGGGCTTTGAAGCGAACCAGCCCATCAGACGGTGCCATAGGCTCTTTGAGCACCGCTCCGCTCGCCAAATGGTGAAGTCTGAGTAAGAGACGAACCCCGTGGTGCCGCTTTGAAATTTGTGGGCGACCAATTCCTCGCCTTCTAAGGCGAGCCGGTTGGGAACCATCATCAAGGAGTAATCACACATAGCTGTACCTCTCTTTCACGTTTAGGAGTAATTGGGTTTTGAAGCCTCGCGTTCCTTTCCTCTACCGTATTTCCCGAACACTTCGGTCAGACGCTCACGACCGGGCACGGGGACTCACGGATGAACCCATAGGTGTTCAAGCCTAACCCCTCCGACGCTGGATCCGCTCTGCGGCCGATGACCAACAGGTCGGCCTCGAAATCCTTGACAGCCTTAGCTACCGCATGTGAAACGATCCCAGCCCGGATGACGACTTGGAACCGGGTTCCTGCTGCCACTTGTAACTTTGTCATCTTCTGGTTGGCTTCTGCTATCACCTGTTCATCAAATTCTTTGGAGTCATATTCTTCGCTGCGCGTGAGCCGTGGTTCAACATGCACTAGAAGCAGATCGGCGTCGAGTTCGGAAGCCAGCTGCGAAGCCCATTTGAGAGCTTTCTCAGTTCCCGCATCGTTATCGGCCGCACACAGGATTGTCGTCGGGTTGATCCACTCAGCGGGCGGGCCCTGTGCAAGATGGGCACCCGTCCAGACAGGACACCTCGCGTCATACAGGACTTTAGCTGTCGTCGAGCCGAGTAATAAGCGGCGGAATGCTCCATATCCATGGGTAGGCATCATGATCAGATCAGAGCCATCGTCGCGCGCATACCGAACGATCTCCTCAGCCACATCGATTCCGACCCGAAGCACTCGTTTCACTTCGAGATGAGCAAAGGCCGCGCAGAGAAAGTCGCGCAGACGCTTTTCGGGCGGGATTTCCCGCTCGATGCTTCGGTCCGGGTACGCCTCTGGTGGCGGCTCGACGTGGAGCAAAGTGACCTCGGAATGAAACCGCTCCGCGAACGGGATGGAATAGCGAGCTGCGCCTAAGCAGCGCTCCGAGAAATCAATCGGAAACAGAATCTTTGAAAACGGCACCATTATTCCTCCTCAAAACCGTTAGCTATTGCGATCGAGCAATCATGTTCTGAATTAACCGTAAGACCGGGCTCGGGTAGCAGCCAATCGCGACAATAGCTGCCGTCAGAACACCGACAGTCCACGTTAGCGACCAAACTCCGCGCGGCTCCATTGGAATTCCAGGCGCAACAAGGTCCTCCGTATGGCTGTACAGCGCAACGACGACTCGCAGGTAGTAAAAGAGACCGATGGCGCTGGTGATCACTAAACTGAACACCAAGAGCCACAGCAATGCGGAGGCGCCCGCGGCCACGACATAAAACTTGCCGACGAATCCCGCCGTCAGCGGAATCCCGGCCAGCGACAGCAGCATGACCGTAAAAACACCAGCGATCACGGGACGGCGCCAGAAGAGGCCTCGATACAAACCGAGATCGCCGCGATCGTTGCCTGGCGTGGAAAGCATGGTGACAACGCCGAATGCGCCTAGCATGGTCGCGAAATAAGCCACTAGATAGAAGGCGACCGCAAAGCCAGCGATGTCTCCGCTCGCCTCGAACGCAACGATCAAATATCCCAGGTGCGCAATCGAGGAATACGCCAGGATGCGCTTGACGTTGTTTTGCAGCAGAGCCAGCAGATTCCCGGCAAACATCGATGCCACCGCGATGATCGACAAAACCAGTAGAAGCGCGCTGTTATTCCGTGCCCCGGATTGATTGAAGTAACGCAGCAGAAGCGCGAACATCGCTCCTTTGGAGACCGTGGCCACAAAAGCGGTGACCGGCGCTGGTGCACCCTCGTAGACGTCGGGCGTCCACATATGAAAGGGAACAAGCGCGAGTTTAAACCCGATGCCCACCAGGACCAGGACGAAGCCCACGGCAAGGACGGACAGCGCAACACCCGGCCGCGCCGCAGCCGCCGCGATCTCCCCGAATTCCATCGTTCCCAGTTCGAAATAGACCAGCGCCATTCCAAATAGAAGGAACGACGCGGATGCGGCCGCGAGGACCAGATACTTCAGGCCCGCTTCGATCGAGATTTTTAACTCCCGCTCATAAGAAATCAATCCATACAGAGAGACGCTGAGAATTTCAAGGCCGAGGAAGAACGAGGCAAAGTGGCTGGCGCTAACCAGCGTGGCGGAGCCTAGAGTCGCGATCGCGATCAGAACGTACATCTCTTCGGGACGATCGTTTTCCCGGTGCTTGAAATATCCGTAGCAGAGAAACACCACCGTAGTCGAGCCGGCGAGGATCAGTCCCGTATAGAAAAGCGCGCTCAAGTCGATGCTCAAGAGCGGTGTGACATCGCGCGGGGTGCGAGGCGCAGCGACAAAGAGCGACGCGAAGGCGGCGCCCAGGCCAAGCGCCGTCAGCCCCGCCGCGAGCGTGTGGCTCCGGCGGATGGCAATCGCCAGCATGACCACGACGGACGTTGCCGCAATCAGCAGCAGAGGAAGAAGCGCCAGAAGGTCCATCGCATTCATATGTCACCTGTGCATTTGAACAACGGTTTCCAGTGCATGCATCGCCGGACTGAACGTGTGCAGCACCGGCTGAGGATTCAAACCCAACCACAAGAGGCTGCCCGCCATCAAGGCGATGACGACGCCTTCACGAGGGAGTAGATCGGGGATCGCCCAAGCGTGCGTGTTGGGCCCGTGAAACGCGCGCTGCACCAGCCGCAGCGCATAAAAGGTCGCGGTCAGCACGCCGATGGAACCGGCAATCGCCAGAATCGGATGAGTGCGATAGGTGCCCAACAGCACCAGAAACTCGCCAATGAAATCGCCGAGGCCCGGAAGCCCCAGGGAAGCCAGCGCGAAGTATAGTCCCGCCCCGCTGAGCCGCGGCGCGGTCGCCCATAAGCCGCTCATGCGTCCCAATTCACGCGTGTGGATACGCTCCTGAATAGCCCCGGTCAAAATGAACAAAGCTCCCGTGCTGATACCGTGACAGAGCATGGTCATCACGGCTCCCTGCAAGGCGAGTTCATTCCAGGAAAAGACACCTAGTACCACGAAACCGAGATGGCTCACGCTCGTGTAGGCCACTAAGCGCTTCATATCAGTTTGGCCGAAAGCCATTACCGCTCCATAGATAATTCCGATGGCGCCCAAAACCATCGCTACGGGTGCAAACTCGCGGGCCGCACCAGGGAACAGCGGGACTACAAAGCGGATCATCCCGTACGCTCCGGTCTTCAGCAGCAGACCGGCAAGAATCACGCTACCTGCCGTCGGGGCTTCCGTGTGCGCGTCCGGTAGCCACGTATGAAATGGGAATAACGGCAGCTTGACTGCGAAAGCCGCGAAGAACCCCAGCATGATCCAGAGTGCCGCGGTCGAAGAAAGCGGCGTGTTCATCAAATCGCCGTACTCGAACGTATAGATCCCGGTGCTCTGATGATGGAGAAAGTACAGCGCCAGAATCGCCACCAGCATTAGCAGCCCGCTGAGCTGGGTAAACAGGAAAAACTTGATGGCGGCGTAGATTCTGCGCTCGTGTCCCCACAGCGCGATAAGGAAGTACATCGGGACCAGCATCAGTTCCCAGGCGAAGTAGAACAGGAACAGGTCGACAGCCAGGAACACGCCGGTGATCCCGGCCAAGATCCACAACACGTTCAGGTGAAAGAAGCCAACGCTTTCCGTAATTTCCGTCCAGGAAGCGACAATCGAAACGACGCCCAGAAAGAACGTCAGCGCCAGCAGCAGCAGGCTCAGTCCATCGAGAGCGAGGTGAAAGTGGATGCCAAATTCGGAAATCCAAATCCAATCAACCTGTTCGAGCCAAGCGCTGGAGCCGCCAAGGGTGACGTGGCCGGCGTGTCGTATCCAGAGGAATACGATCAGCGAGAAGTCGAGCAGCGTGGCAGTGAGCGAAATCCACCGAGTAAGAGCGGAACTCCAACGGGCAGCCACGGTCGCCAGCACGCCTGCGCCGAGAAGGATGATGATGAGCCACGCGAGAATCATGTGAACAGGATTACCCCGATAAAGACGACTGCCCCCGCTGCAACGGCAGCGGCGTACCAGCGCAGGCGGCCGGACTCGGTTCGGCTCAGAGCGTAGTAGGCCAACTGGTTCCATCGCGCGATGGCCGTGAATGCGTTGTCAACCACATCGCGCCTATTCAGCGTCGCGATCCAGATGAACGGCCGCACCAGTGTCCGGTCGTACAGCCAATCGAAACCCCAATCCGCGAACCAAAATGCATGGAGCCGGCGCATGAAACCGTCTCTCATCAGGGACTCGGCGTATTCCGGTTTTCCGATGAAAAACAGGTACGCAATGCCGAGTCCAATGAGGAAAGCCAATCCGGCGACGATGCTGGAGAGAGTTTCAGTCAGCCCATTAGCGTGAACCTCCCGAAGTGGCGGCAACGCGCTATTCAGGAATGTCACCAGCGAGTGTTTGAACCATCCCCCCACGATTGAGAGCGTGGCTAGCAAGATGACCGGCACGATGATTCGATAATGTGGCCGATGAGTCACTGGCGTGCGGCTGGCTCCAAAGAACACCACGAAGATGAGACGGAAGGTATAGAGCCCGGTCAGCAGCACGCCGACAACGCCGACGATCCAAAATTCCGGATTGCCCTGGGGCGAGGTCCACGCTCCCCACAAGATGAAGTCCTTGCTGAAGTATCCTGCCGTCACCAGCGGCAACCCAGCCAGCGAACAGCCACCGATTAGAAATGTCCAAAATGCAATGGGGAGTTCCTTGCGAAGTCCGCCCATGCGGAAAATATTATGTTCGTGATGCAGCGCTTCAATGACGACGCCTGCCGCAAGGAAAAGAAGAGCCTTGAAAAAGGCGTGGGTCATGAAGTGGAACATGGCCGCCGCCCAGGAGCCGACCCCGAGCGCGAGGAACATATATCCGATCTGGCTCACTGTGGAATAAGCCAGGATACGTTTGATGTCGGACTGCGTGAGAGCGCTGCAGCCGGCCAAGAGGAGCGTCGCCGCGCCGATAACCGCGACCGCAAACTGAACGTCCGGCGCAAGCGCAAACAGGGCATGCGTCCGCGCAATTAGATAGACGCCGGCCGTGACCATCGTCGCGGCATGGATCAGTGCACTGGTTGGAGTCGGACCAGCCATGGCGTCGGGCAGCCAGGTCTGCAGTGGCAGTTGAGCAGACTTGCCAACGGCGCCACCAAGCAGGAGAGCCGCAGCAGCCGTGGCATACGGCGAGCCAGCCGCCCAATGCACGGTTGCCAAATGCATGAGGTCCTGGATCTGAAGCGTTCCGAGGGTGTGAAACAGGATAAAGAGTCCGACGATCATGGCGGTGTCACCAGCGCGCGTGACGATGAATGCCTTGCGAGCAGCCAGCCCGTTTACGGGATCCTTGTACCAGAAGCCGATGAGCAGGTAGCTGCATAAGCCGACACCTTCCCATCCGAGATAGAGCAGCAAGAGATTGTCGGCCAGCACGAGAACCACCATGGAGGCGACAAACAGATTCATGTACGCGAAGAACCGGGCGTAACCTTCGTCCTCCTCCATGAATTCGGCGGAGTACAGATGGATGAGAAAGCTCACGAAGGTCACGACCACCACCATGAGCAGCGATACCGGGTCGAGATAAAACGCAATTTCGGGGCGGAATCCCACCACATCAATCCACGTCCACAATACCTGGGTGAAGGGCGTTCCATAGGCCAGAGAGGCCGGAACAATAGCCAGCGAGATCAGAGCCGAGAGACCGACCGAGCCTGCTCCGGCGATCGCAACCATGCGCTGCGACATCCTTTGGCCGAAAAGCGCCAAAACCAACGTGCTGGCGAAGGGGATGGCGGGGATCAACCAAAGCAACTGAAGCATATGTCAGCCCCTCATGGTGCTCGCCTCATCAATGTCGAGCGACTTGAAAAGATGGTAAAGCCGCAGCAGGAGAGCGAGTCCAACGGAAACCTCCGCCGCCGCCATGGCAAGAATAAACAGAAACATCACCTGGCCATCCGCCTGGCCCCAACGCGCTCCCGCAGCAATGAATGCGAGTCCTGCCGCGTTGAGCATTACTTCAATTGACATCAGCGTGAAAATCACGTTGCGCCGCACCAGCAGTCCGGCCAGTCCCAGTCCGAACAAGATTGCCGCCAGAAACAGCGCGTTGCCGATCAGATTCGAGTGCATCAATAGATTCCCTTTCTTTCGGGTCGCTCCAACCCAGGTGATACGCTCCCACAATCCCAGCGAGCAGGAGCATCGACACGAGTTCCACGCCCAGCAGATATGGTCCGAAGAGCACCAGCGCCACTTCCTTCGGTGCTGTTTCGTGAACCAGTTCGGCCCGGCCGGCAGATCCGAGCGTATAGCCGAATTCAATAACCAGAAGGACGGCAAGTATTGCGGGTCCTACCCAAGCTCTGGGACTCAGCCACGCTCGTTCCATCCGTGTGGCGAGGTCGCCAATGTTTAGCATCATCATCACGAAAATGAAAAGGACCATGATGGCGCCCGCGTAGATGATCACTTCCAGCGCAGCCACAAACGGTGCGCCCAAAATGAAGAAGACCGTCGCGACGGCGAGCAGCGACACGACTAAATACAACAGCGCGTGCACCGCGTTGAGTCTGGTGATCATCAGGACCGTGGAAACGATTGCGATTGCGGCGGCGACATAGAAGGTGATCAGCATGGGTCCTTTACGGCAACAGCGTGTGCAGATCGGCCGGCGGAGCTTCGCGCTCGGCCTCTCCCTTATCTTTCCCTCCGATCGCGACCCCGCAAACCTTCCAGAAGTTGTAGTCCGGGTATTTCCCCGGCCCGCTAATCAGAAGGTCTTCCTTTTCATAAACCAGATTGGGGCGCTTGTATTCGCCCATTTCGACATCGGGCGTCAACTGAATCGCGTAAGTCGGACAGGCGTCTTCACAGAAGCCGCAGAAGATGCAGCGCGAGAAATTGATTCGGAAGAACTCAGGATAGCGTCGCCCGGATGTATCCTCAGTGGCTTGCAACGCAATACATTCAACCGGGCAGACTACTGCGCACAAATAACACGCCACGCAGCGCTCACCTCCATCGGGATCGCGCGAGAGAATGATCCGGCCGCGGTATCGCGGAGCGAGGTACGGCTTCTCTTCGGGATACTGCACCGTAACGCGGCGGTGAAACATGTGCAGAAATACATCCCAGATCGTTCGGAGAATACTGAGCATCGCTACAGTGACCTCCCAGGGGATAGCGCGATTACAATCGCACCGGTTACGAGCAGATTGACGAGGGAAAGCGGCAGCATCGCCTTCCAGCCCCAATTCATTAACTGATCGAAGCGAGGGCGCGGCAGAGACGCCCGCAAGAGAATGAAGAAGCAGATGAAGAAAAACGTCTTGAGCAGGAACCAGAGAACTGGCGGCAGAACCGGCCCGAGCCAGCCGCCGAAAAACAGAACGGCAATGAGAGCGGAGATCAGCGTGACGCCGAGATATTCGCCGACGAAGAACATGCCGAACTTCATGCCGGAGTACTCCGAGTGGAACCCGGCGACGATCTCGCTCTCGGCTTCGGGAAGGTCGAACGGCAGTCGGCGTGTCTCGGCGACTCCGGCGATCATGAAGAGCACGAAACCGAGAAACTGCGGGATGATGAACCAGATGTGGCGCTGCGCCTCGACGATTTGAACGAGGTCGAAGGACCCGGCCAGCAACACGACGCCCATGAGCGACAGGCCCATGAAGACCTCGTAGCTCAGCATCTGCGCGGCGGCGCGGAACGCTCCGATCAGCGAGTATTTGTTGTCCGACGACCACCCCGCCAGTACCACGCTGTAGACCCCAAGCGACGACATGGCGAGAATAAACAGCAGCCCGATGTTGAGGTCCGCCACGACGATTCCGGGCGCGATGGGAAGCACCGCGAAAGACATCAGCACGGTTATGACGATAACGGCCGGCGCGATGATGAAGACCGCTTTATCGGCAAAAGGAGGGGTCCAATCTTCCTTGAAGAAGATCTTGATCATGTCGGCCAGCACCTGCAGCAGGCCAAACGGTCCAACCCGGTTCGGGCCGTAACGATCCTGCCACAACGCCAGAAGCCTCCGCTCCAGCCAGATCAAGCCTGAGGCGATGGTTAGCGCGGCGACCAGGATGCCGATGATCGTGGCAACGGGATAAGCACTGGTCATCATACTCGGGTGATCCTGCTCCACACGGGAAGCGCCAAGCCTTCCAATCCAGGAAGACCGGAGGGCAGGCCGGCCACGCCTTTCGGCAGGCCGAAAACGACTTTGACAGGAAGACGGCGGTCGAGCAGTTCCGCTTCCGGTCCGAGTGCGCCCGCGTCTTCCGGGCTCAATCCGACATAGGGCTGGGAACACACTTCCGCCACAGCCGGCGCGAAGCGGCTGAACTCCTCCGATCCGAAGATGTGGAACAGAGGAACCAGGAGCCATTCGTCGTTGCGCGCCTGAAATGCCGGGGGAATGGAGCTGAAAAACGCCGTGCCGTCCTGAGTTGGCTCGACCAGTCGCATGCCCGCGGCACCGCCCCGCAGCGGCCCGGCGATTTCACTCTGGTACTTGTTTACAGCCTGGATGGAATTCCATCCAGGAGACCAGAAGAAGGGAATCAGAGCGGCTGGCGGCTGATCCGGATTTCCCTCCATCGAGAACGACAGCGGGGAATCGAAATCTTCAGGTGGCTTCGGCTCGTGCACGCTGATGTTAGCCAGCATCGCGGTGCGGCCGCTGTAACGGTGCGGTTCGCGGGGGATTCTTGCGTCCGCCATGCGGAATGCGGCGGACGGAGCGGCCTGAACAATACCGGCCAGTTCGGGAATCGCCTTGCTCAGATCCGCGATCAACAGATCCAGACTTTGCCAGCCGCCCAGCCACTGCCAGCTTGGTCTAACCATTTCGTCCGGTGGAAATACACGGAAGAATCTCTGCGCGCGGCCTTCACTGCTGATCAGCGTTCCATCTGCTTCGGCGAAGGTAGCGGCAGGAAGCAGCAACTCGGCTTTCGCGGTCGTCCGGTTCTCCATGTGATCGAGCACCACGACGTGCTCGCGTGCCTCCAAGAACGCGTCAACCGCCGACGCCGGCAGGCGGCGGTACAGGTCGTTTTCGAGAACAATGGCGGTTTGCGCGTCGCTTCCCATCGCTTCTTCAAGCGGAGCAGCCGTCATCAGGGCGAGGCCGAAACTGTTACACTCGGGCACGAGAAACGACAGCGCGCACCCTGGCAGAGCCTGGGACACATTTGCGGCGGCCCGGATCACATCAGCATTGTGTAGGCTCGCGCCCGCCACAATCAAAGGGCGCTTTGCGGCTTTGAGAGTGCTCGCCACATGTTGCGCAAACATCTGTTGATCGGCGGCCAGCCCTTCCACCGACGGCGCCGTGGGGTCCAGCGCATGAGCGACGGCATAACCCAACCGGGCCAGATCGTCTGGAGTGCCGCGGTAACATGCCGCGGCAATGTCGTCGAGTCGCGTGACGCTGGGAGTTGCAATGAAGAGGGGGCCTCGGTCGTCCTGGATCGCTTCACGAACTCCATGGTCCTGCCAGAGAGGAATGTGAAGCCGTTCAGCGATCTGGAGGGGCTGCTGACGGACGGACTGCCGAAGGCTCAGCGCCATCCTCGGCGCCACGTTGGTGACGTCCTCGCCCAGGATGAAAACGGCATCCGACAATTCCACTTCCTGAAGCGAAGGAGTGCGCGCCATCCCGGACCGGAGGATGTCGAGCATTAGCCGCAATAACATGAGTTCGCTCTTGGGGATGCCGGCGTAGAACCGGTCCGGGCCGACGAGACAGCGCAACGCGAAATTACTTTCAAGCGACGCGCGCGGAGAGCCGATCCCAATCGCATCCGGCCGATCCGAAATGAAATCGCTCAGGGTCTGCCTGGCTGCATCGGAAGAGACTCTCTCTCCGCGCAGTCTGGGCTGGCGGATGCGTCGCTCGTTGTTCACGAATTCGTAGCCGTATCGCCCGCGGTCGCACAGAAAATATCCGTTCACTTCGCTGTGATACCGGTTCACGACGCGCCGCAGCATCCCGTATCGTTCGCCGATGCTGATGTTGCAGCCGAGTCCGCAGTGGACACAGAGGGAAGGCGCGAGCCGCAGGTCCCACTTCCGCGTGTAGTGACGCTTCAGCGTAGCGTCCGTGAATACACCCGTCGGACAGACTTCGACCAGGTTGCCGGCGAATTCGTTTTCGAGAACTCCATCCCGGTCGCGTCCGAAATAGACCAGATCCCGCAGCGCAAAAGCATTGAAATCGGACCCTCCGGCATAGTCCCGATAGAACCGCACGCACCGGTAACACTGGATGCAACGGTTCATCTCGTGATTCAGAAACGGGCCCAGATACTGATTTCGGAACGTGCGCTTTGTGAACCGGTAGCGGCGATAGTCATGCCCCGTCATGACAGTCATGTCCTGCAGGTGACACTCTCCGCCTTCGTCGCAAACCGGGCAATCATGCGGATGGTTGAGCATCAGTCCTTCGATGATGCCTGCGCGAAATGCCGCGGCTTCCGGGTCTCTAATCGAGATGCGCGTTCCTTCGGACACGGGCGTCATGCAGGCCATGACGATACGGCCTTCTGTGTCGTGCTCGTCCTTGAACTGTTTGATGGCGCACTGCCGGCATGCGCCAACGGAGCCTAGCGCCGGATGCCAGCACAAGTAGGGCAGGTCGAAGCCTAGAGTTAAACACTGATGCAGGAGATTCTGCTCCGCATTCATCTGGTATTCGCGATTGTCAATGTAGACAGCTGCCAATTTCATCTCCAGGGACATCGTTTCTCACGAATGTGCCGGTCAAAATCTTCGTGAAAGTATTTCAGTGCACTCTGAAGGGGTTCCGCGGCGCCCGGTGCGAGGGCGCAAAAGGTGTGACCCGGCGCCAGAAACTTTGTTTGAAACGCGAGCTTTTCGAGATCGCCCGGCTCGCCACGCCCTTCCTCCATCGCGTTCAGCAGGCGCTCCGCCCAGGCAAGGCCGCTCCAGCATGGCGTACACCAGCCGCACGATTCCTGCGCAAAAAGGTGTTCGAGATTCCAGAGCATGCCAACCGGACAGGTCCGATCATCCAGCACGATCATGGTCCCGGTGCCCATGCGGCTGCCTACTTTTTGAACCTCGGTAAAATCCATCGGCACGTCGAGGTGCTGTTCGGTCAGAAAATCCGTGGACGCGCCGCCCGGAAGCAGACCGCGGAAGCGAAGACCATCGCGCATACCCCCGGCGTGCCCTTCCAGAATTTCTCGGACCGTGGTGCCCATCGGCAACTCCCACAAACCGGGCCGCTTCACTTTTCCGCTGGCACCATACAGTTTTGTGCCGCCATCCTTGGTGCGGCTTAGCCCCTGGAACCAGCTGGCGCCATGGTTCACGATATGCGGGACGTTGCACAAGGTTTCGACGTTGTTGATCGTCGTTGGCTTACCCCACAACCCGGACACGGTCGGGAACGGCGGCTTCGCACGCGGGTTGGCCCGTTTCCCCTCAAGCGCGTTCAACATTCCGGTTTCTTCGCCGCACATGTACCGTCCCGCGCTGATGTGCAGATACATCTCGAGGCTGTAGGAGGACCCCAGGATGTTCCGGCCGAGATATCGCGCCGCGTAAGCTTCCGCGATCGCTTTGGAGATTCGCTGCGCCGCAAGCTTGTACTCGCCGCGAAGGAACACGTACGCGACATCCGTGCCGGTCGCGTAGGCGGCGATCATCATACCTTCAAGAAACTGATGCGGATCGCCTTCGAGTAAAAAGCGGTCCTTGAACGTACCCGGCTCCATCTCATCGGCGTTCGCGACCAGGTATTTCGGGCGCGGCGCGGCGTCCCCATTTGGCACCATGCTCCACTTAACCCCTGTCGGAAAGCCCGCGCCACCACGGCCACGCAGCGTCGAGGCTTTCACTTCTTCGATGACTTCGTGTGGCGTCATTGAACTCAGCGACTTGCGCAATGCCTGATAGCCGCCGGCTCGCTCGTAGGCGAGCAGATCGGAGGGTTCCTCGCCGGGCCGGATGTTGTTTGTCAGTGGAGTCTCCATGGCTACCGGTACCGCTCGAGAATTCCTTCCAATTTGGCGGCTTCCAGGTCGTGGTGGAGATCGTCGTCAATCATCATCACTGGGGCGTGATCGCAGTCGCCCAGACACACGATCGGCAGGAGGGTGAAGCGGCCATCCGCTGTAGTTTCTCCGAATTGTGCACCCAGGCGAGTACTGAGTTGATCGCCCAGACTCCGGCAGCCCATGATCCAGCAGCTAACGCTGTCGCAGAAATAGATGACATGCTTGCCGACCGGCTTCCGAAAGATGAGGTTGTAAAATGTCGCCACGCCATCCAGATCGGACCGGGACAGTCCCAGCAGGTCGCCGATATCCTCAAGGGCTTCGTCGGAAACCCAGCCCCGATGCTTCTGCACGATTCTCATCGCGTCAATCGAGAGGGCCTGTTTGGTCGGATAACGGGGAAACTCAGCTTCGATCTCCCGTCGCTCTTCCGGTGACAACATCCTTTCCTCCTCAGCGATCGATATCGGCCAGTACGTAGTCCATGGCGCCTAATACCGCCAGCAAATCGGGGATCAGCCTGCCTCTGCACATAAGCGGCAAGGTCTGCATGTGCGCAAACGATGGCGTCCGAATCCGTGTCCGGTAAGAGTTCGTTCCGCCGTCGCTGACCAGGTAGTAACCGTTATTGCCCTTGGTCCCCTCGATAGCTCCCAGCGCTTCGCCCGGCGGAATGACCGGCCCCCAACTGACACTCAGAAAATGCGTGATCAGCGTTTCGATATCGTGCATCGTTCGCGCCTTACGCGGCGGTGTTGCGAGCGGGTGATCCGACTTATAGGGGCCTTCCGGCATGTGGTTTACGCACTGTTCGATAATGCGAAGGCTTTGGCGCATCTCCTCTACCCGCACCGCCGCGCGATCGAAACAGTCACCTCTCCGGCCGATCGGGATGTCGAACTCGAACTGTTCGTAACCCGAATAGGGCTGCTTTTTACGAAAGTCCCATTCGAAGCCGCATGCACGCAGGATGGGACCGGTAATGCCCCAATCAATTGCTTCATCCGTGGTGATCGTCCCAACGCCCTTCGTGCGCGCCTGAAAAATGCGGTTTCGCAGAATTTCGCGATCATACTCGGCGAGCCGCGGCGGCAGGTATTTCAGGAAATCGCGAAACATCGCGTCCCAGCCGCGCGGCAGGTCCTGCGCTACCCCGCCGATCCGGAACCAGTTCGGGTGCATCCGCGCGCCGGTAATCGCCTCGATGATGGCGAATGCCCGTTCCCGGTCGTTGAACGTGTAGAAAACCGTCGACATCTGCCCCAGATCCTGCGCAAAGGTTCCGTACCAGACCAGATGGCTGATGATTCGGAACAGTTCGCAGAGCATGACCCGGATTACCTGGGCCCGCGCCGGCACCGTGATCCTGATCAGCTTTTCGACTGCGGTGAGATAGGCGAGGTTGTTCATCACGCCGCCGAGATAATCGATGCGGTCGGTGTAGACAACGTAGGTATGCCAGGTCTGCCGCTCGCCCATTTTTTCGGCGCCGCGATGATGAAATCCAATCTCGGGCACACAGTCCAGAATTTCTTCACCGTCGAGTTGAAGAACGACGCGCAGGACGCCGTGCGTACCGGGATGCTGCGGGCCGATATTCAGGAAGATAATGTCACTGTCTCCACGAGTTCGCGCCATGCCCCATTCCTCGGGGCGGAATCGAAGCGCCTCCTGCTCGGCATCCTGCTTGGTGTCGGGAAGCCGGAATTCTCCCATCTCGGTCGCTCGCGCCGGATGGTCTTTCCGCAAGGGATGGCCTTCCCAGGTCGCCGGCATGAGAATGCGGGTGAGGTGTGGGTGTCCAGAAAACGTGATCCCAAACATGTCCCAGACTTCGCGCTCGTACCAGTTCGCCGCAGGCCACAGGTCGGTGATGGTGTCGACCGAAAGCGCGTCCTGGTCGAGTGCTGTTTTGAGACGGATATATTCGTTCCGTTCGAACGAAAAGAGATGATAAACGACGGTGAAATCGCCGGTTGGCTCGCTTCCACGATGAGTGCGCGTTCGTTCGTCAATCGCGGTGAGGTCGTACAGCATTTTGTAGGGACCGGGGGCGCGCTCTTTGAGGAACCCGAGGATGCTGTGCACCTGTTCGCGATGCGCCCAGAAGGTCGGAATACCATCCCGACACGCCTCCGATGCCGCGGGCGATGCTCCAAATTCGCTTCTGAGCGAAGTTTCGGCGGTTTCAACCATTTGCATCACACTTCGTCCGGCGGACGCAAATCAATCGCCTGCCGCCGGACGGATTTGTTTAAATCGCGCAAAGAGGGGGCAGGAAGCCGTTCCACGCCCTGTGAACCCACCACCCAGCTCAGGGGCCTTCGCTCCGTTCCCACGGCGTTCTGTAACAGCATCAGTCCTTCGAGAAACGCGTCCGGCCGGGGCGGACATCCCGGCACATAAACGTCGACCGGAAGAAACTTGTCCACGCCTTGAACCACGCTGTAGATGTCGTACATTCCGCCCGAGTTGGCACACGATCCCATCGAGATCACCCAGCGCGGCGGCATCATCTGCTCGTAAAGACGTTGGATCACCGGCGCCATCTTGATGAACACCGTTCCCGCGATAACGATCAAGTCCGCTTCCCTGGGAGTTCCGCGAATCACTTCGGCGCCAAAGCGTGCCAGGTCGTATTTGCTGGTGATACTCGTCGCCATTTCGACATAGCAACAGGAAAGGCCGAAATTAAAAGGCCAAATAGAGTTCTTGCGCCCCCACGCCATGATGTCCTGCAGCCGGGACAAAATGATGCTGCGCTTGACCTCTTCGTCGAATGCTGCCGGTTCCGCGACTCGGCTCCCGCTACCTTGTGGGCTGCTTAGCGACCAGCGCATTTCGTCCTCCTGCCGGCATCGCGGACTTTGCGTTCCACCAAATGAGTGCCCCTATTCTGCCCAGATACACCAGTGCCGCGAGCAAAACGACTGTGAAGATCAAGGCTTCCCAGAAGCCAGCCCACCCAAGTTCCCGGGCAGCGATGGCCCAACTGAAGAGAAAGACCGCTTCGAGGTCAAACACCACGAAGAACATCGCAATCAGATAAAATCTCGCGGACCGGCGCACACGTGCCGATCCCTCAGAAACTATCCCGGCCTCGTAGGGAGCGCCAGTAGCACGGCCCCTGTGCCGCTCTCCAAGCACATACGAGACCGCCAACATCCCGATGACCAGAAGCAAGACGAGCACGAAGTATAGGAGAAGCGGCCACATCGTGGGCTACCGGCGTTCGGCTCCCGGCCAGGCGATAGTGACTAGAATGGCGCTCTCCGCGAGCGCTTCTACATCGTGAGGCACGTCCCGTTCGAGAGCGAGCAACTGCCCCTCGGGAAGATCAAACGCGCGGCCTGCCGCTCGGATGAGAACGTGGCCAGTGATCGTTTGAACGGAGATCGATCCCGCCGCACGGTGCTCGGCCAGGTGCGTGCCCGCGCGAAGACCGATGAGCAGAATGCGAAAGTCAGGATACTTTACCAAAATCTTCGCGTTCCGGCCGGCTTGCCACGGGTGATCCTCCGTCCGAAGTCCATGGATTTCCGCTTGAAGTTCGAAGGAGAGGAACGGACTTCCGGTCGGTTCGGGTGACCTCTGAGCACCGGCGAAAATGGCATCTAGATCGTTCATTTGGTTGGTTCCTGTGCTAGTGCGTGCTCCAATCTCGCTGAGAGTTGCTCCAACTGCCGATGCTTTCCCGCGCCAAGTCCCGATTCGATGGAATCGAACTGTTTGCACAACGTGGCGTGATCGCTTTCCGACAGGACCTTGTCAGCCATTGGGAGCAGGAGGTATTCTTCCTTCCAGATGTGATCCACGTAAAGCCTGACTAGTGCTCGCAAGGTAATGCCCAGCGCATCCTTGGCGGCGCCGCTTGTAAGGAAGGCCTGTGTTGCGTCGTCTAGTTGGGTCAATAACGCGCGCCCCTTCTCGTGTTCGTTATGCAGCACCGCAATGGGGCAACCGGACGCAGGTATTCCTCTAGCCTCGAGCAAAGGGAATAGAAATCTCTCTTCCTTCGCGTGGTGGCACTCCTCTGAAAAATCGTGGAGAAAGGTGCTTATATCCCGGAGGATGGCGGCCTCTACATTGTGGCCGGTATCCAGCCGATCAGCGACGACGGACATCGTCGCAACGACCTTTTGAATCGTTTGATGCTCCTGTTCCAGCACCTTGGTGGACTTCGTTGCCGTCATGATGAGTCTCCTAGCGGTGGGCGCTTGCGTGCGCCACCTTCTTCTCGAGATAGCGTTTCAACGCTACAGCGTTGTTGTGCTCCGTATCATGGGAACTGTAGAGAAGCGTAACCGTGCGGCGTTTGGCAGCCTTCAATATCGGCTCCCAAGCCTCCGGCCGGGTGTCGAGCTCAGCGAAGTATTTGCGTTGGAACTCCGTCCATTTCTCGGGATCGTGAGAAAACCACTTTCTCAGCCCATCGCTTGGCCCGGCATCCTTCACCCAGCCATCCTCGTGCACGTCCGCCTTGCGGACACCCCGCGGCCAGAGCCGCTCGATGAGAAACCGGGTGCCATCGTGTGCCCCGGGCTTTTCGTAAACACGTTTCAACTTGATCATGGGGACACCTCCGATCCGGCGGAGTGCTGCCTCGCCGGTTCGTACGTGCCAGCAATCGCGCGAAACGCAATTGCCAATCGATTCCAACTGTTGATGGCGATGATCGCCATCGTCAGATCCACGAGTTGCCGTTCGTCAAAGTGCTCGCGGGCGAGGCGATATATTTCATCCGAAACGTGGCCCGCGCTTACCTCGGTCACTGCCTCGGTCCAGGCCAGAGCAGCGCGTTCCGCTGGCGTGAAAAAGGGAGCCTCGCGCCACACACTCAAGGCATATAGGCGTTGCTCGGATTCACCGAGAGTGCGGGCATCTTTGGAGTGCATGTCGACGCAATAGGCGCATCCGTTGATCATTGAGGCACGGAGTTTTACCAGTTCTAAGAGCGTCGGCTCCAATGTGCAGCCGCGGGCATATCGCTCCACGGTCCATAGGGCCTGGACCGCTTGGGGCGCGACTTTCCTATAATCGATGCGCGGTTCAGCGCCTTCCGTCGTCATGGCTTTCCTCGTCGGCTTTGTACGTCAACACACGGCCCCAAACGTCGGCGGTCCCCCAGATGCCCGAGCGTAGGCATTCGAGTTGCACGATCTGACTGTGATCCACAAATAGATTCACTTCCGGGCCATAGTTCTTGATGTACCAGGCGAAGACGTCCGGATCGGCGGCTTCAAACATCACTTTTTCGAGACCGAGCGAGCCGATGATTTTGGCTGGCACATCCGTGCGCCAGCTTTTCACGTTTTCGGTGATACCCTCAGACTCAATCATGATCAGGTACGCGCCGGCATCGAGAAACCGTTTCGCAAGCCGGATCGGCCATTCTGGATCGCGAGTCCCCGCAGCTTCCAGATCCTCAGCGCGTGTTGCGCCACCAGCCCCAAACTGGATACCGATCTCCGGCTTAGCCTTGAGCCCGGCTTTCTTTACTCTTTCAATGAGCCGAAGCCAGTCGTCGGCGGGAATCGTAATAAACCCACATGAGATCTCGATGATGTCGAAGCCGACCCGTTTGCATTCCTCGATATATTTGTCGACGGCGGCCGATCCTTGGGTCAGCACATGCTCGATGAAACCGCCGGTCGAGACCAGAACATTGTGGTCATGGCATACCTTCAGCAACTCGATCAACGCCGGAAGAGGCATCAGGCTAAACGATCCGCCTGCGAACTTAAGGGAGTCCACGTACCATCCCATCGATTCGAGGATGTCTTCCAGTTGCCGTTTGCCTAACGGCGTGTAGTAAGGGCCGCGGATTTCCGTAAGCCCGACGGCTCGCGGTTTGGGCGATCGTTCATTGATACGCAGAAAGGAGAACGCCCGCTCAGGCATGTTTGCGACTCCCCGCCTGGTTGTGTATGCGAACGGAGCTAAGCAACCGCATCAAATCTCGCACCCGTGTGTTATCCATGTCGGCGACAGCGTTCGTAATCGCTTTTCCCTCGGCGTCTGTTGCGTACGGTGCTGCCAGCCGTTTGAACTTTTGGGTAGCTAATTCCCACGACATGGGTTGGCTCACAAACCCGGGGTAATCGCGGCCCTCCTTGGTCAGAGTTCTCCCATCGCTGAGTGTCACCCGGACTTGGCAAGGCATCTCGTCGGGGAACCGCTGCGAGTACGCCGGATTTGCGGTCACGGAGACTCGCCGGAGGAGATTCTGCACGTCCTCCCTCAGGATTCTGCCCGATTCATATTGGGCCGGCATGACATCACCGTCCAGAACCGCAACCGCGACAACATAAGGTAGACTGTGATCTGCCTGTTCTTTGCTCGTCACTGAATTTGTCTTGTCGCCCTCTTCGCCTCCACCGATGATGTTGAAGGCCACATCAAAGGTTTCGATGTCGATCCGCTGCACATCGGCAGCGGAGAACTGGTGGCGCGCCTTCAGGTCCAGCACAGCCTGAATCGTAGTTTGTGAATGGATCTCAGCGTTGAACCGTTTGAGAATCGTTCGCTTTACACGATCCAGGTCTTCGCGAAGCCAGTCGATATCGAAAACACCGGCGATCGCATCCATGAAGCCTTTGTCCCCCTCAAAGACCTCGAGCGGACCGGTAATGCCGTTCATTGCCAGAAACACAAGTCGCGTGCAACAGGCGGCCGTGTTCGGGAAGGCGAGGCCCTTCCAATGTGAAAGCTGCCCAGTCCTGGTGACCCGGAGTCCGTTGAACGCAGTGCCGCACATCCCGATGGCATTGGCGGTGCGGACCTCGTCGAGACCCAGGATTTTGGAAACTCCTGCTGCGACCGAGTAGGATCCCTGCGTGGTGTGATCGAACCCCTTGTCCCGAACCGGCGCGACATCGCTGAGCCGGCACTGCACTTGATAGGCAACCGCCAACGCAGTCATCAACTCCCGACCCGATGCATCGGCGTGTTCGGCGCCGGCCAGGATAGCCGCAAGATTGTCGCTGGGGTGGCAGGTTTCACCCTTCGCCAGATAGGCGTCATTGAAATCGAGGTAGCGGACGAGCGCGCCATTGTAAAAGGCAGCCGAATCCGGTACTGTTGTGCCGCCGCCAATCAACGTGCACTTGCCTTGCGGCTCGAATTCGCTGATCTGCCGCCGGAGGATCTGAACCGGTTCACCTTCGAGCGCTCCCAGTGCGCACCCCACCGAGTCTAAGAAGCGGATTTTCAATTGCTCTCGCGCCGTGTCTGATAGATCTTCGTAGGCTGAGCGGCAAACGAAGGTTGCTAGCTTCTCAGCACACGTCATCAGAACGCCTTTCGGAGTGCCGTTTGCGCCTCACGCTTCAAATTTGCGCCCCTGTCGCACACGAAACAATAGTTCATTTGTAACGGCCTTCAGGATGCACGTCACCGGCGTTAGAGATGTCCGGCAAGCCGTATGGTGGGCCGAGTGGGCAGACCGTCCCCAAATGAGACAATGTGCCTTGGGTAATGCTCAGGCGGATACGCTCCTGAACACGTTCTTCAATGGACCGCGGTAAGGGCTGCATCCGTGCCGGTAAGCGCTGTTATGCCCGTTCCACGCTGAGTGACGCCTGGTTCATTGCCATCCGGCCGGATCTTCGAACAGAATAAAGGTCGAAGGTGATACTACTGGCCGTGCAAACGATCAAGAGTGATTGATTAACTTCTTATGGAACAACATTTATATCCTGTGGCCTCAAAAGAATTGTCACAGAAACGGAAGGACTTGGCGCCCGAGATTTACGCGGCATTTCAATCGTTTAGTCAGCGCGTCTTTGCGGACGGCGCATTGCCTTCCAAGACCAAGGAACTAATTGCCGTTGCGGTGGCGCACGTTACGCAATGTCCATATTGCATCCGCGGCCACACCAAGCGCGCGACTATGAAGGGCGCAACAGCCGAAGAGATCATGGAAGCGATTTGGGTTGCTGCCGAGATGCGGGCAGGCGCTGCGTCTGCGCATTCTGCGCTGGCCATCGATGAGATGACCAGCGAGCCCGGCCTCCCATTGACATCACGCTCATGAGCGGCCATGCCGCTCAGAAAAGCGCCATACTGCAAGTGCGGCGAGCAACCCATCAAATAGCGCAGCGAGATCGCACAGCATCTCAAGTATATAGTGGCGCTCGGACGAGCAATGAGCTGCGTCGGGAAGCTAAATAAGGCCGCGGCGCATTGCGTGAAGAACGGCTTCCAGCCGGTTGTGCGTGCGAAGCTTCTGGTTAATCGCGTGAAGATGGTTTCTTAGCGTCGGCAACGTGATTTTCAAATCCTTTGCCACTTGGCCGGAGTTCTTCGCCTTGGCAAATAGCATCAGGATGCGCCGCTCCTGATCTGATAAGGCCTCAATGGGCGCTGGCTCAGACTGATTGCCTCCGATCGAAACGACCTGTTTCGACAGATCGAGCATTTGCGAAAAGGCCAGTTCCGTTTCCTTCCTTTTGCTGATGTCGTGGCTCAGGTGGGCAATCAAGCGTCGATGAAGTCGTGAATCTTCAAATACGATCGTCGAAACACTTACCCATTTGCGCTGGCCCGAGCGTGTCCTAACTTCCAGATCGAACGTTGGAATCGATTCTGTGCGGGCCGCGCAACGCTGCACGCTGCATTCTCCAGTGCAGACGATCGTGCCGAGCGCGCCCCTGCCCTGAAGGACTTCTATACAGGTTCGATTCAGAACGTCCGCTCGCGCATAGCCAAACAGACGCTCGGCGGCCGCATTCCAGAAACAGATTTCACCTTCGAGCGTCACGACGAAGGCTGCATCCGCCATCCCTTCGAAGAGCTTGTATACATCTCCAGCCAACATACCGCCCTCTCATTTCAAAGGGCTCTCGCGGAGGACGCCCTCCTCAGAATTTTACTACCGCAGAGCGATCCTCAGTTGTGGCACCGATGAGCCGCCTGGTGCCACACCCAGGTCAGCGATCGAGATTCGTCACGGTTCTGCGACCCGGATGACGGTTGGTCCATTGTCCTCGCCTCGGGTCCGGCCGATAACGCGGGGCAAAGGCCGAATCGAGATTCAGTGATCTTTTCAAGCAATTTGGGCTCAATAGAGAAGATCCGAAATCTCGAAACAAAAGTCCATGCGGCGCAAAAGACCGAGACCGCGGAGGGAACAGCTATGAATCCCCTGCTGGAGTTGCGAAACCATAACCAATCGGTCTGGCTGGATTACATCCGGCGCGATCCGATTGCAAAGTTGGCGCCCAGGACCGCGGTGAGGGGCAGCGTCTCTTGCAGTTGCTTCAGTCGGCGGCGGCCTCCGCGCACTTGTCGACCGGGACGGGCTGCGCTGGGTCACGAGCAATCCCCGCATTTTCGAAAAGGCCATCGATGGCGGCGTGGCTGTTCTACCCGTCGGGCTCTGAGTTCCAAGACCTGGTTGTCATGCCCTAGCAGCCAGCGGTTGATTCATCGACGTCCGGGGTGTGCGTCCTTAACACCTTCCATCTGACTCGTGAGCGCCGAGACGGTCCGTCTCGCGGCAACGAGGACCAACAGAAGCGTGGTGCAGAGGAGCACCCGATCTGCCAGATCATAACGCCGGGCTATTTCTACCGTGGTGATCAGGCCAGCCAAGACGCAAAGCGTCAACGAAATCCCCTTGTGGAAGCGGCCGATTTCAGAGCGCAGCCGCGCGTCCGGCTGGAACACGATTTCGCGTCCCTTCATCCGAATCCGTGCACGTGGTCTTGAGAGCACATTGATTGCAGGCACGCGCAGGGCGCGGTACACCACTATTTGCCATCGATCGTCGATCGCAGCGCGGGCAAGAAAGTGGCCGGCGGGACACTCCCAAAGCGTCGAACTCTCGGCAGCAATTGAAACCTATCGTGCGGATACGATGGCTCCGGCGGTGGCAACGCCAGGCCAGACATTCCAGCACCGGATCCGGTCGACTATTTTTTGACGAGCAGCTGTGCTTTCGCACGCCGGGTGCATGGCGCTGGGCGTTTACCCCAATAATACGAGAAATGGCGCGATCTACCATCAACGATCCTCAAGCTCTCATGGGACAGAGGAAAACAGACATCATCGAGGACGTCCGGTCTGCGATTGCCAGGAATGATCTCTTGAGGGCGAAGCGTCTGGAGCAAACCTTCCGAGCGAAGAACGGCCCTACCCTTGAAGCCTTGGAGGCACTCTCGTGGCTTGCTCGCGGGACCCTGAACGCGGGCCGGGTCCGAGAAGCCGTGGCGTTTGCGCAACAGGCGCATCGGTTGGCGACGCATCGCGCAAAGCGGCTGGTTCTCGATGAAGAGCCGCCCTTTGCAAATGGGGCTTGGCACTTCGATCGAGGTCTTGGCACAAGCAATGGAACGGCTGGGGGACCGCATCCAGGCAGTACGGTTTCTGAAGGAGCAGTTTGAAAAATTTGGTAACACTCCCATCAGCGCGAGAATTCAAAAGAATCTCAACCTCCTGACCATGGAGGGCCAACCGGCACCCAAACTGGAAATCGGACAGGTGGCTTGGCCCCCGCCCGCCATCGCTAGCGAAGCTGCGCGGGCGACCGGCCCTTCTTTTCTTCTGGGCACGTTATTGCGAAGACTCCCGTGCGGAGGGCCGAGTCCTGGTACGGATACGGAAGCAGTTCGGCCCGGCGGGGCTGGTGGTGGTGGGTCCCACTCGCCGGTACGGTTACCTTGACGAGCATGGTCGTGAGCCGGTTGAACCCAGGCAAGAAATAGAACATATCAAACAGGTGCTCAGCCGGTATTACAGGAGACTTTTGGACATGCCGGTAATCGTGGGCGAGCGGAACTTTGTCACGGGCACAAGCACGACACCCACTCTTGTGCTGGTGGATTGGGACGGCCTAGCATCGCTCTATCATCCAGGCAAGATGGTGTTCGGCGAGCTCGCTGGCCAGATGAGGACACTACTCCACTGATTGGCGCACGAGATCGCATCGGAGGCGGATCAGCCAGCCGTGAAGTATGCGTCCGTTCGATACGCAGGGGTATTCGTGACAAATGTCTCATATTGCATTACGTTGCTACCGTTGCCGAGGATGTGGCGGTGCATCACACTGGAAACGAGCGGATTCCGAAATTGGAACGAATTGATTGGCGCTACCATCGGCCCGGTTGAACGACCTGCAAGAAGACGCAGGAGTTTCTGGCCGCCAACAGTGTCGAAACACCATCAGTAGTCGACGCGAGAAAAACGCCGCTCAAATGGAACGACGTGCGCAAAACAATTCGAGACGTGGATGAGATTTACATCGCCAAAGGCAAGCCGATCATTCACGTCCAGCTCAACGTGGGCAAACAGGAACCGGATATGCTGGCCCGGTTGCTGTTGAGACCCAGCGGTAATCTCCGCGCTCCCACTTTTCGACGAGGTAGGACTCTCGTCGTTGGATTCGACGAAGCGACCTACCGTAAGATCCTCGGCAGCGCGTGAAACGATGCCCGAACTGCCGGAAGTCGAGGTCATTGCCAACGAGTTGCGCCCCCGGCTCGTTGGCCGGCGGATTGTTGACGTCCAGACGGACTGGCCCAAGTATTTCCGGCTGCCGACGGCAGAGGCCGATTTCCGGTCTTGTATCAGGGGTCGACGTATCAACTCCGTCAGCCGTCGCGCCAAGTACATCCTGATCTCTCTGAGCGGCGATCATCTTCTGGCGGTGCATCAAAAGATTTCGGGCCGCCTTCTGGTGGGTAGATGGCTCCGCAAACGCATCGGACGTCACCACCACAGCCAGTGGCAGCCAGCTCGTTCCGGCGATAACGCACCGCCGAGGGGCCGCTTTATCCACTTGGTTTTCGAGTTGGACAACGGGGAGCAGTTGGCCCTCTCCGACCTGCGGAAATTCGCGAAGATGCTGTGCGGGCCGGAGCAGGCCATCCTCAACCTGCCAGAAATCCGAAACCTGGGGCCCGAGCCGCTGGCCCCTGAGTTTACGTTTCTGAAATTTAAGGGGCTGTTCATCCGCAAAAGAGGAACCCTCAAGCAAGTACTTATGGATCCAACTTTCATCGCCGGAATTGGCAATTTGTATTCAGACGAGATCTTGTACGTAGCCCGATTGCACCCTCTGACCCGCGTGGAGCACTTGAAGACGAGTCAATTACAGATTCTGTACCGTGGCATCCGGACCGTTCTGCGGAAGGCCATACGATTAGGTGCGACCGGTACCCCCGGCGCCGACGGCTCCAAGCGGGGGTACGATCGGATCTTATTGGTGTACGGCCGCGCGGGGGAGAGGTGCCCGCAGGGACACATCATCGAGCGGATCAAGATCGGCGGCCGCTCGGCTCACTTCTGCCCCGTGGAGCAGAAACTGTTTTAGGCAAGGTGCGCAGGGATTGGGATTCCGATGCGCTCAATCCCCCGAATCAGAGCCTCGGTTAAAACGTGGGTGTTTTCTGTCCCCACGTTCAAAATCGCGACGGATGATGGCATGGTCAGCTACAGATTCGGAGCCGAGGGGACGAAGCTGGCTTTGGCGATCACGCGTATGGCCGTCCTGCACGGACCCCCACAGTGCTCGGCGATGAGTGCCACCACCTCCACGCTTTCAGAACTGCCAGTCGCGGACCAAATCCTCGCCGCTCAGGGAATGCGAGCGCGCCGAAATCAGGAGCTTGGTCTGTGTAGCGATCAAAGCTTGCCGTCAAGTATCAAGCAGTGATCCGCCTACGAGACCTCACGGATCTGAGCCTTTCTGAGACGGCGAATTGCTGCACCTGAGCGTTCCGGGGTAAAGAGCCGCGAGCACCGCGCGGTCGACGTAGACAACAAGAAGGCCGGTGGACGCCCCTATGGGCTCTGGAATCAGAATTGCCGCAGTATGTGGACACGATTCTTTTCAAACTGGTGATCGCCGTCGGCATTGGCTGCGAATCGCCCTCAAAAGAGGCTCACGCATGTGTGTACTGGATTGAATGCCGGGCGTCCGTTATGCCTGTCTCAGTTGGAGTGACGGTTGGTTCATTGTCCTTCTGCCCGCATCCGATCACAATCAAGCTAGGAAGCACGAGCATAGGCTCCATTGAAAGCAAAGGAGAATAAAGCAATGTCAAGCGGACACGCAGCTTCTGCACATGGTTTTCCGATAGCTGGGGATATCGTGTCGCACCGCCTACCCGGCAGGCGTACCAGATCCTTCGTTTCGCATTTACGGCAGCGCCAATCATTGCTGGTATCGATAAATTCTTGCATCTCCTCGTGAACTGGGACAATTATCTCGCACCGTGGATCGCCAACCTCTCACCCATTGGCGGTCACAATCTCATACTCGTGGTTGGCGCAATCGAAATCATAGCCGGCCTGATTGTCGCGTTCAAACCGAAGATCGGGGCTTGGATCGTATTTGCTTGGCTGTGGGGCATCATCATAAATCTGCTGTCCTACTCCGGCTTCTACGATATCGCGCTCCGCGACTTCGGGCTGTCGTTGGGAGCGCTTGCCCTTGCCCGATTGAGCAAAGACTTTGTTGGATGTGGGCTAGCGATTTTTTGTTATCCAGCGGTGGGGTTCCGCAGACGAGTGCTTGGCAAAAACCTAGAAGGGAATCGAATGAAAAGAAAGCCAAATGAACACCGATGGGGTGTGATTCTGGCAGGAGGCGATGGAGTTCGCCTGCGATCCCTAACGCGACTGGTCTCGGGCGACGATCGGCCAAAGCAATTCTCCCCGTTACTGGAGGGGAGAACACTCCTCGCCCAAACTCGGCTGAGAATCGCGGAGAGCATCGATCGTGATCGGACCCTATTTGTGCTGACGAGGGCACACGAGCCTTTCTACGAGAAAGAACTTGAGAAAGTGCCGCCAAACCGGATGGTGGTGCAGCCAAGCAATCGAGGTACTCTGCCTGCGATTCTCTGGAGCTTGTTCCGCATCGTTCGGTACGATGAGCCCGCCCTGGTTGCTTTTTTCCCCTCGGATCATCATTACTCGAAGGAAAGCGAATTCATGACCGGAGTCGCATCAGCGTTCGATCTTGCGGAAACCAACGCGCAATCGGTGATCCTGTTGGGCGCCACTGCGACACATCCCGAGATCGAATACGGCTGGATCGAACCAGGCGCAACTGTTGCGAATCCCTCGGGTGACGTGCTGAGACCCGTCGAACGCTTCTGGGAGAAGCCCTCGTATCAGACCGCACAGAGCTTGTTGGATCGAGGCTGTCTTTGGAATACGTTTGTGATGGTGGGCAGCGCCACCGCCTTTCTGGGAATGATCCGGGACGCATCCCCGACTCTGTATAGCGCCTTCGAACCGATGCTCTCATTACCGGACTCCACGATGGAAATTGAGATGATGCAGCGGATTTATGATCAACTCCCGCCCGCCGACTTCTCGAAACAGGTATTGGCAGTGAGCACAGAGAAACTCGCCGTCGCCAGCCTCGACGATATCGGCTGGAGCGATTTGGGCGATCCTCGTCGACTCGTAAGGACATTGTTTGAGAACGGCATCGAGAACCCGTGGGTTGCCGCGGGGAGCTGCAATCATTGCGGCGTCACGCTGACCGCACCTGGTGCCGTTTCCCGGCTACAGGTTTCAGAGCCCTGAAAAGGAGAAGGAGGTCCTATGAAAGTTCGCGACGTGATGACGAAGCAAACGGCGTTCTGTGGCCCAGAGACGAATTTAGCCCAGGCTGTTGAACTGATGTGGAAGAATGCCTGTGGGTTCCTTCCGGTGGCCGGAGAGGGCGGAAATGTGATCGGCGTGATCACAGATCGTGACATCTCGATCGCGTTGGGCACTCGGGACCGCCGAGCCTCGGAAGTCTGCGTGCGGTCTGCGATGTCGTCGAGGCTTTTTGCCTGTACGCCGGATGACGATGTCCACACCGCTCTGAAAACCCTCAAATCCGAGGGGATCAGGCGTCTTCCTGTAATCGATCGCGAAGGTATGTTGATGGGAGTGCTGTCGATCGACGACGTTATCCTCAACGCCAGGGTAGACGCTCTCAGAAAGGACATTTCCTATGCGGACATCGAAAATACGTACAGAGCGATCCTCCTGCGCTCATCTCTGGACAAGAACAGGGGGCGTGCAGCTGCGTGAATGATCGAATCGATCTCGTGTCACTGAAGTCAAACTAAGGAAAGGGGTGAGAGATGAGCACGGTTGCCAACTGGCCGACTTTCATGTCGCGGTTAACCGAACGGCATGAGGTGGCCGAAAACACCATGGCCTTCCAGTTCGAGAAGCCGGCTGGATGGACCTTCAAACCCGGCCAGTTCGTCGACATCACACTGATGAAGCCGCCGGAGACAGATGCCGAGGGCAATACGCGAGGATTCTCGATCAGCGCCGCTCCCCACGAACCCATCATCATGGTGACGACTCGCGTGCGCGATACTGCTTTCAAACGAGTTCTGAAGAGCGTGCCGCTCCAAACGGAAGTCAAAATCGAAGGCCCGTTTGGGAATCTGATCCTGCACAATAATGCGACGCGCCCGGCGGTGCTCCTGGCCGGCGGCATCGGGATTACACCCTTCCGCAGCATCGTGGTGAATGCGGCCAAAGAAAAACTGCCGGATCGCATCTTTCTTTTCTATTCCAACCGCAGGCCCGAGGATGCCGCGTTCCTGGAAGAACTCCAGACCCTCGAGATCCAGAATCCGAATTATAAGCTGATTGCGACCATGACCGAAATCGAGAAATCGACTCGTCCCTGGAAGGGCGAAGTGGGGCTGATTGATTACAGAATGCTGGATCGGCACCTGAAGGCAGCGGCCTCCCCACAGTGGTACACGGCAGGACCGATATACTACATTGCAGGCCCGCCGCAGATGGTCCGAGATCTTCAAACGATGCTTACGAACGCGGGTGTGGATAGCGATGATATAAGGATAGAAGAATTCAGCGGCTACTAAGCCCTATGCCCCGACTGGCCGTCGCGATTTTGGCAGTCTGCCTCATCACCGGTTTGGCTCCGCAGATAGCGAGAGCACAAACGACTCCCCAAGCCGCGCCAGGATCGGCGCTTCGCGGCGAAAGACTGTTCACGGGCGACACTCATCTTCACAATGGTGGCCCCGCCTGCGTCTCCTGCCACAGCATTGCAGGAATTTCATTTCCGGGCGGAGGAACATTGGGGCCCGATCTGACCCGAGCCTACCGGAAGCTTGGTCCCAGCGGAACTCAATCTGCGATGCAGACTCTCTACTTCCAGGTTATGACTCCCATTTACGGCGTGCATCCACTGGTCCCCGAGGAACAAGCCGATCTGATGGCCTTCCTCGAACAGGCGGAATCGCGACAGCAATCGCAGTGGAGTACCCAAATTGTTCTGCTTGCCGCGCTGCTCCTGGGTGCCGCTTTTGTTGCGCTCACGGGATTTCTCTGGCGCGACCGCGTGAAATCAGTACGTCGGGCCCTGGTTCAAAGAGCCACAGGCCAAGGAGCGCCCCTGTGAGCTGGATCAAAGATATCGTCAATCCCAAGCTGCGGCTGTGGGAAGAGTTCTATCGCAACCGCTGGCAGCACGATAAAGTTGTACGGAGCACGCATGGCGTCAACTGCACAGGCGGTTGCTCGTGGAATATCTACGTCAAGAACGGCATCGTGACCTGGGAGATGCAGGCCACCGATTACCCGAAACTAGAAAACAGCCTGCCACTGTACGAGCCGCGCGGGTGCCAACGGGGCATCGTGTACTCCTGGTACGTTTACAGCCCTCTGCGGATGAAGTATCCGTATCTGCGCGGAGTCCTGATGGATCTTTGGGAGAGCGCTCGAACCAAACACAAAGATCCGGTCGAGGCCTGGGCATCGATTGTGGAGGATGAAGAAAAGCGTCACGAGTATCAGACAGCGCGGGGGAAAGGCGGATTCCGCCGGGCCGGTTGGGACCAATGCCTGGAGCTCATCGTGGCTTCCATGCTGTATACGGCGAAGAAATACGGCCCGGACCGCGTGATCGGCTTCTCGCCCATTCCGGCGATGTCCATGCTGAGCTACGCGGCCGGCTCCCGCTTCCTGCAACTCTTCGGTGGCGTCATGCTCAGCTTCTACGACATGTACGCCGATTTTCCGCCCGCTTCGCCCGAAACGTGGGGCGAGAAGACCGACGTCGCGGAAAGCGCGGATTGGTTCAACAGCAAGTACATCGTGGTCGAGGGAAGCAATCTGAGCATGACCCGGACGCCGGATGCGCATTTCGTCGTCGAAGCCCGGCACAATGGCTCCAAATTGGTGGTCCTGTCCCCGGATCTCAGCCAGGTTTCTAAACACGCCGATTGGTGGATTCCGGTGAATGCCGGCATGGATGGGGCGATGTGGATGGCGGTAAATCACGTCATCCTCAAGGAATTTCATGTAGACCGGCAGGTTCCGTACTTCGTTGACTACCTGAAGCGGTATTCCGACACTCCATTTCTGATCGAGATCGAAAAGACGGCTGATGGGCATGCCGCCGGGCGATTTCTGCGGGCCAATCGGCTGGCCCGTTATCGCGATGTTGAGAATGGCGAATGGAAGTGCGTGGTCCTTGACAGCCCAAGCGGCCAGGCGCGTATGCCTCAAGGCTCAATCGGCTTTCGCTGGCAGAGCCAGGACGGCCAATGGAACCTCCAATTGAAAGACGGCCTGGACGGAACGGATATCGATCCTCAACTGAGCCTGATTGAGGGCAGCGAGGACGTGCTGCAGATTTCCTTTATCGATTTCGGAGGCGGACGGACCTTCTGCCGCGGGGTGCCTGTCCGCTACATCGAAACGATCGACGGCCGCGTGGCGGTCACCACCGGTCTGGATCTCCTGATGGCGCAGTATGGCGTGCCGCGCGGCCTCGCCGGCGACTACCCGGCCACCTACGACGACGAGGAAATCGCCTACACGCCGGCTTGGCAGGAGAAGTTCACCGGGACCGGCCGAAACACTGTTGTGCAACTCGCACGCGAATTCGCCACCACCGCCGAGAAGACGAAGGGCAAATGCACCATTATTGTCGGCTCCGGCATCAATCATTGGTATCACAACAATCTGCATTACCGCGCCGGCATCTCGGCGCTGATCCTCTGTGGCTGCGTGGGGGTGAACGGCGGAGGGATGAATCATTACACCGGCCAGGAAAAGCTCACTCCCATGGCTTCCTGGGGCACGCTGGCGAACGCTCTCGATTGGGTCCGGCCGCCACGGCTCCAGAACGGTCCGTCATTCCACTATGTCCATAGCGATCAGTGGCGGTATGAAAGGCGGCATGCCGACTATCATCCGCCGAACGGCCGCTTCGCGCGCGAGCACTTCATGGATCTGCAGGTCGACGCAGTGCGCATGGGCTGGCTTCCGTTTTATCCTCAGTTCAATCGCAACCCCATCCAGCTTGTGCGTGATGCGGAGGAAGCCGGCGCACATACCGTTCCGGAAATTGCGGACTGGACGGTGAATCAGCTTCGCACGGGGAAAGTCCGCTTCTCCGTCGAAGAACCCGATC
Source organism: Bryobacteraceae bacterium (assembly GCA_052148835.1). Lineage (GTDB taxonomy): Bacteria > Acidobacteriota > Terriglobia > Bryobacterales > Bryobacteraceae > Palsa-89. The sequence goes on from JBKQHJ010000137.1 coordinate 48,221, forward strand.
TTCCGGAAAATTGGCCTCGCGTATGGCTAATCTGGCGGGCAAATGCACTTCACAGCAGCGCCAAAGGCCAGGAATACTTCCAGCGCCACTACTTGGGAACGCACTCCAACGCAATCGCCGACGAGGTCGCGCAGGATACCGTCCAGGAAGTGGAATGCCGCGAGGCGGCGCCACAGGGCAAAATGGACCTGGTTGTCGACCTGAACTTCCGCATGGACACGTCGGCGCTGTACTCCGACGTGATTCTGCCGTCGGCAAGCTGGTACGAGAAGAACGACCTCAACACCACTGATCTCCATTCTTATATTCACCCGCTGGGCGCGGCGGTTCCTCCGTGCTGGGAATCGCGGAGCGACTGGGACATTTTCCGGGCGCTCGCGGAAAAGACCAGCGAGCTTGCGCGCACCCACTTCCCCGAGCCGTTTCGGGATCTGGTCGCGACTCCGCTGCTGCATGATACGCGGGATGAGATTGCGCAGCCCGAAGTGCGGGATTGGACCAAAGGGGAATGCGAACCTGTGCCAGGCAAGACCATGCCCCACCTGACGGTCGTTGAACGCGATTACGTCAATCTGGCGCATCGCTTCAACTCTCTTGGCCCCGGAGTCAAGGAGCACGGAGTCGAAGACCACGGCATCGACATGGATGTTGCGGACCTATATGACGAATTCGCAAAGACCGTTCCGGCTTATGAATGGAATGGGCATCGCTATCCCTCTTTGGAGGATGCCGTGGATGCCGCGAACTTCGTACTCTTCTTTGCGCCCGAATGCAATGGCGAGGTGGCCTATCGCGGCTTCAAGGAACGCGAGCGTCAAGTCGGACTGCCCCTCGCGGATTTGGCGGAGAGCTATCGCGGCGTCCGTTATGACTTTGCCGACCTTGGCAAACAGCCTCGCCGCATCCTGACTAGCCCCTGCTGGTCGGGCATCGTGAACAACGGCCGGGCATACACCGGCTACGCTATGAATATCGAGCGTCTGATCCCGTGGCGCACGCTTACCGGACGCCAGCACCTTTATCTCGATCACGAGGCATATCGCGCTTTCGGCGAGTCCTGCCCCACGTTTAAACCTCGCATCCCTCTCGCAAATACGCTCAATCTTGTCAACAGCAAGGCTTTCGGGAAGGCCGTCACACTGGCCTGCATCACGCCGCACGGAAAATGGCACATTCATTCGACCTACTACGACGACTTGCGGATGCTCACTCTGTCGCGAGGTGTCGAACCCTTCTGGCTGAATGACAAGGATGCCGCAGACATCGGAGTCCTGGACAACGACTGGGTGGAGGCCTACAACGACAATGGAGTCATCGTGACGCGCGCCGTGGTCAGCGCGCGGATTCCGCGCGGCATTTGCATCTTCTACCATGCTCCGGAACGGACCATCTCTTTTCCCAAGTCTCCAGTCCGCAAAAACCGGCGCGGTGGAGGAACCAATAGCATCACTCGAATGCGGCTGAAGCCCGTATTGATGGCCGGAGGTTACGCGCAGAACTGCTATCGCTTTAACGATTACGGCCCGCCGGCCACGGATCGCGACACTTACGTGATCGTCCACAAGCTGGAGGGCAAACCACAGTGGGACTAGGAAGGAATCACGCATGAATGTGCGCTCGCAGATTTCGATGGTTTTCCATCTCGATAAGTGCATCGGATGCCACACCTGCAGTCTCGCTTGCAAGAACCTCTGGACCGATCGGCCTGGCACGGAGTACATGTGGTGGAACAACGTGGAGACCAAGCCGGGTACCGGATACCCGACATTGTATGAAGATCAGGAGCAGTACGATGGCGGCTGGGTGCTCGAAGATGGCCAGCTTCGTCTGAAGCTCGGCAGCAAGAAAAGCGAGCTCATCAACCTCTCCTACAATCCACGGCTGCCGACATTGGACGACTACTATCATCCGTGGACCTATCGCTATAAGGATTTGATCGACGCGCCATTGGGCGACGACCAGCCTGTTGCGCGCCCGATTTCGATGATCACGGGCGAGGACATGGAGATCGAGGCGGGTCCGAACTGGGACGACGATCTGAGCGGCTCTCCCATTTACGCGGCGAACGATCCGAATCTGGGAGTCCTGAACGAAGAAGAGAAGCGGCGATTCTTCGAGTTGCAGCAACTCGTTTATTTCTATCTCCCGCGGATGTGTAATCACTGCCTGAACCCGAGTTGTGTCGCCGCCTGTCCGTCCGGCGCGATCTATAAGCGCGGAGAGGACGGGATCGTTCTGGTCAGCCAGGAGAAATGCCAGGGCTGGCGCATGTGTGTTTCCGGCTGTCCGTACAAGAAAGTCTATTTCAATTGGAACAGCGGCAAGGCGGAAAAATGCATCCTCTGCTATCCTCGCCTGGAAATGGGCGAGGCTCCCGCCTGTATGCACTCATGCGTCGGAAAGATACGCTATCTCGGCGTTGTCCTGTATGACGCCGATCGCATCGAGGAAAGCGCCTCAAGGCCCGAATCGGAGCTGGTCGAAGCGCAACGGGATATGATCCTCGATCCGTTCGACCCTGAAGTGATTCGCGAGGCCGCAAATAGCGGTATCGATCGGAAGATCGTGGAATCCGCTCAGAAGTCGCCCATCTTCAAGTTTGTAAAGCAGTGGCGAATGGCGCTGCCTCTGCATCCGGAGTGGCGAACGCTGCCCATGCTGTTCTATGTGCCGCCGCTTCTGCCGGTGACCGCCACGCTGAACCAGCAGGGGTGCTACGAGATGGAGACGGACTTCTTCAGCTCGCTCGAAAACGCCCGCCTGCCCATCCGTTATATGGCGAGTCTTTTTTCGGCTGGAGACGAATCGGAAGTGATCGCGGTCTACCGCAAACTGCTGGGCGTCCGTATCTACAAGCGCGCGCAAACTGTCGGCGACATTTCCATGGAAACTGCGCAGCGAGCCATTGAGGAGGCGCACTTGACTCCGGAGGAAGTGGAAGGTATTTTCCACCTGACGGCTCTCGCGGGGTTCGATGAGCGCTTGGTTGTGCCCCCGTTTATGCGGGAACAGGTGGTCGAACTCGGAATCGACACGCAGGCCTTTCAGGAACAGCGCGGCGCGGGTTTCCTGTACTGGCCGAAAAGGGGTTTATAGGACATGGCGCTCTATTCTTTGTTCGCTGAGATTCTGGGTTATCCGGAGTGCCCGATCGGGAAAGCCGTCAGCGATTGCATGGCCGAACTTGTGCCGGAGTTCTCCGCCGCGCACGTGCATATCGCGGACTTTCAAAACGCGGTTGCCGGAAGAAGTCTCGGCCAGCTCCAGGAGACCTACACCAACGCCTTCGATTTGCGTCCCGATTGCACGCCCAATCTCGGATATCACCTGTTTGGCGACGACGGCAGGCGGGGTCTCTTTCTGGCGGAGCTGAAGCGGCGAATGGAGGCCCGCGGAATCCCGCTCGGCTTCGAACTGCCCGATCACATCAGCCTCTTGCTTCGATACATGCACGCAGCGGAACAGGAACGCAGCCCTCTCATCGAGGATTGCATGCTTCCAGCGGTTTCGCGGATGGTTGAGATCCTCGATTCGACTGAGAATCCTTACAAACACGTTTTGCGAGCGCTGCTGAGCCTGCTTCAGTATCAGCAGGAGGCATCCAGTGCTCAGACCGAGGCTATGGAAGTCTGAGGATGACGCCATGGACGCATTCCTTCTTATCGCACTCCCATACATAGCGCTAGTCCTGGCGATCGGGGTTGGCGTTTATCGCTATTTCACAAATCGCTACACTTACTCGAGCCTTTCCTCACAGATCCTCGAGAATCGAAAACTGTTCTGGGGTTCCGTGCCTTGGCATTACGGAATCACCTTTATTCTCTTGGCGCACCTGTTCGCGGCGCTGCTCCCCGGAGTTGCGGCATGGCTTCTCGGCGGCGAGATGAGGCGGTTCGCGCTGGAATTGACCGGGATGGCGCTAGGCCTATACGCGCTCTTCGGATTGGTTGTATTGATCGCGCGCCGTCTGGTCCCGAAATCGCTGGCCCAAGCGGCGACATCTTATATGGATGGTGTGCTCCTGTTCGTGCTTCTGGTCCAAGTGGGGACCGGCGTCGGCGTAGCGATCTTCAACCGTTGGGGCGGCGTGTGGTACCTACACACGGCCGTGCCGTGGTTCTGGTCGCTGGCCGCGCTGCACCCGGACATGAGCACGGTCGCTTCCCTTCCGTTTTTGCCCAAGCTCCATTTTGTGACCGGGTTCGTTGTCATTCTCCTGTTCCCATTCAGCCGCCTCGTCCACCTGGTCATGTTTCCGCTGCAATATCTCTGGCGTCCTCGTCAGGTGGTGATCTGGAATCGCCGCCCCGGCCCTACAGGCGCCTATTCGAAGGAGATAACCAGATGAGCGAGAGCGTCCGATCCGAAAGCACACAGCAGGGCTGTGAGGAAACAGGCCGGCGAAAATTTCTGAGCCGGCTCAGCGTCACGCTGGGAGCCATCGGCGCCGCACTCGTCGCCATCCCGAGCATCGGTTTTCTACTTGGCCTTCGAAAAGCGCCACAGGTCTGGCGTACCGTGGGTAAGTTGAACGATTTCCGGCTTGGCGACGAGTGCGGCGCCGATGGCTCCCAGCGTGACGCTGAGCCGGCTCAGAAATTTTCGCCGGCCTGTTTCCTCACAGCCCTGCTGTGTGCTTTCGGATCGGACGCTCTCGCTCA
>JBKQHJ010000138.1:0-12747 GCA_052148835.1 Bryobacteraceae bacterium
ATCTCGGCTTCAGTCGCAGCCAAAATCAGAAGATTGCGGATTTCGTGCCCATAGACCTGGAGCGTCCGTTCGGAGGGCTGCACGGTCTGGCAGATCATATGGAATCCGCCACCGCCTCCTCCATGGAACCCACCGCCGCCGGCACCTCCACGGAAACCGCCTCCTCTGAAAGCGCTGGCGCGGCCAAAGCCGCCCGTGCCCCTACCACTAACATGGTACGCATGCGCAACGGACCCAGAGGCGCGACCACCGGCGGCGTAGCGGGGATGGTATCCCGGCCCGAAGTGTCGAGGATAGCCGGCACCACCGTAACCGTATCCGCCGTAGCCGTACCCACCGTATCCGTATCCACCGTATCCGTATCCACCGTATCCGTATCCAAAGTACGGAGCTCCAAACGCCAGCCATGGGGAGTAGAACCCCCAACCGAACGGGTCGAAGAAAATACCGTCGTCCGGGATGAACGTATAAGCGTCAAACCCAGGGTCCCAATACCATCCATCACCGGACCAGAGGCCGGGAGAATAGCCGGTGCCTCCCCCGTACGTCCGGGCCGCATCAACATTAGCCTCCGCCAAATAAGATGCCCGCAGGCTCGCCCACCTGTAGAAATCGTCCATGTGCGCTTGCTTGTCGAATCGCTGTTCCTTCAGCTTTCCGCTAACGCTGAGAGCGACTTGGTGTCCACTCTTGACCTCAATGTGCTGACCGGCTGTCTGGACCTCGGCCTTTCCGTCAAACACTCGGATTAGGCCGCGATCCGCATCAAAGTCATACAATCCTGGCTTCACCAACTGCGTGCTCGAGTTGTTTTCGCCAATTCGAATGTTGTTTTCCGGCCGGATTTCCGCTACCTCGACCATGGCGCGCCCCTTTTCGAGCGTCATGATCGTATCCGCCAGGCCCGGTGAAGCCATCCGCACCGAACTATGATGATCGATTCTTAGAAAGATGCCGGGCGCCAGCAGGATCTCCGCCCTTCCGTTCTCCGTCGAGAGCGATTGGCCCGCCGCTAATGTGGCCGATCCTATGGACTTGTCCGTGAGGGCTCGCGCGCCGATTGCCGCTTGGCCTTCGACGTAATTGACCGTTCCGGGTTGCGGGGGTACAGAGCCCCAAGCAGGGCTGGATAACAGCGCAGCCAGGAAGAAGCCTCCAACTGCCTTCGATGACTTCTTCATAGCGTTTCAACGCCTCTATCTAGCTGATGCAGCTAAAGAACAAGGAGTTGCTAGCGCTGAGTTGGTAGAAAGGGACAGGGGTGGATGGTATTGTTACCACTAGCTTGACGAACAATTCACCACGGGAGAGGGGCAGCGCATGGCACTATCGACGGCGCGCAGAACGATCGGTTCACGTAGCGGGCGAATCAGGACATCAAAGCCCCGGTGATGTAATACGTCCCACCACAGGTAGTCGTCATTCGTCGGAGAAACCAGCAGGATGCAGCTTCGCGGTGAACAGATCGCCAGACGATCCATAACTTCTCGCCAGGGATATCCGGACTGATTGCGATCACACAAGATTAAATCAAACCCACCGTATGACGCTAACTTGAATGCCTCTTGAGGAGAACCTGCGAACTTCGTTTCCCACCCGTGCTGGTTGCCTAGATATTCCAACAGAAAAATGTCGTCTAGGGAAATTGATACAGCTAGAATCCTCAAGCGCTTAGCAGCAGATTCCGCGATATTCCGTTTTTTCAACCACTCAGATAGCCACAAGCCAAACCTCCTATTGTGCGGCGGCTGCCCTTGCACTTTTCCAATAGGACAGAGCCAATTTGAGAGCCCGGGCAACATCGTCGACCCGAAATGGTTTGGCCAGAAGGTCGTATCCGCCGCAACGTATGAGTTCTTGCCAAAGATAGTCGTCTGCCACCCGTGAAGCCAAGATGACGCAGGAACGGTGAGGCGAGGAAGCCAAAGCCTGAACGGTGGTCCGCCATTCCGCGTTGGGCCAATCACGGTCGTACAAAATCACAGGAGAGTTCAATCGATTCACCGCCTCCCAGGCGTCCACGTGCGATTCGGCGAAGTGTATATCCACTGGCTCGCGATTGGAGATGCAGGTCAGTACTTCGCGATCGTGATCGCTGACGACCAAAGCAACGATGGTGATCCGAGGTGTTATCGCCAGGGCATCACTTTTTGTGGAAGGCAGAGCACGGCGACGGTCCGCCTGAACCCGCTTGGGAGCATCCGCTAGGAACGAATGTAGCGCCCGGAACATAGCGAGCATTCGGGACCTCCATGAATAAAGCAGGAGAGGGCCTTGCGTCCTTCCACCATAAACACCCATTTCGAGCTTAGCGACGATCGACCAGTTTCGGAATACTAGGCCGACGGTATTCTGCAAGGCAAAACACAGGTAGACAACTTGCCAGTGAAAAGTTCACGTGCCTGGATGCCGTCCGCGGTCATCATCCAACCTTTGACGGTAGGCGCGGAACCAAGCTTCAAAGCAAGACTGACTTGGTCCCCCGACTTTTGCCTCGCCGCGAAAATGCCGCTGCTTCTTGCTATATAGCAGAAGTCTTAACCAATATTTCAGAAGGTTCATGCTCAACTGACTCCTGCCACCAGGGCCTGACGCCGGATCGCGCTAGCGCAGCTCGCACCCGTTCCGGCGTTCCAAGATCGCTCCAGCCGATGTCACCGACTCGAAGCACCGAGAGGGCGTGTGTGCTGAGAGTCAGTACTTGACATGAAAAATCTCCCGCGGTGAGCGCCGCCCACAGCTTGTACTGAGCCATCGGGTCGGTAGAATGCTTCCCGGAGCGCTGAGCCGCGATAAACGCATTCCATACGCCTGGGGCCAGTGTATTGGCCAATAGCGTTAGAAAGATGGCTGCCCGCCCAACCATCACGAACGTGTTCCACAAACATCCGCGGGTGAACAGCGCTTGAGCCGTGGGATACGACGGCTTCTCCCAGAAGCGGCTTACACGCAGCAGCGCATTCGTAAAAGGGGAGTTAAGACGTCTGCCCGGTTCGATCCACCCATAGTCAACCTCCGCGTGTTCGGCTTCCGCTCCTAGAATCACCAGCGTATCCAGATGATGTTGCGCCACCCTGACTGCTCGATGAACGGAAGCGTCAAACTCCGCCTCGTTGGAGTAGTAATGATCGGTGGGAAAGAAGGCGACCACCGGATCACCAGCCAGCGCGGTTATGCGTAGAAGACTGAAAATCACCGCGGCGGTGGTGCCCTTGTTGCCCGGTTGAACTACCACCCGCTGCGGCTCGACGTCCACTAGTTCGTTTCTATAAAACCTCTCGTGGGCCCGCACCACTGCAAACGCAGTTCGCTCCGGGTGAATCACGCGAGCCAATCGAGCCCGCGTTTGAGCAAGTAACGTCTTGCCACCGTATACTTGGCAAAATTGCTTGGGACGGTCTTCGCCGGAAATAAGCTGTGTCAGGGATCTCAATCTGGTTCCATCGCCGCCCGCTAGAACGACAGCCCACACTTGTTGATCATTCAAGACGATTCCTTTCCGATGCTCTGAAGATTCCCGGCCATTAGCTCCACCTTAGTCCGGTTTCAGAGGCTCTTCCATACCGCGACCCTGGTAATTAGAGACCCACGAGATGGGTAGCGGTCGATTACTACTGAGTGCTCGCGCGACTAAATACCCGCCCCTGGTACGTCACCTTACCTCTTCAAACGTAGTCTCAAAAACAGAGGACATGCGATCCAAGGCCACGTTGACCACAGCTTTGTGATCGGCGACAAGACCTTGCCGCTGGTGAGTATACATTCCGAACGACGACAGATCCCGATCAGTCATGATCGCTACCACTCAAAACGGCACGAACGTTGCACAGGCCAACACGCATTGGAGCGCAGCGAAGAGGAAAAGTAGGATGGTACTACCGGGATGGAGGCGTCTAAGTTACCAGTCGGCTGGTATGTTCATTCCGGCCATTAGAACATAGACTGTAACTGACTGAATCCCTCAATCGCGACGGGCGCTTCGACGGAATGTCCAGATACACTGCGCCCGTCGTTCTTTCTTGAATCGCAAATCTTGGTTCATTGGGTCTGTAGCTCGCAACCCGTATTTCGGAGGCGTCGAACGGACTGGAAGTGGCGCTCCGGAGGATCGCCTGCTCGTGGCTGCATTGGCGTTGGCTCAGAGAATTCCTTCTGGTTTGCGGGGCCGGACGGGCGCCACTTTTGGAGTGTCGTTTGACAGCGGCGCTCGCCCGGCTGAACGGGGATTCTTATAAAGACTGTACGCTGCCGGGAGCGCGCATAGATATCGCGTGAGACTGGTATTTTCCGCTGGCACTGAGCGGTAGATTGGCACCGTCAAGCCTCACCGCCATACTATATTTCGATCTGTGGATTCCATACCGTGCGCGTGGTAAAAACAGCCAAGTCCAAGGAGTATATTGAGTTAGGAGTAACCACTTAACGCAACTTTCATTCTTTATTCACTAGAACGTAACTCCGGAATCTGTACTATTGGCTGTTTCTCTCTGGCTTCGATCTGGCTCTGCTTGCCGGCAAGAATCCAAAAAATCACTGGAGGCTTTTCGTTCATGCACAGGTTGCGATTGGTGTGTCTGCTCGTTTTCTGCGGTGCGATGCTTGTTCGGGCGCAAGATTCGGCTGGGATCAGCGGCCAAGTGGTGGATCCATCCGGCACGGCGGTGGCTGAAACCGCGATCACGCTCACCAACGTGGCAACGCATTCAGCCACGCAAGTCACCAGCGACGCCAATGGTAACTACACGGTCATGAATCTTTCCCCGGGAACCTATAGCCTGAGGGCTTCCAGGCCGGGTTTTGAGTCGTATGAGCGCAATGTCCTGCTCCAGGCTGGGCAGACGTTTTCGGCCGCCATCAACCTGTCGCTTTCCGCTGTACAGCAGCAAGTCGTCGTCAACGGCGGCACGATGCTGGGCGCTACGCCAGAACCGTCACAGAGCGACGTCTTCCTGTCGGACCAGACGCTGCGAGTGATCGACCGCACGCAGATGGATATGCTCGGACCCATCGCCGGCGCCGCGCAGGTGATTGCTCTCGCTCCCGGCGCGCGTGTAACAGGCTACGGCAACACTGGTGCAACGAAGTACACGATCTCGATCAACGGCATCAACCAGGGCTGGGGCGGCTATAACGGCTACACTGGCGGAGCGGCTCTCGGCATTACGTTCGACGGCATCCCCATCGTCGACCCTGCAACCGGACTGTGGCAATCTGCCACGATTCCCCAGATGCAGATCATCCAGGACACCGTCGTCACCTATGGCCCCGGCGATCCGATGAACCGCTTTTACACCAATGTGGGCGGGTCGGTGGAATTTACGCCACTGCAGCCCGGCAATCAGTTTCATGGTGATCTGATGCTCACCTATGGCAGCTACAACCAGAAGAACCTCCAGTTCGACGTCTCTAGCCCTATGTACAAAGGCTGGTCGACGATTCTGGCGGGCGGCCTAGGCGATGGCGACGATTTCCGCAACGGACCCGATGGCTTTGGCAGCCCCAGCAAGGATCTTGCGTTCTATGACAAGACCATCAAACAGTTCGGGCAAAGCAGTATCGACTTCGGGGGGTACTGGGCGCACAGCGGCGGCTATCGCTCACAGGTGATTCCAACCACGCCGGTGGCCGGCATCACATTAGACGGCACACCCGCAGGCGCACCCTACAGCCAGCAAAGCTCGGGCTTTTATAGCACCCTCCCGTATGCCAACTACAACAAGTACGACGTGAACGAAATGGGCATCGCGCACGTTCGCGAGAATCTGCACGTCAGTGATAATACGCAAATCGAGAATCTGAGCTGGTTCATGCACATCCGCCGTCTGCACGATCGGCTGGACGATGTCTACGCTTTGGGTGCGCAGGAGGACGAGTGGAACAATCCCCACACTGACACTTATGGCGATCAGTTCAGCTTGACGCGCAGCCTTCCGATGAACCTGTTGAGCGTCGGCGGCTATTTCATCCACGCCGTATACAACACCCGAAACATGTTCTATAACGGCGCCGACGGCGGCAACGGCGGCGAGGAGATCCTCAACATCGGCGGCAAAGTCCGTTCCGGTTATTTTACGCAGAATAACGCCGCCATCTTTGTTCAGGACGGGTTTCACGTATCGAAGCTGACAATTACGCCAGGCATCCGCTACGTCCGTTTTGCTACCTCGTACGTGGACAATGCGCTCGAGGACTTTAATCCCCTCCCCGGCGTCATTCTCGCTACGCACTGCTCGATCAGCCTGGCCACCACTCCCGGCAACACTACCGATCAGGGTTCCAGCTGCGGGAATTACCAGTCCCGATACGGTTTCGAACCCTCGGTCAACGCCAATTATCAAGCGCTGCCTTGGCTGTCATTCTACGGGGGCTATTCCGAGACGCTGCGCAGTCCTTCGCTCGGCGGCGGCGGTGGCCTGTTCCAGGCTGTGGATCCCTATACCTACCATTTGTCCCGCGCCCGTTATGGACAGTTCGGATTCAAGATCCACTCGGAAGGTACCGGCATCATGAACAATCTGATCTACGGCGCCAATCTCTACCGGGTGGCTTACACCAGCCAGGAAATCGACATTGCTCTCTCCAATGGCAATACCATCGCCGCGAATGGCGCCGCGCGTTATCAGGGGCTGAATTACTTTTTGGACGACGATCCCGCCCCCGGTCTCCATGTTTTTATGAACGGAAACGTGGAAGCTGCGCATTACACCTCGTATGTCGTCCAGGGAGTCTCTTACAATGGCCTTCCGGTTTCCTACGTCCCCTCCTCCACGTTTAATTTGGGAGCCACTTATCACTTCAAAGTAGGCGGTGTCACCCTCATCCCGGTGGGCGCGTTCCAATTCGTCGGCACGCAGCGTATTTTCGACAATAATGTCGCTGCGCCCAGCAATCTGACTATGGCCTCCTACGGCACAGTCAACGCAGGCTTAACCGCGCCGTTTAAGCACTTCGATTTAATCTTGAACGCGCTGAATATCCTGAATAAGCAATACAACGAGTACCTTTACGTCTCCTCCGGCGGCTACTTTGGAACGCCGTTTGGCGGTTACGAACTCGCGTACCCGGCGGCGCCTTTCACGGTGTACGGCGGCGTCAGGCTTCACTTTTGAGGAACACGCGCAAGACGGCGGGCGGCGCCGATTTGTTCCTGGTCCCATTGGAGCTGCGCGCCGCACCTTTGCGCTTCTAGTTCGGCCGTGGCAGGCAGGCGGCCAGAAATCACCTCTGTGGCTGCAAAAGATCCGTCGAGGTGTTCATGCTGTGGAGCGGGGCCGGGCGATCATTGTTGGGGATGTCGAAGTGACAGTGGCGTTCGCCCGGCTTACGGGGATCTGTAAACACGATAGCCTGCGGCGGGCCTCATTGATATCGCGCCCGCCTGGTATTTCTGGAAGCTCCGGCGCGGTACCTCACGGCGGTGGTGGAGGTGGCCTCCAAGGTGGGGTGGTTTTCTACGCGGGCGGGCACCGGATAGTCCATTCTGCCCCCGAGATACTAAAGCGAAGCGGCCTAATATACCAGCCTCAGAGTATGGGACTGTAAAGCGAAGCGCGGTATCTTTCAGGAGACGGAGCGGTACCGCCGGGGATGGCCCCCTCCGACCATTACCGGTTTCCCCCACACCGCTCCGGGAAACTGAGGTGCATTCGTGCACAAACTCTCCCGCCGACCCGCGCGAAGGCTGCGGTGCGGGCCGTCACGTGTAATCGAGTTGATGGCACTGCAGTCCGTGCTGATACTAGTTGCCGCGGCTGGAAACGCGTTCGGCGACCAGGTTCCTCCGGCTCCGCGCGGGCCCGAATCGCTTCTTGAAGTGAGTGGCCAAATGCGTTCCCTGTCTCAACAGGTGGCGCCCGCCGTCGTGCAAGTCCTGGTTAGCGGCTACGGCCTGATCGATTCCGAGGCGGGACACCCGGTAAGCTTATTGGGACGAGAGAAATCCATTGGATCGGGAGTGATCGTCGATCCGGACGGCTACATCGTTACCAACGCGCATGTGATCAAAGGCGCCGTGACGATAAGAGTGGTGGTCACGCGAGCTTCTGTCCCAGATGAGGCTTCGGATGATCCCAACAATCTCCAGACCGTGGACGCCAAGATCATCGGCATCGACCAGGAATCCGATCTCGCGCTGCTAAAGATCGATGAAAAAGGGCTGCCCACGCTCCAATTCATGAACTCGGATCGTCTGAGGCAGGGAGACTTGGTACTCGCAATTGGCGCTCCCATGGGCTTGCGGAACTCAGTCTCCTTTGGAGTTGTGAGTTCGCCCAATCGCTCGGTCGGCGACGATAATCCCATGCTCTACATTCAAACCGATGCCTCCATCAATCCGGGCAACAGCGGCGGCGCTTTAGTGACCATGAATGGACTGTTGGCGGGGCTAAATGCGTTTATCGTCTCCCAGTCAGGCGGGAATGAGGGATTGGGTTTTGCTATCCCGGCTAATACAGTTCGAGACGTCTATGGCCAACTCCGCAAAAATGGGCGCGTGAGCCGTGGAGAGATTGGAATTTATGCGCAGGACATTACATACGTCATGGCGAAGGGCCTGTCGTTGGCGCGCGACTATGGAGTCGTCGTATCCGATGTAGTGCCGGACAGCCCGGCCGATCGCGCCGGCCTGAAGCGCAGAGACATAATCCTCTCTTTGGATGGGCAGAAACTGGTCTCAGCGGGGCAGCTGAGAAGCCGCATCTATCGCCGTGCGACCGGTGACAAATTAGAGCTGCGAGTTCTGCGCGGGCAAGATGAGTTGAAGGTTGTTCCCATAGTCCGGGAGCGTCAGGATAAAGCCAGTATTCTCGAGCGTTTGATTCACCCGGAAAAGAATCTCGTCGCTCGCTTGGGCGTTCTCTGCATCGAGATTGATAAGGAGGCGGCTGCGATGATTCCTGGCCTGAGGCGCGAATACGGGCTGATAGTCGCGGCCAAGACGGCTGGAGGCCAATCCCAATCCATCGATCTTCAACCCGGCGATATTATCGACGCCGTGAACAATTCGCCCGTGGCCTTGTTGGATACGCTTCGATCAACTCTCAATGACATGAAGCCGGGCGACCCCGTGGTGCTTCAAATCGAACGCGATGGCCGGTTTCAATACCTCGCTTTTGAACTGGATCGTTGACCGGCGTATCTACCCAAACGGCTTGCCGAAATATACCACTGTTACGCGATGTTCTCGGATAGAGCGGATACCGTACATTTGCTTCAGAGGGCAGCGGCGGACCGGAACGAAGAATCCAAACTTTCACTCTGCGAAAGTGACCGGCACCGTTGTCCCTCGCCAATATGCTGCTTTGGTCGCGTTGGACTGAAACTCGCCGTGATAGATAATGCTTAATTGGCTCTATCGTCTTATTTACTTTCGTCAGCGCCGCAGACTGGTGTTGCGGCAGACGAATACTTGGTGACATTCGCAGATGAAGAGAGTTGTGTACAATGCCCGCAGCCATGACAGATCGGTCGCCAAAAGCATCGACGGCGCCGGAGCGCTCCTTAGCAACGACGACGATTCTGCTTCTGGTCTCCGATCCGCTGGTACGGTCCGTGCTCCAGGACACGTTGGAACACGAAGGGTATACCGTAGTAACGGCCGGCGACCTGGGCAATGCCGTGGATCGTTTGAAAGAGGTCACGCCCGATCTATTGATAACCCGTACTTACGTGGAAGGCATGACCGGGCATGATGCGGCGACATATCTGCGCACCAAATCCAACGGACTGCGGGTTCTGATGGTGGGCGGTCTTCTGGACGACGAACGGCTGAAATACCGGGAATCGCTGGAAGGATTTGATGTTTTTCCCAGGCCATACAGCCCAAAGGAGCTGCTCCAAAAGGTGCAGGATGTTTTGGCAAAACCACGGGGAGCAAATAAGGTATCTCCACAAGGAAATGCACCCACGAGCTCAGTGGGGACGCGCCTTCACCGCATGCCGCGGTAGTAGTTCCAGCAAATCCCCGCGCCTACCAACCGCCCACGGTCGAAAAATACCTAATCCCAAGTATTCCCAGCCAGGTCTGAAAGCCGTAGGATTAATATAGGTTTTTAGCAGTATCAAGGAGCGGCACCTGATGTCTCTCTTCTCCTCAGCCTCGCACGGGCGGAGTCTGCTTCAGCGAATATCGCAAAGCCCACCTGCTAACGCCGTGGTCCCGCGTAGGACCCTTGGCGAAGGAACCTAACTCATGGGCGCTGCTCGAAAACTTGACCTGGATCGTCGTCTAGAGGCCTACTTCGCCACTCTGCGCTCATCGCCTTTGAAAGAGGTGCTGAAGCGGAGCGTGGGGAATTGGCAGGTCTACGCAGCGGTTACCAGCTCGGCCATGGCAATGGTGACCAGCGCATCGGCAGCCATTATCGGTAGCGGCGTCCGGGATATCGCCCCCGACCCGATCGCCAGCGCTCGCACTAATAGTCAGCGCATCGCGGACAAAAACCTGGCGTTCATGAACGCCCTCGGGCTAATCGCGCAGCCGAATTCGAGACAACGTTTTCTAGTAGCGGCGGCCGCGAAAACGATGCCAGCCAGCCAGGTCCAGGCGCCGGCCATTTTACCTGGTGGGGTTGTTCCTCTGGACGGCACGGAAAATATCATTCAACCGGGCGAATGGGTATCGATTTACGGGAGCAACCTTGCTAGCGGGAACGCCTCGTCAAACGGTGGCTTCCCCACTTCGTTGGGCGGAGTCGGTGTGGAAATCAATGGCAGACCCGCCTTCCTTGTCTTTGTGAGTCCCGGGCAGATCAACTTGCAGGCCCCCGACGACACGGCGAGAGGCACTGTTTCTGTAGTGGTTACTACTTCCGCCGGAAGCGCAACGTCCAGCGTGACTCTGAGCGATTTTGCGCCGTCATTCGTCCTGCTGGACGCAAGACACGTGTCTGGAATCATTCTCAGGTCGAACCACTCGGGAGCTTTTGGTGGCGGAACCTACGATATTCTTGGCCCGACCGGAAATTCTCTCGGCTATCCCACGGTCGCAGCGCAGGCCGGCGATACCGTTGAACTTTATGGCGTCGGGTTCGGACCCACGACACCCGCCATCCATGTTGGGGAGCCGTTTTCCGGCGCGGCGCCAATTAACAACATCCTTAGCCTTCACGTCAATAACATTTTGGTCCGACCCACTTTTGTTGGACTATCAAGCGCCGGTCTGTACCAGATCAACCTGAAGATTCCGCCCGGCCTTGGCACCGGAGATGTTCCCATTCAGGCCGTTGTCGGCGGTATGACAACCAAGATGGGTGTATTCTTGCCGCTACAAGCCGGATTTACAAGCACAAGTACTGTCGGCGGCATTGGAAGTACGGGTGGAACGGGCGGGGGAGCCGGATTCGGACCCGGAGGCGGGGGTGGAACAGGAGGTGGGGGTGGAACAGGCGGTGGCGGCGGTACGGGCGGAGGGGGCGGATCTGGCGGTGGTTCCGGAGGCGGATCGTTTCGGCCCATAATCGGAAACACGGCATACCAGCCCAGGCTGCGATTTACGCCCGATCGGGAGAGCTAAACAATGGTCTCCAAGAGAGTGTTGTGGCTGATCGTCGCTAGTGGACTCTCGCTCGCGAGCTTTGGCAAAAACCTACCGAGGATAGCGCCCGTCCCGGCCGATCCTCTCGAACTGGTCACTGGGTCAATACGAACAGCGGATACGCCCGCGCGCAGGGAACCTGCGCTTCAGCTTCTTGGCCGCGCGATGGATAGTTACTCCCTGCGCTCCGCGGGCCGCGGTTACGACCTGAAGGTGAGCTTTACAGTCAGTTCCGGCGGTCAAACCGCTTTTGACGGCGCTTGGGAAATGGAGGATATCTTCGATCCCCAGCAAGGGCTTCGTTGGACCGCGTCTACCGCATCCGGATACACCACCACTCAGATTTCCTCGCATGGGATGTTTTACCGCCAAGGGACGTCAAATATCGTCCCACTCCGTTTGCAAGAGGCGCGTGCAGCCCTGTTCGATCCGATCCCATCCGCTGGATGGGTTGATCGCGACCTGATCCGGACAACGACGTCTACCCTCAACGGCGCACAGGTCACTTGCATTTTGCTCTCGGCTTTAGCAAACACCCCGACTCCTACACCCGGGCGGCGCTGGGAGGAAACCGAGGAGTGTATCGATCCCCAGTCCGGCTTGCTGAAGGTGCATTCCCAAGTACCGGGGCGCTACTTCGTTTACGATTATTCAGGTGGGCCGCAGCTTGGCGGTCACACGTTTCCTCGCAAGGTGACGGTAACCGAAGCCGGCAGGATAGTGTCGGAAATTTCGGTGAACAGCCTGACGGAGCTTCCCGCTGCTGATCCGAGCTTGTTTATGCCGACCGACGAGATGATCGCTGGCCCACCGGCAATCGCGATGGAGGAAGCGCAGAAGATCTCGCTCTTCGCTGGACCGGATCGCCCTACCTCTCACGCGACAGCCCACCCAGTTTGTGTCTTCGGCCTGGTTACGCCGTCCGGACAGATCGTCGAAGCGCACTCGTTGCAACCAACTGATCCGAACAGCCAGGCGGCTGTGGAGGCTGTTAAACAGATGAATCTTTCTTACCCCGCGCCACCCGGAGCACGGCTTGAGCAGCACTTTGTATTTGTGATCGAGAAGTTCGTTTCTCCCTAGCGGGCAAAGCCGGGTTCATGGCCACGCGCAAAGTTCTCTTAGTCGGGTGGGATGCCGCCGACTGGAAGGTCATCTATCCGCTCCTGGATGCCGGCAAGATGCCCAACGTCCGTCGGCTGGTCCAACAGGGC